>CAZJKU010000001.1:0-148644 GCA_964546905.1 uncultured Staphylococcus sp.
GTGAGCTTTTTCCTGATGTTCCGCCTCGTGTGGAATATTCGGTTACCGAACTTGGTAAGACGCTTCTGCCCCATGTGGAAGCATTGATGAAATGGGGTCAGGATAATTTTGAAAAGATAATGATAAACCGACAAAGTAATAAGTAAAGTGCGATGATTGAGACGAATAGATTGATACTACGACCTTGGAGAGACACGGATGCCGAAGCACTTTATAAGTATGCTTCTGATCCTGACGTTGGTCCAATCGCAGGTTGGCCTGTGCATACTTCAGTTGAAAATAGCCTTGAAATTATCCGTACTGTTTTCTCTGCTCCGGAGACTTATGCTATTGTTTTGAAAGAAACAGATGAACCCGTCGGATGTTGCGGAATAATGTTTGCAAATAGTTTGCATACAGCTGACATGGAGCAACAAGAAGCTGAAATAGGTTATTGGATCGGCAAACCTTATTGGGGGCAAGGTCTGGTGCCTGAGGCTGTCGAAGCTATTCTCGCGAGATGTTTCAACGAATTAGAACTCAGTGCCGTTTGGTGCGGATATTATGAAGGAAATCTAAAATCGAAGCGTGTTTGCGAAAAGAGTGGTTTTAGATTTCATCATACGAACCCCGATATTGTTTCACCGCTCGGAAATAAGCGTACTGAACATTTTTACAAAATGACTAAAGAAGATTATTATGCCTTATAATTATATTTAAAAACTTAATTCAACTAATAGATTTTTAATAGTCACTTATAGATATAATGGGGCGCTTCAAGATAATAGACGTTCTCTCCCCACTCATCATATTCCGTATTGTGACCCACTACCCGAATTTCATAGGGCTTTTCCCAATGATTATAGATGTCAGCGGGTATCTGCGCCTGAATTAAATAACAGTCATCATCACCTTTAGTATTGCCGTTTGTCTGAACGAGAGAAAGATGTTGAACAGAGTAGATCTCCAGCGGGTTACCGTCACAATAAACCTCAAACTCCATATATTGAGGGTCTACGGTAACTTTCGGCCCATTTAATTCTGCGTCAGCCTTATCTTGGAAGTTTTGATAAGAAATAGCTTTGGTCACACTCATTGGGCGAGTATAAATCAATAATTCTTGTCGACCTCCATACTCGATAAAGGCAGTTGTACCATATAACTCTAATTTTCCGTAACGTATATTTAATGTAATATCTCTATCAGCGATAATGTTCCAGGCCCAGAATTCAAGTTTCATGTCCTCTTCAGGAACCATCAACCTTCGGGGATATTCCTTAGAACGCATAGCACAAATTGCCGCGTAGTTTCCTACGGGAATACTATCCATCTTATATTCCCCCTTACTATCTGTATGGACTTCAAATAAGGTAGAGAAATCTGCATTGCCAAGCGAAACATGGCACGAGTCAACCGGCTGACCGTTGTAATCAGTTACTTTACCTGAAATAGAGACAAATGACTGAGCAAGCATCAAGGTGGTGTTTAATGCAACCGCTAACGTAAGAAATAGATGTTTCATATTAATTTAATATACTTTAGGATGAAACAAAGGTACTGCCAATAAAAATAAAAACTCTCAACAAATGTTGAAAGTCACGAGTATTAGCACTGTTTACAGTAATTTTTTTCGTAATCGACTCAGATGTGTAGGAGTTATGTTAAGAAATGACGCAATGTCTTTGAGCGAAAAGAGGTCGAAAAGGTCGGGATGCAGTTTTACAAGTTCATCGTAGCGCTGTTTCGGAGTCTTGATATAAAGGTCGAGGTGTCTGTCATATAAAGTACCATACACAGCTTCAGTTGTGTGCATGACCATGTTATGGAAATCGGGATTAGAAGCGATTATTGCTTTAACTTCTTTATTAGTGATGCAAAATACATCGCAATTTGTTGTTGCGACAATCGCTACTTTCGCTTTATTAAAATGAAGGAAGTTTCGCCAGTCAACAACAAGTCCTCCGTTAAACACCAATCCCACAACATGCTCAGTGCCATCGTCGGAATATGCTGTATATTTGAAAGAACCGGATTTGATAAATCCGATATAGCGACCAACCTCGCCGATTGATACAAATTCCTCTCCTTTTGCAAAATGTCGCAAGGTGCCGTTGCTGACGCATATCTCGCGCCAGGTATCAAGGTCAATATGTTCGATATACGTATTGAAGTTCTCCGACATACCCGATTGTCAATAATCAATTATTATGGTTAGTAGTAGATAACTCCTTATCATCTGCCGCGTGGAGTGGTGGAGTTTTCTGCTGACAGATTATCCTTCGCCTTTAGGGTAAATGAAACGTGCGAGACCATAGATGTAGCGTCGGAAACCGGGACGATAGTCCAACAGTCGGTCAAACCATTTCAAATGCGGACTTATCAATTTCACTACATACCCCACGTAAACCATGGCAAAGAGGGTGCCGGGTCCCACAACGGTCCATGGCCATGAGCCGAAGAAACAGTAACCGGAAATGACGGCCAACACCACAAGAGTAGTGTCTACAATCATTTTTACTATCGGAAAAGGTTTCCCTGTAACCTGAGCGAGGGCTACCTGAATCCCTTCACCAGGCATAGTAATCGACCCGCAGCGAATTTCAGTGGTCACGGCACAACCGAGAATAGTAGCGCCTGCAAATTGAGCGATTACCTGGGAATAAAGAGCTTGATAGGACGAGAAGTAGGAGGTAAGCCACATATTGATATCGAGAAACGCACTGAATACGAATCCGACAAGGAGTTGAAAAAGCTGAATCTTCTCAAACCGTTTCCTGAGAATTAAGATTTGACCCGCAACGAGGATAATGTTCATGATATTGGTGTACCCTCCAATAGTCAGTCCCGGAACGAGCCCTGCTTCTCCAGCCAGCGAAAATGACATGGGAATTGCGGAGATGACACCGCTACCAAGATTTGACCGGACGCACAACGCTACGCCAAAGGTCATAAAATACATGGAAATCAACAAAAGGACATGCTGCCATACGAAACCTATTACCTTGTCTTTCAAATTTTCAACTTTCATTCTGCAAAGTTACGCCAATTTCCTAATATTTTGAATTAGTTGGCTATCTTTTTGATACTCCATAACTGTGTGAAGGATTCCTTGTATCATCTAATAATGTGAAATAGATGGTAGTTTTTACGAGAGAGGCAGATGTATTAATATAATTTAACATAGAGAGCGCGAGTCGGTGTGATCTTGATTTTTTCATGTCGGAAAATATGATTAACTTTGCACGCAATAAAATTCTAAGATTCTTTTATATGTCTTTTATTGCAGATAGAGTTAAGATGGACGGTCTGACATTTGACGATGTCCTTCTTATTCCGGCTTATTCGGAAGTTCTTCCACGTGAAGTTAATCTTACAAGCAAGTTTTCCCGTAACATAACACTTAATGTTCCCATAGTGTCGGCGGCTATGGACACCGTGACCGAGGCTGCCATGGCTATTGCGATAGCACGTGAGGGTGGTATCGGTGTCATTCACAAGAACATGTCTATTGCCGAACAGGCTCGTCAGGTCCATGCCGTAAAGAGAGCTGAAAACGGTATGATATATGATCCCGTGACCATATTGAAAGGAAGTACCGTGTCAGATGCCCTGCGCATGATGGAAGAATATCACATAGGCGGTATCCCTGTGGTCGATGAGAACAAGGTGCTGGTGGGTATAGTGACCAATCGTGACTTAAGGTTTGAGCGAGATCTGCAGCGTCCGGTCGATGAAGTTATGACCGGCGAGAACATCATCACCACGACTCAATCCACTAATCTTGAAGAGGCCGCCGAGATTCTCCAGCGCCACAAAATAGAAAAATTACCCGTAGTGGATGCCGACAACAGGCTGATAGGACTCGTTACATATAAAGATATTACAAAGGCTAAGGACAAACCGCTTGCCTGCAAGGATTCGCGAGGTCGGCTTCGTGTAGCTGCGGGAGTTGGGGTGACAGCCGATTCTATGGAGCGTGTCGATGCACTTGTGGCTGCAGGTGTTGATGCAATCGTGATCGATACAGCCCATGGCCACAGCCGCGGAGTCATCGGAGTACTCAAGGCCATAAAGGAAAAATATCCCCATATCGACGTAGTTGTAGGAAATATCGCTACCGGTGATGCCGCGCGTTTCCTTGTGGAAAATGGAGCCGACGGTGTTAAGGTCGGAATCGGCCCCGGATCGATATGTACAACCCGAGTCATTGCCGGAGTAGGAGTACCCCAGCTTACTGCCGTGTATGATGTGGCGAAAGCCTTGAAAGGCACGGGTGTTCCGTTGATTGCCGACGGTGGTATCAGATATTCGGGTGACATTGTCAAGGCCCTTGCCGCAGGTGCTTACAGCGTGATGCTCGGAGGTATGCTTGCCGGCGTTGAAGAGTCCCCCGGCGATACAATCATTTTCAACGGACGAAAGTATAAGTCTTACCGTGGCATGGGATCGCTTGAAGCCATGGAAAAAGGCTCGAAAGACCGATACTTCCAGGCCGGCGAGACCGATACCAAGAAACTTGTTCCCGAAGGTATCGCTGCCCGGGTTCCTTACAAGGGAAATCTCTATGAGGTCGTATATCAGATGCTCGGCGGTCTCAGGGCCGGAATGGGTTACTGCGGAGCTCCTGATATTGAGCGTCTCCACGAGGCGAAATTCACCAGGATCACTAATGCCGGTGTTGCCGAGAGCCACCCCCACGACGTTGCCATTACGAGCGAGGCACCCAATTACAGTTCGATGCCCCGATAAGTATTTCACTTTCTTACAATATGCCGCCGTATCTTTCCGACGGCATATTTTATTATGTCGCGCAATAATAAGCAGCCAGAACCGTTACTTATTAAGTAAAAATATCTTTTATCAATGAAAAAAATCATTCTACCCGTAGCAGCGGTTTCGCTCGCGCTCGCTTTTGGCGCATTTGCCCGTAGCAGTGAGCCGGAATTGATGCAAGTGAACGGTAAATCAGTGCCGGTCAGCGAATTTGAATATCTTTATGAGAAGAACAATTCTCAGCAGGAGACTCCCCAGTCGGTCGACGAATATATCGATATGTTCATAACCTATAAACTGAAGGTTGCCGATGCCGAAGCTGCCGGAATAGATACCACCGCGGCTTTCAGAAAAGAGTTTTCACAGTATTGTGATGAACTTGCCGCTCCCTACCTGCGTGATTCGCTGACTGCCGAACGCCTTGTCAATGAGTCATACGAGCACATGAAACGCAGGGTAGCCGTCAGTCAGATCATGCTTCCTATCGGAGCTACTCCCGAAGAGAAGGCTGCAAACAGGCAGCGTCTCGACAGTATTCGCACAGCCATTCTCAACGGTGCCGACTTCGGCGAAATGGCACTTAAGTATTCTTCTGACCGCAATGCCAAGTACAACAAGGGTTATTATGGATTCATCGGAGTCAACATGTATCCTTATCCCTTTGAGCAAGGAGCCTACAATACTCCCGTCGGAGAAATTTCAGAAGTGATTGAAGACGCGCCCTACGGATTCCACATCATCAGGGTGGAAGCGGAAAACCCTGACGAAGGCCGTGTTCACGCCCGCCACATCCTCAAACTGACCCGAAACCTGACACCCGAGCAGGAGCTGGCTAAAAAAGCCGAGATTGATTCTATATATAATCTGATCAAAAACGGAGCTGACTTTGCCGAACTTGCCACGAATCTAAGTGATGATCCGGGCTCGGCACGCAACGGTGGTGATCTTGGAATCTTCGGTATGGGTAGAATGGTGCCTGAATTTGAGCAGGCTGCTTTTTCTCTTGCCCCCGGGGAAGTATCTGAGCCCTTCAAAACTTCCTACGGCTGGCACATAGTCCAGACCCTTGAACGGCTTCCGCTTGAAACTCTCGAAGAGGTGCGTCCCGCAATTATGCGAGCCATATCGGGAGATGTGCGCGGAAGCATGCCAGAGATTGAAAAAATCAATCAGTTGAAAAAGAAATATCACGCCGTCATCGTTCCCGAGGGAATGGAAAAAGCCACTTCCATTATCAAGTCGGCAGCTACTCCTGCCGACGGACTTGCCGCACTCTCCGCAAGTGATGTTGTCGTAGCCAAAATAAACGGCGAGGACATCACGGCTTCGCAGGTTGTTGCCACGATAGGGGAGAACACCCGTCAGTCGACCGCCGATGCAGTCACCACTTTTGACGCAGCAGCAAAACAGTATCTCGACGACAGGACCGTAGCTTATTTCAAATCCCATATCGGTGATGAGAATCCCAATTTCCGCAACCTTGTCAATGAGTATCGCGACGGCATATTGCTTTTTGAAATCTCCAACCGTAATATATGGGACAAGAGCAACCAGGACAAGGAAGGGCTTGAGGCTTATTTTAATGCCAACCGTTCAAAGTACTCATGGACAGCTCCCAAATACAAGGGTTACGTGATATTCGCCACCTCCGACTCAGTTGCCACAGCTGCCAGGAAATTCCTTGATGAAAACACTATTGGTAATGACTCTCTTGCCACCACGTTACGCAAGGCTTTCGGCCGCAATATCAAGGTCGAAAGAGTGATTGCCGGCCAAGGTGAGAATGCGATCCTCGACAATGTTGCCTTCGGTGGTGAGAAGCCGGCTCCCGTAGGCCGCTGGATAGAATGGTTCGGCTATAACGGACGCATTATCGATGCTCCGGAGGAAGCGGCCGACGTGCGTGGAGCTGTTACTGAAGATTACCAGAAGGAACTTGAAAAGAATTGGGTTGCCGAACTTCACAAGAAGTATAAAGTAAAACTGAATAATAAAGAAATTAAGAAATTGAAAAGCGGCAAAAAATGACAGTTTTTGCGTGCAAGATGATAATAATCAATCCGCAGTCAGGACTTTCAGAAGTCTGATTGCGGATTGAAGTTTTCAGAATATATAAAAATCTAACTTAAGAATCAGTAGGAGATTTTAGGTTCGAGTTCCTTGGCCTGTTCTACCATTCTTGCAATTTCACTTTCAGCGGGAACGCGGTTGCAAAGATTCTTGGCATCGTTGACTTCCACTAATTTAGCATGTAAATTGGCTGGAACACGATGACGCAGTTCCTTGACGGTGTCAACACCGGCAGCTTCAAGGAGTTCTGCGAATTGTCCGGCAACACCCTTGATGCGGAAAAGGTCGGCATGGTTGGCCCATTTGAGAATCAGTTTTTCAGAAATGCCGGTCGCTTCCGCCAGTTGTTCACGACCTTTCTTAGTGGCTGCTCTTTCGAGTAGATCATCGGTAGTTTTGACACCGGCTGCTTCGAGTTTTTCGGCATAAATTGCACCTACGCCTTCGATTTCAACGATTTTGTAAGCCATAATTGTAGAGTTTTGAATTTTGATTTATAGTGAATTAGTTTATTTTAATAACAATTGTTTATGTAAATTTGTTCCAAGTTGCGATACTTTTTTTCGCTTGTCACGATTACTTCATTCTATTTTTTGAGACAGAGATTCAACATAATTTAATAATTCCGCGTTAATAGAGTATATGAGCAAGAAAGAAGAAATATTAAAGATATATCGGGAAGTATTCAACGATTCTCGCGAATATGTTGACATGCTTTTTGAAAATGTTTATACTGACCGCGACGGAATGATACTTCAGGCCCCTGACGGAACTCCGGCATCGGCTTTGATTCTCCGCGATCTTGAAATGAGTTTCCATGGCAAGACACTACCCGTTTCATATATTCACGGGGCTGCGACCAGGCGTTCTCAGCGTGGGAAAGGATTGATGTCGCGATTGATAACCGATGCACTGAAGGAATCTGCCTCAAGGGGTGACATGATGGTGACTCTTATTCCGGCCAACAGCGCACTATTCTATTATTATGCACGGTTTGGGTTCGAGCCTGTTTTCTATATCAAGGAGCAGCGCTTTACGTCGCTGCATAAATTTGTTGACGGTGAGCAGCATTCCGCTAAGGAATATTCTCCGGCCACCGATCTTGATCATGATCGGCTCTGGGAAGCCTTTAACCGTTTTCAGAAGGCTCGCAAATGCTATATTATGCACTCGCGGGAGGATTTCCGCTGCATAATCGAGGATAACCGTCTTGATGGAGGCGATTTTGTGGTCATGACCGGCGACGATGAGGACCTCGGTCCCCACATAGTTTCCATGGCTTGGACTGTCAAGCGGGGAGACTTGCTTGTAGTGACCGATCTTATGGGTGATGATGAATCTTCCCGTCAGGCTGCGTTAAGACAATTGCGCGCACTGAATCAGGATATGCCGTTTCTTTATTACGCTCCTGCTACCGATCGAAACGGTGGCAGACTCCTCCCTCGCGGTATGGGGCGCATTGTCAACGTCAAGATGTGTCTTGATGCAGTCGCGGCTGCCAATCCCGACCTCAGCTTGAAAATTAAAGTGACCGATGACTTATTGTCATCCCTCAATTCCCACGTCTATATAATCAAAGGTGGCGAAGTGACGGTCAACGACAGTTATAAAGGTCAATATGACTTTGATGTCACCGTCGATGTGCTTGCAGCCATCGTGTTCAATTCATCATCGGCAGGCGATATACTGGAATTCCCTTCAGTGCGCCCCATGATTTCGTTAATGCTCGACTAAAAAATCTCACTATGATCATCAATTCAGCCAGATTCTCGATCTCAAGCCCCTCGGTAAGCAAGTGCCCCGACACGCAGCTACATGAATACGCATTTATAGGCCGTAGTAATGTAGGAAAATCTTCATTGATAAACATGCTCACCGGCCATGCAAAATTAGCCAAAACATCCGCAACTCCCGGCAAGACACTTCTTATCAATCATTTTCTAATAAATGATTCATGGTATATCGTCGACCTTCCCGGTTATGGCTATGCCCGTCGCGGTCAGGAGCAAAGGGATGCACTTCAGAAGATGATAGAGGGCTATATACTCCATCGCCGTCAGATGACATGCCTTTTCTTGCTCATCGACTCGCGCCACGAACCCTTGAAGATCGACATGGATTTCATGAACTGGCTCGGCGAGAATGAAGTGCCGTTTGCAATCGTATTTACGAAACTTGATAAGCTCGGCAAGAGTGCCGCCAACAGGAATATTAAGCTTTACCTTGATAAGATCCGCGAGACATGGGAGGAACTGCCGCCCGTGTTCATGACCTCAAGTGAGGACAAGCGTGGCCGTGACGAACTTCTTGACTATATCGAACAGCTCAATCAACTTCCGGTAGGGGAGGAGTGAACCATTGACCCTGTGCCGATGTTATAATAACAAAAATAAAATCAATTAAAAAAATACTATTATGGATAAAGAAGTTAGAAAAGACGTCGATGTATATGCAGGCGTTGAAACAAATGTTGCCGATAACGGAAAAGTCGATCCCAAAATGGTAAAGGCTGAAACTCGCGAGCTTAACGACAATCCCCGTGATAACAACCTTGATGAATAAATTGATCCCGTCGAATAATTGCTGCTGACATTATTTCGGCAATAATCAAGAGTCCGGTTACCCTGATGGTTTCCGGACTCTTGATTACTTCATTCACTTTAAAAACTAACGAAAATCGCTGATAATTTTGCAATTACAATAATTATTGCTAACTTTGCAGCCGAAAAGCGTAATCTCTATCGGGACGTGCAGCCCGGTATATTGCGTAAAATGTTAACATTTAAATATTTATCGAAATGGATTTAATTAAAATTGCTGAAGAAGCATTTGCCACCGGCAAGCGCTTTGAGGATTTCGCTCCCGGTGATACCATCACCGTAGCTTATCGTATTAAGGAAGGTAACAAAGAGCGTATCCAGCAGTATCGTGGTGTAGTGATCCGCATTTCAGGTGAAGGCAGCAAGAAGCGTTTCACTGTGCGCAAGATCAGCGACAACGTTGGCGTTGAACGTATTTTCCCCATCGAATCTCCGTTTATCGACTCCATCACGGTCAACAAACTTGGTAAAGTGCGCCGCGCAAAACTTTACTACCTGCGCAAGCTCACCGGCAAGAAGGCCCGCATCAAAGAGCGTAAGCCCAAAAAAGTCTCCAAGTAATTCGATAAAGAGAATCTGTCGCCGCAATCTCGATGATGAGATCGCGGCGATCTTTTTAATGGCAGGAGGGTATTAACTTCCTAATCTTCCTATTGATCAATCAAAACTGAGGGTAATTATGGAAATGTTATCTTTTCCACCAGCCTCCAGTGCTTTTTGCAAGAGTACCCGCGCATCTGCCCCTGTTTCTTCAATAATGTATTCAGGTACCATATCAAACAGACCGTCGGAACTGATTATGTAAGCATCTCCGGGAATAATTTTGGCAGGGACGACATCGAGAGTGACTTCCTCCAGTCCGAAACAGTTGTTGATAACTCTTCTGAGAAACCGTGCTTCGTAATGATCGGAAGTCATCTGTTTCAAGTGACCGTAGCGCATACGGTATACCCTTGAATCTCCGGCATTAAGGAAGAAATAATTCTCACCGTATATCAGAAGACCCGTCAACGTCGAGAACATCCCGCATCCCTCAGCCAACTTAAGGAGAGTTTCGTTACATCGGGTGGCTTCACGCTTAAGATCCATTATCAGATCATTTTCATCAAGGGCATGATCGATTCCATCGAAATACTTCCTGAATTCTTCGCATACAATCATGGAAGCCTCATCTCCACGTGCATGTCCACCGAGACCGTCACACACGATAGCAGGGAAAACCACGCCGCTTTCAGGAATTTCAAATGAAAACGAATCAGCGTCATTCCTTATAATCTGATTACCTACAAGAATACAGTCCTCGTTTCGTGGCCTGACGAGACCGGGTTCGCTTACAGCATTATATGTCAGTTTCATTCCGCGATAAAATCATAAGAGTTAGCAAGTCTCACTAAGTCACCCGCCTTGAAGTGCAATGGGGTGTAGCACCATTGCCCGTTGACGGCCGTACCGTTACGCGAGCCTTCATCGGCAATAATCCAACCGTCATTATCACGTCTGAAACTCGCATGTCGGGCAGAAAGAAATTTCAATGATGACAATTTCGAGGCGTAAGGACCTTCTACGCGGCCTATTACGAGTCCTTCGGAAAGCGTAATCGTGATACCGAGTTCTTTGCTCACGAGCCGGGTAGGCATAGCCGGACGGGGGGTTGTTCCTCCGGCAATATTATCTGCAGCTTTATCGGCGGCGACCAGCGGTTTACCGCACTGTCCACATCGCTTTCCTTCACCCTTGCCGGGAATATGGCAGTCAGGACAAATGTAGATTTTTTCACCGCACTGGTCACAATAGATCGAATCATCGTCGATCACGGATTTACAATTATAGCATTTCATGACAGTTTCATATCTTCGCGACGGAACGTATACAGTTCTTCGCGGTCAAACTCTCTCATAGAGCGCAACCGCGCTCCCTGATTAATTTTAACCTGATTATAATACTTGACAGCTTCGGCGGCATTGCCGAAATTGTCGGACTTATTAAATACAAGTGTACGGAAATAGGATTTCATTTCTTCAACTGCGGCTTCGTCGGCTTTCATTCCTTCCTTATTCAGAATATTCATGAAAATTTCCGAAAGCTCATCGGCTGAATAGTCTTCAAATTGAATCCTTACATCAAACCGTCTGTCAAGTCCGCTGTTAAGATTGATCCATTGCTGCATCTCACGAGGATAACCGGCTGCTATGCACACCATTCGGCCGCGATAGTCATTAAGCAAAGTGAGTAATTCAGGCATGGCATCGCGCGCTCCGAAACCTCCGTCGTCAAGACCATAGGCTTCATCAATGAAAAGGACTCCACCCAGTCCGCGTTCAATCATCTGACGTGTTTTTGGGCCAGTCTGGCCTACGTAAGGAGCTACCATGTCAGATGGCTTGATCTCAACAAGTTTGTTTGACGGAAGGACTCCGAGCGAATAAAAAATGTTGCCCATGATGCGCGCAACGGTAGTCTTTCCCGTTCCGGGATTACCCAGAAACAAGTAATGGCTCATAGGAATCACCGGTTGACGGCCCTCGGCGGCGGCTCTTTCCTGCTCGATGATTATAACATCGGCAAGCCTGCGCACGGTATCCTTTACACCCTTCAGTCCAACCAGCTTATCAAGCTCACGGAAACATTCATTGATGTCGACCTTCTTGGGAGAATCGTAGGGTATATCTGATGCTTCAATTGTGAAAAGTTGGTCATCGGTCAGTTCATCCATTGTCTCGCCAAGGCGGTCAGACTGGCGTTCAAGTGTCTCGTTAAACAGTTTTATTACGGTACCGGCATTCCCGAAATTTTTGTCTTTCATCGTCACCAGTTCCTGGATTTTCTTTTCAAGAAGTGCATCGGCCTCAGGGGTCAATGTGAAATTCTCCCCCTTTGCCTTGCGCAGGAATATTTCCTTAAGATCGGCTACCGAGTAGTCGTTAAGGTGGATGCGATGGGTGAACCTTCGGGCCAATCCCGGATTGGCATTAGCAATAAACTCGTCAATTTCAACCTTATATCCTGCTATTACTGTCACGAATTTGCCTGCATCGTTGCTCATTCGGGTCATGAGGGCTTCAACTGCGGCAGAACCGTCGGCATCCCTGTCGGCAGGGTTATTCATGGGAATAAGGTTGTAGGCTTCATCGATAAAAAGCACGCCTCCTATGGCCTCGTCCACAGCCTTATCCATGTTGGCTCCCGCGGAATTGGAATATGAATCAAGCAGAGTCTTACGTTCCCTCTCAACAACGTGACCTTTGGAAAGCACTCCCATTGCCTTGAATATTCTTCCCAACCGTTTGGCGATTTCGGTCTTGCCTGTGCCGGGATTACCGGTAATGGCTATATGAATATTATCGACTTTTGAGGAGGCACGTCCGGTAAGAGCCCTGCGGCGATTGAGTTGCACGGTTCGGGCTATGCGTCTTAACTGGTCCTTGACTGAAGCCATACCGGTCATGTCGTCGAGTTCGGCAAGAATGTCTTCTACAGTTCCGGCAGGTTTGTTGTCTCCCTCTATGTCCCTCATGGTCATGACCCGGGGAGCGGAAGGATTCTCTTTAAGGCGCATATTCATTCTTTCCACAGCCTTGATGAAAAGAGATCTCACTTCCCGGGCATTTCCAAATGTGGCAGTGCGCGTAAGGTACATGCGGTTGAATATGTTGCCGATATTTTTTTCGACCTCTTCATCAAGTGTAATTCCGTCAGGAGAATTTCTTACCATTCTTCTGAAAATTTCAGTCAGCTCGTCGGCAGTATAGTCGGGGAAGTTAATCGTCGTGTCAAACCGGGATGCAATACCTGAATTGAGCGTGACAAATTCATTCATTTCCTTACTGTAACCGGCGATTATCACGACAATTTTTCCAAGATTGTTTTCGGCTAAAGCGAGCAATGTGTCTATTGCATCCTTTCCGTGGCTATCGTTACCGAGTTGGTAGGCCTCGTCGATAAACAGCACTCCACCCATAGCTTTCTTGAACGATGCAACAACTTTGGATGATGTGTCGCCTACAAATCCTGAGACGAGATCATCCTTCGACACTTCCACAAGATGGCCCACCGGGAGCGCACCCAACGCGTTTAGCGCATCGGCAAAGAGGCGTGCCATCGTGGTCTTGCCCGTTCCCGGATTTCCGAGAAACCGGTAATGATGCATGACCTTGGGTTCGCGTCCGGCCCTGACATCATTTTCAATTCCGGTGGCGATAGTCATGACAGCGTTCTTGATTTCGTCGACACCAACGTAGCGGTCAAACTCCTTGATGACGTCTCCGATTGTTTTGGGAATGAATTCCTCGCCGGTGACAAACTGCGGTCCCACTTCAGAATCCTGATTTCCAAGGGCAGCAAGATCAATATGATAGGCTCTCGATGCAGCATTATGTCCGCCGGCTCCCAGAGCACATTCCGGTTTACGACGGTCGTTGATAAAGATCCTGCGTAATTTTTCTTCGGCTTCAGCCGATAATCTACGGTGATACTTCTCATTCAGCAGGTAGCGGGAAATAGCCATGAGACCTTCGACCGAAAGCTCCTCGGTAGCAAGGTGGAAATTGACCGAAACTGCCGAATTGGGATTTTCATCAAAGAATTTTTTCAGCCGGGCATTGCCTGTGATGATGACTACCGGTTTCTCGGGATCTTCACGCCAACGCGCGGCCGCCTGAAGTATATGATCTATTCTTGCAACACTATCGGCTTCTCCTTCAGGCACGAGTTTCTGAGCTTCTTCAAAAACCACGACCGAATTACCCAGCCGTGATGCGTTCTTTTCGATATTCTTGATCCACTCGTCGTAATCCACTGGGTTAACGATCTCAGCCACCGGCGTCTTGACAATACCGGCGCTATGAAGGGCCGAAGCAATCGTGCGGGCTACGGTAGTCTTACCTGTCCCCGGTTCACCGGTTATGGCGAAACTTAGCTGCATACGGGTCTTTATACCGTTTCGCTTGCAGAACTCGGCTTTGGCACGGGCTTTTTTCAGTATGTCTTCAAGTTGCTGTCTGAGCAGAACCTTGTCAAAAAGCACATCAAGATCTTTTCCTTCCGGTATCCGGTCAGAGGGCTGAGCGTAAAATTCGGCGCCACACCACTTGCAGTATTTTGCCGTAGGGCGGTTAGGTTTATCGCATTTCTGACAAATCATCGCTTCCTGATTTTTACCTGTTTGATATTCTTCTTGGAATTGCAATATATACCCGTGGCAACAGTAGTGCTCCCTTCGCGGGCTGCATTGTCAATCCGGAGATAAATCTCGTTATTGTCGTTCTTATAGAATGTGTAGGGTAGGGAAGCTGACTGCTCAGCAACCATGGTCTGAGTCGTAGTGCCGCTCCGGTAATCTATCTTCATGTCGGCCACGACGGTGGCATCATCTTCAAGATCAAAAGTGATGGTGCAAGGTGTTCCGCTTATATCTCCGGTAAACTGACCTGAGAGTAATTCGGGACCCGATACGGCCATTAATTCGGAGTTTTTTATACCGCGGGCCGTGAACCAGCAAAGGGCGACCCCTACGAGAGTGACACAAAGCATGATCAGGGCGCTCTTGCGCACTTCAGGCAATTCATAAAGTCCTCGGGCTGAACTCTCGTCGACTACACAGACAGGATAATCTTCAGGCAAGCCTGCGGGGAAAACCTTGTCGCGACAGTCAAAGGTATTTGCGAGCACGTAGCGGTCAATGACTTCGTCCCAGTCCAGTGTGGTATATTCGTCAATCCATGCGCGGGGTTGACCGAAAAAGATTCTCTTTCCCATGAATATCAAGGTCAAAACCATAATTCCAATCACAACCCATGGGGCTACTGATCCGATAAAGGTAAAAGCAAGCTTACTGAGTACCCACACAAGTACACCCGTAATTCCGCCGAGTAGGAGACTGTAACCGCTGCCCACGACACAAAGGAAACTGATGATTCCGATACCTATGCCAATCCAGTGACCTACCTGACTGAGACTTTCTGATAAATCAATCGCGCCCATTGTGACCGTCATATAGGTTCCGGCCACGCACACTCCGAACAGTGGCAGGAAGCAGAATATTGCCGCCAACCATCGCCATAACTTGACCTTGCGCCACACGTGTTCATTATATTCCACGGCAGCAGTCATTTCTACGCCTGAATTCATTGAATTTTGCGCATAAGTCGAAGCCGGGAGATTGTCGATGAAGTAACTGTAATCCGACGTGCGAGAGAAAAACGACCGCTTCTTATAATCGGCATTAAGTTCTTCCTGAAAGAATAGGGTCAGCCAGTCAGCCAATAAATCCTGCTGGGCAGTAGTGAGGCGTGATACATCGCCATTCACGACATCATCGGGAGACCTGAATTCCATGCCGCCAACGGTCACAGGCAGGACTTTTCCGGCAAGACCCGACGCAGTCTTGAATTGGGCTACCCTGCGTGTATAGGGCGCATATTTCATCCTGTTGTCCTTGGAATTTATGTCAAGGCAATACTCGATCCAGTTGATATGACCGGAATATTTGCCCTTTGATGCGAGGTATGCTCTAAGCCGGCTTGACCTGAAATCGCTCCCGAGTGATTTCAAGACAAGGGGCCGGGCGTTTCCGCATAATTCTTCGTTGATTCTCGCTGCAATCTGCTCAGGCACAGCGAGATCACTCGTTTTCAATTCCTTGAAATCAAAGGCACGGTCAGGCAGAACATTGTAGATCACATTCCATAGATCACGTGATTTCCCGGCCTGCAACACTTTACCGGCAAGGGCGGCATCGCGTGTAGCTACCCACATCAGGAAATCTTCGCCCGTGAATGTTCCGGGAGCCAGTTGGTCGGGCGATACCTTAATAAGTAAGTCACCAAGTTCCTTAAGAGTATTGATTTTGTAAAATCCCTGAGGAGTCTTGAGAGGGAACGGCAGCTTAGGATCCAATGTAAGACAAGCCACATACAGACCTCGTTCCTTGTCGGCCGGAAACCGCTGCTCGGTTATCTCTTCGATAGCCATGGCAAGTTCGGGACGTTCTATCTCTCGAAACCAATCTCTGATCTTGTCGGTATAAAGATACTTAGTTGCAAGGGTGGGATTATTCAGCATAATTTCGGCTAATTCAGCCGGATTATGCGCGATCAATCCCTTACCTGCATCAAATACTATCTTGAACTCGGCAAGCGAATCGTCAATTTTCTCCTTAAATATAGTCTCACCTTTAGCCCATCGTACCACTTCATCAAGACCGGCCCGGACATCGGGATTCCTTCGGGTCAATGCCTTGATGAGGCCTGCGGAATGATCGGACATTTCTCCGCGGCGCGGGTAGGGGAGTGTTTCTTCCTGCTTGTCGTGCACGAGCTTTGTTTCATCGGCAAGTAACTTTCCTTCACCCATCCATAATGCCAGCAGTGTCATTCCCATCGAGAAGAAATCGGCTTTCGGGCCTACATAGGTAGGCTTTCCGGGGATGTAGGTATACATCTCGGGGGCAGCATAGATTTTAGTCCTGCCGGCATCGGTCTGAGCGCGACCTTGTTCATCGAGAGTCTTGGCAAGTCCCCAGTCGGTCAGTACGAATTTTGACCTGTCTTTATCGACAAAAAGAAAGTTGGCAGGCTTCACATCACGGTGCAGTATACCAAGCCTATGGGCGAAATCAAGGGCTGATGCCATACGTATCACGTATTCGCGCATTTTCTTTTCATCGCCATTCAATCTTACGTCGGCCAGAGAACCTCCGGCGCAATACTGCATTACTTCATAATGATATTCCTGACCGGTTTTGTTGTCGGTCCATTTTCCGTGAGAATATATATCGACAAGAAAACCGTTGCCACGCTGATCGGCAATACGTTTAAGTACCTCATGATTAGGTACTACGCCCGGGCGGTAAAGTTTGAGCGTATATACCTTTCCTGAAGTGGTAACTTCGAGAATGATAGCCTCGCCTGATTGCTTAGAAATCAATCGGTTGACATGAAATTCCACTCCGTCAATAACATAGCGGTCATATTGCGGAGCTTCACGTGGTCCTGAAGAGGGAGGTGCTTGACTGCCGGTAGTGGATTCCTGAGGCGATCCTCCCCAGCCGCTGTTCTGACCGGTTACCGATTCCTGGGGAGCATTTCCCCAACCGCTGGCTTCGGAATTTGCAGTTACTGACTCCTGGGGGGCATTACCCCAACCGTTTGATGAACCGGCAGTAACTGATTCCTGGGGAGCGGATCCCCAATTCTTCTTATTATAATCTTTCATCAGCTGTAAATTATTGACGTGACTGGAGTGGGGACGGGTGCCATGATCCATTTACCACCGAGCTCAGGCCTTGTACATTCACTCGGATGATCATGATAGCAACCGCAGAAATTACATACCCATTGCTGCCTTACCGTTTCCATGCTTATTGACCTGATTTTACGGGCGCAGAAGAAATTACGCTGTTGCTCGGGAGTAGCCGCGGCGGGTGGAAGCATTGAGTCAAGGGTTTGCTGAAGCTCTTCGGCTTTCTCGCGGTAAGCCTCGATCGCCGCCCGTAAAAGATCGGTTCCGACACGAGAACTACTTATTTCGGGAGCCTTTTGAGTTGAAACTTTGGGGATTGCAATTTCGTCTGACCCGAATAATCGCTCATAATGATCGGCTATCGACTTTAAGTCGGCCTTAACTGATTCATCAAGCGTATTGCGTTGTCCGGCAAGGGACTGAATCTTTTGTTCCAATTCGTGAAGCTCGGCGGCGATAGATTCCGCGCGCAAAAATGCGGCATCTGTTTTCGCATCTTTAATGGCCTGCTGGGCAAGCTCATTGAGCGGAGCATTGCAGGTAGAGCAGAAGCTCCGCCTGCTGAGGTTGCCGCATGATGGGCAGCGGATGCCTTCGCGCGAATTACCACAGTCAGGACAAAACTTGTCGTCTTCATCCATCTCAGAGCCGCAGAATGAACATACGGTATCAGTAGTGTTATTAGAGATTAAGTCTTCGCGGTTTTTATATAGATGTTGTTGCTTGTATTTATGTTGCTCGTTCATGGTGTCGAAGCTAATTCATATTTATAAAAGGGACAATCTAACAGTGTCATACCGTCACTTCACAAAAGTAAGAAAAAATTCTTGAAAAATCGAAATATTGACAAATATTTCAGCAAGATAGCATTCAGCCTTCCTATTTTAACCAATCTTTATTGATAGGGCCGAGATCTCAGGAATTTGTCATCAGACTCAGTATATAATACAGGTCACATAGAATTGTTGAGATAATAACCCATAATCACTATTATGTAAAATAGGCTATTTAGATATTCTTTTTTTCGATTCGTTTGTCCACTTTCTTTTGACTGTCTTTAGGAATATCCTACTCGAATACTTAAGGTGAATCTTTATTTTAATCAAGAGTGTCTCTCGAATGAATTAGAGTTATTATTTAATATCCAAGTAATATACGTAACTTTGTACACATACTGACGGATCTCCATACTTCTGATTTCAGTGCAGATTGCCCTAACAAGTCTCGACTCTCACCCATTGACTTCGATGACGGGCAGATTTATGAACAAGGTGCGTCGTGTACCGTCCATGAAAGTAGATTGGACGGAATGAGAGTCGCCGTAAAAAGACTTCGGCCGACGTATCGTCTTGATCCGGTTTACCGCGCGTTTTTTTACAGGAAAGAAAATAAAGTTTGACAATCCTCAATTAAAGACCGTTTCCTTGGTCAAAGTCATAAGAATGATTCACGTTTTTATGACTATAACGGAGTGTCAATTCTGGCACGCATCGATCATCTAAATATAACACCAACTCACGATTTGATGTGGCTGATATTACTTTCAATATCTCCGGCTTTATACTCGGATCTAATACCTTAATATAAACATCTTCTTTTTCAAGAATCTCAAAGTACTGAGGTGGAGCTATTATCGTTATTATAGACGTATCTTTTTCGTTATGAGACAGCTTGGGCAATTCAAGTTCAAAACATAAGTTTTGACCTAATAAATCAATTCGTTGTCCACCATAAAATAATTCACATTTTTCTAAATTTTTCAGGGTTCTTTGATTCTGCTCATTCATATTGAATATTTTTTTAATTCAGACACCACAAAACTTGATACCGATGCAGTTGCTTCAAACTGATAGAGATTAGAACGTTACGAAGTTCCAGAACGTCAGAATCAAGTGTCGAGTAAACGCTTTTCATTATGTCTTGCTGAAGATAGAGCCTTAAATGTCTTTCCCTACGGAGCGTTGCAAATTTAGAAAATTGTTTTGATTAACTCAAAACTTTTTCACGTTTTTTGATCAATTCGTTGAAAATCTTTTGTGAAACTTATCCTCATTGAGCCTCTGCTGCTACAAAGTTAAAGAACTCAAATGATAAAGCATGAGTTCTTTTTGTTCACTTTTGATAAGTCGAGTTTTTCCTTACCATAATATAATTTAAGGTCGCGGCCCGGGTTACGGGTTGCGACCTTAAAACGGTTGGTGAATTATGTATTTTACTTCACTTCTTCAAATTCTACATCATCTACGTGGCTGTCAGATGAACCGGTTGATGCGCCTGCCGACGGACCCTGCTGGCCTGCGGCTCCCTGAGCCTGCTGGGCGTTGAGGATGTCTTGCTGAGCGGCTGCAAAGGCAGAGTTGATGTCATTGATGGCAGAGTCAATACCACTGAGATCCTTAGCCTTGTGGGCTTCTTTCAGTTTCTCAAGAGCTGATTCAATGGTGGCCTTCTTGTCAGCGGGAATCTTGTCGCCAAGTTCCTGAAGCTGCTTTTCGGTCTGGAAGATGATTGTATCAGCCTGATTCAGCTTATCAATACGTTCCTTTTCCTTAGCATCGGCGGCGGCATTAGCGGCAGCCTCGTCTTTCATACGCTGGATTTCAGCGTCGGTAAGACCGCTTGATGCTTCGATACGGATGTTCTGTTCCTTTCCGGTTGCCTTATCTTTAGCCGATACGGTAAGAATACCGTTGGCATCGACGTCAAAAGTAACTTCAATCTGAGGTATACCGCGGGGAGCGGGTGCGATACCGTCGAGGTGGAATTTACCGAGGGTCTTATCATCCTTAGCCATAGGACGCTCGCCCTGAAGGACGTGGATTTCAACCGAAGGCTGATTGTCGGCTGCAGTCGAGAAGGTTTCGCTCTTCTTTACAGGAATGGTAGTGTTGGCCTCGATAAGTTTGGTCATCACGCCGCCGAGAGTCTCGATACCGATTGACAGAGGCACAACGTCGAGAAGAAGCACGTCCTTAACATCGCCTGAAAGCACACCACCCTGGATGGCTGCACCTACGGCAACTACTTCATCAGGGTTAACACCCTTGGAAGGAGCCTTGCCGAAGAACTTCTCAACAACCTGCTGAACGGCGGGGATACGGGTAGAACCACCAACGAGGATTACTTCATCGATATCCGAAGGGGTCAAGCCGGCATCCTTAAGGGCCTGCTCACAGGGCTTGATGGTAGCCTGAATGAGTTTGTCAGCAAGCTGTTCAAACTGTGCACGGGTCAGAGTTCGCACAAGGTGCTTGGGACCGGTTGCCGTAGCTGTAATATACGGAAGGTTAATTTCAGTGGAAGTGGTCGACGAAAGCTCGATCTTAGCCTTCTCGGCAGCTTCCTTAAGACGCTGAAGAGCCATAGGATCCTGACGGAGGTCTATACCCTCCTCTTTCTGGAACTCGTCGGCAAGCCAGTCTATGATCACGTGATCGAAGTCATCACCGCCGAGGTGGGTATCACCGTTGGTAGATTTAACTTCAAATACACCGTTACCAAGTTCAAGGATGGAGATATCGAAAGTACCACCACCGAGGTCAAATACAGCGATCTTCTGGTCCTTGTCAGATTTGTCAAGACCATAGGCAAGTGCTGCTGCGGTAGGCTCGTTGACGATACGCATCACCTTAAGACCTGCGATCTCACCGGCTTCCTTGGTAGCCTGACGCTGAGAATCATTAAAGTAAGCAGGAACGGTGATAACGGCTTCAGTCACGTTCTGACCGAGATAATCTTCGGCAGTCTTTTTCATCTTCTGAAGAATCATTGCCGAGATTTCCTGCGGGGTATACTCGCGGCCGTCAATATCAACACGGGGAGTATTATTGTCGCTGCGAACCACTTTATAAGGTACGCGTTCAATTTCTTTTTCTACCTGATCGAAGTTTTCACCCATGAAACGCTTGATCGAATAGATTGTGCGCTTAGGATTGGTGATAGCTTGACGCTTGGCAGGCTCGCCTACCTTACGCTCGCCACCGTCAACGAAAGCCACAATTGAAGGAGTGGTATTTCTACCTTCCTGATTAGGAATTACTTTAGGCTCGTTTCCTTCGAGCACAGAGACACATGAATTAGTTGTTCCAAGGTCTATACCGATAATTTTTCCCATAATTTTATATATTTTGAAATTTTTGTTTTAAGTTAATTTTTTAGTTTCGTTTATAAATATAACAATTATTATGCCAAAAAGATTCTGATAAGATGAATAATTACTGTAAATGATTAATGATCATTGCATTACATAAATGTATTATCATCTTCATCGTCTTTAATCATTCTGCCAAATTGTCATATTCATGTCACGGAAGCAATTTATTTATCCCTGAAAGCATTGACTATCGCTGCTGCGGCTGACAATACTGCTGTACCTACGGCAACGAACAATAAAACACGTTGACGACGCTGACGACGTCGGAGAGTTGCTTCCATTTCTTCAAGAGCTTCAAGCTCACGGGTTGTTTTCGTTTTAAAGATTTCCATAATTCAGTTGAAATAATTAGTTTGTTTTCATTTTTGTTTCTGACTATATAACAAAGGTGGAGATAGGAAAGATGAAATGATTAACTAAATTTAACTGATGGTGTTAACATGCGACTCTCCCCTACCACATTTTATAAAAAAGTTCTCCCTCTGACAGCAGTGCAGCCAGAGGGAGAAAAAGGTAGATATCTAAGATATATTAATTCTGATGAGCGGGACGAAGAAGATCGTTGACAGTCTTCACGGGATTAAAGGTAGACACTGGAACTTCAACAAATACTGTATTCCAGTCGCTCATCGCTCCGTTCCACAATCCGGGGAGCTCCATGGCTCGGAGTTCCTTGCCGTGACTTGACTTTGAAGAAATGAATCCGGTGGCCGGATCGACATATTTGGTGAGGTCATATTTCTTATGTGCACCGTCCTTTATATAGCAAACCAAGTCAACCGGGTTAAAGTGAGTAGCCGATTTCATCATCTTCATATATTCCTCGTTGGAGGGATCCACCTGATTGCTTTCGAGAATCTGGGGCGAGGCAGTTCCGTCGGCATTATAAGCGATAAACGGACCGCCGCCGGGTTCGCCTTCATTCTTCACCATGCCGCATACGCGCAATGGGCGGTTAAGTTTACGCTTAATGTATTCCACTACGGCATCGCTGTCGTCGGTGTCCACTTCGTCGTAGATAAACAGCCGCTTGTGCATGAACTCAAGGATCTCGTTGAGCGACTCGGGAGTATAGACATTCTGATTGAGGTTGACAAGGAACTGCTCTATCATGTCATGAGTCTCAAGAAGCACACCGGCAAGCACTTCCTTATAGCGGATAGTGTCGGCGCGACGGCTGTCGGGCACAACGTTGTCGATGTTCTTGATAAATACCACAGCTGAATCGATGTCGTTGAGATTCTCGATGAGCGCGCCATGACCGCCCGGTCGAAGCACGATATGACCATCCTCGATAAACGGAGTATTGTCGGGGTTAGCGGCAATCGTGTCGGTCGAAGGTTTCTGCTCACTCATGGTGACCACGAATTTCTTACCGGTACGGGCCTCGGCCTGAGGAATCACTTCCTTAAGTTTCTCCTCAAAAAGAGTGCGGTGGTTGGAAGAAACGGTGAAATGAAGCTTCACGACTCCCTCGGAATTGGCTGCGGTCTGAGCTCCTTCAGTGAGATGCTCTTCAACCGGAGTGCGCGAGCCTTCCGGATAAGAATGGAACTTAAGGAGGCCCTTGGGAAGTCCGCCGTAGTTCATGCCTTCGGGCGCTACAATCGCGCGGATAATGTCACGGTTGCGACCGTCCTTAACAAGCGTATCAAGATCTGTACCGTATAATTTCAGACAGGCAGCCTTTAATTCGGGGATGAAAGGCAACTTGTCGAGTGAGTCGATAAGTGCTGCCACAGGGGAACCGGGCTTGAGCTCGTCGGTCCCGCCGTCGACATATTCAAAAAGGGCTTTAAACATGCGCGACGCGGCACCAGATGCGGGGACAAACTTCATCACCTCTCCCCCATGATCGAGATATTGTTTCCAGCGCGCAATCGCGCCATCTTCTTCGCCCGGAGTCAGGCGGATTATACCTTCCCCTACCCGGGCGGCATCCTTGATTTTCAGATAGGGGAAACCGGTGGCAAAACGTTCAAGCTGCTTTTCAGCCTGTTCAGGAGTAATGCCTCTCTGAGCAAGAAGCTCAATATCTTGTTGTCGTAGCATTTTGGAATGGTTTAAGTGAAAATTTTATGGTTTTAGATTTTTCCCAAAATTAATCAATTAGTTTTAACCATCAAAATATTTTCCACCATTTCACCGAAATTTATTAATTATCGTCAAAAATCATCGTTGTGTAACGAAATTTTGTTATCTTTGTTGTTTAAAGCAAATCATTATGTCCACTTACTTCACACCCGACGAGCGCACACGGTTGCGCGAAATCATAGGACGCCTGACCGAAGCGACCCGCGACATTGTCACCCCCGATGATTACAGGATGATGCGGCGGATGATAGTCGATGCCGTGTCGTCAGGCCATCTCAAGCGTGACCGTTATGGTATCAATCCCGTGTTCCATAATCTCGACACGGCCCTGACATTATGCGAAATGGTCTCTCCCGACCGGAACATGATACTTTCAATAATGCTATATGAGTTGTGTCAGAATGAGATAGTCAGTACCGAACAAATCGCCAAAATATGGGACGAAGATGTGGTGCGACTCGTCAACGGCATGTTGAAAGTGTCGACACTCTACGGTTCTCACGGAGTGGTCAAGACCGACAATTTCCGCAAGCTCCTCATGACGTTTGCTGAAGATATACGCGTGATCATAATAATGATCGTGGACCGGTTGACTCTAATGCGCGCTATAAATCATCACCCTGACGAGAAATTCGTGGCCGATACCGCTTTTGAAGCAAATTATCTTTACGCTCCCCTCGCCCACAGGTTGGGACTTTACAAGATAAAGGGAGAACTTGAAGACATGTCGCTCAAATATACCGCGCGCGACACTTATACCAAGATTGCCCGCGAGCTGAACGCAACAAAGGTGACTCGCGACGCATATATCGCCGACTTCATAGCGCCGCTTAAGGAACGTATCGATGCCACCGGTTTAAAATATGAGATTAAAGGACGCACGAAGTCCATTTTCTCGATATGGAATAAATTGCGGCGGCAGAAGGTGGAGATGAAGGATATCTATGACCTCTTCGCGATCCGCATCATCCTTGATGTACCTGTCGAGGATGAAAAAGCTGAGTGCTGGAAAATTTATTCAATCGTAGCCGACATGTACACGCCCAATCCGGCCCGCATGAAGGACTGGCTGAGTATTCCCAAGAGCAACGGTTACGAATCACTTCACACCACGGTGCTCGGACCCGGCGAGAAGTGGGTCGAGGTGCAGATACGCACCCGCCGCATGGACCTTATCGCCGAGAAAGGTCTCGCAGCCCACTGGAAGTACAAGGGAATCAAGAGCGAAAGCAATCTCGACCAGTGGATGAACAACATCCGCGACATTCTGGAGACAGCCGAAGGTCCTATGGAACTGATGAAGAATTTCAAGATGGACCTTTACAGCAATGAAGTCTTCGTGTTCACGCCTAAGGGTGATCTTTATAAGTTGCCCGAGGGAGCCACCGTGCTCGACTTTGCGTTCAACATCCACTCCAAGCTCGGATGCACGTGTGTGGGAGGGCGCGTTAACGGGCGCAACCGCAAGCTGAACTACAAGCTGCAGAGCGGCGACACCGTCGAGATCACAACCTCACCCCAGCAGATTCCGAAACTTGACTGGCTGAATTTCGTCGTTACTTCCAAGGCCCGCTCAAAGATACGTCAAAGCATCAAGGAACTTGAACACCGGTCTGCCGAGCTCGGAAAGGAGCTGCTTATGCGCCGCTTCAAGAACAGGAAGATAGAAATTGACGAAGGGATGCTGATGCGCACCATCAAGCGCCTGCAATTCAAGACCGTCACGGACTTCTACAATGAAATATCAGCTGAACGGCTTAACATCAACGATGTCATAGCCCAGTATGAGCAGACTGAACGAGAACTCCGATCTGACGGCAAGGAGCGCACCAGCGCCGAGGAATTTGCCCTGCGCACCGTCGATGATACCGAGCGTGATTCAGGCGACGTGCTGATAATCGGCGACAATGTCAAGGGAATCAATTACCGTCTTGCCCGATGCTGCAACCCTATCTATGGCGATGACGTATTCGGATTCGTTTCTTCCGAAGGAGTGATAAAGATTCACCGTTGTGACTGCCCTAATGCCGCCAACATAAGGCTGAAATACCCCTACCGCGTCATAACAACCCGTTGGTCGGGTAAAGCAGGATCGCAGTTCACGGCAACCCTGCGCATCGTGGGGCAAGATGATATAGGCATTGTCACCAACATATCCTCTATCATCAATAAGGAAAAAGATGTCACGTTGCGCGATATTTCCGTTTCATCCAACTACGGAACCTTCTCCGGGTTCCTGGTGCTCGGAATCAGCAACACGACGTCACTTGAAAATATCATCAGGAAAATCAGAACAGTAAAAGGTGTAAAAGATGTACAACGCAGCAACTAAATTCATAGCGGGCGCTATGCTCGTAGTAATGGCCGGATGCTCGGCCGACGGTGAAAAGAAACTTGCCCGATCGCTCTATGACCAGGCACAGGAGGCTGTGGACGCAGCTGATTATTCATCGGCTGTCAAGCTTATCGACTCGCTTAAGAACACTTATCCCCACCAGGTAGAAGTGCGCCGCCTCGCGATGCACCTTTCGGCCAGGGCTGCTGAAGGACTCGCATTGAAAAGGTTGGAAAGCGCCGATTCCCTTCTGGCTCACCTGACTGCCGAAACCGATGCAATCAAGGACAGCATTAAGGTAGTTGAGAATCCCATAGAAAATTATTATGTAGCCGCTACCGCCGATGCTGCAAAATTTCCGGGGACCGATGGCCTTCAGGCCCGCCTTACCCCCGACGGTCAGCTTTACCTTATCTCCTCCCTCGGATCAAGGAAAGTCAACAGCAAGGCAATTGCTGTGGAAAGCGAAGGGCAGCGTGCGGTCACGGCCACCGTGGAACACGACGGCGAGCGCAACGACCGATCCATGGGTGCGGAGATCATCACTTTCATGGGAGCTGAATGTGAAGCAGTTACCGATTTTATTGCCGCTCATCAGGACAGTCCCGTGAAACTCATATTCTTAGGCGACAATGATTATTCCATGCAACTTCCCGCAAAGCAAGTCAAGGAAATTGCACTCGTGACCCGCTACGCATCGTTGCTCAGGCAAGGCCGCGCAGCCCTTCTTGAAAAAGAGAAGCAGCAACGCATCCTTGACACCGCCCGCACACAGGCAGCGAGAACTTTCAGCGAGGAAGAGTGATTATTGGCTGACGAAAGCGCCGTCGGCCAACAGCTCCCTGTAACCTTTGTTGAAATAGTGCCGCTGGAAATCACTGCGGCGGAGTATCCTGTAATTGTAGATCACAAGATCAAGGTCAATCGTTACATCACCGGCCTCGTCCTCTTCCTTGTGGACGCGGCCGTGATCATTTTCATACTCCTTCAGTTTGTCAAGAAGTTTCTCGGGTTCGAGTGCTGTCAGGCCATGGACCACGACATTAAGATACGGCTTGTCTTTTCCGTTGAAAGCATCGGTTTCATAAATCTCCGAAATTTTCACGTCAGCAAGCAGATGCTTCAAAAAATCTATTGCATCATGAATCTGCTTCTCGCGGTCAGGGGTATTGCTGCCCAGACCTATTGTACAGGGATTAGTCATAATTGATTGATTCCTTTCATTGTTAATGCTATGCGGCCCCTTGCCACGTCCACGTCCATTACCTTCACTTTCACCCGTGAACCGATATTGACCACCTCTGAAGGGGAAGATATGAATTTATCTGACAGCTGGGAAATGTGGATGAGACCGTTCTCTTTCATGCCGAGGTCAACGAATACTCCGAATGCCGTAATGTTGTTGACTTTCCCGGTGAGTTCCTGACCGATATAGAGATCATCTATCTTGCGAAGGGTGCTGTCGTAATAATCTTCCTCAGGCGACGTGCGCGGATCCCGGCCCGGTTTCTCAAGTTCGGTCACGATATCGGTCAACGTAGGCAGTCCTACGGTCTTCGATACATACCTTTCAAGATCAATGTTGTGGACAAGATTTTTGTCACGCAAAAGACGCTCCACATCGGTCTTGTAATCAGCAGCCATTGTCTCGACAAGTGTATAACTCTCGGGGTGTACACCGGTATTATCGAGAGGATTCTCACCACCGGGAATCCTGAGGAAACCTGCACATTGCTGGAACGCCTTCTCCCCTAACCTCGGGACTTCGAGCAACTGCCGGCGTGATCGGAAATCGCCATGTTCGGCCCGATATTTCACGATATTGGATGCAAGGGCCGGGCCTATTCCCGATACATAGGATAGCAGCTGACGCGACGCCGTGTTGACATTCACGCCCACGGCATTGACGCAGTTGCTGACAACGTAGTCAAGCGTCTCTTTAAGTTTCGTCTGGTTTACATCGTGCTGATACTGCCCCACGCCTATCGATTTAGGATCGATCTTCACCAGTTCGGCCAGCGGGTCGAGCAACCTGCGCCCTATCGACACCGCGCCGCGTACAGTCACATCCTCATCAGGAAACTCTTCGCGGGCAGCTTCAGAGGCCGAATAGATGCTTGCCCCCTGCTCACTGACCATGTATATCTGAACCTTACGCTGAAACATAAGACTCTTGACAAAACGCTCGGTCTCGCGTCCGGCAGTTCCGTTTCCTAACGCTATCGCATCGATGCGGTAGTGATCCACATAGTACTGGAGCGCCTGCTCAGAATTGAAGAAATCGTTAACGGGCGGATGAGGATATATAACATCATGATTGAGGAGATTACCCTGCTCATCGAGTACCACGAGCTTGCAACCGGTGCGGAAACCGGGATCGAGGGCAAGAATCCTTTTCCTGCCCAGCGGAGAACCCATAAGGAGTTGCTTGACGTTGTCGGCAAACATCTGGATTGCCGCCTCGTCGCTGCGCTCCTTGACAGCATTACTGATCTCAGTTTCTATCGAAGGACGGATGAGACGTCGGTAACCGTCCTTGACAGCATTTTTCACTATCTCGGCACAAGCCTCGGTAGCCTGGGGGCGGACAAACATGCGGTTAAGCCTATCTATCATCTCGTCATCCTCAATTGAAATCGAGACTTTCAGCACTCCCTCGGATTCACCTCGGCGTATGGCGAGGTAGCGGTGGGAATTGCATAGACGCAGCGGTTCGGAATACTTGAAATAGTTGGCATACGTCTGTCCTTCCTCTTCTTTACCCGGAATTACTCTGGCAGAAATGACAGCACTGCGCTGATAGCGCGATCTTACGATATTTCTTGCCTTGGCACTTTCGCTCACCCACTCGGCGATAATGTCAGAAGCTCCCGCTATCGCATCCTCTGCTGCAGGCACTTCAGTATTAATATACTCGCGTGCCGCCCTATCGACGTTTTCCACATTCTGAGCCATGAGTTTCCTCGCCAGCGGTTCGAGGCCGCGGGTGCGGGCCACCTGAGCACGGGTCTGCCGCTTGGGACGGTATGGGAGATAGATGTCTTCGAGTGCTACGGGATCAAGTTCGTCATTTATGCGCTGTTCCATTTCCGTAGTCAGGGCACCTGCAGCCTTGATGGCTTCGATGACGGTTTCTTTCCTGCGGTCGAGCTCGGTCAGGGCTTTGTGTCTTTCGGCGAGAGCAAAAACCGTGACATCAGTCATCCCGCCTGTTTTTTCCTTACGGTAACGGCTTATGAAGGGAATGGTAGCCCCGTCGTCAAGCAACTTGATGGTAGCCGAAACATATTTTTTTAAGATATTGAACTCCTTGCTAATAATATTGACGTGATCGTTGGCCATTGGTCAGCTTAGTTGGGTAATCTTTTCAGTGTGATTAAAGTGATTTCGGGATCGGCACCAATTCTCGCGGGCATCCCCACTGTACCGGCACCGATGTTGACGTATAGTTTATTTTGTGTCTTATCCGATTCGTAAAGTCCGCCCCATGTAGGATAACGGAACACGGCCGGAGAGTAGCCGGCAACTTCAATCTGCATGGCGTGAGTGTGGCCCGATAAGGTAAGGGCGATATTATTCTCAGGATTATCACTGATATCATTGACCCAATGCGCGGGGTTATGAGAAAGCAGTACTTTAATCAGGCTGTCGCCCGGGGTGGGATATGCTTTTTCAAGAGAACCATACACATTAAATGGAGGATCGCCGATATTTTCGACACCTATCAAGGCAATAACGGCACTGTCGCGCTCGATGTAATCAGTCTCATTATTGAGCATTTTCCACCCCATCTTGCCTTCGAGTTCATGCAGCATACGGAGATTTTCCTGCTTAGCTTCGGCTGAAGGCCAGTCGCAATAGTCACCGTAATCATGATTTCCCATTATGGAATACACTCCTGAGGGGGCTGAAAGGCGTGACAACGGAGCTACATGTGGCAGAAGCTCTACCGCACGGGAATTTACAATATCTCCGGTAAAGGCTATCATGTCGGGCTTAAGGCCATTGACAGAATCCACGAGAGCTGAGATAAATATCGTGTCATTTCCGAGGGTACCGACATGGAGATCAGAAATCTGGGCAATTGTGAAACCGTCAAATTGCTCGGGCAGCCCGGCAATCGGGATTTCAACTCTCTTGACATCTATGTCGAAACGGTTGATCAATGCACCCCACCACATTACGATGAAAGTCGCGCATCCCAATACCGCACCTGCAATCCCCGGCCACCGCCATCTCTTACCTTTCCATATCAGTGGCAGATAAGAAGCGAAGCTGAATATACAATAAATATACTTGGAAATGTAAACTGACAGGTAGGTGAACAACATCCACATAGCTGCCACAACAACACCGGGAGAAGCTGACCTGACTGGCATGAAAAGCACAGCCAGAATCATTATAAACAGTAGTACCGATGCGATACCGTGTATCCGCCTGACTACTCCGTGGAGGCGTCGCCAAATGTAAATGTCAACGCCGACATTAAGGATGATAACGGCGATAAGGGGTATAAACTGTAATCTCATTCCTATTGATTGACTCCGATTGAGTCTCAGCAAGTAGTGCTTGCTACGAGCTTATTCTTAAGCGGATTAGCATACATTTCCCAGAGGCGGCGGCGCATGAAGTCACGCTCTTCATCGGTGATGTCGGGGAGATTGACCATATCGAGGCGGCTTTCGATGTAAGCCGTCACCTTCGATTCTTCCTCGGGGGTATAGCGGTCAGCATACATGTCACTGTCAAAAGCATGACCGTAGGCGATATAATTGATGGGATAAATCCTGTAACCGCTGTGTATGCGGCAGTCAATCATGTGGGCTACCGTCTTGAACAGTTCGGCCTTGTCCATGTCAGCCGGCAGATCAAGCAGCTGAGGAGTAATGCACTTGGAAACTGTGATATGAACCCGTCCCTTATAGTGTAACACACCGGTCTCCATCGAGAAGAGATCGTCGTGCTGCGACTTCTTGAAGTCGGGGTCACGGTGACGCTGGAGAAACTCCCTGGCCTTGAGGTAATCATTGGGATCAAACTCATAAGAAATCGTGGCCGGAGCAATATTAATTTCAGCCAGACGTGTCGCGGGAGTAGCCTCGTCGCCGGCGAGGGCGAGCATTTTCAGCACGCTCTCCTGAGTGTGGTCAGTTGAATCCTTTGCACGACCTTCACGTTGGGCGATCCACACGCTTTCACCTTTAGTACATACGGCATGATGGATATATGCCGAAAGCTGCTTTGCCGCCTCAAGTGCCTGCTTTATACTGAGGTTGCGCTTTACTATGAAACTCTTGTTGATTCTGACGAGGTCATTGATCCACTCGTAGATAAGCAGGTTGTCGCCTATGGCGATTTCGCTTGTAGGCATGTCGTTGCGCAGGAATCCGAGGTTAAGGAAAGCTGAGTCAAGGACAATGTCGCGATGATTGGTAATGAACGTATAGTGATGACCCGATTCGATATTTTCGAGACCGGAATAAGTTATGCCGTCGGTCGTTGTGGTGGCTATCCTCTCCAGAATCGGCCCCATGACTATCTTCTGAAACGAATCTTTGTCGGGGATTGACTCAAGCTGTTTCTTCAACTGTTCAAAATCAATATCGGGAAGCACCGAGGTCACGGCGTGACGGAAAGCAGGCTCGGCAAGTAGTGAAGCGAGCTTTTCCTTCAATACTTCATTTTCGTATGGAGCTATATCAGTAAAATCGTAAGTAGATTCCATTAATATCTTAATTGATGAGCCGGTGACATAGCCCGGCATCTGTGGCAAATGAGAATATTCAGTTGCGAAATTAACACTTTTATCTTAAACTATGATTGCCCTGATGATTGTTTAACAATTTTTAGAGAGTGCATCACCGGCAAAACGCCGCCATTTTTCGATCAAAGCCGTCATATCGTCAGGTACCGGAGCCGAAAAAAACATCTCCTCGCCGGTGGCGGGATGGACAAAACCTAATGTACGTGCATGAAGGGCCTGACGGGGACATGTCTCCAACGCGTTGGATATGAACTGCCGGTAACTCGAAGTGCGGTTGCCTCTGAGGATTTCGTCGCCCCCGTAACGGGCATCATTGAAAAGCGGGTGACCGATATGCTTCATGTGAACACGGATCTGATGAGTCCTGCCGGTCTCCAGCACACATTTAACCAACGCCACGTGCACAAGCGGTTCAATCACGGTATAATGCGTGACGGCATGTTTCCCTGTCGGATCATCATCGGGAAGGACAGTCATCTGCAGGCGATCCTTGGGATTCCGGCCAATGTTGCCGGTGACGGTTCCTTCATCGGGCTGCGGGATTCCCCACACCACCGCCACATATTCACGCTTGGTAGTCTTATTGAAAAACTGCTTTCCGAGGTGAGTCTTTGCATCGGGAGTCTTGGCTACCACAAGTAACCCCGAAGTGTCCTTGTCGATACGGTGCACAAGTCCCATACGCGGATCGTTGACATCATACTCGGGATTGTCGCGGAAATGCCACGCGAGGGCATTGACGAGTGTTCCGGTATAGTTGCCGTGGCCGGGATGCACCACAAGCCCCGCGGGCTTGTTGACCACCAGGAGGTGATCATCTTCATATACTATATCCAGCGGAATATCTTCGGGAATGATCTCGTTTTCATAGCGCGGGCGGTCCATGACCACGCTTACCACGTCGAGCGGCTTGACACGGTAATTGCTCTTGACCGGCTTGCCGTTGACAAGGATGCAACCGGCATCGGCAGCCTGCTGCACGCGGTTGCGTGAGCTGCCCTCAAGACGCGATACGAGAAACTTGTCGACACGGAGGAGTTGCTGGCCCTTGTCGGCTACAAACCTGAAGTGCTCATACAGTTCGCCTGCTTCATCGTCGCTACTCTCAGCCGCCGAGTCTTCAGGCAGCTCTTCCTCGTAGAAATCCTTTGACGTCATAGGCTTAGATCAAATCAAGTTCTTCACCGTCAGCCGGGGCTGAATCGGCATCTACCTCGACATCGGTGAGCCCCTGCCCTATTTCGAGGGTTATACTTGCGTCGACAGGAACTCTCGCGCCCGGTGAAAGACGCTTGCCTTTATATATTACACCCAGCACAAGGTCGTGATAATCGCTCGGAACCCTGCGCTCGGTGATGTTGGTAATACCGAGTCCGTTAAGAGTAGTGCGCGCCTGACGGACGGAGTTATCCGTAAGCGACGGTATTGTGACCATGCGGGGAGTGAAGGCGTTGATAGTCACATAGACGGTGCGACCCGGCTTCACTTTCGCCCCCGGACGTGGATTCTGATTTATGACAGCTCCCGCGGGAAGATGGTTATCGTAGACCGAGTCGAGAAGATGAGCCTGCAGGTCGGCTCCGGCAAGCCTTGTGGCCGCCTCGTCGTAGCTGAGTGACTTCAGTTCGGGCACCACGGTGACTTCCCCATGGTGGGTCCAGCTACCGAGCCAGAGCATACAGCCCCAGCCTATGACAAGTGCCGCGACAGCCATGGCACATATATTTATCAACAGTCGTTTCATGCAGCAAATTTACGGAAAAAATATCGTTGCCGGCGGAATATCGTTGATTTTTTCGTTTTCCGCTGTAATTTTTTCGACTTTCTTGCGTCTTATTAAACATGGACACCAAACGAAACATTGAAAAAGAGCAACTTTTTCTCGGAATCGTCAATCGGTACCGTCCGGCGGTACTGAAGGTGTGCTACATGTATGCCACCGGGCGCGAGCATCTTGAAGATCTTTATCAGGAGGTACTTGCTAACGTGTGGCAAGGTCTTGACTCCTTCAAGGGGGCCTCGAAACTTTCGTCGTGGATCTACAGAATTGCGATCAACACATGCGTCAGCTACTTCCGCCGCTACGAAAGCCATACTTCACTTATGACTCCACTTGATTCGATGCCCGAGACCGGAATTGAGGACTCAACCAAAGCGGCCGACCTGCAATCAATGTACAAGCTGATACATCAGTTAGGGAAACTCGACAAGGCCATTATATTATTGTGGCTCGACGAATATTCCTATGATGAGATCGCTGAAATGACAGGATTGTCGCGCAATAACGTGGCGGTGCGTTTACGCCGCATCAAACTTAAACTCATAGATCAAGCTAAAGAAAACGAACTATGACCATCGACGAATTAAAGAAAATATGGGGTAACATCGATGCCCGGGCCACACTTCCGCCATCATCGGCCGAGAACATCGAGCGACGCGTCGCGCTGCATCTCGTAGCCACAACGCGCGATTCACTCAGCTCGCAGTTTTTCCGCATGGCCCTTATATGTGCATTCCTTCCTTTCCTATTTATCCCGTTCTGGACCCTTTCAAAAGTTCTTGTGATCGGCGCGGCCTGCTTCTCGCTCATTCAGGGATCGCTGATGTTTATACTCGGCAGGCGCACCGATCAGATCGATCTGATCGGTAGCACGGTTTCCGAAGCACTGAGGCGCACCATAAATCTCGAAGCCATGCGCGGCAGATTCAGAACCATAGGAATTTGCCTCGGTTTACCTCTTCTGGCATGGTTTGGTTACGTGCTGTTCCTTCAGCAAGACACCACCATGTTTGTGGGTTACACCGTCGGTGTTATCATCGGGGCTGTTATCGGGCTTGCCAAGAATGCCCGTATGGCCCGGCAGATAAGGCAGATGAAAGAGGAACTTAGAGACATTGAATAAATCATTATCAAAATAATACAACATTCTTAAAATCAACATGGACACAATAATCAGTGCCAGTCACGTCAGCAAGCGTTTTGCCAATCACACTGCGCTTGACGATGTTTCTGTCGACATTCCCCGCGGATCGGTCTACGGCCTTCTCGGCCCCAACGGCGCGGGTAAAACCACCCTTATCCGTATTCTTAACCATATCACGGCACCCGACGAGGGCTCAGTCACATTTGACGGTCATCAGCTGACTCAGGATGATGTGGCTCAAATCGGTTATCTGCCCGAAGAGCGCGGACTCTACAAGAAAATGAAAGTAGGCGATCAGGCTATGTTCTTTGCCCGCTTGAAAGGTCTGAGCGCCGGAGAAGCGCGCAGCAGGCTGAGAGCTTGGTTTGAGAAATTTGAGATTCTCGACTGGTGGGACAAGAAAGTCGAGGAACTTTCCAAGGGTATGGCTCAGAAAGTTCAATTTATCGTAACGGTACTCCACCGTCCTAAACTGCTTATTTTTGACGAGCCCTTTTCAGGGTTTGACCCTATCAATGCCAATCTGCTCAAGAAAGAGATACTAAGCCTGCGCGACGAGGGTTCGACGATAATCTTTTCCACCCACAACATGGCTTCGGTCGAAGAGATATGCGACCACATTACATTAATTAACCATAGCAAGAATATCCTCACCGGAAATGTAGAGGAAATACGCCGTCAGTTCTTCGGCAACCGTTACGAAGTGGTATATAACGGAGTCACCCCAGATCTTGTCCGCGCCCTTGAGCCGGTTGCCACTGATTTTGTCAACGGCACACCCGACGGACAGGGCCGGTCATCACTCCTGTTCCGCCTTAACGACGATGCCACTGTGCGCGCGGCTGTCGAAATTATCAATTCAAGCGTTGAAATAGCAGGATTCAAGGAGAGTATCGCTTCGATGAACGATATTTTCATTCGTGCTGTTGAAAAGTCTAATTCTAAAATTTCCGAGTAATGAAATCGAAGATTGATCTTATTATACGTCGCGAATATCTTGAGCGCGTTTCAAAGAAAAGTTTCATCATCACCACTATCCTCATGCCGCTCCTCATGGTCTTCCTGACCATGCTCCCGGTCATCATCATGGCGCTCGGAGCCGGAACGAGCGAATCGGATGTGCTTGTGATCGACCACTCCGGACTCGTTGCCGACAAGCTCCACGACACTGACGATGTGAAGCTTATCCCATGCAGCGATCCCCTTGACTCGGCGCTCACCAAGACTGACTTTGCAGGGGTTCTGGTAATTCCTGCCAATGTGATCGCCAATGACAAGGCTCAGCTTCAGCTGTATTCCCACGGACCCTCGTCGATGATACTTGAATCAGTCATCACCGGTCAGGTCAACGACATCGTGACAAACGAGCGTCTACGTTCCCACAATATCGAGAACATCGATAAAATCATTGCCGATTCCCAAGCCAATCTTTCCCTGTCGACCATCAGGACCGACAAGGAGGAGGAAGAAAATCTCGACACCGGACTCAGTTACGGATTAGGTGTAGCAATGTCGTTTGTGCTCTATATGTTCATCCTTATCTACGGCCAGATGATCATGACAAGCATCATCGAGGAGAAGAACAACCGCGTGCTTGAACTTGTGGTTTCGTCGGTCAAGCCTGCTCAGCTGATGATGGGAAAGATTCTCGGTGTAAGTCTTGTAGCCCTCACTCAGATTGTGATATGGGGAATCCTGATAGTGGCTCTTGTAGGTTTTGTGATGCCGGCGGTGATGCCCTCTATACTGCCCGCCGAGGCCATGAATGACATCGCGGCCGTTCAGGCAGGTAACATGTCGGCAGTAAGTGATATGGAAACCGTGGGATTGATCAATAGTGTACTGATGCTTACCAACGTGTGGTTCATCCTGAAGATCCTTCTGATGATGACCGTTTTCCTCATCACCGGCTTTCTGTTCTACGCCTCCATATTTGCCGCAATCGGCTCTACTGTCGATAATATTCAGGATGCAGGTCAGCTCACCTCATTCGTGACATTCCCTATCATCTTCGCCATAATCTTTGCGATGTTGGCCGCCGGCGATCCTACCTCGGGGCTGGCTTTCTGGACTTCAATGATTCCGTTTACTTCACCCATGGTGATGGTGGCCCGCGTTCCTTACGGTATCCCCGGATGGGAAATATGGGTTTCGCTCGGTATACTTATCCTGTCATTCATGCTGATGGTGTGGGTTGCCGGCAAGATCTACCGTGTAGGTATCTTCATGTATGGCAAGAAACCCACCATACGCGAAATCATCCGCTGGTTTAACTATAAGTAATTCAATAGTTTCGTATTCTTAAAAGTCACGGGATTGCATGCGATTCCGTGACTTTTTTCTTGCGCGGATGTAACTTAATGTGTATCTTTGAGTCAAAATTGAAAAGAATCATCACGTTATGCGCCGATACCTCGTTTCAACTGCCCTGCTGTTCAGTTACTTCATGTCTTTGGCACAGGCTCCCTCTGACTCAACAACTGTCAACACTGATTCCATTGAGTCACAGTTGCTCGATGAAGTAGTTGTGGAGGCTCGGTCGCAGCGCGTCATTCGCCATGGCGTGGAGTATATTCCGTCTAAGAAAACAAAGCGCACTTCGCTCGATGCCACGAGCCTGCTTTTCAATATGCAGATACCTCAACTCAGCGTCGACCCGGCTTCAATGAGCGTGACCACTGTCGCGGGAAAGAGCGTCAGCTTATTCATCGACTACATTCCCGCTTCTCAGGAAGACATTGCCGGACTAAGGCCGGAGGATGTGTTGCGCGTGGAGGTACTGAATTACCCTGATGACCCGCGATTTCTCGACGCCGTACATGTGGTCAACTTCATAATGCAACACTATGTGTGGGGCGGTTACACCAAGCCCAGGGTAGAAGGAAAGATTCCGGAGACTAACAATCTTAATGGCAACGTGTTCTCGCGTTTCGTATATAAGAAATGGACATTTGATGCTTACGGCTCGGCGTCCATCACGCGCGCCGTGAGGAATCCGGCCACCAATATCTCTACATATCGCGGAGTAGAGTTTGAGGGAAATCATTTCGATGAGATCACTCGCCGCGCAACTGAAGGCATAGATTATTTGTCGCGCAACAATCAGCAATACGCTTCGATACTCGCTGCGTTCCGCAACGATTTTGCCTACGTCCAGCACAAGTTATCCTTTTTCCGCTCAGCTGACCCTTTGAAGCGCAATCTTTCCATAGTGGATTTCTGCGCCGGAGTTGAGGATGATACCGAGGCGCTCTCCGAAAGCAGTAGCCGGTCGCTCTCACCCGGCATAAGCGGCTACTACTATTTCACACTCCCGCGCGACAATTCGCTCTTGGTGTCGTGGAGTTTCGCCTATGGTGCAACGAAGCGCGGGGCGATGTATCAGCTCGGAGATTTCTCTCCAATCATCAATGACAACAGGGAAAAGATCTACTCCCCTACCGCCTCACTGGAGTATGCCAAGCGATTTGCCCACAACAATTCTTTTCGCCTCGATCTTATGACCTACAATACGCTTTATGATACGCAGTATTTCGGTTCTGACAATAGCAGGCAGAAGCTTCTTTCGTCGGAAAACATGCTCTTTCTGGTTTACACCCAGAGTTGGGACAAACTCAATCTCTATTCACGCCTCGGGTCATCTTACGTAGTTGGTCGACTCAACGGGCACACCACGCTGCGTGAGTGGAATCCGCGTCTGGGATTGCAACTTGAATACTCGATTAACGATCGCCACTCGGCGAGCATCGAGGGCTGGTGGGGAAACTCACATCCGCAGGCTTCGACTGCCAACGACGCTCTCGTGCAGTCAACCGAACTGATGTGGCTTAAGGGCAACTCTGACCTGCGTAATACCCTTTTTGCCTCGGCATCGGCTTCCTATAATTACATTCCGGCTAATTGGTTCGCCCTCACAGCTTCCCTTGAATACGAGGGGAATCCTCATAAACAGGCCTACAGGTTTTATACGCTCCCGGGCTACGACGGACTTATCCGTCAGTCGATCAACAGCGGCGACGCTCACTCTTATTCCGCTTGGCTCTCAGCCAATCTTAAATTTTTAAATAATTCGCTGAGCTTACGCATGAGCGGTCAGGCACAGCGCGTGGTACTCACAGGCTGCGACGCGCAGTCAATGAACCTGTTGGCCGGAAGTGTGTCACTCCAGTATACGCGCAATAACTGGTCAGCCATTTTCTACTATCAGTCGCCACAAAAGCAGCTCAATGCGTGGAGCAACGGTGCGCTCGTTAGCTACAAGAGCACCTACGGAATGAGTCTGAGCTACGCAGTAGGAAATCTTAAGGCCGCTCTTGCCTTCCGTAACTGGTTTAAGCGCGACGGCTATGCCGAGTCACGTTTTACGTCACCTCTCTACTCCGAGTATGAGCGTGACCGTATTACCGACCTTTCACGATGCCTCGTACTAACCCTCACCTACACCTTCAACTACGGCAAAAAAGTCTCGACGTCCGGCGAGCAACAAGGCTCAGCCTCCATCTCGTCAGCTATCCTTAAGTAACGAAAATATTTCACTCTCTCCCGTCTCTCAGTCACGAACCTAAGGGATTTTTTCTTTTAATATGAGGATGTTTGTGACATAATGATTACTTTTGCACACGTAAAGATTTACCGGATGTTCAGATAAGATGAAGTCACGACTGCTGATATTGTTGCTGCTGTTGGCGAGCGTTTTGGGATGCTCGCGTTCAAGGTCTTTCAACCATATTATCGACGCGGCCGAAGATCTTATCGATAACGATACTGACAGCGCGTTTTACATGCTGGATAAGGTTGACCCGACCGAACTTGTCGAAGACTCCCTTAAAGCTAAATACCATTACTTGAGGGCATGGGGTCACATGCGTCAGAACCGTTCATTGATTGGCGATTCGCTCATAAAATTCGCTCACTCTTATTACAGTGGAAAAGATATTGTCAGGGACATGCGTAGCGGCACGGCCCTGGCTTTCTACAAGTTTTGGGTGGGCGATGCAGCCGGTGCAATATCAATGCTTGACTCTCTTGCAATTCTTAACGATGTGCCCGACACCTTACTCGTAGAGCCATTGCGGCTCCGGGTATTGCTCGGCACTTCGGAATATCAGGGAGAGGAAATCATCCCCCACGCCCGACGGCTCATGACCCTCGAATCAGATTCGCTCAGGAAGATAGAAGCCCGTTACATGCTGTGTTGCGCCTACGAATATTCCGGTAAATATGACTCGGCTCTTTACGTTATTGAATCTCTGATCGACTATGCGCGAAATCACCGGTGGGGTGACAAACAGTTTGTCCTGGAACTTGAACGTAGCCAAATTCTTACCGAACTTGGCAGAAGTGACGAAAGCGACCGGGTAATCAACTATATTTTCAGTAATTCCGGCAATGATAACGGTGCAGCCGATTATCTCCACATCCAGCGTGCCATAAACGCCTTAAACCGCGGTGACATTCCCAAGGCTTCGCGCGAACTTGCCATTGCCGACAGTTTCGCTTCAAAATTACGCAGTAGAGACGACACATATTATCGCAGTTACAGCAATCTGCTTAACGCATTCATTGACTTCAAGCAATCCGGACGAATGAAACTGACGCATGTCAATGCCATCAACAACCGGCAACATGAGCGTTTCAACCGTATGCAGGCTTCACAGTGGGAATCGGAACGCGGTGCACTACGCCAGCAGAGTCTCGCTCTTGCACTTAAGGCGCGTAACGAACATAAGACCGTAGTTATCCTCATAATCATCATCATAGCTCTCGCCCTGCTTGCGGCAGCTGCCTGGATCATAATCCGCCGACACCAGCACGAGCGCGAAAACGAGGAGAGGATCGAAGCTCTTCAGAAGATGGTCGATGACTATAAATCGGCCCCTGTCATGCAGCAAGACGCCGCCGGCCAGCAGGCACTCAGGCGGGCAATGCTTCAGCAACTCGGAATTATAAAGATGGTGGCCGAAACTCCTACGGAACAAAACCGCGAGATGCTCCGTAAGATTTCGTCAATCGACAGCGAGACCGGTGGAGAACTCGTAAACCGGGATAATCTCTTTGAACTGATCGACAACCTTTACTCCGGTTTTTATTCCCGACTCCACAACACCTATGGCGATAGGCTCAGCCTGAAAGAAGAGCTGATAATCGTGCTGATGGTGGCCGGTTTCTCCACAAAGGAAATCAGTGTCATCACCGGTCAGACTACCTCCACCGTCTACGTGAGGAAGTCATCAATAAGGAAAAAGACGGGAGTACCGGAAAAGGAGGATATCGTGGCATTCATAAGCGGAAGCATGAACGGTTAAGGACTCGTTAAGATCCTGTCATGACTCATTAAGACTTTTAAGAAGTGTACAGCTTGATTATCAATATATTATATCTTTACAATTAAGACTTTTACATTTGGAGTTAAAAAGGATTCAGACATAATTTTGCATCAGAAAATCAAAAAACTGATATGAAATATGAAACGACCATTCACCCTTCTTGCCATCTCTTTAATGATGGCGCTTCCGCTCACCGCACGCGAAATTTCGGGCTGCGTGACTGACGAAAATAATGCTCCACTCGACTTTGTAAACGTTGTAGTGTATTGCGACTCTACCTACCTGACAGGATCCGTGACCGATTCGACGGGCGGTTTTTCAATCGACGCTGACTGTGACCGCAATCTTTCGGCCAGGGTGTCGGTAATCAGATATGACACCTTGACGATACCGGTTCCCGATTCAGGAAATATTGGGGTATTAAAACTCCATCCTTCAGCAGTGGAACTCGGCGAAGTTGAGGTGAAAGCCACCCGTCCCTCAACCTCATTGAAAGGCAATGCGCTCGTCACGACTGTTGCAGGCACATCTCTCGCCATGGCCGGCACGGCCAACGACGTGCTCACCCGCGTGCCAATGGTTATAGATAATGAAGGTTCTCTCGAAGTGTTTGGTAAAGGCGCTCCCGAAATCTATATCAACGGGCGCATGGTCAACGACATTCAGGAGCTCAAGCAACTTAATTCCCATGATATAAAGACCGTAGAGGTGATAACCAATCCAGGGGCAGCCTACTCAGCCGATGTAAAATCAGTGATTAGGATACGCACCCTTCCTCCGAAAGGTGACGGGTGGAGCGGGACATTCCGCACCGATAACGGTTTTCAGCACGATTTCCGCACCGGGACTACGGTTGACCTGAAATATCGCACCATGAGTCTCGAAATCTTCGCTAACTACGGATGGTGGTATGGGCATAACTACACTGACCGTTCCGACGACATGACTACTACCCTGCCGACAGGTAAATATATCCAGAAAATAAATACCGTGTGGAAAGAACGTTATAACGACATGAACGGGAAAGCCGGTTTTTCATGGATGATAAACGAGCATCACGGCATCGGTGCTTATTACCGGTCGGGATGGGACCGCCACTCCATGAGCGGACGCACTCCGACCGAAGTCTGGTACAACGGACTTATGACCGAAAAAATCGATACCAGAATGAATAACACCTCGAATGATCTCCCCCTCCACTCGGCCAATCTTTACTATAACGGGACAATCGGCAAGCTCGGAATAGATTTCAACACCGACTACCTTTGGACCAAGAAACGACAGGATTCCCACAACAATGAGGCTGCTGAAGTTGGAACCGACAGGGTCGTCATCACGAATTCATGTAACCGCAACCGCATGTTTGCCGAAAAACTGATTCTCAACTACCCGTTGTGGCACGGTGATGTGGAGATAGGAGAAGAATATACCGATACTCGCTCAACAAGCTTTTTCACTGCCAATATCACGGGAATAGATAACTCCGACAATACAGTGAAAGAAAGCAATATGGCCGCGTTCATGCAGATTGGACAGCGTTTCGGTAAGTTCCAAGTGGGAATCGGATTGCGGTATGAGCACGTGGTATTCGATTATTATGAATCGGGCAGCTATCGCGCCGATCAGAGCAAGGTATATGATAACGTCTTCCCCTCTCTCAATATTGCGGCACAGCTTGGTGGTGTAAATATGGGATTGAATTATACGGGTAAAACCGTGAGACCGGGATACGGTCAACTCGACGGAACTATCTCTTATATAAACCGACTGACATACGAGAAGGGAAATCCCTACCTGAAGCCGACGAAAATGCAGACTGCCGAATACATGGCACAATGGAAAAATTATTTCGTCCAGCTATCATACACCTATTATAAAGACGGTGTATATTTCATAACCGAGCCATTTGGTCCTGAACTGGACGCAACTCTCATCAAGACTGAGAATCTCAATCACCGCCATGAATTTTCAGCGTTTGTCGGCGGACAATTCAAGGTTGGCGAGTGGCAGCCAAGGTTCAATGCCGGAGTGATGAAACAATGGCTTACATTACCTGTCAACGGCGAGGCTACATCGATGAGCTCACCCGGTTTCATGATCCAGTGGCAAAATGCCGTTCACCTGCCTTTCGATATATGGCTGAACGTCGATGCACAGGTAATCACCCCTCAGTGGGATAACAACATGAAACTCACCAACACTCCATGGTATGTCAATGCCAAGGTATACAAAGGATTCTTTAATAATTCCCTGAGTATTACGCTTGAAGCTAAGGATCTGTTCAATACCTCAGGCAGGGATGCGAAGTTATACAGCGATGCGGTTCAGATCACTCAGAAGAATTACTCGCCCAAGCGATCGGTAATGCTGACATTGCAATATCGTTTCAATACCACTCGTGACCGCTATCGCGGTACCGGTGCCGGAAATGCTGAGAAATCAAGGTTTTAAAATGTTAAATGCAAGAAAAGTTTACTCCCGGCGTGAGGCCGGGAGTAACTTTATGAGCCGTTGGCGGAATTTATTTCTCGTCGGTTTCACGACGACGCTCCTTCAGTGGAGGAATTTTCGATGTGTTTCCGTCGCGTGTGGAGATGTAGTGCGGTGCTACGAGTTCGATACCGGCATCCCTGAAATTATCCTGAATGTTCTGGAGCAGATCTGATGTTAACTGAGGCATGGCATCGGCATCGGTGATGTAGGCGTTTATCTGATAGCACATGTAGTTGTCGTTGAGCTGGGTTTCCAATACAAAGGGCTTGGGGCTGTTAAGTACCCCCGGTGTGGCGAGAGCCGATTCGATGAGCAACCGGTGAACCTTGCGCCAGGGAGTCTCGAATCCCATTGTCAACATAGTGTGTATTATGAGGCCGTAGGTGCGCGCCGATGCACTGTAATTGACCGTGTCGCCCGACATTATGAAGGAGTTGGGAATCGTGATGATCTCGTTCTTGATAGTGCGTAGTCGGGTCACAAACGGTGTTTTTTCTATCACGTTGCCGGTCGTCTCCTTTACCTTTATGAAGTCTCCTACCTTAAACGGGCGCATGTAGGTTATCACAAATCCCGCTATAAAGTTGGAAATCACCGTGCTTGAGCCGAGCGATACTATAAGACCCACAAACACTGATATTCCCTGAAACACCCCTGATTCCGCCCCGGGAAGGTAGGGGTAAATCATGGCGATCATGAAAGCATACAGCAGGAAACGGATTATGTTGAACGTAGGCTCGGCCCAATCAGGATAAAAACCTGAAATCTTCAGCTTCTCGTTCTGAATCTCACCCGCGATGTAGCGCAGTCCCTTCACGATGTAACGCACGCAGTACCATATCACGATGATAATGAACAGATTGGGGATGTAGTCGATTATAGCCTTTATCACCATGATGATGGGATCGACGATATAGGAGAAAATCCTTAGTGCGAGATTCTCTGTCTGCGGGAAAATTGCGAACAGGATGGGCACCGTGAATATCAATATGGTCAGTAGCAGGATAATGCGGAAGAAGTTGGCGATATAACCTAATATCCGGCACAGACGCCTCGTATTGAGCAACTCGTAATCCTTGACGACAAGTGGCTTGAGCCTGTGTCGCCCGACACTGACTATACGGCGGCGCAGTCGCCTGAACAGGTAGTTGATAGCCTTGAAAATCAGGTACTGAAAAGCAAGGACAAGTACAAACAGTCCGGCGCGCTTGAGATGTTGCCAGAAACTGTTCTCCTCCTTCATCTCACGTATCTTATCGTTAAGGAGAGGAATATAATCAAGAGCCAGTTCATGGGGGGTAGTGCTTTGCCACAATGCGTCCTGCTGTGTAAGGCTGATAATAACCTTATCGCCATACATTATGTCGACAAAGTTTTCATTGTCAAGAAGATGAAGAGTATCCTTGCGGAGGCCCCTCTCCTTTCCTATCTTCATCAATGTTTCTTCGGTCATCTGAGCCCTGTCAACGGCTGAATATCCTCCCAGGGCTGCATAAATCTTGAAGAGCGTATCGTTCTGAACTATGACCGGGACACCCGGAGTCACGGAGCGAAGCGAATCTATGCGCTTGCGCTGCATGTCGAGCTTGATTGAGTCAGCGATATGATTATGGTTGAGAGCGTCGGCAAGTTCGGTTCGGAGCACTATCTCATTCAATTTCATTTCCTGAAGTTGAAGTTCCATCTCGTGCATCTTGATTGAATCCCTGATGGTGCGTGCTTCATCCGAGAGAGAATCCATCACCTCCTGTGGAGATGTCTTGATGTCGTCAATCGCAGTCTGAATCAGCTCGCCTGCCTTACGTATCAGTTGGGCGTGGGATAGAGACGGAATCGACAGGAACAAAAGCAATAATATCGTGAAGAATGGTTTTCTTGGCATTTCAATTTTGGAAAAGATGATTCAGCCACAAAATTAATAAAATTATTCCACAAGAATACGGGAGGTGACGCTAATGTTGAAATTTGAACGAATAATTCCTAACTTTGCCGTCATGAAAAGTAAAGTCATTAACATCAGTTCACTGGATTATCCGGGAATAGAGATATTTTCTTCCATGACCGAGGCCCGGTTACGCGCCGGCATTGAAGGGGAGCGTGGCATCTTTATCGCCGAGAGCCCCAAGGTCATCAATGTAGCCCTTGATGCAGGTTACGAGCCGGTGGCACTCCTCGCTGAGGAAAAGCATCTGCATGGTGATGCGGCAGGGATTGTAGAACGTATCGGAGATGTGCCTGTCTATACCGGTTCGCGTGAATTGCTTAGCAGGCTCACCGGATATACACTGACCCGCGGTGTATTATGCGCGATGCGTCGCCCCGTGCTTCCGTCACTTGAAGATCTTGCTTCGGCGAGCCGTCGCATAGCAGTGATTGACGGGGTATGCGATACAACCAATATCGGGGCGATATTCAGGTCGGCGGCAGCTCTCGGAATTGATGCAGTGGCGTTGACACGCACGTCATGTGACCCGCTCAACCGCCGTGCCGTCAGGGTCTCGATGGGGAGTGTATTCCTTGTACCGTGGACCTGGATCGACGATCCTATCGAGGACCTTCACAAGGTCGACTTCACAACTGTCGCCATGGCCCTTAGAAATGATTCAGTCACTATCGGCGATCCTGTATTGAAGTCAGTCACCCGGCTCGCCATTATCCTGGGTACTGAAGGAGATGGCCTTGCTCAGAATGTAATTGACCGGGCCGATTACGTGGCCTTGATACCGATGGCTCATAACGTTGATTCACTTAACGTTGCTGCGGCATCGGCCGTCGCTTTCTGGGAAATTGCAAAATAGCGGCTCTCTTTCACAGCCAATTCAAAAAAATTGACTACATTTGCAGAAGAATAGAAACTCTGAAAGTATCACTTATTGATGAAAAATATCATTCTCTTTGACTTACCGGAGATCCGCCAGGGGCTGCTTCCCCTGACCTTCACTCGTCCCGTAGCTTTGATCCGTCACGGAATCCTGACCATAAGCGAAAAGTGGCAGCGTGCAATTCCGGGAGCATATTCTTACCTGACCGAGGATTATCTTCAGGCAAAGTTTCCCATGATTGAAAGCGAGGATGGCGACGACCTGTACATTGCAGGACACATGGAACCTGATGACGAGCTTGTTGAAGCCATAACAAGCCTCGCCCCCGGACAAAGCCTGGAAGTGTCAGGGGTAGTCATAGCTCACAGAGGCAGCGACGCTCCCGACAAGGTAGTTTATCAAGGGGAAAAGCCGTTGATGATCGCGCGGCCTTATGATATTTTCATGACAAATAACGAGGCTCTCCTGCGCGATTACCGAATTATTACCCGTGACCGCAAGAGCGAGCCACTTTCAGATACATGCACCCTGATAGGTAATTCCACTCTATCCGACGGCTCACCGGCACTGTTTATAGAAAAAGGTGCCACGGTAGAAGGTGCAATCATCAATGTGAAGAACGGCCCGGTCTATATCGGTCGTGATGCCGAGGTGATGGAAGGGTCCTGTATGCGCGGCCCTATCGCTTTGTGTGAACACGGCGTAATCAATATGGGCTCGAAAATATATGGAGGCACCACCATTGGGCCTTACTGCAAGGTAGGCGGCGAGATCAACAATGCTATACTTATCGGTTATTCCAACAAAGCCCACGACGGCTTCCTCGGAAACGCCGTGATAGGCGAATGGTGTAACCTCGGGGCCGGCTGCACAATGTCCAATCTCAAGAACACCTACGCACCTATCAGGTTGTGGAACTACGCCACAGCTTCATTCGAGAAAACCAAGTTGCAGTTCTGCGGCCTTATTACCGGCGATCACTGCAAGGCGGGTATCAACACTATGTTCAATACCGCAACAGTTCTCGGCGTAGGTGTCAACTTTTACAGCGCAGGCTTTCCCCGCACGTTCATCCCTTCATTCAGCGAAGGCACCGTGCAAGGCATGAAACGGGTCGACATGGACCGCTTCTTTGATACTGCCGAGAGGATGATGAGCCGCCGCCACGTTTCACTCACTCCCGTCGACAAGGAAATCCTGATTTATATCCGCGAGACCACTCCAGAATAATTTTTGAAGATGCAATCCACTTCACCCATAATACCAGCAGTAACGACGACCGAAGCAGGCAAAGGTGAGGCACTCGTCATTATCCCCACCTATAATGAAAAGGAAAATGTCAGCGCCATCATCGATGCGGTCCTATCGCTCCCTGTGCGATTTGACATCCTGATTATCGACGACAATTCGCCCGACGGCACAGCTGCTATCGTCAAGGAAATCATGAAGAAGCGTCCCGGAAGAGTACATCTGATGGAACGTGAGGGCAAACTTGGTCTCGGTACCGCCTATATAGCAGGATTCAAATGGGCCCTGTCAGAGACTGATTACCGGTATATCTTTGAGATGGATGCTGACTTTTCGCACAATCCGGCCGATCTGGAGGCACTTCTCAAGGCCTGTCGTGATGATCATGCCGATGTCGCGATTGGGTCGCGTTATCTCACCGGGGTCAACGTGGTCAACTGGCCCATGGGACGTGTCATGATGAGCTTTTATGCCTCGAAATATGTAAGGGTAGTGACCGGAATGCCTGTAAACGATGCCACGGCCGGATTTGTGTGCTGGAGGCGCAGGGTTCTTGAGGCTCTCCCGCTCGACAAGATCCGGTTCAAGGGATATGCGTTTCAGATCGAGATGAAATTTCTTGCCCATAAGTACGGATTCAAGATAGTGGAAGTACCTATCATATTCGTAAACCGTGTCTTAGGAACATCAAAGATGAGTTCCGGAATCTTCTCCGAAGGATTCTTCGGGGTTTTGAGACTGAAGTGGTCGAGTCTTTTCAAGAAATATCCTGATTATTCCGGAAAATGAAACTGCTTGATAACTGCGTGATAGTCAACGAAGGGCACCGGTATGCCGGCTATGTGGCTGTCGAAGGAGAACTGATTGCCGAGGTGGGCGAAGGGAAAGCTCCCGCTGAACTCGTAGAGACTGCTGAAGAAGTGATCGATCTCTGCGGCAATCTTCTGATACCGGGAGTCATTGATACTCACGTTCATTTCCGCGATCCGGGATTGACCGAAAAGGGCGACATGGCAACCGAATCGGCCGCCGCAGTGATGGGTGGCGTCACTTCATTCATCGATATGCCTAATACCGTTCCTGCTACTGTGACACGGGCCGCAATCGATGCCAAGATAGACCGAGCTGCCGAAGTTTCACTCGCCAACTATGGTTTTTTCATCGGGGCGACCAATAATAATTACGCCGAAATCGAAGGTGCCGACTATACACGTGTAGCAGGTGTAAAGGTATTCATGGGCTCATCGACCGGAAATATGCTGGTTGACGATGAATCCACCATTTCAATGATATTCAAAAATATCAAGGCTCCGGTTGCGATTCATGCCGAGGACGAGGCCACAATAAAACTTAACCGTGAAGCCGTCATGGCCGAGTATCAGGACGAAGAGGTACCGGTTGAGATGCACCCTGAAATAAGATCAGGCAAGGCATGTTACATCGCCACCCGGCGTGCTGTGGACATGGCACGACGGTATGGTACACGTCTTCACGTATGCCACATCTCTACTGCCGATGAACTTCAGCTGTTTGCTCCCGGACCCGTTGACGGCAAACACATAACCGCCGAAACCGGGCCGCATTACCTGTTTTTCGATTCCAATGACTATGCCACACGCGGGGCAAGAGTAAAATGCAATCCCGCGATAAAGGACTGCAGCGACAAAATAGCACTTCTCAACGCACTTGTAAGCGGTGTCATCGATACGGTGGCTACCGATCATGCCCCTCACCTGCTCTCTTCAAAAAAAGGCGGAGCTCTCAAAGCGGCTTCGGGAATGCCCGGAATAGAATTTTCGCTTGCACTCATGCTTGAGATAGCCGATGATAACCCGACGCTGACCGAGGAAAGGATTGTGGAAGCCATGTGCCACAATCCGGCCCGCATCTTCCGGATTGACCGTCGCGGATTCATCAGGAAAGGTTACTACGCTGACCTGGCTGTCGTGGCCGAGCGTCGCCTCAAGGTGACTGATGACATTGTTACATCACGTTGCGGCTGGACTCCGCTCGATGGATTCACCCTCCGCCGCATCCCCGTGATGACCATCGTAAACGGTGAGACAGTGATGACTGAAAGGAAAATCATCTCCCGTTCACGGCCAATGCCTTTGAAATTCAATCAATAACAGAAATACATTATTTTTCTTATTCAACCATGACAAACCCTACCACTGTCAAGACCCTGAATAAAGTAGTGGTGCGCTTTTCGGGCGATTCCGGCGACGGAATGCAGCTTGCCGGAAACATTTTCACCAACATCTCAGCCGGACTTGGCAACAAAGTATCTACCTTTCCCGATTATCCCGCCGAGGTGCGAGCTCCGCAGGGATCTCTCAGCGGAGTGAGCGGATTCCAAGTTTGCGCGGGAGTTGACGTGTATACTCCCGGTGATATGTGTGACGTGCTTGTCGCCATGAACCCCGCCGCATTGAAGCAAAACATCAAGTTTCTCAAGCCGGGAGGAGTCTGCATTGTCGACATTGATTCATTCAAGGAAGCTGATCTGAAAAAGGCACTTTTCACCACGTCCGATCCATTCAAGGAACTTGATATCAAGGCCCAGATTGTTGAGGCGCCTGTCACATCAATGACCAAGGCTGCCCTTGCTGACTCGGGTCTCGACAATAAATCCATGCTCAAATGCCGCAATATATTCGCCCTCGGCCTTGTGTGCTGGCTTTTCGACCGCCCTGTTGAAGCCGCAAAGCACATCCTTAAGGGAAAATTCGCCAAGAAACCGGCTATATTTGAAGCCAACGCCAAAGTACTCGATGCCGGTTACGACTACGGCCACAACATTCACGCGTCAGTCACTACCTACCGCATCGAGACCGAACCAGCCCGCAAGGGAGTGTATACCGACGTTAACGGCAACACCGCGACAGCATGGGGACTCATAGCCGCTTCTGAGAAATCGGGCCGCCCGCTCTTCCTGGGCAGTTATCCCATCACTCCGGCCACCGACATTCTTCATGAACTTGCCAAGCGCAAGGATCTCGGAGTGAAGGCAGTACAGATGGAAGACGAAATAGCCGGAATCTGCTCGGCAATAGGTGCTTCGTTTGCCGGCTCATTGGCCGCCACCTCTACATCCGGTCCCGGCCTCGCCCTGAAAAGCGAAGCACTCGGTTTGGCCGTTATAGCCGAACTGCCTCTCGTGGTCATTGACGTGCAGCGAGGAGGTCCCTCTACCGGCCTTCCCACCAAAACCGAACAGACCGACCTCATGCAGGCTCTTTATGGTCGTAACGGTGAATCTCCCGTTGCAGTCGTGGCTCCGAAATCACCCGTTGACTGCTTCACCATGGCTTTTGAAGCATGTCGCATTGCCATCGAGCACATGACTCCGGTCATCCTGCTCAGCGATGCTTTCATAGGCAACGGAGCGAGTGCCTGGCGGATTCCTGAACCTGACGAACTGCCTCAGATAAAGACTCCCCTACTGTCGGCTGAAATGATTGCCGACGGCTGGCATCCTTACAAGCGCGACGCCGAAACACTCGCACGTTACTGGGCCATCCCCGGGACCGAGGGAGCCGAGCATCGCATAGGTGGTCTCGAAAAAGACTTCAATACCGGCGCTATCTCCATCGACCCCGAGAATCACGAGAAAATGGTGCTTGCCCGCAGCGAAAAGATCAAGCGCATCGCCCTTGATATTCCACCGCTTGAAGTTATCGATCCGAAAGGTGCACGGACTTTACTCGTTGGTTGGGGCGGAACATACGGTCATCTGCGCACTGCCGCCGAAGAACTTTGCCGCGAGGGTTCGCCGGTTGCTTTCGCCCAATTCAGCTACATAAACCCGCTTCCTGCCAATACAGCCGAAGTATTCTCAAAATATGACCGGGTGATCGTGGCCGAACTCAACCTCGGACAGTTTGCCGATTACCTTCAGGCTAAATTCCCCGACGTGAAATTCCTGCGCATTAACAAGATCCAAGGTCAGCCGTTCCTCGTGGGCGAACTTGTAGAAAAGGTAAAAAAACTTCTCTGAAATCATGGAACAGAATACTTATCAACCATCGCAATATAAAAGTAACCAGAGTATCAGATGGTGTCCCGGGTGTGGAGACCATGCGATTCTCAACACTCTCCACAAAGCCATGTCCACCCTGGGTGTCCCACCCCACATGACGGCTGTAATATCGGGCATCGGATGCTCTTCACGTCTTCCATATTACATGGCATCATACGGATTCCACACAATTCACGGACGCGCGGCCGCGATAGCAACCGGATTCAAGGTTGCGCGACCCGACATGACCGTGTGGCAGATTTCGGGCGATGGCGACGGTCTCGCCATCGGTGGCAACCACTTCATTCATGCTGTGCGCCGCAATGTCGACATCAACATGATCCTTTTCAACAACAAGATCTACGGCCTCACTAAGGGTCAATACTCCCCTACTTCCGATCGAGGATTCGTCTCCAAATCTTCACCTTACGGAACTACAGAGGACCCTTTCATTCCCGCAGAACTGGTATTCGGAGCCCGCGGCAACTTCTTTGCCCGCAGCATCGACGTGGAGCTTGAGACTTCCCGCGACGTTCTCGTGGCGGCTGCCCGCCATAAAGGACTCTCTGTTGTTGAAATTCTCCAGAACTGCGTGATTTTCAATAACGGAATTCACAACTATATAACCGACCGCGTGTACAGAGCACAGCGCACCATCCATCTCGTGGATGGCGAAAAGATGCTTTTCGGAAAGGAAAAGGAATATGGACTGGTAGCCGACGGTTTCACGCTTAAAGCAGTGAAAATCGGTGAGAACGGTTATACTATCGACGACGTTCTTGTCCACGATTCTCACACGCAGTCCAATTTCCTCCACCAGCAGCTTGCCATGATGGACGGCCACGAACTGCCTCTTGCCCTCGGAGTTATACGCGACGTTGATTCTCCCGTATATAATGAGGAAATCGAGAAGCAGATCGAGGAAGTAAGGTCACGCAAGAATTTCGCCTCTCTCCGCGATATGGTCCTCGCAGGCGAAACCTGGACCGTAGAATAAGTAAGGTAATAAACTCATAAAGAAAGGATGCGTCAGGCAACGGCTCGACGCATCCTTTCTTTATGAGTTGAATTATATGTTAGCTCAGGTCATTTTTCCGGTATTCTTCATAGTGAAGCAAGAGATCACTGATTGAAATATCGAGCAGATCCATCTCCCGGAAAAGTTCTTTCAAAGAAGTGTCATAGAACTCGGCGCTTCGGGCATCATTGACTCTCTCGGCAGCATCGGTGGCAAGGTAAAAGCCCATGCCGCGTTTAGGAAATATGATGTGTTCGTCCTGAAGATACTCGTAGGCTTTTAGGACCGTGTGGGAGTTCACGGCAAGTGTCGCGGCCAGTTCCCTGACCGAGGGGACGCGCAGGGCGGGCTTCCATTCACCTGATAGAATCAGGGTGAAACAGTAGTCGACTATCTGACGGTAAATCGGTTTGCGGTTATTGAAATCCATAGGCAGTGAACTGTATTATACCTGATTATGCACGATCTTACGCCATGTGAGATAGACACAGATTATGCCGATTACCGTCATCAATCCCTGATAGCTGACAATCCATATCATGAGTTCATTGAGAAAAGTACCCACAAATGCCGCGGCTGCTTCACTCTCGTTATTACCCATCTCACTGATACGTTCGAGTGTGGAGAGCATGGAGTCCTTGTTGTTGAACGAATAGATGACTCCTGCGATTATACCTATGACAGCTGTGGCCACCGGCACGATGATGGTGGTTAGTATTGCCTTGAGCAACTTATTCGTGCGGCTTACCGTCACCACATACAGTGTCATGGCAGTCATCCAGAGGTAACCGAGATAACGGTTGACATATACCAGCCATGCAGGAATCTCACCGCTGATATCTTCCCAGTAATTGCTGTTAACTCCACTGAATATGTTTACAACCGTTGAATTAAGATCGAAAATATTTACAATAAGCGTGAAAATCCCGAGCAGAGCATATATGAACAACGGTGTAAATACAAGAGAATACCCTATTATGAACACAGCTTTCTCGGATCCTTTGGCGGGAAGCAGCGTAGATATCACAGGATCGTCATAGCGGGAAAATGCGACAGGCGCAAGATAGAACAGATAGGAAAAACCGAGCTGCATGATTCCCCAGAACATGACGAAAATAAAACTCCACCAGAATGTCGTTCCCTGCAGTAAACTCGACAGGCAATACAAGATTATCAACACCGTATATATGGTGAGGTGTTTCTTGATTGCGGGCATATAGTAACGGGCCAATAGCGACATGCGCGCCCATGAAAAGCTGTTATTGTCCATTGTTGACTGAATTGTTAAGGATTGAAATTATCATGGCCGAAGCCGGAGAGAAGAGAGAAGAATAGAGCATACGGTAGTCAACCTCGGTATATTCACCTGTCACATTGGGTATGATCGCATGATACAGTCCCATTTCCTGCTCCATATAGAGGGCATTCTCAGGACGCTCCACCGTCGTGACGAAGTTTAACCGCCGTGCTATCTCGGAGGTCTTACTGCTGAGCACCACACGGCCGTGATGAAGGATCATGACCCCGTCGAAAAGCTGCTCAAGGTCGCTGACCGTGTGGGTCGACACAATGACGGTCGACTCGTCGGTCATGCTCCGCGCCATCATGCGGCGCAGATGGTGGCGTGACTGAATGTCAAGTCCGTTGGCAGGTTCATCAAGAAAGAGGTAGTCAACCCCCAGGGCAAGCACATAAGCCAACACCGATTTATGACGTGTGCCGAAAGAAAGGGCGCTGAACGGCTCGTTTCCGGTCATGCCGAAGTCGGCAAGGTTGGCCGCGAGGGCGTCGGCGTTGAAACGAGGATAAAACTTGCTGTGAAGATTTGCGAAACTGTTGACTGACGGTGCGGGCAGCTCCATGGCTTCGGGGAGAAAGAACAGGTTGCCTAAAGTAGACGGTTCACGGCGGTCAACATTCATGCCGTTGATGGTGACACTTCCTGTTGCCGGATAAAGCAATCCTGAAAGGACGTGTAGCAATGTGGTCTTGCCGGCTCCGTTTTCTCCGAGCATGAGATATAGACCCGGCCCGACTGTGAACGTGGAGTTGACGAGTGCTTCGGCACCGTTCTTGTAGATGTAGGAAATATTATTTGCTTCTATCATGATTGGAATAATGTTAATCAGTTCTTTACGGGGGTCACTTCGTACCCCTTGTTACGGAGACCTTCTATCAATCCGTCTTTCCCCGGCAGATGCCCGGCACCCACCACTATCAGGAGCGAGGCGGCCGGAAGAAGACCGGCGAGTACACGCAGCCAGTCGGCGTTACGGCTAACTATAAGGCGGTCGGCATCCTCGGTACTCATGTATCTTGGATTTTCGATCACAGAGAGGATTTCATTAAGGTCACCGGCAAGATAAGCATCAAAAATCTTCCGTGAAAGTGACAGGAAGTCTGAATCATGCTCTACGGTCATCACGAGTGATTCAGCCTGCTTGATCAACGGTGCTCCGAAAAGAGCAAGGCATTGATCTTCCACAGTCTCCAGGGCGATAACTGACTTGCCACTCTGAAGAGCTTTCTGCTGAATGGCGGCATCGACGGCATCTCCGGCGATGGGACTAATGGCATTGGCGAGTGCCACCTCGGTCATCACCGACACAAATGCCGGACAAAATCCTTCAAGCCGCTCTACGGTCACTCCCGGCATGTATTGGTCAAGAAATTTCCGTAGTGACGTTAATTGGTCGGGTGACAGGAGTACTGACAAAGTGCTGTCGGAAGGGGCGGCAGCGTAGCCCATCATTATACTCTGACCTTCGGAACCGTTGGCAAATGCCATATCAAGTTCCCCCACTACTCCGTTGACGTTTCCGAGGACTTCTGAAACCCCGGTCAAGGAATCTACACGCTCGTAACCGATGAGATGATATGTGCCGAGCAGATAGGATGCGGGAGCATCATTGTTGCCTGACGGGGTGACTTTCCACAGCAGCTGGGACTGCATCGGGAAGATTACCGATATAAGAAGCGTGACCAAAGCAATTGTCTTTTTCATCGTTGAAGCTGATGGATGATTTTAAAATGAATGTCGTGGTTTAGTGTTGAGGTGTTGTATATATCTAACACACTGCAAAGGTAAGTTCATTTTTCATATTACCAAAATTTTCAACAATATTTTTTGAAAAAAATTTCCCGCGAAAAACTTGTAATTTTTCGCGGGGGTGATAGGTCATACATTCTTTATTTGTTCATTTGGTGGGAAAAAGGAACCGCAGCGGGCGGTCAACCCTACGCTTCCATGCGTTTTCTTCGTGAGATGCACCCTTATCCTCATAGGAGAGAATCTGAACTCCGGGTTCATATCCGTTGCCGATACATAGATTGATGATACTGTCGTCCCACTTACCGTAGAAAGCGTCGATGGTTTCAGTTCCACGGTCAAAATAGACCAAATGGTTTTTATCGCGCGGCAATGAGCTGTCGACGTAACGATACATTATTTCGGCAAAACGCTCGTCGCCGTTTTCATAGGCTTTGGTGCCACCGATCCAGTGGGTAGAGAGGCAGGCAGCCTTCCCGAATACGCCGGGATATTCACATAATATATAAATAGACATCAGCCCTCCCATGCTCGATCCCATGACAGCAGTATTATCAGGATCGGTCAGCGTGCGGTAACGTGAATTTATTGAATCGCGGAGAGTGGTTGCGAAAAAGGCCGCATATTCATTGCCACGGAGCGGCGACTTGACACGCTGCCCCATTATATCGGGAATCGAGTCAAACGGGCGCTCAGGCATCAGGTCGGCTACGCGTGTGGCAGCCACGCTATGTACTCCCACGATCATGACCGGCGACACGCGCCCGTCGTCAATCATAGCAGTGACGACCGAATCCATTTCCCACGACTGATGATTCCAGGTTGTTGACGCATCGAAAAGATTCTGACCGTCGTGCATGTATATCACCGGAAGACGGCATCCCGGATTCTCATTATAGAACCGGGGCGTCCAGACATCTACAGTGACCGTATCGGCCATCTCGGGTGAATAAACATAAAGTCGGTCGATATTACCCGAGCAAGGTTGTTGGAGCGGAGGATTAATGGCCAATGAAGGCAATGTCACTATGCCGGCAAGCATTATCAATATTTTGTTCTTCATAACTATATTGGGGATTTGGAAATTATCATTCGTCACCGAGCATACGCGCTACCTGCATGGTGTCCATCAGAACCTGACGGGGCTTACCTCCCTGCGAAGGACCGACGATACCGGCAGCTTCGAGCTGGTCCATGATCTTGCCGGCGCGGTTGTAGCCTATCGAATACCGGCGCTGGAGCGAAGATGTGGAAGCCGTGTCGGTCTGAACCACATAGCGGGCAGCATCTCCGAAGAGCGGATCGCGGTCAGATGGATTGCCTGAGAGCGATCCTTGACCGTCGGTCTCAGGAACGTATTCGGGCAGAGGGTAAGGATCCATGCCGGGCTGCCGGTGGATGGCGTCGCAGATTGCCTCAACCTCGGGGGTGTCGATAAACGCGCACTGGACTCGCTCGATCTTTCCGTTGTTGGAGAAAAGCATGTCGCCGCGACCTATGAGCTGGTTGGCTCCGGGACGGTCAAGAATCGTGCGGGAGTCTACCATCTGGAATACGCGGAATGCAATTCGGCCCGGGAAGTTGGCCTTGATGACACCGGTTATGACGTTGGTCGACGGGCGCTGCGTGGCAAGGATCATGTGTATACCCACGGCGCGGGCCTTCTGTGCAATGCGGGCAATGGGGGTTTCAACTTCCTTGCCGGCTGTCATGATCAGGTCGGCAAACTCGTCAACGATTACCACTATATAAGGAAGGAATCGGTGTCCGTCGGCATGTTTGGCCATGAGATTACCGTACTTGATGCGCTCGTTGTACTCCTTGATGTTGCGGCAAGAAGCGGTCTTAAGAAGCGCATAGCGGTTGTCCATCTCTATACAGAGGGAGTTGAGTGTTGCCACAACCTTGTTTGGATCGGTGATGATGGCATCCTCCTCGTCGGGAAGTTTGGCCAGATAATGCCGTTCAAGGTCGGCATAAAGGCTGAACTCCACCATCTTCGGGTCAACAAGAACAAATTTCAGTTCGGCAGGATGTTTCTTGTAAAGCAGCGATGCGATGATAGTATTCAGACCCACTGACTTACCCATACCCGTAGCACCGGCAACAAGCAGGTGAGGCATCTTGGCCAAATCAGCCATAAACACATCATTGGAGATAGTGCACCCCAGAGCCATGGGGAGTTCCATCTTGCTTTCCTGAAACTTGCGCGACGACAGGATAGACCTTATCGAGACGGTCTGGGGATCCTTGTTGGGCACCTCGATGCCAATGGTTCCCTTTCCGGGAATGGGAGCAATTATACGGATGCCGAGGGCAGCGAGGCTCATGGCTATGTCGTCCTCCAGGCGCTTGATTTTCGCGATCCTGACACCCTCGGCAGGAATTATCTCATAAAGGGTGACGGTGGGACCAACCGTAGCGTGTATATGGGAGATGGGGATGCCGTAATCACTCAGGGTCTTGGTGATTCGGTTCTTGTTTTCCTCCATTTCAGTGGCATCCACGCTGTCGGTTGAATAGGCGGTCTCACGCAGCAGTTCGAGCGATGGGAACCGGAAATGTGACAGATCGGCAGTCGGGTCGTAAAAAGCCGGCGTGACCACTTCCTCACACCGCTCTATTACCGGTTTCTCGACCACCATTCCATCGATTACATCGCTGGCGGGTCGGTCATTCTCATCCGCGGGTCCGTCATCAAACAGTTCTTCGTCATCTACTGACTCATTAAAGAGATTGTCGTCATCGGTATCTTCGTCGTTGCTGAACAGCGATTCCTCGGCTGAAATTTCCTCTTTGGGCTCCTCTTCAACATCGGTAGATCCTGAAGGTTCCTGAGCAATAGCTGAAGTAACCATACTGTTACGTTCAGCAATTCCGGCCTCGGCATCTTGCCTGCTTTCAGGTTCACGTTTTTCCTGCGGCGTTTCGGCACGTGCGGCAGCTACTTCCTCCTGTTCATGAGCCAGAACACTCGTCTCCTGCATCCTGGCTTCACGCTCAGCTGCCTCACGCTCCTCCTGAACACGGCGTCTCTCAGCTGCCTCGGCAAGTTCTTCTTCGCGGCGCTGCCTTTCTGCCTGCTCACGGCGGGCGTTAAATTCCTCCTGCTCCTTTCTGCGGCGTTCACGGAGTGAATCTATCTTACATCCTATCCAGTGGAAGAATTTTGAAAGCGAGTCAATGAACATGACCACAAGCAGCCCGGCCATAATAAGGCTTATTCCCAGAGCTCCGGGTAAACCGGCGAAATCGGTTATCTGACGGTTGACAAGATAACCGTGCAGGCCTCCCCAGTAGAACCGCGTGTGAGCGTGGAGAAGCTCCACAAGAAAGCCGCCAATTATCGAGACAGCTACCGCCGACAGCAGACATTTCAACGTAAAATTCCAGAATCTGAAACGGATCACGTTGAGCAAAAGCAACGAAATCGCCCCTACATAATATATAAATATGAAGCCTCCTATTCCAAGCCATTCATAGAGGAGAAAATGAGACAGCCATGCGCCCACCATGCCTCCGACATTGCTGTATACAAACGGATCAGTGTCAGCACCGAGCAGTGCGCTCTGATCATGCGACAGGTTGGCGAAATAAGAAATGGTCACGATCAGCGAGTAGGCAGCCAGGAAAAACAGCACTATTCCGCTGAACATCCTTATCTTTTCCAAGGTAGATTTGGCAATCAGAGCATCACGCTCGGAAAGCGCGCTCTTTTCTGCCGGAGTATTCTTACGGGGATCAGGAGCCGGCGCTTCACGTTGCGGTGATTCAGTCACGACACGCTCCTGCATGGGCGACTGCCGCTGACCGACAGGACCCGACGGCTCCGGCTCGGCTTCCCCTGATGGATTTTCCATGGCCGGGCGTGGCCGAATCCGGCTCTCATCCACGGCAACACTGTCTTCTCCATCGGTTTCTACCGCCTGTTCTGCGGGGGACGATTCCTGATATGAGGCGGCACGGGGATTAAGGAGTTCCTCAGCGTCAAACGATGACTCGTCAATCTCTGAATATTTTTGTGGCATAATGGATTATACTGTATAGTTTTGTCATTTTTTACTCAACAAAGTTAAGAAAAATACCGTTAAACCTTTCCATACAAGGGGGATTTTTAAAACAAAATTTGGAAGATCAACTTGTAACAGAATTTTAACGTTAAATAAAGTTAATGACTAAGCAAACCCTGAACTTGTGATGTTATTAAATCAAATCGATCAGAAAGTTGATTGAAAGTTTATTTTTGTAAACTCAGCATTTGAAATATTTGATTTTGTATATCAATTTGCATTTTATCAACAATTAGAATCTGCAAATTCAAAAATAGAGCCGAATTTGAATATTTGATCTAATAAAAATCTCGGTAAAAGTTAATCTATTCAGGTTGGAAAATTGAAATCCAATCAAAGTTGCAAAATCACAAAAATCCCCTAAATAACCATTTTAAATATTTTAACTTTACAATTATTCAGTTGAAATTCAGTGAAGTTAATTTTTTATTTAAAGCGTCGGTTTAAATATTTGCCAGCCCGTGGCAATATTTAGGCCGACGCTTTACTTGGACACCGTTAAAGTATTGATTTCAATTAAAGTATGTGATTAATACTGATGTATAGGTTTAAATATTTCGATTTCATGTAGCTGTATTTGCAAACACAAATATTCGTTTTCAAAACAGTGTATTCGCAAAGTTAAATTCAAATTTGCATAAATAAATTTTGCAATTTCGGAATTAATAATTACATTTGCAACGCCAATGCAAAACCAAATTCCGGACAAATGGATATAGTTTCAAGATTAAAACAGTATCTCGACCAAGAGGAAATAAGCGTAACCCAGTTTGCCGATCAATGCGGCATTCCCCGCCCGTCGGCATCCCAGTTACTGAGTGGTCGCAACAAGAAAGTTTCTGACGAGGTTATATCGAAGATCCACGCTGCCTACCCTGCTTTATCCATGCTGTGGTTGCTGTTTGGTGAGGGGAGCATGGGATCGGTGGGAAATATTGAAACCTCCGGCCCTCAAAATTCAGCTTTTTATAATGATTCTTCTTTTCAAAACGTTGACAGACAGGAACCTGAAAGGGAATTTGTATTTTCAAAATCATCACCTGCCGACATTGACAGAAAAAATTTCAGCAAGCCCGACGAAAACGCAGGTGAATACGTTGAATCTGGTGAAGTAAGGGAGGAAGCCGAGGCTCCATACGGTTTCCCTACCCCGAGGCGGAAGACCGCGACACGCACCGGATCCAACGCTCCCGGGGGCGACACTTTCACATTTACCGGAGAGACCGGCAAAAGGGTAATGAGTATCGTAGTGTTCTACGACGACAATTCCTTCGAGTCATTTATCCCTGATCCGTCGCGCCGCAATCCCTTCATGAGATAATAAAGGCACGGCTCGTTGATTTGCGGGATTGAAAGATTGTCAGTAACTTTGCACTGTCATGACAAGCATCTCAATCAACAACCTGTCGGTAGAATTCAGCGCAAGGACGCTGCTCGACAATATATCATTCATAATCAACCGCAAGGACAAGATCGCGCTTGTGGGAAAAAACGGGGCCGGAAAGTCGACAATGCTGAAGATTATAGCCGGTCTTCAGAATCCCACTTCCGGCACTATTGCCAAACCCGACGGCACAACCATCGGTTACCTGCCGCAGCAGATGGAAGTCGCCGACGACACCACTGTGCTCGAAGAAGTAAGGAAAGCGTTTTCTCATGTCGACGAAATGCGGCGACGCCTCGATGCCATGAACCAGCAGCTCGCCTCCCGCACCGACTATGACTCACCTTCCTACTCCGCCCTCATAGAGGATGTGGCCAATCTGACTGACCGTCTCGTAATCGAGCAGAGCGAAAACTTCGAGGCCGAGATGGAAAAGACACTTATCGGTCTTGGTTTCAACCGCACGGATTTCAACCGTCCCACATCGGAATTTTCCGGCGGATGGCGCATGAGAATCGAGCTGGCCAAAATCCTGCTCATGCGTCCCGACGTGCTTCTTCTCGACGAGCCCACCAATCACCTCGACATCGAGTCGATTCAATGGCTTGAAAATTTCCTCATCACCAAAGCCGATGCCGTAGTACTCGTAAGCCACGACCGTGCCTTTATCGACAACGTGACCAACCGCACCATCGAAATATCTCTCGGCAATATCTATGATTACTCGGTCAACTATTCCCGATACGTAGAGTTGCGGGCAGAGCGGCTTGAGCAGCAACGCCGCGCCTATCAGAACCAGCAGAAGCAGATTCAGGAGACCGAGGACTTCATAGAGCGTTTCAGATACAAGGCAACCAAAAGCGTGCAGGTGCAGAGCCGCATCAAGCAGCTCGAAAAAATCCAACGTATTGAAATCGACGAGGTCGACAATTCCCATCTCAACCTCCGCTTTCCCCCGGCGCCTCGCTCGGGCGACTATCCGCTGATACTGGACAATGTAGGGAAGGCCTACGGCGACCATCAGGTATTTGACAACGCTACCTTTACCGTGAAGCGCGGGGAGAAAGTCGCTTTCGTCGGCAAAAATGGCGAGGGAAAATCCACTCTCGTAAAGTGCATCATGGGGCAGATTCCTTTCACTGGAGAACTTAAGGTGGGCCACAACGTAAAGATAGGATACTTTGCCCAGAATCAGGCCCAGCTGCTTGACGGCGAACTGACTGTATTCGATACAATCGACCGCGTGGCCGTGGGTGATATACGCACCAAGATTCGCGACATACTGGGCGCATTCATGTTTGGCGGCGAGGCTTCCGACAAAAAGGTAAAGGTGCTATCGGGAGGAGAAAAGACGCGTCTTGCCATGATCCGGCTGCTTCTTGAACCGGTCAACCTCCTTATCCTCGACGAGCCCACCAACCACCTCGACATGAAGACTAAGGACATTCTCAAGCAGGCCATAAAGGATTTCGACGGGACGGTGATTGTAGTGAGCCACGACAGGGAATTTCTCGACGGTCTTGTCGAGAAAGTTTATGAATTCGGAGGCGGCAAGGTCAAGGAGTGCCTCGGCGGCATATATGAGTTCCTTGAGAAAAAGAAACTTGACTCGCTTGCCGAACTTGAACGCTCCACTCCACGCCAACCCGATAAATCCGAGAAGCCTGGAAAGGCTGCCGCCCCGTCGCCGTCGGCCGAAAAAGAAAAGGAGGAGGCGCCGCGCCGCCGCAGCTATGCCGAGCAGAAGGAATATGAGAAGATGCTCCGCCGACTCCGCAAGAATGTGGAGGAAGCTGAGAATGCCGTAGGCCGCATCGAGAAAGAGATTGCCGAAGCCGAGGCCCTGATGAACTCCGAAAATCCTCCGGCCGACATCTACGAGCGTCACGGCAAGCTCAACAAGCAGCTCGAAAACGCAATCTCAGTGTGGGAACTCGCCGGCATCGAACTCGAAGATTATCAGCAGTCGAAGTGACGATTAATGGAATAAAAAGCCTCAAAGATTTGTTGAGAACGATATAAATGTGTAATTTTGCACCGTATTTTTAGCCCCAAAAGCTGAACGACAATCAAAATGAATACTATAAGAACGGTAGAAGAACTTGGCCGCCAGATTTCAGCCGCTCGTGCGCTCGGTCGCACCATCGGCTTGGTTCCAACCATGGGAGCACTTCATGCAGGCCATCTTTCATTAATAGAACGCGCGCGGAAAGACAATGACATCGTTGTGGTCAGCGTATTTGTCAATCCCACCCAGTTCAATAATCCCGATGATCTCCGCACCTATCCCCGCACCGAGGAAGCCGACCTCAAGGCTCTGGCTGCCGCCGGGGTCGACATAGCATTCGTCCCCACGGTCGAGGAAATGTATCCCGAGAAAGACGAGCGCGTGTTTGATCTCGGCCCCGTGGCCGAAGTCATGGAAGGCGCCATGCGTCCGGGGCATTTCAACGGTGTGGCTCAGGTGGTAAGCAAGCTCTTTGCCATGACCACTCCCGACAGGGCCTACTTCGGTGAGAAAGATTTCCAACAGATAGCCGTGATCAGGCGCATGGCTGCGCTCGAAGGGTTCAATATCGAGATCGTGGCCTGCCCCATCAAGCGTGAAAGCGACGGTCTGGCCATGTCGAGCCGCAATGTAAGGCTCACGCCCGCTCAGCGAGCTATTGCTCCCGCCATCCATCGGATCCTTGACGAGAGTGTTGCCCTTTGTCCTGACAACTCGGTCGACAAAGTCAAGAAATTCGTCACCGACTCCATCAATGCCGTTGATGGTCTTGAAGTGGAATATTACGAGATAGTCGATGCCGATACCATGCAGCCGATCTCGGAGTGGAATGAAACTCGCCAGGCGGTGGGTTGCGTCACGGTGTATTGCGGCGATGTAAGGCTTATTGACAATATCAAATACCCTGCCAGACCATGATGCTCGAAATGCTCAAGAGCAAGATCCACAGGGTCACCGTGACCGAGTCCCGTCTTGACTACATCGGGAGCATCACCATTGATTCACTCCTTCTCGAAGCTGCCGGAATACTGCCGGGTGAAAGGGTGTATATTGTGGATAACAACAATGGTGAGCGGCTCGACACCTATACCATCGCCGGCGAGCCCGGTAGCGGAGTCATCTGTCTCAACGGTGCTGCCGCAAGGAAAGTGCAGGTTGGTGATATAGTGATAATCATGGCCTACGCCCACATGTCGCCTGAAGAAGCAGCCGCGTTCAGGCCCAAGGTCATCTTCCCCGACACCGCTACCAACAGGCTTTTGTAATTCATATTTAACTCGATAATAAATCAGCTGAAATATAATGTTTGAGAATCTAAACGAAAGACTCGAAAGGAGTTTCAAGATACTGAAAGGGCAGGGACGCATCACTGAGATCAACGTCGCCGAGACACTCAAGGATGTGCGCCGCGCATTGCTCGAAGCCGACGTCAACTTCAAGGTCGCCAAGCAGTTTACCGATGAGGTCAAGGCCAAGGCTCTCGGTCAGAATGTGATCAACGCCATCAAGCCCGGCGAGCTGATGGTGAAGATCGTCCACGACGAGCTTGCAAGGCTCATGGGTGGCGAGACAGCCCAGATCAACCTCTCGGGAAATCCTACAGTAATTCTTATGTCGGGCCTTCAGGGTTCAGGTAAGACCACATTTTCGGGCAAACTCGCCCGTAAACTTAAATCGGAAAAGGGACGTCGCCCGTTACTTGTGGCCTGTGACGTATACCGTCCCGCTGCCATCGACCAGCTCAAGGTACTTGCCGGGCAGATCAATGTGCCGGTTTATACCGAGGAGGGCAACAAGAACCCCGTCGAGATTGCTCGCAACGCCATCAAGTATGCTAAAGAAAATAATCTCGACCTCGTCATAATCGATACCGCCGGCCGCCTTGCTGTCGATGAGCAGATGATGGATGAGATCGAGGCTATCAAAAATGCCGTCAAGCCTCAGGAGACCCTTTTTGTAGTCGACTCGATGACCGGTCAGGATGCAGTCAACACAGCTAAGGAATTCAATGACCGCCTTGACTTTGACGGAGTGGTACTGACCAAGCTCGACGGTGATACACGCGGCGGTGCCGCACTCTCTATCCGCACTGTCGTCACCAAGCCCATCAAGTTTGTGGGAACAGGCGAAAAGCTTGATGCTCTCGACCTCTTCCACCCCGCCCGTATGGCCGACCGAATCCTGGGTATGGGTGACATCGTCTCGCTTGTCGAAAGAGCCCAGAATGCCTACGACGAGAAGAAGGCAATGGAACTGCAGCGCAAGATCGCAAAGAATCAGTTCAATTTCAACGATTTCCTTGAACAGATCCATCAGATAAAGAAGATGGGTAACCTTAAGGAACTCGCTTCGATGATACCCGGTGTAGGTAAAGCGATCAAGGACATTGATATCGACGACAATGCGTTCAACGGCATTGAAGCTATTATCAACTCCATGACAGCGCAGGAGCGCACCAATCCCGATATTATCAATGCCAGCCGCCGCCGCAGGATAGCTGCCGGTTCGGGCACCGATCTCCAGCAGGTCAACAGGTTGCTCAAGCAGTTTGAACAGACCAGGAAAATGATGAAGCAGGTTTCTTCAATCAAGAATCCGCTGGCTATGATGCGCGGTTTGCGCGGAATGAAGAAGTGATCTAACCTCAATATTACACCCGCACTATGACTCTTATCGACGGAAAGCAGACTGCCGAAAATATAAAATCAGAAATTGCAGCAAAGGTAGCCGATATGGTTGCCCAAGGCAAGCGCGCCCCACATCTTGCCGCTATTCTTGTGGGACACGACGGCGGCAGCGAGACATACGTGGCCAACAAGGTAAAGGCTTGCGAGCGCTGTGGATTCCGCTCCACGCTCATCCGTTTTGAGGATGACGTTGACCTGAAGACCTTGCTCGATACCATCCGGTCACTTAACGAAGATCCTGAGGTTGATGGCTTTATTGTCCAGCTGCCTCTCCCCCGTCACATCGACGAGCAGGCCGTGATTGAAGCAATCGATCCGCGAAAGGATGTCGACGGTTTCCATCCCGTCAACGTGGGCCGCATGTCGATAGGTCTCCCCTGCTTCAAGTCGGCTACTCCGGCCGGAATCATGGAGCTACTTAAGCGCTATGGTGTTGCAACTTCGGGCAAGCGCTGTGCGGTGATAGGACGAAGCAATATTGTGGGCAAGCCTGTGGCAATGCTGATGATGCAGAAATCCGATCCGGGAAATGCTACGGTGACGGTACTTCACAGCGCGTCGGAAAATCTTAAGGAAATATGCCGTGAGGCCGACATTGTCATAGCGGCCCTCGGCAAGCCGGGTTTTGTAACCGCCGATATGGTCAAGGAAGGTGCTACTGTAATCGACGTGGGTACCACCCGAGTTCCTGACTCATCGCGCAAGTCCGGGTTCAGACTGTGTGGTGACGTGGACTTTGAGAATGTAGCACCTAAGTGCAGTTTCATTACTCCCGTGCCGGGTGGTGTCGGTCCCATGACAATCTGCATGTTGATGTACAATACACTGCTCGCTGCAACCGGCGGGATATATTGAAACTGAAATGTTTTCAGTACTGCTGCTTTCTCTTGTTGCACTGGTTGCCCCGCCCGACAGCGCGACTATCCTGTTTGCCGGCGATGCCATGCAACATAAACAGCAACTTGAAGCGGCCGTGAGAAATGACGGTACCTACGATTACACCGGTTATTTCTCAGCCGTGAAGCCCTATATTTCATCGGCTGACTTTTCAGTGGTTAATCTTGAAACCCCGCTCGGAGGTAAGCCCTACTCGGGCTATCCCATGTTTTGCGCCCCCGACGAGTACCTCGACGCTCTGACCGATGCCGGGTTTGACCTCGTGCTTGCCGCCAACAACCACACTCTTGACCGCCGCGACAAAGGGTTGCTCCGTACCATTGACGTTTTTGAGAAAAAGCATGTCCCTTATGTGGGAATTTACCGAAATCAAGCTGCACGTGATTCAATTCTCCCGCTCATCAGCGATATCAACGGTTTTAAGGTCGCGTTTCTGAACTATACCTATGGAACCAACGGCATGAAGCGCACCACACCCGTGGGTCTCGACTACATCGACCGTAAACTTATGGCCACGGATATTGCCACCGCTCGTGCTGTCGGAGCTGAGATTGTGGCAGTGTGTGTCCACTGGGGTGATGAATATCATCTTCTCCCCAACGCTTCCCAGCGTGATCTCGCTACCTTTCTTAAAGAGCAGGGAGCCGACCTCATTATCGGAGGTCATCCCCATGTGATTCAGCCGATGGAGATTTTCGACATCGACTCCACGGGCCGGAAAGGACTGCTCGTGTATTCGCTCGGAAACTTTATTTCGGCAATGAAGAAACCCGACACCCGCGGTGGTGCCATGGTCAAAGTCACGCTGCATCGTGATTCCCTCGGTCGCGCATCGGTCAAGGGAGCCGAGTATTCACTCGTATTCGTTGATTCACCCGTCAGACCGCGCGACAACTTCAGGCTTCTGCCCGCCGAGAGTGACTCGGTTTCCACTCATTGGCGTCAGCTCCGTGATCAGTTTGTAAGAAACGCGGTCACAACCTTTGACCGTCATAACGTAGGGGTGACGCGAAGGATTCTAAACAAGTGAAACTTCCCCGTTGTTATCTTTATAAATCAATTATACTGATAACAATGTCACCACTTAATCCCTCGAAGAAAGAGCGCGTCGTTGTGATAGGCGGCGGTTTTGCCGGCTTGAACTTCATCAAGCATCTTGATGACCGCGCGTTTGAGATAATCCTTATAGATAAAAATAATTTCCACGGCTTCCCGCCCCTGTTTTATCAGGTCGCGTCCTCGGGACTCGATCCCACGAGCATTGCGTTCCCGTTCAGGCGCGAACTCCGCTCGGGCAAGCGTCATAAGGCTTCGTTTCATCTCGGAGAGGTTAAGTGTATTGATGTCAAGGCCGGGAAAGTCGTCACGTCGCTCGAAGCCATCGGTTATGACCGGCTGGTAATCGCTGCCGGAAGCACCAACAATTTTTTCGGAAACGACGATCTGCTCAAGAAGGTCTATACACTCAAGTCGACCGACGAGGCGATACGTATCCGCAATGAGATTCTTGACCGGTTCGAGCGCGCATCTATAGAACCGGACCCCGATAAACGCCGTCGGCTTTTGAGCTTTATTGTAATCGGAGGCGGTCCCGCCGGAGTAGAGATAGCCGGAGCCCTCGGCGAGATGAAGCGCTACGTGATTCAGCGAGACTACCCTTCCCTGTCGCCCGACGACGTTTCCATCATCCTTATGGAAGGCTCTGACCGCTTGCTACGGACTATGAGCGAGAAGTCGTCGGCCGACGCGCTGAAAGGATTGCGGTCATTGATGGTCGACATTCATCTTGACACTATAATGAAATCCTACGGCGACGATAACATCGTCACAACCGGTGACGGATCGACTTATTATTCCGAAATGGTGATATGGACAGCAGGCGTGCAAGGTGTTCCCTTTGAGTGGAAAGGAATTGAATCCCCCGTTGGCGGCGGTGGCCGTATCGTCACCGATGAATACTGCAAGGTTTCCGGAACCGACAATGTCTATGCTATCGGCGATGTATCGATCCATACTTCCGACGATAGTCCACGCGGATTGCCCCAGCTTGCTCAGGTTGCTATCCAGCAAGGGAAATTCCTTGCCAAGATACTCAATACCGGGAAGACGGATAAACCTTTCCGATACCGCGATAAAGGCTCTATGGCAACCATTGGTCGCAACCGGGCGGTGGCCGACCTGCCCAAGATGCACTTCAGCGGCTGGCTTGCGTGGGTGACGTGGATGTTTGTCCACCTGATCTCTCTTTTAGGAATGAGGAGCAAGATCAACGTGCTGCTCAACTGGATGTGGGCCTACTTCACCTACAATACCTCCCTTCGCCTCCTGCTGCGTGGCTCCCGCTACCCCGAGCGAGGCGAGATGTACGACAAGCCGCAGTAAGCAAGAAGAAAGACATCAGGAAATGCTGTTTTTTTTATTTATCATTAATTTTTCCATCGAAATTATTCACCATAACAAAAAAAGAATTAACTTTGCGGTAAAGCCCACGCCGACGGGAAAGAGTTCTGCGTAGCGGTGGGCAGTGAATGAAAAGCGTTTGTCATGCGCTTTGTTCTTGACTCTCAGAAATCTGGCAGTTTCAATCAGGTCAAAGACAATAGCAGCGACAGATGCCTGTGGGTACGTTTATAGACACGTGCGAGTGATTCGTGCGCTATTGATAAGTGTATCGGCGTGGGCTTCTGGCGTTGTTCGTCTCGACCTGGGGGCCATGCCAGATGCCTTGAGAGTGAGACGGGCAGCGGATACAGATTCCCACGTTTTTCTCGGTAATAAAAATATTGATTGTCAGGGGAATCGGCAATTATTACTGACTATCAACCAATTTAATCTTTAATTACCGATGAAAAAATTTATTCTTACTCTCGCAGCCTTCATCATTTCCACAGGTTGCTGTTTCGCCCAAAAGTATCGCGGATTTGTAGATTTATCTTACTCTTATGTATTACCTAAGGGTGACAACCAGCGCAACCTTGTTTTCTATGAACGGAATTGGTTAGGCTTTTCCACATCTCATGGAGTCCAGCTTAAAAAACTATTTGTGGGTGCCGGTCTTGAAATAGGTACAGAAATGTCAGGAGGATGTACTCTTCCGGTGTATGCTGACATCAGATATGATTTCTTCCGTCGCAGCTCCACCAACTTCTTTGTAGATTGCAAATTAGGCGGTTACGTCTATTCTCCTGACAGTTATGATACAAGAATAGGCAATAGTTATAAGAATGAATGTGACGGAAAAATTACCTGGTTCTATTTTAAACCCGCTATAGGTATGCGTTTCCGTCTCAGTTCAGTGGTCGGAATAAATCTCGCATTGTTTTACACCCCGATGAATGTAAGCTGCAAAAAGGTGGAGCGTCAGAGTATCGTGAATGGCGAGGAATGGATTGGATGGACATACACTTCTACTCCCGACAGATCCTTCATCGCCCACCGTGTAGGTTTATCTTTAGGAATCGACTTTTAATAATTAGCTATGAAGAAGCTATTTACTTCGCTATTATTGTTGGTATGTTGCGTTTCGCTGTGGGCGGCCGAGGTAGTGATCGACGGCGTAAAATTCGTATTGCAACGCGACAACACCGTGAGCTGCAAGGCCGTAAAGAAGGATGCGCTCGTAAATGTGGAACTTCCGTCGTCAGTGCGTCTCAACGGTATTGACTATTATCTCGGCGGGATAATGGAAGGCGGCTTTGCCGATTGCAAGAAGCTAAAGTCGATCGTAATACCCAACACCGTCAAGAAAATTGGCAAGTACGCATTTGAGAATTGCTCCAATCTCGAAACCGTCGTGATGCCCGACGATGCCGAAGCCGTCATCGCCCAAGGTAATTATGGTGTGGGCAACTACGGTATCTTCCGCGGGTGCAAGAAGCTTGCCAATGTAAGCGGCCACGATATCCCTTTCCCAAAATATGTTGTATATGACGCATTCTATGGCTGTGACGATACTCCGTTCTATAAAATAATCGTAGAAGAAGGAAGCACCGAACTGACCTCCCGCACATTTCAGGCAGAATCGTTTTCTGACTTTGCCGGAAGCCGGCTGAAACGTGCTGTCGAGGATTGGCAGACACGCAAAACCTATGAGACTCAGGCCCAGTGGAATGCACGTGTCAGCGATGAGACCCGCACGCAGTATGTCGACCAGACGCTTGCCTCGCTCAAGCACGAGTATATCACCAAATACACCCCCGGCAATCTGAAAGGTAAATTAGGTGACTACGTGCGTGATTTTGAGTTCTTCCCGGTAGACCTCGGAAGTCAGATCGGCGTGGTATATGCCTCCGTGCCGGCGTCAGAGCAGCAGGAGTTTGCCCGGAACTGGGCCTCGGTCACTATTGAACCCGTCTACGGCATCATGGATGAAAAACCTGCCGTATTGTCATGCAAGTTCATAGCCGGCGACAAGGTCTACTCCTCGGCACGAAGCTATGCTGAAGATGACTTTACTTCTCTCGTTATCAATATCACACCCCTTTCAGCTGTACGTGATTACGAGAATACTCTCTTAACCGAGAGCGGGAAGAAGTCACAGTCAAAGAAGTTTACCCCTGATGCCGTCGACATCAATATCCCGCAATGCGACGGTTCCAACGCGAGAACCTTCGCCTTCATAATCGGCAACGAGAACTATCAGCGTGTATCCCCGGTGGATTTCGCGGCAAACGATGCCCGTATTTTTGAACAGTATTGCGAGAAAACTTTAGGCATACCTTCGACCAATATCCGCACGTATTTCGACGCCACTTTCGGTGACATGCGTGCTGCCGTAAAAAGCATGAAAGAAATAGTTTCAGCTTTCGACGGTGGCATCAAGGTAATACTTTACTATGCCGGCCACGGTGTACCTGACGATAGCAACCGCAATGCCTACATTCTGCCTGTCGATGCTGAAGGCAACGATTTAAGCGCATGTTATCCGCTGTCTGATCTCTATGACGCGCTCAGTTCGCTCAATGCCGAGTCAGTAGTGGCAATCATCGACGCATGCTTCAGCGGCTCAGTGCGCGGCGACGGTATGCTCGCCAGTGCTCGTGGCATCAGATTGAAGCCCAAGGCATTGCAGCCGGCTGGTAAACTCGTCGTCCTATCGGCCTGTTCGGGTGATCAGTCGGCTCTACCCTACAATGAGAAAGGTCATGGAATCTTTACCTATTACTTGCTTAGCAAACTCAACGAGACGAAAGGCGACGTAAGTCTTGGTGAACTGTATGACTACGTTGAATCAGAAGTAAAGCAACAATCCGTAGTGGTAAACCGCAAATTACAGGAACCAACTGTCAATCCCTCACGTGAATTGTCGGCCACATGGCGCGACATTCCGCTGAAATGATACTATGAATATCACGAAATGGACGCGATTCCGACCGGGACATCGCGTCCATAATTTTTGTGCCAAATAGTTTCACCAACCGAAAAAAAGCGTTAACTTTGCATTGACGGTAGCCCGACGGTTGTGTCGCTCACCGACCTATGAGCGGTGAGAGGAAAGTCCGGGCAACATAGAGCGCCATATTTTCTAACGGGAAGCTGTCGGTGACGGCAGAGTAGCGTGACAGAAAACAACCGCCCGCCACCCAATCGGGGGCAGGCAAGGGTGAAAAGGTGAGGTAAGAGCTCACCGGGCTTTGCAGTGATGCAGAGTGCCGCACGCCTTATGGGTTGCAAGGCCAAGTATACCGGCATTTAAGGATTGCTCGTCCGCTGCCGGGGGGTAGGCTGCTTAAGTGCACGCCGTGCACTCAGATAAATGACACGACCGCCGGTTCAACCCTCCTCCTGCGGGATGGAAGTGAACCGACGACAAAACCCGGCTTATAGTCGGACTACCGTTTTTTCTTTTCCCTTACGTAACGCTGATGACTCATTTAACTGACAAGGTGGCTTTGCGAAGCACCAGGTAAGAGTCACCCTTCACAGTGTTCAGGCGGGTGATGGAGTCATTGATATGGTCGATTGTAGCCACTCCCGGAAGGACCTGCTTGATCATTTCTTCAATTTCCATGTTGTCACAGGCCATTTCAGTGGAATAAACATCGGCGAAATGAATCGAATCATTTTTCAAGGTGAAATTACCGCCCAAATGATTGCAGTTGGTCATGATTCCGAATGTATTGTCATCCCTGAAATCAATACGTGCCGACATTGCAGGTTCCATTTCCGACGGACGAAGATACATAGAGTCATTTACGACGATGTTCTCGATCGACCATTGACCTTGTATATCGACAATCCCGGCGCTATCGCAATCATTGTTCTTCTGCACCATGTCACCGCTGCCTTGTTTATTACCGGTACATGAAGCGCAGCAAACTATCAGGACCAAAATAAAACTTCTCCACATAAACGGATGATAATTAATTGTTTGACAATTCTTAATATACTCATCAGCCGCACTTGGAGGTGCCGCACGAAGTGCAAATCAGGCATCCCTCCTGGTAGATCAAGGTTTCCTGACCGCAGTTGGGACAACGCTGTCCGTTGGCTGCCGTTCCCGATGGAATGTACTTTTTCAACGCACGCTCCACACCCATCTTCCATGTATTGATTGACTGGGAATCGAGTTCAAGACCATTGACGAGCTTTATTACCTGGTCAATAGGCATCCCGTAGCGTAGCACGCCCGAGATAAGTTTGGCATAGTTCCAGTACTCGGGATTGAACTTGTCGGATAGACCTTCAATCGTAGTCTTGTGCCCTCTCTTGTTAATGAACTGAAAGTCATACCTCTTGTTACCATTGTCATCTATCGCCTTGATTATACGGCCTTTAGTGACCGACTTTGGCAGGAATATACCTACCTCGTCATCAGCAAGACCGGTAAAGATCTCGTAAGGCTTCCCATCGACAAGACCAATAAATGCAATCCATTTTTCCTTGTTGTTCTGGAAGCGGACCACGTCGGCATCAAGCTCTATGGGCCGCTTGCCAACATTCAATCTCGGGGCGATGGGTGCGGGCGAGGATTCCTGTTTCTTTTTTTCTACTGCCACAAGGACTCCTGAACGGGATCCGTCGCGGTAGATCGTGCATCCTTTACAACCTGATTTCCAAGCCTCGACGTAAAGTTTGTTGACAAGTTCCACGGTGGTATCGGCCGGGAGGTTGACAGTCACTGAAATCGAGTGGTCGACCCATTTCTGAATCCGGCCCTGCATCCTTACTTTTTCAAGCCAGTCGATATCATTGGCGGTCGCCTTGAAATAAGGTGAACGGGCCACAAGATCATTGAGCTGCTCCTGGGTATAATCGTCACGCACCTCGATGCCCTGAGTGGTCATCCAGTCAATGAACTTGGGGTGATAGACGATATATTCCTCAAAAGCATCGCCCGAGTCGTCGACATAGTCAATGCGGGAATCAACATCGTTGGCATTCACCTTGCGGCGCCGCTTGTATACGGGCATAAATACAGGCTCGATACCCGACGAAGTACGGGTCATAAGTGACGTGGTACCGGTAGGTGCGATTGTAAGACAGGCTATATTGCGGCGTCCATATTTCTTCATCAATTCATAAAACTCCGGATCAGCCTCGGCCAACCGCTTGATATAGGGATTGTTTTTCTCCCTCTCGGTATCATATACCTCAAACGCTCCACGCTCGCGCGCCATGTCGACCGATGATCTGTAAGCCGCCAGGGTAAGCGCCTTATGTACTTCTACCGAGAAATCGGTGGCCTCGGTGGTTCCGTAACGAAGACCGAGAGCTGCGATCATGTCGCCTTCGGCAGTTGTACCCAGACCGGTGCGACGTCCTTTGAGAGTCTTGGCCCTGATCTTTTCCCAAAGATGGAGTTCCGAAGCCTTTACCTCGTCAGTTTCGGGATCGGACTTGATCTTGTCGATGATCACGTCGATCTTCTCCATTTCGAGATCTATGATGTCGTCCATAATCCGTTGAGCCTTCGCCACATGATCCCGGAACAAGTCAAAATCAAACTCTGCTTTATCCGTGAAGGGATTCTTCACGTAGGAATAGAGGTTTATGGCCACGAGTCGGCAACTGTCGTAAGGACAAAGGGGTATCTCACCGCATGGATTGGTGGAAATGGTGCGGAATCCGAGATCGGCATAACAGTCGGGTACACTTTCACGGGTAATCGTATCCCAGAAAAGCACCCCGGGCTCGGCTGACTTCCAGGCATTGAACACAATCTTGTTCCACAACGCGCGGGCATCAGTCGGAACCTTTATATCCGGATCGGGACTGTCAACAGGGAACTGGCGGGTATAAGTAGTCCCGTTTATCGCCGAATTCATAAAATCGTCATCGATTCTTACCGATACGTTGGCTCCGGTAATCTTGCCCTGTTCAAGCTTTGCATCGATGAAACTCTCTGAGTCAGGGTGCTTGATCGAGACCGAAAGCATGAGCGCACCGCGGCGGCCATCTTGTGCCACTTCGCGCGTGGAATTGGAATAGCGTTCCATGAACGGCACGAGTCCCGTAGAAGTCAAGGCAGAATTCTTGACCGGTGTTCCTTTAGGGCGTATATGCGAAAGGTCATGTCCTACTCCTCCGCGCCGCTTCATGAGCTGTACCTGCTCCTCGTCGATGCGGATGATGCCACCGTAAGAGTCAGGAGTGCCGTCGAGACCTATCACGAAGCAATTGGAGAGAGAACCCACCTGAAAATTATTGCCTATACCGGCCATCGGGCTACCCTGGGGTACGACATATTTGAAATTGTCGAGTAGGCCGATAACTTCATCATGAGTCATCGGATTGGGATATTTGTTCTCGACACGCACAATTTCCGAGGCAATACGCTCGTGCATGTCGCGCGGCGTCTTTTCATATATATTGCCGTAGGAATCCTTCAGCGCGTATTTGCTCACCCACACTCTTGCGGCAAGTTCGTCATTATCAAAGTATTCTTTGGAGGCCTCGAAAGCCTCGTCGTAGGTATAAGTCATCATTTCATGGTGAGGGGTTAATATGGGTGCAAATTTCCAAAATTCCATCGTCATTTGCAAATATTGAAACGTGATTTTATCAGCATTGTAAATAACTTGACGTTTATACAGGATTTAACGCAAAGATTATTACCTTTGTATAATTATTAACTGAAACTTCATCATCATGAACACTGAATCATACTTTTCCGAGCGGCGCACGGTGCGTTCTTACGATCCATCCCGCAAGCTGACTTTCAATGAGATAGAACACATGCTCGAAGCAGCAGCCCATGCTCCCAATACCGGAAACATGCAATTGTACTCCGTAGTTGTCACTACCGACGATCAAACCAAGAAAGCCCTTGCCCCGGCCCATTTCAACCAGCCGTCGGTTATGTCGTCACAGGCGGTCCTGACATTCTGCGTGGACTTCAACCGGTTTGAGAAATGGTGCAGGCAACGCAATGCTGCTCCGGGCTATAATAATTTCCAGTCATTCATGTGGGGTGTCATCGATACGGTGATCTACGCCCAGCAGTTCGTCACCATAGCTGAACTTAACGGACTCGGCACCTGTTATCTGGGGACTGTAACATACAATGCACCTGAGATTGCCAAGGTCCTCGACCTTCCGGCAAGGGTGGTCCCGGTAGCGACCGTAACAGTTGGCTATCCCACCGGCGACTCTCCCAAGAGCGACCGCCTGCCGGTAAGCGCGATAGTTCATGCCGACAAGTATCACGATTATACCGAGGATGACATCAACAGAATATATTCAGCAAAAGAGGCTCTTCCTGAAAGCGCTGGCTTCATTGCCGAGAACGGAAAAGAAACTCTCGCTCAGGTATTTACCGATGTTCGTTATAAGAAAGAGGATAACGAGTACTTCTCACGTGTCTTTGCTGATTTCATCAGGGAACAAGGATTTTGAATACTTCAGGACCCTGCCCGCGAAAATCCCGGGCAGGGTCCTGTAATATCATGAAATATCCAGTTACTTCTTTAAGGACTCGTCGCGGCGCTTAATTGCGTCAACAATGCTGTCGGCGATACGGTCTATTTCACCGATTCCTTCGATAGGCTCATATCTTCCGTCATTGTTATAGAATTCCTTAAGGGGTGACGTGGAGGAGTGATATACCTCCAGGCGCTTGTTGATTGTCTCAAGATTGTCATCTGACCGTCCGGAATCCTTGCCGCGGTTGAGAAGTCTTTCGATAAGCTGATCGTCAGGCACTTCAAGACCTATCACGGAGTGCAGGTTCTCACCCCGCTCCTCAAGGAGCTTGTCGAGCGCCACGGCCTGAGGTATCGTTCTGGGGAAACCGTCGAAAATAAAACCTTTGCTCTCGGGGTGGGAATCAATTACATCGGCCAGCATCTCAGTGACGAGATCGTCAGGAATCAACTGTCCCTTGGATATATAACTGTCGGCAATTTTGCCCAATTCGGTTCCCTTCGCAATATTATCGCGCAATATGGCGCCGGTAGAAATATGAGTCAGTCCGTAACGGGAAATGAGCTTGTCGCTCTGAGTACCTTTACCGCTTCCCGGCGCACCGAAAATCACAAGATTGAACATTACTGATAATTAAATTTCTGTCTTTATCAATTATTGAAATCACTCCTTGACCACATAAATGTCAGGTAGATTGCGTGCAAGTCCGTCAATATCGAGGCCGTAACCGATAATGAACTTCTTAGGAATACTGAACCCAACATAGTCGGGCTTGAAATCATGCACAAGAGCCTCAGGCTTGAACAGGAGTGTGGCCACCGATATGGATGCAGGCTCAAGTTTCTTTACCTTGTCAACGAGATTGACAATAGTGTGACCGGTATCTACAATATCTTCAACCAGTATCACGTCACGACCCTTGATGTCATCACCCAGTCCGAGAACCTCCCTCACTACCCCGGTGCTCGAAGTACCTTCATAGCTTTTCAGGCGAATAAACGTGATCTCTGCATCGATATCAAGGCGACGGAAAAGATCGGCGGCAAAAGGGAATGCTCCGTTAAGCACACACACCACAAGCGGCTTCTTGTCTTTGTAACGCTCGGATATCTCGGCAGCTATTTCGTCGACACGGCTCATTATCGCCGGGTTCTCGATGTAGGGCACAAAGGTCAAACCCTGATATACCTTCTGTTTCATTATAATATATGTGGATGATGTAAAAAATTTGGGGGCAAAATTACAACTTTTTTTTGACTTTTACGCCATTTTTTTCTTTTGTTATGTATCTTTGCTCAAAATTTTCAATATCGATTTCATTTCCATACTTGCAAACATGAATCTCCGCACGACATTTATCATATTTCAGGCTCTTCTCATACCACTGCTCGCCCTCGCCTATCAAAGCGACGACAGGTCAGAATCGGAACTCCGCTCGCAGCTCAGGAGACTTGACCGCGAACTCGAAAAACGGGACACGTACCTTGAACAACGACGACGCTCAATCGACTCCCTGGCTGTTATCGCATCTGACTCAACCATGACTCCTGCTCAAAGAGCCGAAGCCATGCTCAGTCTGGGCAACGCACTTAATTCCTACGACGTGGGCTGGGCGTTGTCAACTTATTCGGCGGGGCAGGCACTTACGCAGGAATACGATCTGCCTCTTTTCAATGAAACATTCAGGTTGAGAATGGCCACATTTCTTCCCCTGGCCGGCTATTATGAAGACGCGATAGCACGATACAACTCCGTCGACACTACCGGAATGTCTCCCTCACGGAAGATTGAATACTACGACACAGGGCGACAGATGTACAGCTACATCGCGTCATATAATTCCACCCAATCCGCCGACAGCGTCAACTACATTAATTACGCCCGTGATGCCCAGATAAAAATGCTACCTTTACTGGATCCGGCATCGAAGAAATACCGACTAAACCTCGGCGAACATTATTTTCTTAAAAACGAATATGTCAAGGCCGAGGCCGTGTTAAGTGACCTGATTACTGACCTTGACGAAGACGATAACACCTATGCCCGCGCGAGCCACATTATTTCAGACATCGCCGCAGCACGCGACCGACCGAATGACCACCTCTATTTCCTTACCCTCTCGGCTATCGCCGATACCAAGGCCGCCACTCGGGAAATAGCTTCACTGCAGGAGCTTGGTAACGCTCTATTCCGATATGATGACATCGAGCGCGCCCGTCATTACCTTTCCATCGCGCTGAAGAATGCAGTTGAATGTAACGCCTCTCTGCGCATGATTCAGTCAGCACAGTCCATCCCCATCATCGAGCAGGCCCATCAGACACAGCTTCGCCAATCCCGGCTGATGATTAATTTCATCATCGGACTTCTCGCTGTATTCCTCGTCCTGCTGATGTTCACTCTCTGGATGCTTTACAAGAAAAACATCCGCATGAACGGACTGACCGACAAACTCGGAGATGCCAATAAAGTCAAGGACATCTATATCAACGAGTTCCTTAACCTCTGCTCGGTATATATCGAGAAACTTCACTCGGTCAGCAATCTCGTGCAGCGCAAACTGTCGACGGGCAAAGCCGACGACCTGATGCAACTTACCAAGTCAGGGAAACTCGTTGAGGAACAGAGCGGCGATTTTTACAGCGTGTTTGATGAGGCATTCCTGAACCTGTATCCTCACTTCGTGGAGAGCGTTAATGCACTTCTGCGCCACGACGAGCAGATAGATGACTACGAAAAGGGCCGACTGAATACCGACTTGCGCATACTTGCCCTGATGAGGTTGGGCATGAATGAGACAAGCCGCATAGCCCGACTCCTCAACTACTCGGTTCACACGATTTACGCCTACCGAAACAAGCTGAGAAACCGGTCGATCAACCGCGATACATTCGACGACGACATCATGCAGATTCCGTCTATTTCCGATGAGGCAGGCGAGCTGAAATGACCATTTCAAGGGCTTGATTCATCTAAATTTAATCTTGATAATTTTTATACATTTATAAATCTAAATAATTAAAAACTAAATAGATATTTATTATAATACCTATATAATTTTTATATCAGTCATTCAAGGTATTGACAAGGCATAATTCCCGCATTAATTTTGCATCGTCAACCTGACTTTCCGAAGGCATGACACTCTTTTCAAAGAAAATCAAGCGAAACACCCGCCGAAAATCAAGGCATGTTTCCTCGAAAATATTGCATAATAGTAAATGTGTTTTTATGTTAGGTTTGTAGAGTCTTATTGCTAAGACCGCGCAACGACTGCTCCGAGAGGTGCGGTCGTTGCGTAGTTTTTGACGACAGCTAATCTCATTTATTATTCAACAAATGTTAATGCAATGCAAAAAAGTAAAAACAATTTGTCGGTTAGTAATAAATTTAGTAATTTTGTATACCGAAACTGACAAAAGATAATTTTTCACACTTTAATCCTATTTTACCGCCTATCGAAACATTTCTACTCTAAACAATAAATCAGAATAGAAAATGCAAGAAAAGACAAAGCTGACCGACCGGGAGTTGGTTCAGGCTTATGCCAATAACGACAACAGCGCTTTCGACACGCTGCTTCAGCGCCATCAGACCAAGGTCTATGCCTACATTTTGCGGATTGTCAAGAATAAGGATGTTGCTGACGACATCTTTCAGGACACATTTGTAAAGGCCATTATGACCATTAAGCAGGGGCGATATACTGAAAGCGGCAAGTTTTCGGCTTGGTTGCTCCGGATCGCCCACAACCTGATAATTGATTATTTCCGTCAGGAAAAATCCGAAAGCTCCACCTCTACCGATGAGGAAGGCGTGGATCTTCTCAATCGCCGCGATCTTTGCGAAAGCACGATTGAAGACTGGCTTGTGGCAGAACAGCTTGATGTTGACCTCCGTCAACTGGTTCTTTCTTTACCCGACGCCCAGCGCGAGGTTCTCATAATGAGGTTTTATCGCAACATGTCGTTCAAGGAGATAGCCGAGGCAACCGGTGTCAGCATCAATACAGCATTAGGCCGTATGCGGTATGCCCTTATCAACATCCGCCGTATAGCCAAAGAAAAAGATATAGCCCTGGCAGTGTGAGCCTTCCGGCTCCCTTCCCCGCTATCGTGTATAACCTATTAAACCCTCGGATACCTTCAGCCGCTGATGTATCCGAGCTTTTTTTTTATTGCTGCAACTTCAGTTCTTATACCCCGTCAGGCTGTCGATCCACGCAAGTTCCCTGGATATATAGGAATGTGCTACCCCTTGAATATCAGCCAAAACTTCAGCCCGTTCAAGCCACTGCCGTGCCTGAACATATAGTCGGGCCGACGAGTAGGCCATCCCGAGATTACTTGATATCCATAAGTCGGTATAAGGGGTGGATTCATCATAGCGGTAGCCGAGTGACTGATGCCACAGGTGGATCGCATCAGTGAATCGATTTATTCCATAGCATTGCATTCCTTTTGCAGCCAGGAGAGCCCTTCTTCCCGTCTGTAACCTGTACCACGAAAAACGAGCTCCCTGCAATACACGGCTGAAATCCACGTGGGCCAACCGTGATGGAGGTTTCACATAGCCGCATTTTTCCACCACGCGCAGGGCTGCGGTATTTGTCATCGCTATGTCGGCGACCACCCGCGGATAAGCAAACTTACGCAAAAGAAACTCAGTAAGTCCGTTCAGAGCCTCGGTCGCATGACCTTTGCGACGAGCCTCAGGCTCTATGGCAAAATAAATGTGCCACCTTGGCATTGACGGATAGCTATCTCCGTCAGGATACGCACCTATATACCCGACCCTTGCACTATCAGAGTTTCTAATAATGAAGTGCATAGCATCGCCACTTACGTTTTCTTCAGCAGCCGCAGCCCAATTCTCCGATTCAGGTCCGAGAAATTCCTTCACTTCACCGTTGAGCCTTAACGCTTCGAGCCATGCGCAGTCGTCAGCAGTCACGGGAGTAAGCATGGAGCCTCCCGCCCTGATGACGGCAGGAATAAGTCTATCTGGTCCTGATATTTCTCCTGACAACTTCATGTTTTTGCAAAAATAATGAATTTTGGGTAATTGTTAGCCAACTTTTTCGTAACTTTGCACTATAATATATAAAAACTACACATTATTCATATTGCAATGGCAACCGAATTAAAGGATCTCACCAAGCGAGCCGATAATTACTCGCAGTGGTATAATGAACTCGTAGTCAAGGCCGATCTTGCTGAGCAATCAGCTGTCAGAGGCTGTATGGTCATCAAGCCCTACGGATATGCTATCTGGGAAAAAATGCAACACACGCTCGACGAGATGTTTAAAGCGACCGGGGTTCAGAACGCATATTTCCCTCTCCTGATTCCTAAGTCATTCCTTTGCCGCGAAGCCGAGCACGTGGAAGGCTTTGCCAAGGAATGTGCTGTCGTTACTCACTATCGTCTCAAGAACGACCCTGACGGCAACGGCGTGATCGTGGATCCTGAAGCGAGACTTGAAGAAGAGCTCATCGTCCGTCCCACATCTGAAACCATCATCTGGGGTACCTATAAGAACTGGATCCACAGTTACCGCGACCTGCCGGTGCTTTGCAACCAATGGGCCAACGTGATGCGCTGGGAAATGCGTACCCGCATGTTCCTCCGCACTGCTGAATTCCTGTGGCAGGAAGGCCATTGCGCCCACGCCACCGCTGAAGAATCGGAGGCTCGCACGGTGCAGATGATTAACCTTTATGCCGACTTCGCTGAAAAGTATATGGCCATGCCGGTTGTGAAAGGAGTCAAGAGCGCCAACGAGCGATTTGCCGGAGCTGTCAACACCTATACCATCGAAGCGATGATGCAGGATGGAAAAGCTCTTCAGTCAGGTACTTCACATAATCTCGGGCAGAATTTCGCCAAGGCATTCGATGTAACTTTTGTAAATAAGGAGAACAAGCCTGAATATGTATGGGCCAATTCGTGGGGAGTATCCACCCGCCTGATGGGTGCGCTCATCATGACCCACTCCGATGACAATGGCCTCGTCCTCCCGCCACATCTTGCTCCCATCCAGGTAGTGATTGTACCGATCTACAAGAACGCCGAACAGCTCCGGGAAATCACAGAAAAAGTCAATCCCATCATTGATGAACTTCGTGCCGCAGGAATCAGCGTTAAATATGACGATGCCGATAACCGTCGACCCGGTTTCAAGTTTGCCGATTACGAACTTAAAGGTGTTCCCGTGCGCCTCGCCATCGGTGCACGCGACCTCCAGAACGGTACTGTTGAGGTAATGCGACGCGATACTCTCGAAAAGCACGTCGCACCCCTCGAAGGTATTGCCGGCTATGTAGAGAATCTTCTTGAGGAAATCCAGCAGAATATCTACAAGAAAGCACTCGACCGTCGTGAAGCAATGACAAGGACTGTTGACACTTACGAAGAATTCAAGAAAGAAATCGAGAAAGGAGGCTTCATCCTGGCCCACTGGGACGGCACTACCGAGACCGAAGAAAAAATCAAGGCCGATACCAAGGCAACCCTTCGTTGCATTCCTCTTGACGGTGACGACACCCCCGGAGTGTGCATGGTGACCGGTCGCCCCTCAGCCCGTCGTGTACTTTTCGCCCGTAATTATTGATCACAATCACCACATATAATTTCCAATGGATAAGCCGGTAATCGCCATCGTTGTTCCTTGTTACAATGAGCAGGAAGTCCTGCCCATCACTCTCCCGGCTCTGCTGAAATTGCTTGACTCCATGGTAGAGCAGGGCAAAATCAGTCCTGAGAGCTACGTGCTGTGTTCCAACGATGGCAGCCGCGATTCCACTTGGAAAATTATCACAGAGTATCATCTGACCGACAAACGCATAAAGGGCATATCCCTTGCACATAACCGGGGACATCAGAACGCATTGCTCGCGGGACTGATGACGGTTAAGGACCGGTGTGACGCAGCGGTTTCGATCGATGCTGATCTTCAGGATGATCCTGAGGCGATACGCGGGATGGTGGATAAATTCATCGACGGCAAGGAAATAGTCTATGGCGTGAGAAGTTCGAGGGAAACCGATACATGGTTCAAGCGAAACTCAGCCATGGCCTTCTACCGGTTTCAGAAACTTATGGGACTGGACACGGTGAGCAATCATGCTGACTTCCGGTTGATGAGTTCACGCGCGCTCGAAATGCTGTCGCATTATGAGGAAAAGAACCTCTTTCTGCGCGGTATCATCCCCATGATAGGGCTTGATACTGACGTTGTCACCTATGCGAGGGCATCGCGTGCGGCAGGGGAATCGAAATATCCCCTGTCCAAGATGTTGAGTTTTTCAATCGACGGAATCACATCCTTTTCGGCCAAGCCGATGAGGATGATATTCCTCACTGGTCTCATATTGCTGCTGATTGATATTGCCGTAGGCATCTACGTGTTTGTGTCGGTGTTTTTCAAAGCCGACATCGAACCCGGATGGACCTCCCTCATACTGTCGGTGTGGTTTCTGGGAAGCCTTATACTGATGGGACTGGGAATTGTGGGCGAGTATATCGGCAAGATTTTCATTGAGGTCAAGAACCGTCCCCGCTATGAGCTCCGCGACATTCTTTTTGACTGATAATTTCAAGATACAAAACTATGGACACCAAGCAACTGACTTCAATATTGGCAGAAAAGACCGGACTGACCCCGGCCGCCGCAGGTACCGTGCTTACTGCTTTCAACGAAATAATCTCCGAGAATTGCGCCCGGCTCAATTCAGTGGCATTACCCGGTTTCGGAACCTTCTCCCCGACCAAAACCGATGAATATATTGTGGCTGACCCCGACGGAGGTCGCACCCTGATGCCACCTGCAGTGAAAGTTCAGTTCAACCCAAGTATCGTTTTGCGCAAGAAATTATGAATCAGAAAGTTTCACTTCAGGATTTTGCCGAACTACTATCGGCTTCCACAGGACAATCGCTGTCATTCTGCGAAAATTTCGTCAAGGAGCTTCTGAACGTCGTCTCCGAAACACTGATTTCAGGCGAAAATGTAAGCATCAAGGGATTGGGCGATTTCGTGCTCTCCCCTGACTCGCCTGATAAATTACGTTTCGCTCCCGCACCCTCATTTGCCGAACAGGTCAACGCTCCGTTCAGCCATTTCATGCCTGAAAAACTCCGTCCTGAAATTTCGGAAAGCGATCTTGAATCGGTTGAAACATTTCAGCCGGAAATCACTGAGAGCGTAGAAGATACCGTCACATCGGTTTCTGCTCCGGTCTCGGTCAGTGAAGATATGGTTACGGGAAAGATCGATGAAGAGTTTGAAACAGGTATCAGTGTAGATTCCCCTGCCTCAACCGATGAAGTTGTCGAGGTGATTTCTTTAGCTGAGCCGTCAGCCCCCGCGCCCTCACCTACCGCAGTCAATCAGCCCATCGAAATCATCCCCATAGAAGAGGATGAAGAGGAGATTTTTGAAGAAAATAAGCAACATGAAAAGCCCAAAATAAGGGAAACGGAATTACCCGTCGCTGACGCAGTAAGTGAACCTGACGAAGAAACCATCGTTTCGGAAAATCCTGAAGAAGAGAGTCGGGAGGATTCCGGTTCATCGGGATTCGGCCTTGGATTTCTTCTCGGCTGCATTGTTGGTCTCGCTGTGGGCGCTGCCGCAATGTTCTTTTACGCGGGTAGGCTGTCAAATGAACCGGTCAACGATGAAGTTGAAGATGAAGTAGTTGCTGAGGCTTATCAGGAACAGCCAGCCGACACGATTCTCCCTGCCGTAGCCTCTGTTGAAGAAGATTCGGTCGCTCAACCTGTCCCTGACGTTTCGCCCGCCGAAAAGGTCTCGTCTCCGGAACCAGCTCCGGAACCAGCTCCTAAGGCACGCCCTGTAACCGACAAGGTCAGAGCCGGTTATCTCATGCCCAAAATGGCGCAGAAGCACTATGGAAATCAAGTGTTTTGGGTTTATATCTATGAAGAAAACAAAGCGAAAATTTCCAATCCCAATAATCTTACGGCAGGACTCGAACTCGTGATTCCGGCCCCCGAAAAGTATGGTATTGATGCCTCCGATCCCAAAAGCGTAGCCCGTGCACAAGCCAAGGAAAAAGAAATCTGGAACAGGAAATAAGAAATTATTCACACTCCCTGATTCTTTCTAAAGTATCTTAACAGTAGCTTATATAAAATTAACAATCAAAGATTCCGTCTTTATTGTTTAATATCTAAATTTGTACTCGTAAACTCCACATGAATGGATGTTTACGAGTAAATATATTATTTTGACAAATTAAACCACTTCAATAACAGCCATTTATCATGAGCGAAAACGTTAATATCCGAGAGCTGAACAACCTTGTGGCCTCAAAGAGCGACTTCGTGTCGCTCGTCACCCGAGGCATGGACCAGACCATCGTCGGACAAAAGCACCTTGTAGACTCACTGCTGATCGCACTCCTTGCCAACGGCCACGTGTTGCTTGAAGGTGTTCCCGGTCTTGCAAAGACTCTCGCCATCAAGACACTGGCACAGATTATCGATGCCAAATACAGCCGTATACAGTTCACTCCCGACCTTCTTCCTGCCGACGTGATCGGAACCATGATCTACAGCGTGCAGAAAGAACAGTTCCAGATCAAGCGCGGCCCCATTTTCGCCAATTTCGTCCTTGCCGACGAAATCAACCGTGCACCGGCCAAAGTGCAGAGCGCCCTTCTCGAAGCCATGCAGGAACGTCAGGTAACTATCGGCGACAACACATTCCGTCTTGACGAGCCTTTCCTCGTCATGGCCACCCAGAACCCCATTGAGCAGGAAGGTACCTATCCCCTGCCCGAAGCTCAGGTTGACCGTTTCCTGCTTAAGGTCATTATCGGTTATCCTTCCAAGGAAGAGGAAATGACAATTATCCGTCAGAACATCAACGGAGGCAACAAGGAAGTGCGTCCGCTTCTCCGTCCTGAGGAAATTATTGAGGTTCAGAAGATCGTGGAGCAGATTTACCTTGACGAGAAGATCGAGCGTTATATCGTCGACATCGTTTTCGCAACACGTAATCCGGCTCAATATGACCTCAAGGACCTTGAAAGCATGATCGATTTCGGTGCTTCGCCCCGTGCCTCGATCGGTCTGGCCCGCGCATCCCGCTCCTATGCGTTCCTCCGCGGCCGTGGCTATGTGATTCCTGAAGATGTCCGTGCTGTTTGCCACGATGTTCTCCGCCACCGTATCGGATTGACCTATGAGGCCGAGGCCAATAATATTACAACCGACGAAATCATCTCGCGTATACTTGATAAGGTTGAGGTTCCCTGATGACTTATACGGAAGTACCCAACCCTGTATCAATTCTTTCACCATCTTTTTGAAATAATATGGAAGCAAATGAACTGATTAAAAAAGTTCGGAAAATCGACATCAAGACCCGCGGATTGTCCCAGAACATATTCGCGGGTGAATACCACACCGCATTCAAAGGGCGTGGTATGATGTTTGCGGAGGTGAGAGAATATCAATATGGCGACGACATCCGTGATATAGACTGGAACGTAACCGCACGTCATAATCACCCCTACGTCAAGGTATTTGAAGAGGAACGTGAAATGACTGTCATGCTTCTTATCGACGTGTCACGCAGCCGTCTCTTCGGAGCCGTAGGTGAAGAGAAAAAGGAAATGATCGCCGAAATTGCCGCTACCCTCGCCTATTCGGCAATCACTAACAACGACAAGATCGGCGTGATTTTTTTCTCCGACAAAATCGAGAAATTCATTCCTCCCAAAAAGGGCAAGAAACATATCCTGCTCATTATCCGCGAACTTCTCGATTTCACCCCCGAGAACCGCGGCACGGATATTGATGTAGCACTCCGCTATTTCACCGATGCGCTCAAGAAACGCACCACGACATTCCTTATTTCTGACTTTATTGACGAGCACGATTACAGCCGGGCCCTGCAGATCGCATCCAACAAGCACGATGTCATTGCTATCCAAGTCTATGACAAGCGTGACGCAACGCTTCCTGACGTGGGACTGATGCGCGTCGAAGACCTTGAAAGCGGAGCCGTAAGATGGATCGACTCGTCGTCAAAGAAAGTCAGGGATTCATTCAGCAAATGGTGGTATACCCTCCAGCAGCGGATGACCGAGACAATGAGAAAATGCAGGATCGACATGGCTTCGGTCTCTACCGACGAAGATTTTGCACGTGCACTTGTCCAACTCTTCCGCAAGCGTGGACTCCGATAATCACCTTTCAGCATTAAAGATTATGCAACAGACAATGAAAATCCACTTCTACCGCTGCTTAGTCGCTCTGATAACCGCACTATTCATCGCCGGAAACACCTACGGCGCATCCGACACCCGGCTTTCTGTGCAGCTCGATTCCGCTCATCTGCTGATGGGAAAGGCTACGACTCTTCACCTGTCGCTTACCGGTCCGCGTAATGACAACGCTATACTCGTAGTTCCTCAGGATACCTTCAACACCAAGGTGGAAGTGCTCAAGATTCTCAAGGCTGATACCATAGACCATGGTAACGGCCGATGGGAAATTAATCAGGACATATTGCTCCAGTCATTTGACTCAGGCGACTATCGCCTTGCTCCGGTCTATTATATCTCGGGAAATGATACGGTAACATCCAACCGCCTCGTGTTGCGTGTATACCCTGTCATGGCCGATTCGCTGACACTTAACGATTTTGCCGACATCAGCGATGTGAACCGCAAGTGGTCAGATTATCTTCCTGATTTTCTTGTTGATTATTGGGGGTGGATAATTCTCTTTATTATAATCGTTGCCGCCGGGGTGGCAGCATATATATATTACGGAAAGCGAAAGAAATCTCCCGAGGAAAAGGCTTCCGCTCCTTTATTGTCGCCCTACGATCAGGCAATGACTGATCTCGCAGCCGTGAGGTCACGCAACTTGTGTGAAAACGGTATGGAGAAAGAGTATTATTCCGAAATAACCGAAATACTCCGTACCTATCTGATGAGGCGGTTCGGCATCAACGCTATGGAAATGACCTCGTCTCAGATACTCAAGGCGTTGCGTGATAACCCTGACACCCGACTTCCCAAAAAATATATGGATCAGGTGCTTGAGATAGCCGACTTCGTGAAATTCGCTAAAGTCAGGCCACTTCCTGCCGATAATGTCAAGACCTACGAGAATGCCGTCAGCTTTGTCGAAGATACCAAGCCGGCACCGGAGCCTGAGGTCATCGTGGCTGAAAATGTTGAAAAAGAAAAATAACTACCCGAAAGGAGACAATCATATATGTTATTTGCCCATCCTCATTTATTGTGGCTGTTCCTCCTATTCATCCCTCTTGCCGGATGGTATATATGGAAGCACCGCTCACTTCATGCACCATTAGGAGTGTCCACTACCAGGCCCTTTGCCGGAATTGGCCGCTCATTGAAAGAATATCTGCTTTATTTCACATATCTGCTTGAATTTGCAGCCCTTGCCTGCGTGATTATAATAATCGCGCGTCCTCAGACACGCGATTCATGGAACACCTCTACCGTTGAAGGTACTGACATTGTCCTTGCAATCGACATCTCCACAAGTATGCTCGCGCGGGATTTCAAGCCCGACCGTCTTGAAGCAGCCAAGGAGGTGGCCTCGAAATTTGTGGCTGGACGCGACGGTGACAATATCGGCGTGGTCACATTTGCCGCCGAGAGTTTCACCAACCTTCCTATGACCACTGACCGGTCGCTTATTGTAAACTATATCAACGACATCAAGATGGGCACCCTCCAGGACGGAACGGCAATAGGCGACGGTCTCGCCACCGCCGTTAACCGCATCAAGGATGGAAAAGCGAAATCAAAAAGCATAATATTGCTGACCGACGGCTCCAACAATACCGGTATCGTGGCTCCGTCAACCGCTGCCGAAATCGCCCGCCAGCTCGGCATAAAGGTTTATACTATCGGCGTAGGCACCAACGGAACCGCACCATATCCGCAGGAAAACATGTTCGGAAGAATAGAATATGTGAATCTGCCTGTGGTCATTGACGAAGCAACGCTCAAAAATATCGCATCTACCACCGGAGGAAAGTATTTCCGTGCGACCGGCAACAACGTGCTGACTGAAATCTTCAGCGAAATCGATCAACTGGAAAAGACCAAGATGGATCTTCGCAACTTCTCGTCGACTGAAGACGATTACCTGCCGTGGGCCATTGCCGCGCTGTCGTTATTCGGGCTTGCCCTGCTGCTCCGCTACACGGTGCTCAGGACCATACCTTAACCCTCTTTCCTTTAAGATATAACTTAGAATAATATGATTCAATTCGCATACTCTCATCTGCTGTATCTGCTATTTCTGATTCCGGTCATGGCAGGACTGTTTATAGTCGCCCGCCTCGTAAGGCGCAAGCGTCTCAGAAAATACGGCAATCCGTCCACGCTTGAGAATCTCATGCCTGAAGCATCGAAATACATGCCCTGGGTCAAGATGGTTCTCGCTATGGTGATCATGGCACTGATGGTATTGATGATCGCCCGGCCGCGGGCAACCTCTTCGATTGGCGACGATGCCGAGACTGAAACCGTCACTGCCCGCGGAATCGAGGTGATGGTCTGCCTGGATGTATCCAATTCCATGATGGCTTCCGCTACCGACAAGGAAGACGGTATCAGCCGTTTACAGCGAGCAAAGCAGATTCTTGAGAAACTCATCGGTAAGATGAGCGATGACAAGGTGGGACTAATTGTCTTTGCCGGAGAGGCTTATTCGCAGCTCCCCATTACGGCTGACTACGTCTCGGCCCGAATGTTTCTCAACAGCATCTCCACCGATATGGTCCCTACTCAGGGTACGGCCATAGGTGCCGCAATTGACATGGCGGTAAATTCCTTCACTCCCGATGACCGTTTTCAGAAAGCCATCATAATAATTACCGACGGCGAAAACTTTGAGGACGATGCCGTAAAGGCCGCCAAGAGAGCTGCTGACTCGGGTATACAGGTTGATGTAGTGGGAATGGGTACCGGAAAGAAGGTGCGTATTCCTGTAGGAGGCGGAAACTTTCTGGTTAATCCGGCCACAGGTGAAAGCGTCTTTACCGGACTTGATGAGGCCACCGCTCAGGAAATCGCCCGTGCAGGAAAAGGAATCTATGTAAACGGAGCGTCGTCAAGTGCCGTCGCCGATATTGACTCCAAACTCAACGAGCTTGGAAAGACCGAATATGAACGCAAGAGTTTTTCGGCTCAGTCAGAGCAGTTTCCTATACTTGCCTGGCTGACTCTAATCCTCTTGCTTGTATACCTCACCACTGTCACCCGCAAGATTTCGTGGCTCAAGCAGTTTACTTTCTTCAGTAAAAAATGACAAGGAGAGAATCTATATGAAAAGATTTATATATACCCTACTATTTTCGGCCCTTTGGGCGGGAGCAGCGTCGGCAGCCGATGTGCCGTCAGATTCTGTCCCTGCGTCCATAAAGACCGATGCGCGTCGCTCGCGAAATTTCACGGTTGAAGGCAACCGGGCATTCCGCGATGAAAACTATGCCGCGGCCGAAGTGGCCTACCGCAAGGCCATCGATCAGGACGTAAGCAACAACGTGGCCCGTTTCAATCTCGCTGCCGCACTGCTGCGCCAGCGCAGTACGGCCGACACTGAGGCTGCCGAGGCTTTTTCACTCCTCAACCAGATAGCCAACTCTGAACTGAGCGAGGACGAGCTCGTAGAAAAATCTCTTTACAATCTTGGAAATCTTGCCTTCAACAAGCAGCAATATGCTGAAAGTATAGAGTATTACAAGAACGCGCTCCGCCGTAATCCTGATAACGACAAGGCACGCGAGAACCTGTATCTCGCTCAAAAAATGCTCCAGCAACAGCAAGACCAGAATCAGAACCAGGACCAGAATCAGGATAAAGATCAAAACCAGGATCAGAATAAGGACCAGAATCAAGATCAGAACCAGAATCAAGATCAGAATCAGGACCGGAACAAAGATCAGAACAAGGACCAGGAACCGAATCAGAATCAGGACCAGAACCGGGATCAGCAGCAACAGGACAAAAAGGAACAACCTCAGCAGCAGCGTCCCGGACAGATAAGCCCTGAAAATGCCCAGCAGATACTAAAGGCGATGGAAAACGCCGAAAATGCGACACGTGCCCGTATCGAGCGCCAGAATGCCGAGAAAAGCAAGAGCAATTCCTCACGCCGTCAAGTTGCTAACCCCTGGTAAATTGTTTAAGACCTAAGATTGATTATGAAACGCATATACCTACTTTTTTACATCTTGCTCGCCGCAGGCCTTTCGCTCGCGGCGCAGGTGTCGTTTACCGTCAAGGCACCGAGTTCTACAGTATATGAAGGCGACAAGTTTCCGATCACCTATCGTCTGACCAACGCCGACGGATCTGATCTTAAGGTCGCTCAATTGCCTGACTGCCAACTTCTATTCGGTCCTTCGACTTCGCAATCTCAATCCTATAAGGTCATTAACGGTCGCACCTCATCGTCACGCACCGTCGAGTATACCTATTATTACCGGGCCACCAAGGCAGGGACAATCACTATACCCGAAGCATCGGTAATTGCTGACGGTAAAAGACTTACTACGCCGGCGACGAAATTCATAGTCCATCCTCGGTCAGATCTTGACAAGCCGGCGTCGCAACGCCCCGTCGACATCAATGATGCCGATACTCAGGCAGCGGGACGGAAAGTTAATTCCGATGACGTTTTCATCCGCATCATCCTCTCCAAATCATCGGCCTACGAGCAGGAAGCAATTGCCTGCACTATAAAACTGTATACGAAATATTCTATATCAGAATTCCTCCCGACCCGCCAGCCAAGTTTCGACGGGTTCCTCGCCCGTGAACTTGACATCAAGTCGGTCCTTAACGAGACCGAGACTTACAACGGGCAGACTTATATGACTGCCCTGTTGAAGAAGTGCATTCTTTTCCCCCAGACCGCCGGAAAACTCACAATAAACTCGGGCAACTATGACATTACCGTGGTCCAGTATGACAATGTCAACATGGGACTGTTTCAAGTGCGTCAGCCCCGCGAGCACAAGATAAAAGTAAGTTCCAACACTGCGTCGATCAACATATTGCCACTCCCCTCTCCCCGTCCCGACGGTTTTGAGGGAGCCGTGGGACGATTCAATGCCGAGTCACGGCTCGTGGGCAACTCTTTCCGCACGGGGGATCCGGCCACATTGATATATACCATCACCGGTACAGGAAATATCGAGTACCTGAAAGAGCCGTCGATCGATTTCCCGAGCGAATTTGAACTCTATACTCCGTCATCAAATGTTGAGACAACTGTAAACGGAAACGATGTTTCGGGCAAGATGACGATAGAATATCCTTTTGTACCTCAAGCCGTAGGAACCTTCGCTATCAAGCCTCACAATTTCGTGTATTTCAATCCCTCTGACAAGCAATATCACACCATTACCACCGAAGGTTACGATATCAAGGTTGCAAAAGGTGACAACGTGGTTTCCTCAACCGTTGACCGAAAGGACATTGAGGCCAAGAATACCGACATAAGATTTATCAAGACCGGTGATTCTGACGTGAGCTTTGACCACACTCCTGTCGTCTACAGCTTCACCTACTGGCTCATCTACATCATCCCGGCCCTTGCACTGATAATAATAGTTATTATCTATCGCAAGCAGTTGAAACTCAATGAAGATATTGCGGGTCGCAAAAACGCCAAGGCATCAAAAGTAGCCCGTCGCCGCTTGAAAAAAGCCGAGCAATATATGAAAGAAGGCAAGGCTGACCTGTTCTATGAAGAGATGCTCCGTGCTGTGTGGGGCTATCTTTCCGATAAAATGTCGCTCCCGCTGTCGCGCCTTTCGCGCGAAAATATAGCCTCGACCCTGACCGAGCGGAATTATTCCCAACAGGTAATCCACTCATTCATCAATGTGCTCGATGATTGTGAAATGGCCCGTTACACCCCCGATTCAGGAGCCCGCACCGAAGAGGTGTATCGTCAAGGTGTCGACGCAATCGACATGATGGAGAATTTCAAACCGTCAAAATGATCAACCGTTATGAAAAAGTTTCTTTCATTCCTCATAGTTTTCTTCCCGTTCCTTAGTTTCGCCCAATCACTCTTTCAGCAGGCCGACTCGGCTTATACCGCCGAGGACTACCCCGCTGCTGCGGCTCTCTACAATCAGATTGCCGAGAGTGATGGAACTTCACCCGAGTTGCTTTACAATCTGGGGAACTGCTACTACCGGATGGGTAATAACGGAAAGGCCATCTTGATGTATGAGCGTGCCCTGCGTCTTGATCCCTCACTCACTGAAGCCCGGGAGAATCTCGCGTTCATCAATTCACGCCTCATAGACCGTCCCGGTGAGCGAGGCACTTTCTTAGGAAACATGCTCGACTCGACTGCCGGTAATTTTTCATCGGATTTCTGGGCATGGATCGCCGCTTTCTTTTTCCTCGTGGCGATAGGAGGTGTCACTATGTATATTTTCACCACTTCGGTCCCTATGCGTAAAACGGGATTTTTCGGTGCAGGCATATCAGTTATAATATGTGGCATCGCATTGTTCTTTTCCCTGCGCAACGCTTCGACAGCTACTGCCACCGAGCAGGCGGTGATAATTGCTCCGTCAACCATCCTCAGCACTGCGCCGAGAGTTCCTGCCGACCGGTCGCTTGAAGCGATGTTGCTCCACGAGGGCACGAAAGTGGAGATTCTTGATTCGGTAAGGAATCCGGCCGACACTATCGCTCCGTTATGGCTTGATGTTCAGGTCGACAACACCCACCGGGCTTGGATCAACGCGCGTGACGTAGAAAGGATATGATCCACTGCGAAAAAATATTTTTATAAAAAACATGATTTTTTATTCAAATTATTTGCGCGATTGAAAATAAAACTCTAACTTAGTCACATAAAAATAAATCAATTCAAAATTTTCAACCCCCTAAATATTTTAGTATCATGACTAAGACTATCACCTTCAACGAACTCCGCCGCATCAAAGACAGTCTGCCCGATGGTTCAATAACCCTCATCGCCGACAAGCTCAATACAACCGTTCAGACAGTGCGCAACTACTTCGGGGGCACTAACTATGAATTTGGAAAGAACTGTGGAGTGCATATCGAACCGGGTCCTGACGGCGGCATCGTAGTGCTTGACGACACCACTATCTACGACATGGCTCTCGACATTCTCCAGAATCAGAATAAAGACTAAGATAAAAATCCGGTAGAAATCAATCACGATGCACAAGTCCGCGTGTCATATAATGGAAACAGCGGAATGTGTATCGTGATTTTCAATTCCACATCCATCATTCCATAAACTTGCACGATGAACGAAGATCGCCTTATCACCCTTTCAATCCACACCTATGACCGCGCAGTCAACCTCAAGAACATTCTCGAAAAGGAAGGAATCGAGGTGTCGCTTCAAAATGTAAATCTGACCGCTCCGGTTGTATCGTCGGGCGTCAGGGTTAGAATCCATGAAAGTGATCTTCCCCTCGCTCTCCGCATCGTTGAAAACATCGAGATTTTCACCTGCGACTCGTCGGTTGCGAGCGATAAGGTTTCGCCTGTAGTGCTGGTTCCTGTGGATTTTTCTCCTCATGCCGTAATGGCCTGCGATTACGCTTTCCATATCGCAGCGGCCCACAATGCGTCAATCCTTATTCTCCACACCTATATCGATCCCACCATGATGATGTCGAATGTGCAGCTGACCGATGCCCTGACATTCGATGCGTCGTCAGGTGAAGATGCTGTGATTGAAAGCGAGATCAACACTGAAATCAAGGTGGCCATGGACCGGTTTGTCAAGTCCCTACGTGAAAAAATCAAGCGTGGTGACATTCCCGCCGCTAAGTTTCGCACTGAAGTGCGGGAAGGGGTGCCGGAAGATGTCATCGGCGAACTCGCACGGGAAGTTCATCCCATGCTTATTGTCATGGGCACCCGTGGCGCAGGTAAAAAGGAACGTGAACTTGTCGGTAGCGTGACCGCCGAAGTCCTCGACACGTGCCGTTATCCTGTGTTCACGGTTCCTGAGTCAGTCCAACTGTCCAATCTCACGGGAATCAGCAACGTGATTCTGATTTCAGATCTTGATCAGGAAGACATTCTCGCGCTCGATGCTCTTTACCGGCTTTTTCCCATGCGCGATTTTACTGTCACGCTCCTTAACCTGCCCTCAAAAAAACACAGGGCTGCGGATCATTCAGCCGAGGACTCCCTCCTGTCCTACTGCCGGCGACATTATGAAGGCTACTCTTTCAGGGTGGATTCAGTCAGCGGTGACAGGATCGCCGAGGAATATCAACGGCTCCATCACTCGATAAAGCCCAACCTTGTGGTAGTTCCTAACCGCAAGAAAAACATTTTCGTCCGACTCTTTAATCCGGGGCTTGCCCATAAACTGCTTTTCTCGGCCGATGTACCCATGATGGTAATTCCGGTGTGACATTTTTTTCTTAACTTTGCAGGAATTAATCAATATTTGATATGTCGATAATTGAAAAAGGAAAGTCCGTGGCCCTTTGCAGCGACCACGCCGGCTATGAAATGAAACTTGTGATAGAAGGCTATCTGGCCTCTCAGGAGATCGAGACACGCGATTTCGGCTGTTTCTCGACCGAAAGCTGTGACTACGCCGACTATGCTCATCCGGCAGCCGATGCCGTGGAAGCAGGCGAGTGTTATCCCGGCATAGCACTGTGTGGTTCTGGCAACGGAATAGGAATGACGTTGAACAAACATCAGGGTATCCGCGCCGCCTTGTGCTGGAATGTAGAACTTGCCAAACTTGCTCGTCAGCACAACAACGCTAACGTATTGGTCCTCCCCGCTCGATTTATTGACACGGTAACGGCAATAAGTATCGTTGATGCTTTTCTTTCAACTCCTTTTGAAGGCGGACGGCACGAACGTCGCATTGAAAAAATGCCCCTTAAAGCATGGGCTGAAAACAAGAAATAATTCACGGTTTCGCCGCCAATGCCCTATTCCCCACTGTTGTCATCACGTCCTCTGATAATCGCCGGACCATGTAGTGCCGAAAGCGAGCGACAGGTTCTCGAAACAGCAGAACTTCTCAAGCGCATGACACCCGTCAGGGTATTCCGTGCAGGAGTATGGAAACCCCGCACCAAGCCGGGCGGCTTTGAAGGTATGGGTGAACCCGCCCTCGTCTGGCTGCAGAAAGTCAGGGAAACATTGTCTCTGCCGGTGGCCACCGAAGTCGCTGTGCCGCGACACGTCGAGGCAACAGCACGGTACAAGATTGACATGCTCTGGATAGGTGCCCGCACCTCGGCCGATCCATTTGCCATGCAGGAACTTGCCGAAGCTATCGGTGAGCTGTGTCCCGACACCCCTGTGCTTGTAAAGAATCCTGTCGTGGCCGATCTCGAACTGTGGATCGGGGCAATCCAGCGGCTTCGCGACGCAGGAGTAAGGAATATCGGAGCAATTCACCGCGGTTTCCGGTCGCTCGGCCATGATGTTTACCGCAACCATCCGCGCTGGAGCGTTCCGCTTGAGCTGAGGCGGCGATTTCCTGACCTGCCGATTATCAACGACCCCAGCCATATCGGAGGTAGCCGGCAGCTGATTGCTCCATTGGCTCAAAAAGCAATGGATATGGGATTTGACGGGCTTATCGTGGAAACCCATGTGCGCCCTGATGAAGCCCTGAGCGACAAGGACCAGCAACTTACTCCCGAGGATTTTGCCGATGTTCTCAGCCACCTGCATTTCAGGTCACGTAAAGTATGTAACTCCGAGCCAATCGAACAGTACAGGCTTCAGATCGACCAGCTTGACACCGAACTTCTTGAAATACTTGCCCGCCGCATGGCCGTCTCGCGGGAAATAGGAAAATACAAGCGTGAGCACGGTATTCCCGTTGTTCAGACTGAAAGATATGAGGATGTCCTGCTTTCGCGCATCGCATCAGGGAAAAACCTGGGAATGTCTAAAGAATTCATTGAACGTATTTTTTCTTCCATTCACGAAGAATCAATTCAAAATCAGTTATAATTATTATGGTCAACCATATCGTTATGTTCAGCCTCTCAGGCAGTGATGAGGAAAGAAAAAAACTTGCCGGAGCTTTCAGTGAGGCACTGCTTGAACTTCCCGAAAAGATCGAATCACTCCTCAGCATGGAAGTGCACCGAAATGAAAATCCATGTGAGAATTATGACCTGATGCTTCACGCTCGCTGCGAAACCCACGAGGATCTCGTCAAATACTCTCTCGATAAGGCCCATCTTGATGCGGTCGCAATCATAAAGAACAATATCAATTCACGTGCCTGCATAGATTACGAGTCATGAAGCGGAACATAAAACTATCCCTTCCCCATCTCTCGGGTACGGAACAGAAGTATATCGATGAAGCGTTGCGCGATTGCTGGATAGTGCCGCTCGGGCCTCACGTAGACGAGTTTGAACACCGGCTTGAATCTTATCTCAGTGCTGATAATGTGGTAGCCCTGAGTGCCGGAACCGCCGCTTTGCATCTCGGCCTTGTGATGCTCGGCGTGCAGAGAGATGACGAGGTTATCGTGCAGGATCTTACATTCTCGGCCAGTGCCAATCCCGTGCGTTATCAAGGCGCGGTCCCGGTTTTCGTTGACTCCGAGCCTGATACCTGGAACATGTCGCCGGAGTTGCTCCGAAAAGCAATCGAGGACCGCATCACTATTACCGGTCGGAAACCTAAGGCAATCGTCCCGGTTCACCTTTACGGTATGCCCGCTAAGATGAACGAGATTTTGGCTATTGCAGCAGAATTTGATATCCCTGTGCTTGAAGACGCCGCCGAGGCTCTTGGATCGGAATACTGCGGCTGGAAATGCGGCACATTGGGTAATTATGGCGCATTGAGTTTCAACGGCAACAAGATCATAACCACTTCAGGCGGCGGTGCCCTCGTATGCCCGTCACAAGAATCTGCCGCTCGGGTGAAATTCTATGCTACTCAATCGCGGGAAAATCGGCCTTACTATTATCACGAAGTGATAGGTTTCAATTACCGACTGTCCAATGTCAGCGCAGCAGTCGGATGTGGCCAGATCGAAACACTTCAGGCTCGTGTAGACCGCCGCAGGGAAATACACGATCTATATTGCCGCTTTCTCGACGGTATCCCGGGCATCTCAGTGCAGAAAAATCCGGGTAAAGAATTTGATTCAAATTTCTGGCTGTCGGTAATCCTCATAGATCCTTCGACCGGTGTCAAACCCGATTCATTGAGACTGCATCTGGCCGAAGCCGGAATCGAAACCCGACTCCTGTGGCGACCCATGCACATGATGCCATTCTTTGCCGACGCTCCGGCATATACCGACGGTACAGCCGAGAGACTGTTTGAACGTGGGCTTTGTCTGCCAAGCGGCTCTTCCCTGACCGACGAGGAAATCATATTTGTGGCCGAGAGCATAGCTGACTACATGAATGACAATCGTATTTGATCTCGATGACACATTGTTCCCGGAGGCTGATTTTGTAAAATCGGCTTTTCGGGCACTTGCCCGTCGATTTAATTGCATGAAGATCGCCGGCCTCGCCGGCGATTCATCTACGTTTCACGATGCATTTGATAAGGCGGCGACGGAACTGTCGCTGCCGGTTGAGAAGGTAATCGAGTTTTACCGGAATCATGTGCCGGATATATCTCTTGACCCGCACGTCGAAAGAAAACTGAAGTCGCTTTCAGAGCAAGGCATTACCCTCGCCTTGCTGACTGACGGGCGTTCCGTCACTCAGAGGAATAAGATCCGCGGACTTAACCTGAGCCGGTTTTTCAGAGATGACTTGATTTTTATATCTGAAGAAACGAATCTTGACAAGACTTCTCCGGATGCATTCATTCAGGTTGAAAAAGCCGCGGGAAATCCTCCCTATATCTATGTCGGCGACAATCCCGCAAAAGATTTCCTTCAACCACGTCGCCTCAGTTGGACGACTGTCATGATAGCAGGTTCCGGACAAAACATTCACTCCCAAAATCTTACAGGATTGCCGGCCGAATATCATCCCGACCGTGTGATAGATTCAATCGAAGAATTGTCCTGAATGGCGTATTTTCAGTTTCCACAAAACCGAAAAGTTATCCAAAACGCAATCTTATTAGATTAATAATCAGCTATTTTACACATTTAACACATTCTCAAAGTTTTCAAAAACGAAAATTCATTAAGAAATTTTTATATTAAAATCTTTGCACATTACATCGTTAGTTACTACCTTTGCCTCGTCAACAGTCGTCCGGTTCCTGACTGTTCCAACGTCAAATAATCTTACCAAGAAACCATAATATCAATCTCCCGATGATACAGACAGTAGTGAAGCGCGACGGCCGTGTCGTTGGCTACAACGAAGAAAAAATCAAGGCAGCGATACGCAAAGCCATGTTGACCACTGAAATGGGCGAAGACGAGTCGCTCATCCACCGGATCACCGACCGTATCTCTACTTATGGAAAAGAGCAGATGACGGTAGAGGAAATACAGGATCGCGTGGAACTGGAACTCATGAAGAGTCCGCGCAAGGAAGTGGCAAAGCGTTACATAGCATATCGTGACCAGCGCAGCATCGCCCGGCGTGCCAAGACCCGCGATATGTTCCTTGAAATCATCGAGGCCAAAAGCAACGACATCACCCGCGAGAACGCCAACATGAACACGGATTCCCCGGCGGGAATGATGATGAAGTTTGCAAGCGAGACTACCAAACCATTCGTCGATGACTATCTGCTATCGCCCGAAGCACGTGAAGCAGTGCGCAACGGCTATATCCATATCCACGACAAGGACTATTATCCCACCAAGTCACTGACATGCGTGCAGCATCCGCTTGACAGGATTCTCGTAAACGGTTTCGTTGCCGGACACGGCGAGTCCCGTCCGGCTAAGCGCATCGAGACAGCCTCAATTATTGCATGTATATCGCTTGAGACCGCTCAGAACGAAATGCACGGAGGTCAGGCCATTCCGGCATTTGACTTCTATCTGGCACCATTCGTGCGCAGTTCGTTTATTGAGGAGGTAAAAAATATCGAAGCACTCATCGGAGAAGACCTCAGCGCTCTTTACGATGCCAAGATCACCGATTACAATAAGAAAACGCTTGAAGGACTGACCGGTAAAGACAGGTGGCTGCAACACGCCGTCAACCGCACCACCTCACGCGTTCACCAGGCTATGGAAGCGTTTATCCACAATATGAACACCATCCACTCGCGTGGCGGAAATCAGGTAGTGTTCAGCTCGATTAACTACGGTACCGACACTTCGGCCGAGGGACGCTGCATAATACGCGAGCTCCTTAATTCCACCTATGAAGGAGTAGGCAACGGTGCCACTGCAATATTCCCCATTCAGATATGGAAGAAGAAGCGCGGCGTGAACTATCTCCCCGAGGATCCTAACTATGACTTATATAAACTTGCCTGCAAGGTTACCGCAAGACGCTTCTTCCCCAACTTCGTAAACCTCGACGCGACTTTCAACCATCACGAGAAATGGCGCGCCGACGATCCCGAGCGATACAAATATGAGGTCGCAACTATGGGCTGCCGCACGAGAGTTTTTGAAAACCGATATGGAGAAAAGACTTCTATCGGCAGGGGAAACCTCAGCTTCTCAACAATCAACATCGTGAGACTCGCCATCGAATGTATGTCGATTGTTGACCGTGAGGAACGTATAAGCCGCTTCTTCAGTAAACTTGACACTACGCTCGACATTACCGCCCGGCAACTTTGTGACCGCTTCGACTTCCAGCGCACCGCAAAAGTAAAGCAGTTCCCGCTCCTAATGTCAAAACTTTGGAACGGAGCCGACACTCTTTCTCCCGACGATACAATTGAGAAGGTCATCAATCAAGGCACTCTCGGAATAGGGTTCATAGGACTTGCCGAGTGTCTTATCGCCCTAACCGGAAAACATCACGGTGAGGATGCCGAAGCGCAGAAGTTGGGCCTGCGCATCGTGTCACACATGCGTTCTCGCGTCAACGAGTTCTGCGAGAAATACGGCCACAACTTCTCGGTCCTGGCCACGCCGGCCGAAGGCCTGTCGGGAAAATTCACTCAGCGCGACCGCCGTTCATTCGGAATCATTCCCGGAGTAACCGACAAGGATTATTACACCAACTCCAATCATGTGCCGGTATACTATAAATGTTCGCCCCGTCACAAAGCCATAATCGAGGCACCCTATCATGAGCTCACGGGTGGAGGTCATATTTTTTATGTGGAAATCGACGGTGACGCAACCCACAATCCTCAGGCAATCTCCGATATAGTCGACCTGATCGACAAGTATAATATCGGCTATGGCTCCGTCAACCACAATCGTAACCGTTGCATGGATTGCGGATATGAGGATGCTCAGGAAAATCTTAAGGAATGTCCGGTGTGCCACGGTCGCAACATCGATTGCCTCCAGCGCATCACGGGCTATCTCGTGGGAACGACCGACCGGTGGAACAATGCGAAGCTCGCTGAGCTTCGTGACCGAGTGGTTCACGAGTAAACTTAAGTACTCATGCGAGTTATCCGCATAGTTGAAGGCACTTCTGTAGATGGCCCCGGTTTAAGGACCGCCATCTACTTTGCCGGTTGCAACCATCATTGCGAGGGTTGTCACAATCCTTCCACTTGGGATAAATCGGCCGGGCAGGAAATGGACATGGACGAAATCATAGCCCGCGTCGAGGAAGCCGGATTCAATGTCACTTTTACCGGGGGTGACCCTCTTCTTCAGGCCGATGAAATCTCGCGACTTGCCTCGGAATTGAAACTTCGCGGATACGACGTGTGGTGCTACACCGGTTATACTTTTGAAGATGTAGTGGCCGATGAAGCATTACGGCCTGTCCTTGACCATATAGATGTTTTGGTCGACGGGCCGTTTGTCTTGTCTCGCCGTAATATCGGACTACGTTTCCGCGGCTCTGACAACCAACGCCTTATCGACGTGGACCGATCTTTAAAATCCTGTTCGGTAATTGAATATGAAGATACTGACTACTGACAAGCTTTCCTGCAACATTCTGGCCGACCTTCTCATCGCTCATGGCATAAGCCTTGTCATCGCTTCGCCCGGGTCCAGGAATGTTCCGCTGCTGATCGCGTTGTCGCGTCGCAAAGAGCTGAAAGTGGAAATTGTAGTTGATGAGCGCTCGGCGGCTTTTATTGCCCTGGGAGCAGCTATCAGAAGCGGGAAACCGGTCGCTATCTGTTGCACGAGCGGATCTGCACTGCTCAACTATGCTCCCGCCGTGGCCGAGGCATACTACCGCAACGTGCCTCTCATTGTCATTTCAGCTGACCGCCCGGTGGAATGGATTGACCAGGACGACTCGCAGACTATCAGACAACCCGGATGCCTGACCAATATTGTCAAGAGCCAATGTGATATACCTTCTGACCTAAGTTACCGCCCTGTATACCGCATGGCTTGCCGCGAGATAAATGATTCACTTGCTATAGCTCTTTCGCCCTCGCGCGGTCCCGTGCACATCAACATCCGCATCGATGCACCGCTTAATCGTGAAACTGAATACGAGGCCGGCTCGGCTCCGGTTATCAGGACTACCGGCCTTCATCCGTCAGTCAGTGAAGTAGTCATCAACGAGGCTGCCGAAACCATTTCATTTACTCCCAAAGTACTGATCGTCGCAGGTTTCATGTCTCCCGACAAGACACTTAACGATGCCCTTGAAAGGATTGTGAAATTGTCAGGAGCGGTTGTCCTTACCGAAACCATCGCTAACCTGTATTCCCCTGTTTTCATTCCTGCGATCGATCTGACCCTTAACCAAATCCTCCATTCCGGAGAAGAATACCGGTATAAACCTTTGCTCGTGATCACAATGGGAGGCGCCCTCGTTTCGCGAAAAATCAAGGAATTCCTCCGCTCGCTTGATGATGTGACTCACTGGCACGTGGGTGAACGCGAGCATTTTGTCGACTGTTTCATGAATCTTGATCTGGCCGTCAAGACTTCTCCGGCCACGTTCTTCTCAAAGGTTGCCGATGTTCTTGACTCCGCCGACAAGGTTTCGTCGCCGGAATTTCTTTCAATCTGGCACGCGGCATACGCCTCGGGGCTCATTCACATGAAAGAACGACTGTCCACAGAATCGTGGACTGACATGAAAGCATTTGATATTCTGCTTGATAACCTGCCCGACGATTCTGAAATCCATTTTTCCAACGGTACACCCATCCGCTACTCACAGCTTTTTGGATTCCGACATTTCGCCCGGGTGGAATGTAACAGAGGAGTAAGCGGAATTGACGGTTGCACTTCAACAGCATTGGGAGCGTCGCTCGCGTCGGGAAGGAATATCATATTGATTTCAGGTGATATGAGTTTCCAATATGATCTTGCCGCGTTGTCAAGCCGCCTCCTTTCGCCACGTCTCAAGATGATTGTGTTAAACAATTCAGGCGGTGGTATATTCAGGTTCATCAGTGCCACCTCAGGATTGCCCGAGCGTGAGACATTCTTCAGTGATTGCATGAATCTGCCCATCAAAGGTATAGCCGATGCCTATGGAATAAAATTCATTGAAGCAGGCAATGAAGCGGAGCTGAGAGATGCCATGCCTCGATTTCTTGAAGAGAAGGATAAAGCTGTTATTCTTTCAGTTAATACTCCTGCTGTGGAGAGCGCGGAATCATTGAAACTTTACTTTGAGGCAAGAAAATCCTCGGCTGCCCGCAGCTTTTCAATTGTCCCTATATCGTGCCATCCATACACTCCGTCAGGAGTATATGCCCTTATATTAACATCGTCGGCCAGGGCCAAATAAGCCGGAATAATTGAAAAGACTTCTTCAGTCGCCCACTTCTTTAACTTTTCAAAAAACGGTGAGGGCGATATAACATGCACTCCGCCAAAGGCTTTTTGGCTGTACTGATCAGGATTGATTCCTTTAGGCTTGACATCGCCTGTGGTTTTGTTGACCCACCCTTTCAACCGTCCGTCAAGGTCAAAAAGAAGCTGACGTGACGAGGGTCGCTTTTCCACAAGCAATGTTACATCAGCGCCCAACGACGCATGTAAGGCAATCATCTCCCGGAGGGGAAAGTCAGTAAGAATATCGGCATTATGAATAATGACAGGTTCCTCACCGTCAAGCCGATCCATCACCCGCATCAATCCCCCTCCGGTTTCGAGCGGATGCTCCTTTTCATGACTGAGGTGTATGTTGATTCCGAAAGAGCGGTTTCTATGGATGAATTCTTCGATTTGGTCAGCGTGATGATGGACGTTGACTACGATTTCGTTAATTCCGCTCTCAACGAATTTTTCGATCACACGTTGCAACATGGGTTTTCCGGCAACCGTGACGAGAGCCTTAGGGATATTGTCAGTCAGCGGTTTAAGCCGTGTTCCCAATCCTGCCGCAAAAATCAGTCCTTTCATGCCTGCGATAGTATTTCCAGGATATTCCTTTCGCGATGTGCAAGTATCACCTTGACTCCAAATTTCCGGTGAATATGGCGGGCAATCCTTTCGGCACAATACACGCTGCGGTGCTGTCCTCCCGTACACCCGAAGTTGACCATCAACGAGTTAAACCCTCGCTCTTTATATGTCTTGACTGAAATATCCACAGCAACCTCGGCTGCTTTGATGAAGTCGTCGATCTCCTTAAATTGCTCCAGATATTCAATTACGGGTAAATCACGTCCTGTCAAGGCCTTGTATTCGGGATAACGGCCCGGATTGGGTAGCCCGCGGCAATCGAATATGAAACCGCCGCCGTTGCCGCTGAAATCGGCAGGAATTCCCTGCTTATAGGAAAAACTGCCTACCTTGACCGTAAGACTGTCGGCGGTTTCAAACTTGGGCATCATAACCTCCACTACCTCTTTCAGTACTCCTGCAAGATAAGGATAGTTAGCGGCTACACATTCGGTTTCCTTAAGATTGAGAAGTGTCTGAGGAATACTTTTTACAAAATGAGCTTTCTGCTGCCCGAGCCCTCTGTACCCATAAGCTCCGAGGGTCTGCAACTGGCGCAGAAAAAGATATTTTTTTAGATTTTCGAGATATTTCTCCCTGCTGTCACCGTCGAATTTCTTCTTCAGGTCAAAATAAAAATCGGCTATCATGTCGCGCTTTTCAGGAGAGAATCCGGCCCTCGCCTGCCACGCAAACGAAGCTATGTCATATTCAACCGGACCACGCCGTCCTCCCTGATAGTCAATAAGTGTCACCTTATCGTCATTGTTAACGATTACGTTTCTCGATTGAAAATCCCGCATCATGAAAGTCCTGACGTCATCCTTCACGGCCAGATCTCCTGCAAGCTTTACAAAATCCCTTTCAAGTTTGGCCTCGGAAAACTCCAATGGAGTATTTTTCAGAAAACAGTATTTGAAATAATTCAGATCCCACATTATAGCTTGGCCATCCATTGAAGCCACCGGATAGCATCGCGAATAATCGAGATTTTCACCTCCGCAATATTGAATCCTGACAAGTGATTCGAGGGCTTTACATATCAGATCGTCCCTGTCAAGACAGTCAAAAAGTGAACGGTTCCCGTCGTCAGATTGAAGGTAAACACGCCGGTCATTACTGACGGCGACAAGCTGAGGCACAGCAAGCCCCTTTTTCCAAAACTCATCGGTCAGATAGAAAAATGCATCATTTTCAGCCAAGTCATTGCCAACCGTAGCAATTAGCGACGGTTCAGTGTCGAGTCTGAAATACTTTCTCGTCGAACCACTGCCTTTTATCTCCTTGATACTTTCCGGAATTTTCCCGGTTACTGAGGCGGCAAGCCGCGAAATTTCATCAATATCGTTCATTGCGCTGATGAATATATCGAATCAAGTTTCTCTTCTATTAGCGAATTAAGAACCATGCGACGCGCATCTTCAGCCGAAATGGTTGATCCGGCAGCATCGGGTATTGCAGAAGCCTGCGCAAGAACCGGTGCCGGATCAGGTGAAGTCACAGTCGGTTGGGCTGGAGAGGGCGCCGGAGTCACCCGGGAAGGGACTGCAGCTACCGGTTCATACCTGAAAGATGGCTCGGCAGAAGGTTCGGTGGCCCGGGGCTTCTGTTCCTTTTTCCCTTTTGTTTTTCCCGGTTTATTCTTTTTTCCGGCTTTTCCGAGCATGGCATAATAAGCATCTACACGGCCCGCACCGGCATAGGTCTTCACGAAATATTCCTCATCAATTCCGCTTACCATTACCCCACGGGATGTTGAGGAATGAACCATCTTCCCCTCGCCTATATAAAGCCCCACGTGTGATACCCCGCTACTGCCGCGGGTTGTGGCAAAAAAAAGCAGGTCGCCCGGAATAAGGTCTTTTCTTGATATTGACGAACTGAATTCTTTCTGTTTGCTTGACGAGCGAGGCAATTTGATATTAAGCGCATTACGGTATACACTCAGAACCAAACCCGAGCAATCCACTCCACCCTTGTCTTCTCCACCATATTTATATGGGGTACCGAGCCATCTCTTGGCTTCGAGCAGAAGTGCCTTTGACGACGAATCGAGCGTACCGTCGATCACCGCATATTCCACTTTTGCCATCGAGCCGCCTTTCTTATAGGAACGACCGCGGGAGGAAGACGCCCCTGACCGTGAGCTACCGCATGAAGCAAAGACGAGCATCATGGCGACACAAACGGCCGATATTGCTGAGAATGATTTATTTATCGAGAAAAAATGTGACATACGATCAGTTATTCAGTGATTCTTTTCCATGATAGCAAATTTAGTCACATAAATTGAACAATGCAATAATTTAAAGCATTTTTTCTCGAAAAACATGCACAAATCGCGCATCAACCCGCTGAATCAGGCTGATGCACGATGTATTTTTCTTGTTTCCTTATCAGAGCATGGGAGCTATGAACGCCGCCACGTCAGTGTCACCGAAGAAATCGGCGAATGTAAGCCACACAAGCAGAAGGATGATGAGAATGATAGCACCTATCGCTACCCAAAGATTAGTATTCTTTTTCGATTCTTTTGTCATTGTCAATAGTTTTTGATAGTTGAACGTTGTGTCTATTATAACCAAGCTGGCCAATAAATGGTTCGCTCAAATTAGGAATTTCTTCATTTTTTTCGTAACTTTGCATCACAATGGGACGACTTCTTGCAATAGATTACGGCAGAAAGCGATGTGGCGTGGCGGTTACTGACACGCTTCAGATTGTCGCGACCGCCCTTGCTACCGTCCCTGCCAAAGATCTTGAGAAGTTTCTTGTAGAATATACTTCCCGTGAGCCTGTCGACCGGATCATCGTAGGCTTACCCAAAACGATGGATGGATCTCCGTCGGAATCGATGAAGTATATAACACCGGCAGTTGGACGCATAAGAAAGGCTCTTCCCGGCATCCCTGTCATTTTCAGCGACGAGCGGTTCACATCAGTCCTCGCCCACAGGGCCATGATAGATTCAGGCGTCAGGAAAATGGACAGGCGCGACAAGGGAGCCGTCGACCGCATGTCAGCTACAATAATTCTTAATGATTACCTGCAATCACGTCAATTTAATTCATAATACCCGCTATGAAACTACCTATATATGTGTACGGTCATCCCGTACTCAGAAAAATATCCAACGACATTACCCCTGATTATCCCGACTTGAAGAAGTTAATCGAAGCGATGTGGGAAACTATGTATGAATCTGAAGGTGTCGGACTTGCAGCCCCGCAGATCGGACGCAACGACCGCATAGTAGTGATAGATGCCGATCCTGTGAAAGAAAATCATCCGGAATGTGCCGGAAAGAAATACGCTCTCATAAATCCGCGCATAGAAGTACTTGACGGTGAGACCGTCAGCCGCGACGAAGGATGCCTCTCTCTACCCGGACTCCAGGAGAGGGTTCCGAGAGTGGAACATATCAGGCTGTCGTGGCTCGACGAAAATTTCCAACCCCACGAAGAGGAGATTTCGGGATTTCTGGCCCGCATAGTCCAGCACGAATGTGACCACCTCGAAGGGAAAATGTATATCGACCACATTTCCCTTATCAGAAAGCAATTGATCAAAGGTAAACTTAACAACATGATTCGCGGACGCGTATCGGTTGACTATCCGGTGCGTTTCGCTCCAAAAAAATAAACCCCATGGCCGACGATAAAAAGATTATCTTCTCGATGGTAGGCGTCAGCAAAACCTACCCTCCTCAGAAACAAGTCCTTAAAAACATATACCTGTCCTTCTTCTATGGAGCCAAGATAGGCATCATAGGTCTCAACGGTTCAGGTAAATCTTCGCTGCTCAAAATCATTGCCGGCATTGACAAAAGCTATCAGGGCGAAGTGGTATTTTCCCCGGGCTATTCCGTTGGCTATCTTGAGCAGGACCCCAAGCTCGATCCTGACAAGACAGTGATAGAAGTGGTCCGCGAAGGCGTGCAACCGATCATGGACCTTTTGGCTGAATTTGACAAAGTCAATGAGTCATTTGCCGACCCTGACGTGCTTGAAGATCCCGACAAGATGGATGCTCTCCTTGCCCGCCAGGCCGAGCTTCAGGATAAGCTCGATGCCGCCGACGCCTGGAATATCGACTCAAAACTTGAACGCGCAATGGATGCTCTGCAGTGCCCACCCGACAATCAGAAGATCGCCACCCTCTCGGGAGGAGAACGCCGTCGAGTGGCATTGTGCCGCCTTTTGCTCAGTCAGCCCGACGTATTGCTTCTTGACGAGCCCACCAACCACCTCGATGCCGAATCAATCGACTGGCTCGAACAGCACCTGCAGCAATATCCCGGCACAGTCATAGCCATCACCCACGACCGCTACTTCCTCGACCACGTAGCAGGTTGGATTCTCGAACTCGACCGTGGAGAAGGCATACCCTGGAAAGGCAACTATTCATCGTGGCTTGACCAGAAGACCAAGCGCATGGCTCAGGAAGAAAAGCAGGCAAGCAAGCGCCGCAAGACACTTGAACGAGAGCTCGAATGGGTGCGCATGGCACCCAAAGCCCGTCAGGCCAAAGGAAAAGCCCGACTCAATTCCTATGACCGGATGCTCAACGAGGACCAGAAAGAACGCGAGGAACGCCTTGAAATATATATTCCAAACGGCCCCCGACTCGGCTCCAAGGTCATCGAAGTTCATGGTCTAAGCAAAGGATTCGAGCACAAGCAGCTGTTCAACGACCTCTCATTCACCCTGCCCCAAGGTGGCATCGTCGGAGTAATCGGGCCCAACGGAACCGGCAAGACAACCCTATTCAAACTCATCATGGGCATGGAAAAACCCGATGCCGGAACATTCGACGTTGGAGAAACCGTCAAGGTAGCCTACGTTGACCAGACACATCACGACCTCCTTCCTGAAAAAACCGTCTATGAAGTGATCTCACAAGGAGTTGAATCATTCCGCATGGGTGGCCGCGACGTCAATGCACGCGCCTTCCTTTCACGCTTCAACTTCACCGGCGCCGATCAGGAAAAGAAAATCGGAGTACTTTCGGGCGGAGAACGAAACCGCCTGCACCTTGCTATGGCCCTGAAGGAAGAAGGTAACGTCCTTCTTCTCGACGAGCCCACCAACGACATCGATGTGAACACCCTCCGAGCCCTTGAAGAAGGCCTTGAAAACTTCGCCGGTTGCGCGGTAGTAGTAAGCCACGACCGCTGGTTCCTCGACCGCATTTGCACCCACATCCTCTCATTTGAAGGTGACGGAAATGTGGTATTTTACGAAGGCTCCTATTCCGACTTTGAGGAATACAAGCGCGCCCACAACGACGGCAAGGAACCCACCCGCCGCCGCTACCGCAAACTCATGGAGTAACATCCACCTACCCCTGACTCACACCACCGGGATGGCTGCAATACACGCAACCATCCCGGTTTCACTCCCACCCCACCTCCCCACATTATAATGAGATCTTTAACTAATCGTAAGCTTGAAAAAAAGATAAAGTTTTTGGCAGTTTCTAAAATATTTTTATTAATTTTGCATAACAATACGAGTCATGGAATTGATGGCATGTTGGATAAAATATCAGTATGCTGCCATCCAACGACTTTTCGGAAGTTTGATAATACCATAAGCCTAATATCTTAAGAGATAAAGGATTGCATATTATCAGACCAACTTAGAAATTGTGCATCCACTATCTATGCACCCCTCCGAATCTTCTGAAACCATGAAATGGTATGTGCTGAACTTTATCGGCAGTTCCGTTCACGGCGAGCCCCGGAAAGAGATTGAACGTTTCAACAGTGCTTTCGATGCCAACCTTGAACTATTCAGTCCAACCTATGTGGAGCGGATAGAAAACGATGGACAAATACGATTCCGCACCGTAAGTCTGACATTTCATTATGTTTTTGTCAAAGGCATGTTTGACGATGTCAAGCAACTTTGCCATCAGCCAAACGGCTTTTCATTTCTGCTTGACCGGAGCAGCAGTGAACGGTATGCTGTGATAGATGATGACAGCATGGAGCAATTCAGGATCATTGCTCGCGCCTATCAGAACTGCCTGCCCTATTTCTCTCTCGGAGATATCGAACTTGAAGACGGAGATTTGGTAGAAGTTGTAAACGGTGACTTCCCGGGACTGAAAGGCAGGTATATACCCCGACCTAAAAGCAAAACCGGCAGCATTATCCTCCGTATATATAATAATGTGGCTACAATAGCTTTCAACATCAAGGCAACAGATGTAAGAGTACTGGAGTTTTCCCGAAATTCAACTCGTGCCAATGATCAGATCGACGCATTTGTTCCTCACTTGTTGTCAGCTCTCAGAAGCTATCATCGCAATGAACCGTTGCCTCAAGCTCTTACGGCTAAACTTTCAGTATTCTGCGGTCGTATGGGTGCGGTGCGCCTGAGCAACCGCAAGCTCGATGCGCGGCTTCAGATTCTCCTATACTCAGCAAATCTGATCATGGGAAAAACCGACGAATCTCAGACCGCTTTCAACAAATTCCAATCGGTCAAAAGCTCCGTCACCAACGAATGGACCCTCGCCCTGATCGAACTTATCCTTTCAGTCACCTCCGGTAATCTCCAGACACTTGCATCATATATCCAAAGGATTCTTACTCTTAAGCTATCCTCCAAAGCTCAGAATTTGATATTGGAAGAATATAAACACTACCTTACCGAATAGGAGATTAAGGAAAAAATCGTCCACTCACCTTTTTCCGACAATTACCTACTGTTCAAGATCATCATGACAGTCAGAAGAATTTTTTATATTTTGTCAAGGATTTATCCATTTTCCTTAAGATGGTTCTACACATTTTGGAATAGAATCAAGTTCTATCTTCAAGGTATAGATTACGGCAGGAATTTGCGAGTGTATGACAGTATTTTTCTTCTTCTCGCTAAAGGAGCAACTGTAAAAATCGGAGATAATTTTGTCTTCACCAGTGGCAACGGCATTAATCCCATCAGCAGAAATATCCGAGGAAAGATATATGTTGAAGAGAATGGATATCTGGAGATAGGAAACAATACAGGTATCAGTTCTGCATGCATACGGGTAAATGAGAAAATCATTATCGGAGACAATGTCAGAATCGGTGGCGACTGCGTCCTCATGGATACGGATTCCCATTCGTTAGACTGGCGGGTTAGAGCCGGCTTGGTTATCGACCCTTCAACCGGTAAACCTGTTCCGGATATGAAATCAGCAAATTCTAAACCCATTATAATCGAAGACAATGTCCTTATAGGCGCTCGCGCAATAATATTAAAGGGCGTGACAATCGGAGCGAGGAGTATTATCGGAGCAGGCAGTGTTGTTTCAAAATCCATCCCGCCTGATTGCATTGCAGCCGGAAATCCTTGCAAGGTAATCAAGAATTTTAAATCGGAGTAAATTGCATCTCTAAATTACAAATCATAGTACGGGTGGCTCTTCCACTGAATTATTTGAATATACTTTGACTGTGATTAAGAGTATCAAGAATTAACTCGAAATGTTTCCTATGGCATGAACGATAAATCAAATAAACGAATAAAGATTGGCTTCTTAAGCGAATTTTCTCCTACTGACCGAAAGGCTTCATCAGGTACCAACTTCAAAATGGCTGAACACCTTAGTCAAATAGGAGAATTAAAATGGATTCCGATAAAAAGGAATAAGACAGGACGAATCGTCGAGTTAATCATAAAAGGCGTTTCCCGAATATTTGGCAAGCAATTTGAAATTAAATCGACAATGTGGGGAAGCAAAAATGGTTTTTCTCCGATAGATCCTCATGAGTTCGATGATGTCGATATAGTTGCCGCTTTCTTCTGCTCTCCTACTTTGGCTCATCTGAAGACCTACAAACCTATTGTTTATTTCACCGATGCAGCTTACCCATCGATGGTAAACTATTATTGGTATGATCGATGGGATTTTCATAACCGACAGGGTACTGAATTGGAACGACTTGCCATGGAGAATGCAACTAATATTGTTGTATCTTCGAGATGGTGTAAAGATTCTGCTGTGAACGACCTTAACATCTCACCTGATAAGATTCATATCGTTGAATTTGGTGCTAATATTGATGACAGAGATGTAACTTTTTCGACACCTAAGAAATACTGCAAGGGGGATATGCTGGAAATCCTGTTTTTAGGTGTAAATTGGGAGCGGAAAGGCGGAGATATTGCTATTGAAACAGTGCATTGGCTTAACTCTCACGGAGTTCCTGCCCATCTCAATATCGTTGGAATCAGAAATCTGCCTGAACACTATTCAAACGATCCATACGTGACTGATCACGGGTTCCTAAATAAGAATATCAAAGAAGACTATATTCGCCTCACTGACATAATCTCGAAATGTCAGATAGAACTCTTACCTACTAAAGCCGAATGTTCAGCAATAGCTTTTGCTGAAGCTGCTGCCTACGGTCTTCCGGTATTTACTCACGATACCGGAGGTGTAGGGAACTATGTAGTAAACTCCGTCAACGGTTACAGGCTACCTCTCGGAAGCACCGGAGAAGATTTCGGTAAAAAAATCAAGGAGGTTTTGGAAAATGATCACTTATCCTTGTTAAGCGCATCATCGAGAAAATTATATGAATCGACACTGAATTGGGACACATGGGGTCACAAGGTAAGAAGTGTGTTAGATTCACTATCCCGCGGGAAATAGTTTATGACTCAATCAAGATCAGAGAATAGCAAGAGGATTGCTAAAAATACGGGATTCCTGTATTTTAGAATGATACTGATTATGTTGGTATCACTCTATACTTCACGTATTGTCCTTGAGCAACTTGGAATTGATAACTACGGCGTTTATATCGTTGTCGGTGGTGTGGTGACAATGTTTGGCTTTTTGCAGAGCTGCATGTTGACTTCTACTCAGCGTTTCCTTAACTTTGAGTTAGGATTAGATAACACGGGCGTTAATGGTCGGATTAAAACAGTATTTTCCACTGCCCTGTTGATACATATTCTGATTGCATTGGTAATTCTTTTGGCAGCAGAAACGATAGGATTATGGTTTGTAAATACTAAACTTACAATACCTCACAATTCAATCTACGGTGCAAATATAGTATATCAGACTGCTATCCTTTCATTCTGCGTAAGTATTATAGGGGCACCTTTTAACGCTGCGATTATTGCGCATGAAAATATGAACATTTACGCCTATGTAAGCATTCTGGAGTCATTGCTGAAATTAGGTATAGCATTCATGCTTATAATGTTTCCATTTGATAAATTAGCAGCTTATGGATGGCTTATTTTAGCTGTGCAATTCATTGTCACCGGAACATACGTTATTATTTGCTTGAAAAAATTCCCTGAATGTACCTTACGCCCAAAATATGTAAAATCAAATTTTAGGGAAATGGCCGGATTTGCAAGTTGGAATCTTTTCGGAAGCATCGCTTGGCTCGTAAGAAATCAAGGTATGGGAATTCTCCTGAATATCTTCTTCGGACCGGCATTAAATGCAGCAAAAGGCGTATCGGATCAAATTTCTCATGCGGCCAGTACCCTTAACACGAATTTCCAGACGGCTCTGAATCCGCAAATAACTAAATACTATGCTTCGGGCGAAACTGATGAGATGGAGACGCTTGCTTATCGAGGAATTAAGTTCTCGTCCATGCTGATATGGTTTATTGTCCTCCCATTATCCCTGTGTTCTTATGCTGTTCTCTCGGTTTGGCTTTCTGAAGTTCCGACTTACGCATCTCTCTTTGTCGTGTTGATATTGATTGATCTTATGGTTGGCAACCTTTTTGGAACTCCTTTAATGACATCTTTAGCTGCTTCAGGTAGAATCCGTAACTATCAAGTCAGCGTGAGTATTGTATTGCTCCTGGTGCTACCGGCTGCCTATTTCTTCCTGAAATATGATTTTCCTCCGGAGTCAATTTTCTATCTGAATATTTTCTTTAACCTTCTCAGCGGAATCCTTCGATATTATTTTTGTCAGAAGCAACTGGGATATAGCGTCCATAAATATTTCAAAGATGTTATAAAGCCTGTGTTTTTGGTTATAACAATCTCTACATTACTCATGCTTGGCCTCAAGACATGCGTTTCAATCAACAGCCATGTTTTGTCAATTTTATTCTTTAGCGCAATATCCACAGCCGTATCTACTGCTTGCATCTACTTTATTGGAATGACAAATAGCGAGAGGAAAACAGTGAAGAAATTTATTATTTCGAAAATAACACGTTATGGAAAAAACGTGTAAATATGATATATGCACAGGCTGTCAGGCATGTGCGGGTGTTTGCCCGAAAAATTGCATCGATTTCTTTGACGGGGAAGGCGGTCAACTTTTACCTTTGATTGACCAAAACAAGTGCATTGACTGCAATAGATGCCGACAGGTGTGTCCCGCACTGAGAGATTATGAGTTCACCTATCCCCGCAATGCCTATGCAGCAATCAATACCAATCGGGAGGACTATCTGACATCCACATCAGGAGGTGCCGGTCAAGCCTTAGCAAAGTTAACCATTGATAAAGGCGGGGTGGTCTACGGATGCGCCTCTTTGCCCGGCGCAAGGGTTGAACATATACGTGTTGAAGACGTTGAACATCTCAGGTTACTTCAAGGTTCCAAATATGTTCAAAGTAAAACTATCAGTATATTAAAGTCCCTGATCAACGACGTTAAACAAGGTAAACCGGTAACGTTTTTCGGTACGCCATGCCAGACTGCATCCATAAGAGGATTTTTTCCACGAAAACCGTCTAATTTACTTTTAGTGGAACTTATATGTCATGGAGTTCCTTCAATGAAAATGCTAAGGGACTATATTGAAGGAAATGGTATTAATCCCAAAGATGTTGACAGGATGTCATTCCGCACGCCTGCCGGCTTTCAATTTATTGCCGGCAAGATAACATCCTCAGGAGATAAGGCTCTATTCAAGTCGCGTCCTCTTAATGAGTCACCTTATAACGACAAATATTACAGCCCTTTCTTTTACGGTTTTTCTTATCGCGACAGTTGCTACAAATGTCGGTTCGCAAGGCCCGAAAGAGTTGCTGACATAACAATAGGTGACTTTTGGGGATTGGGCAAATTTGGAAACACAGACGAAATACCTCCACATCCTGACGGTATCTCAGTAGTCCTGCCAAATTCACAGACTGGAGAGGATATCCTATACGAGGCAGAAACATATCTCAACCTGTATGAGCGTCCTATTGAGGAAGCTATTCAAGGGAATGCTCAGCTCAGGCATCCATCCCGATACTCCTGGAGAAATAAACTATACAAAATGATGATACCTGTTTTGGGCAATTTCACGGCATTCCGTTTAGCTGTTTTTGATAAAATTGTCAAAACGAATATCAAACGAATTATCTTCAAAAGATGAAGTTAGGAATAATTACATTTCACGCTGCATATAACTATGGTTCCAATCTTCAGGCATACGCTCTTAAGACGGTGTTGGAACGCAATTTTGGAGAAACAGAGATAATCAACTTTCGTCCCCGCTCCCAAAAGAAGCTCTATCGAAAGCCGTTTCAATATTTTAATCTAAGATCGATCCTGAGCGATTTGAAAAGATGGGTTAAAAATGCTACCTGCGAGAAGGAGAAATTTGAGGTTTCAAGAATATATGAGCGTTTTTTGAAAAGCTCGCTTGGCATTAAGGAAGAAGTTAACCAAGAAAAAGATCTTAACTGTTTAGGCGATAAATACGATGCAATAATTACCGGAAGTGATCAGATATGGAATTTCAAAGCAATTGACTTTTCTACATCCTATTTGGGCGACTTCATAACCAATCATGATAAGACGAGACTTATTGCTTATGCCTGTTCTATGGGACCTTCCCCTGAAAATCTCGATATTGCATCTTACAGGTCTTATCTCGAAAAATATGATGCGATAAGTGTCAGGGAAGAACGAACCAAAAGAGCACTGAATGATGCCGGATTTCCCGACGTGGAGATAGTTTTGGACCCGACATTACTATTGACACAAAGCGATTATGATCAACTTTTAGGCAAATACCATTACACTCCGGTAAAACCCGCTCAGGGTAAAGCATATTATTATACACCCGGTAACCACGATGATTTAGGACGAATAGCATCTGCAATAGCAGAATTACACTCTCTGCCTCTCATGGCAGACACGGGCTATAATATCTTCCCTATTCCCAGGAATGCAGAACGAGTACATGGTGGACCGCTTGAGTTTTTGACAAATATAAGAGATTCAGAGTTGGTCATTGGCGCTTCTTTCCACCTGATCGTATTCGCTATCCTGTATCATAAACCATTTTATTGCATTGGTGGAAGTTGTGATTCGAGGCTTATGAATCTGCTTAAACTGCTTGGCCTTGAAAAGCGTTCTGTTGATTCGGATCATCCGGCTGTGCTTGAGGATGACATTGATTGGATTAAGGTAGATAAGATATTAAACGATCTGCGCAAGAATTCAATAAACTACTTAGGAAAATCACTCAATTTTAACGGCTATTAATGGAATCTCATTCCGTAACACATTAAAAGCTAATAAATCAAAGTACAGCTCTACCGATTCAATATCGAATTTCCATGGGTTTAATAAGTGCCTTTATTACGCTTGCTTGTGGATTATCACAATTTGTGGTAAGACTTAAGTACAAAATATATATACTTATAATTGGAGTTCTTTGTTTAGATTGCTTTTCATTTGGTAGTTTTGCGATATCAAAGTTTAGGTATTTTGTATGTTTGTGCTTTTTTATTTCTGAATTAAAGAATTTCAAAAGCATTATAAGTAACCTGAAGCGTACCCGAATTATATTTTTAATTAAGATCATAATAATCGGTGCTGTAATATGTCTCATAACCAGCCCCCATCTCCGCTCGGTTAATGCAATATCCAGTTTCGTCGTCAAAGAACTGATTGCCAAATATTTTGTAATTTGCTACGGTCTGATTGCCATTTATAATAAATTTGTAATCAAAGATTATATAAGATTGTCAGGCATATGCCTGATAATCTTAACCTTTTTCGGAATCCAAAACTTGATTTTCAGTCACTCTCTATGGGTAGATTTATTTTCAACGGAGGAACTCGCGGATGCTGTTATTGACGATCGCCTCAGATTGTCGTCAATGTTTATATATACATTTGACTACGGAGAAGCTTGCATTATTTTATTGCTGACATTCCTTTATGCCATGCAGAAGAAATTGTATCCCCGAAATTATTGCATCTTCTTCATGATACTGGCTTTCTGGGGACTCGTAATGAGTGGAAGCCGAAGTGTATTGGCTACCGGTATACTTTCAGTTATGGTTTATTTTGCCGTAAAAAATGGCGTAAAGGATAATATTAAACTGTTTATTAAGGCGGGAGTCGTTATTTTAGCTATAATACTTTTAATTCCGGCTGTTTCCGAAAAACTGGAATTTCTTATGAGTGCAGTTGACACTTCCTCCACCGTTGCGGGAAGTAGTGCCGGCATGAGAATAGGACAATATCTGACCGTATTTTATATTGTTCAGGCCTCTCCGATCTTCGGAATGGGCTACCAGTACTTCTTTTATGATTTAGGTTGGGGATTAGGTTTAGGGGCTGCTTATACGGTTTATCCGGAATTATGCGGCCTTGAAGGTGCTTTGATGGGCATTATATTGGAAAGAGGAATAGTAGGCACGCTTGTCTACTTAATTTTCTATATCGGACTAATTCGGAGCGCCATGAAACTACGAAGTTATGCTCCAGAAGCTTCAGCTGCTGCTACCGCAATAATAACTTCATTCGTTCTTTATGGCAATATGACAGGAGAACTGAATAGTGCAGTAATCACCCTGTTATATGCAGGATTTTTCTTGGCAATAGGATACAACGAAAAAAAATTGAAACCCAATGAGTGATATTGACGTTAGTATAATAATCGTGAATTACAACACCCGGGAATTGCTCAAGGATTGTATAAGTTCTATCCTTGGAGTCACGAAAGGATGTAATTATGAAATAATTGTTGTTGACAATGATTCACATGATGGCTCAGTAGAAATGTTAAACGATTTTTTTCCTTCGGTCATTACAATAAAAAGCCCTGAAAATCTTGGTTTTGGTAAAGCCAACAATCTCGGGTCGAAACATGCCAATGGGAGATATCTATTTTATCTCAACTCTGATACAGTATTAGAGAACGACGCGGTCAGTGAGTTCTTCAGGTTTGCTGAGAATTCCGAAGAAAAAATTGGAGCATTGGGATGTATTCTGACGGGGCCGGACGGAACAACTTGCCACTCTTATGGCAAAATGATAACTCCATGGAATGAGCTGAAGAGTTCAATGGCACGTTATCTAAGATTTTTAAAGCCAAAGTGGTTGACCAAACCTGAAAAAGTAAACCGACCTCTTTCAGTAGATTATGTTACCGGAGCAGACCTGTTTGTTCCTCGTGAGGTATTTGAAAAAACAGGAGGATTTGATCCTGATTATTTTATGTATTGCGAGGAAGTTGATTGGCAAAAAAGGATGAATGATCTTTCGCTTAAACGGCTTATCATCCCCGGTCCTGAAATTATTCATTTAGAGGGAGGCAGTGATAATGGCAATGTCAAATCTTGGTCTGCTACTCGTGTAGCAAATATTCTGAGATCCCGTAAATTATATTATTCCAAACACTTCAATAAATTTGTATTACCGGTTTTTCTGGCATCCCAATATATTATTCAGTTACCCTGGAAATTATTACGAAAACTAAATCATAACTAAAATGGAAAAAATAACTAATGACGAATTTGTTGCTGGTAAGCCAAGGGCTAAACGTGAACGTAGCCTCAAACGCTATTGGCATATGTTTTTACTCAAGATAGCCAATATCCTCCCAATCAATAAGTTTACTAGAGCGGATATTTACCGTATGGCTGGAGTTAATATTGAGAAAGGAGTTGTGCGTGTTGGTAAGGTCCATGTCGACACCATTCATCCTGAAGACGTTTTTATTGGAAATGGCTCGGTTATAGCTGATGGCGTGCATATGATTACCCATTTCATGGATGTCAAGAATATGCGCGAGTTTGCATATTTCAGAGGACAAATCAAAATTGGACGATATTGCTATATCGGAACCAATACAATATTCACTAAGGGTGTTACAGTGGGCGATGGTGCAGTTATTGGTGCAGGTTCAGTTGTAAATAAGGACATTCCTCCCTATGAAGTTTGGGCCGGTGTACCTGCCAAGTGTATTTGTAAACGTTATGATGATATTTCTGAAATACCTGCGCCGGAAGAGATAAAACTTAAATAAACCGGAAATGAAGCAAATTTATCTTGTGGATTATCTCGGTGTACATTGTGGAATGCACTATTATTTGGAGGCATTTAAAAATGTACTCTCTGATATCCCTGAGTCGGAAGTCACCATCCTGTCCAACTACCCTAATAAAAAGGGGGAGAAATCTTTCTTCATTAACCAATATCAGGGTAATAAATTCACTAAGGCGGTAGCTCTTCTGAAAAACTTGTTAAGTCTTAAACGATTCATAAAGCGCCATCCTGACGGTATATATATATATCTGACATACGGTAATTTTATCGACATACCCTTTATCAAATTAATAACCAAGGCCCAAAACCATATTATTGATATTCATGAGGCTATTGCGCAGAATATCGATAATAACAGGTTATTAAAACTCAGGTTCAAAAAAATATATCAGAATAAGGTCAATACAGTCGTTTCCCATTCTACCCGCACTGATGATTTTCTCTCGGAATACGGTTACAAATCCAAGAGACTGTTTGTACCTCATTTCAAGTATGTTTTTCCGAAAGAATATGATACATCAAATATTGCAGCGGAAGTATTGGCAGCTCCGGTTTCAGATCTGATTAATGTCCTTTTCTTCGGAAATTTAAATGAGAGCAAAGGCGTTGATATTTTATTAGAGTCAATTAATAAGTTAGACGACAATATTGCCGATAAATTAAATTTTGTGATTGCCGGAAAAGATTTTGACGGAGCAATTAACCGGGTTGCTGTCAAAAAAAACCGAAATGTGAAAATATTCCCAAGGCATATAACTGACGACGAATTAAGGTATCTTTATCAAACTGCTGACTATGTATCTTTACCTTATAGAAAAACGTCGCAAAGCGGAATATTGGAGATGGCGTTTTATTTCAAACGCCCGATTATTGCTTCAGATATCCCTTACTTCCGACTGACACTCACTGAATTTCCTTCTTTTGGAAAGATCGCCGGAAATACTCCGGGAGATTATGCGGTTGCACTTTCTGATTTAGTAAAGAAACATGGTAAAGAAATATTCTTTAAAGAAAAGGATTATGATAAATACGTTAATAGAACTGAGATAAAGCACTTTGTTTCTGAGTTTACAGAATGGCTTGGCGCAAAATAAATAAAGTGAATATAACAGGATATCTGAGTGGTGTTCTCATTGACTCTGATTTATATTTTACTTTTATTCAGAAGCATCAACCGTCAATTGATATTCACTTTTCATAATACTGTTTTTAGATCATGGTAAAATCAAAAAAACTCACCTGGCTCCTTATTCTCCAAGCATGGACCATGCTTTGGGTTATAATTGGACATTCGAGATTAAGAGAGCCGGCGACTGATGGGATTGACATGGCTATGCATCATGTGGCACAAGCTCTTTTTTCATTCGCCTATTCTTTTCACATGCCATTATTTATTATGATCTCGGGGTACCTCTTTCATAAGACGAGAATAGCAAAGCAATGGAAATATACTGATTTGTTGAAAGAAAAATGGTTAAGACTTGGAATTCCATATTTTGTATTCATTACAATAGCTATCATCGTTAAGCTATGCGTGCCCGAAGGAGTTAATCGCACGGTTGATTTATCTGCTCAAGGACTTATAAATAATTATATCGTACCTTTCGATGGAGCATTACAGGAAATGTGGTTTGTCGCTTCAATTTTCTTGTATTTTTTACTATACCATATATATATATATATATATATAGAAAATTATATCTTGTCGTCATTACTTTAGCGGCAGGAGTAATAATGTATTTTCTACCTGTAGATTCCATAACCGGAATATTTGCCATTAATCGCGCTATCCATTTTTTCATCTTCTTTTTTATTGGTTTGACTATCGGACATTATGATTTAGATTCCCAAATTGACAATTGGACTGTCATTGTAGTCTGCACTATTGGTTATATTCTATCCTATATGTTTTCGCTGGGACTGCTTACTGCCCTATTTGCATCAATTGGTTTTTGGGGACTTGCAATTAAAGTTGACCGATCATTTACGTCCAATATGTTCCATTCGTTCCGGGATTATACGTATCAAATATTCCTAATAGGTATTTTTGTACAAATTTTAATAAAGATATTCTCTCGTAAGATGATTTTCCCCGGCAGTTATGCGGTATGGTGGTTGCTATGTGTCCTTTTGGGTATATATATTCCGGTGATTATTTCCCGTATTCCGTTCCTTAAAGATAATAAATTGTTTCGACGTATTACCGGACTATGAGTCTAAAGCAATACCTGATAACATAATGATATTTTTTCTTGACAGGATCATGGATCAATTCGAATTATCAAATGATCGACAATATTCAATAAGTTTATCATGAAAGTTGCTATCGTGGGGACACAGGGCGTCCCGGCAAACTATGGAGGCTTTGAAAGTCTTGTAGAGAATCTTCTTGGTGATAATTGTCCGGAAAACGTTGACTACACCGTCTTCTGCTCTTCTAAGGACATGCCTGACAAAAGACCTGAATATAAAGGAGCGAAACTGAAGTATGTAGGTCTTCACGCTAATGGTGCTCAGTCTATATTCTACGATATTCTATCGATGTGCAGAGTAATCAATGGCTTTGATGTCATTCTTATATTAGGTGTCTCAGGATGTCTTTTCATGCCTGTGCTGAGGATGATGTCAGGCAGCCGTATTATCGTTAACATCGACGGACTGGAGCATAAACGTGCCAAGTGGGGCAGAATCGCAAAGTGGATTCTTCGCTCATCGGAATCGATGGCAGTCAGATTTGCTGATGTAATCGTTTCAGACAATAAAGGTATTCAGGACTATGTCACCGAGACCTATGGTAAGCCTTCGGAACTTATTGCCTACGGTGGAGACCACGTGAAAAGGAATCTCTCGAAGGAATTCGTCGAAAATACGTTGGGCAAGTATAATCTGAAAAAAGGGAATTATGCTATTACAGTATGTCGTATCGAACCTGAGAACAACAGTCACGTTATACTTGAAGCATTTTCAAAGACCGACAAAGACCTTGTGTTTATAGGCAATTGGAATCACAGCGAATACTCCCGTCAACTTAAGGAGACCTATTCTAAATATCCCAACATCAAGATTCTTGATGCGATCTATGACCTTGACATACTTTATGCCCTGCGCTCCAATGCAGGCATATACATGCACGGCCACAGTGCCGGAGGTACCAATCCATCGCTCGTTGAAGCCATGTTCTTCGGTATTCCCATTATAGCATGTGATGTGGTTTATAATCGCGAAACTACCGAAAACAAGGCTTATTATTTCAAAACGACTGACGATATTTTAGCACATCTCAAAGATGACCAAGTTCTGACTGGAGTAGATATGGTCGAAATAGCCAACCGCCGATATACATGGCGCCACATCTCAGATCAATATTGTAAACTTTACCAATAACTAACTATTATGAAAGGAATTGTTCTTGCCGGAGGGTCGGGTACGCGACTCTACCCTATTACCAAGGGGGTGTCGAAGCAGATGCTCCCTATCTATGACAAACCGATGGTATATTATCCGATCTCTACCCTGATGCTTGCCGGGATTCGTGATATTCTCATCATATCAACTCCTAATGATTTACCCGGCTTCCGGAGACTTCTCGGCGATGGCTCCGATTATGGAGTGAAGTTTACTTATGCCGAGCAACCTTCGCCCGACGGTCTTGCACAGGCATTCATAATCGGCAAGGAGTTTATCGGCAACGATTCGGCTTGTCTCGTTCTCGGCGACAACATATTTCACGGGGCCGGTTTCTCTAAAGTATTGAAAACCTCAGTCGACGCAGCAGAAAAGGAGGGCAAGGCAACTGTATTCGGTTATTGGGTTGACGATCCGGAACGTTATGGTGTGGCCGAGTTTGACAAGGAGGGCAATTGCCTTTCCATTGAGGAAAAGCCTGAACATCCGAAGTCAAATTATGCTGTGGTAGGACTTTATTTCTATCCCAACAAGGTTGTGGATGTAGCAGCGAATATCAAACCCTCAGCCCGAGGAGAACTTGAAATAACGACAGTGAATCAAGAGTTCCTCAAAGACGGAGAGCTGAAGGTACAGACTCTTCCGCGAGGATTTGCATGGCTTGATACCGGTACACACGACTCTCTCGCCGAGGCATCAATCTACGTTGAAGTACTTGAGAAGCGTCAGGGGCTCAAGATTGCATGTCTTGAAGGAATAGCTTTTAAGAATTCCTGGATTTCAGCTGAGAAATTACGTGAACTCGCAAAGCCGATGCTTAAGAATCAATATGGTCAGTATCTATTAAAGATAGCAACCGATGAAAAATTACCTGACTTCGATTAACATATTGATTTTTCCTTGTATGGTGAAAGTTAGGAATTCTTCATTTGAGCTTTTGCGGTTGATGCTGATGCTCATGATTGTAGTCCATCATTTTATTGTACATGGACTTGGATTGGCACAATTTTCCGGATGGTCTACTTATTCTTTAATTGTTCCTCCCGGTCAAATGTGGATTGCCTTCGGAATGAATGCCTTTTTAATATGCGCTGTAAACTGTTTTATTCTTATATCCGGTTTCTTTAAAATAGACGTTACCTTATCCCGCTTTGTAAACCTAATCCTTTCGATCCTGTTCTATACTGTCCTGCTTACTATTATCCCATATATAGTAATGGGCGACTGGAAGATTGCCATTTTAAAGACTCTATTCTTATCCCATTCCCAGTATTGGTTTGTTATCGATTATCTTTTCCTGATGGTCTTTGCTCCGATGTTAAATCTGGCTTATGACAACTTTTCTGAAAGGCAGAGACATTTGATGACGATAGGATTGCTTATAATTAGCTGCTATTTCGGCTTTATTTGGAAACATGCAGCTAATTCCAATGGATATACGTTATTACAATTCATAACATTGTATTGCTTAGGTCGCGATATCGCCAAATCCGGTTTTCAGATTTCAAAACTAAGGTCTATATCGTTATATATTTTCGGTAGTTTAGTGGTAGGAATGGGCGGGTTGATATTGTGGTATAAAGGATACGACAGTTTAGCATGGAAGACTACTTTCTATAATGATCCCTTTTTAGTAATATCTTCCATTGGGCTATTTATGTTTTTTAAGAATTTCACTTTTCATTCCGGTTTGATCAACCGATTAAGCAAATCAGCGTTTGGAATCTACCTTTTCCAATCCTCAGCATTAATTGGATTTATAGCTTATGGCTGGCTTCAAGAACAAAATATGTTTGAAGGAGGAATCATTTGGTTTGTAATAATTTTATTAAGTATCTTAACAGCTTTTGTCTCAATTTTTTTTGATCAAATCCGCATCATTTTTTTGAAATTTTTCACCCCAACTTTAATTAACGTTTTTCAAAAATGGAAGTAATCAAAACTGATATTGAGGGCGTAGTGATCATTGAGCCGCGGGTGTTTACCGACGCACGCGGGTATTTCTTCGAGAGCTATTCCAAGCGGGAGTTTGACGAGAAAGTAAGGCCCGTAGACTTCGTTCAGGATAATGAGTCCTGTTCGAGTTATGGAGTGATGCGAGGCCTGCATTTCCAACGTCCGCCTTTCACTCAGTCAAAACTGGTGCGCTGTGTCAGAGGTGCCGTTTTGGACGTGGCAGTTGACATTCGCAAAAACTCTCCTACATTCGGTCGTCACGTCGCCGTGGAGCTCACTGAGGAAAATCACCTTCAGTTTTTTGTTCCGCGGGGATTTGCCCATGGCTTCGCTGTGCTATCTGATATTGCCGTCTTTCAATATAAATGCGACAATTATTACGCTCCACAGGCCGACGGTGGCATAGCCATTACTGATTCCTCTCTCGGCATAGATTGGCGTATAGACCCGTCCAAGGCCATACTCTCGGAAAAGGATCTGCATCATGCGATTCTTGCCGATTTTGATTCACCATTTGACTACAATATCGATCTTTACGCAAAATGAACATACTTGTGACAGGAGCCAACGGGCAACTTGGCAATGCCATGCGCATTGCATCCGCTAACTCCAATGACCGTTACATCTTCACTGATGTGGCCGAACTTGACATCACTGATCCTGAAGCCGTAAAGCGTGCTGTAAAGGACAATGACGTGAATGTAATCGTGAATTGCGCAGCTTATACCAATGTTGAGAAAGCCGAAGAAGATGTGGAATTTGCCGAGCTACTCAATGCTACTGCAGTTAGAAATCTCGCTGAAGCGATAAAAGATAATGCCGGGACACTAATACACGTGTCAACAGATTACGTCTTTGGCGGAAGCAAGGGAAACACTCCGCGCACGGAGGAAGAACCTGCTAATCCGACCGGTGTCTACGGTGTCACCAAGCTGCATGGCGAGCAGGAGATTGCTAAATCAGGTGTTAAGGCTCTCATATTCCGCACAGCATGGCTTTACTCAGAGCACGGTAAGAATTTTGTCAAGACAATGCTTAACCTCACCGCTGCGAAACCGGAACTTAAGGTAGTATTTGACCAGGCAGGCTCTCCTACCTACGCCCAGGACCTCGCCGACGCGATATTCAAAATTATCGAAGAAAGAAAAATGGATGGCAACGAAGGAGTATATCACTATTCCAACGAAGGTGTGTGCTCCTGGTATGACTTCACTAAGGCCATTGCCGAGATTGCCGGAAACGACCGCTGTGACATCCTGCCCTGTCACTCCGACGAATTTCCGTCAAAAGTTGTCCGCCCTTCCTACTCGGTCCTCGACAAGACCAAATTCAAAGACACGTTCGGCTTTAATGTGCCTTATTGGACCGATTCACTCAAAACCTGCATTAAGAATCTAAAAGAAAATGAAGCGTAATATTCTGATTACCGGCGGAGCCGGATTTATAGGCTCACATGTGGTGCGCCTGTTCGTAAACAAATATCCCGACTACCGGATTGTCAATCTCGACAAACTGACTTATGCCGGCAACCTTGCGAATCTTAAAGATATCGAGGACAAGAACAATTACACTTTCGTAAAAGCCGACATAGCCGATCTTGATGAAATGCGGCGTATTGTCAAGGAATATGAAATTGACGGTGTGATACATCTTGCAGCCGAAAGCCACGTAGACCGTTCCATTAAGGACCCATTCACATTCGCCCGCACCAATGTTATGGGCACTCTTGCCCTACTCCAGGCAGCAAAAGAATACTGGGAATCGCTTCCCGAGAAATATGAAGGGAAACGCTTCTATCACATCTCTACCGATGAAGTTTATGGAGCACTTGAGCTCACTGATCCCGAAGGTATAGAATCGCCTTTCACTACTGCCGCTTCTTCCGAACACCATCACGCCTACGGAAAGGAGTTTTTCCTTGAAACGACTAAATACAACCCCCACTCTCCTTATTCGGCATCAAAGGCTTCATCCGACCACTTTGTAAGAGCTTACCATGATACCTACGGAATGCCTACTATCGTCACAAACTGCTCGAATAATTACGGTCCGTATCAGTTCCCTGAAAAGCTCATACCTCTTTTCATAAACAACATACGTCAACGCAAACCGCTTCCCGTCTACGGAAAAGGTGAAAATGTACGAGACTGGCTCTACGTCGAGGACCACGCCAGGGCTATCGACACAATTTTCCACAATGGCAAAATTGCTGAAACCTACAATATCGGAGGATTCAACGAATGGAAAAATATTGATCTCATCAAAGTGATCATCAGCACCGTCGACAGACTCCTTGGAAATCCAGCCGGATACTCTGATTCGCTCATCACATACGTCACTGACCGTCTCGGCCACGATATGCGTTATGCCATCGATTCACGCAAGCTGCAGAAGGAACTCGGTTGGGAACCGTCGCTTCAATTTGAAGAGGGAATCGAAAAAACCGTTAGATGGTATCTTGACAATCAAGACTGGATGGACAACATCACTTCAGGTGACTACGAAAAGTATTACGAAGAAATGTACAATAAGAGATAATATCACTTTTTGACATTTAACATTTTATCAACCGGCCGCTACCTTTTGTGTTGCGGCCGGTTAATTTTTAAGTATTTACACGAGCCCACCCGAATAGACGTCTATTCGAGTGGGCTCGTGTATAAGAAAATCTTTTATTTATTCAGATTGTAGACTTCGGGACGGATAAAAGGCTTTAGGGTCGGTACTTTTGCGGCAAGTTCGTTGACGGCAAGCCGTGACACAAGGATGCCACCGAGGATGTTGAGATGAGTATTGTCTACTTTTCCTTTAGGGCAAAAATCGTAGGTATCGGCAGGAATCCACATAAACATCTGCTTGGACAGGTCCCGGCCAAGGCCTTGCACCAGTTCGTGGGTCAAAGAGTTCATATCCACAAATACAACATCCATCTCCTCGGCGACGCGGCGCGGTGCGATGATGTAGTCCCCGTGTGTGTCAACGAGAATTTCACCTTCAGTCTGATAAGTCTTTTTGTCGGGATTCCAGTCAGCCTGCTTGTCATCAGTGTCCTCCTGGGCTTCGCCCGATGGTGCGGGGAAATTCCTGCGCACGATGGAATTCATTAATACCGGAGTCGCGCCTTTCTCGCGGGCTTCAGTGACGAAACGACGCAGATTGTCATCAAACGTTCCTCCGGCCACAGTATAGCGTTTTGGATCCTTGCTCTTCTCGTCATTGTGGCCGAATTGAATTATCACATAGTCACCCGGGCGAATCTTTTCCTTTACAATATCCCAGCGTCCTTCGTCGATAAAACTTTTTGAACTGCGTCCGTTGACAGCATGGTTGTCAACCTTGACAGCACCCTCAAGATAAATAGGCAGCATCTGTCCCCATCCTCTTTCCTGATTTTCCTTATCGAGTTTTTTATTGGCCATCGTTGAATCGCCGATCATGAAAATCGTGACGGTATCGACCGGTTCGGCGGCTTGAATCATAAAAGGTACAGTGAGCGATAGAAGTAAAGTTTTTATCAGTTTCATGGTGAATTGGATTTGATTAAATTTGTACAAATGTAATGATATTTTTTATCGGGACAAAATAATTTTCAGCTCCCGCCATGGAATGAATGAATCAAGTGTATTCATGAGCAACAAAGGTGACATTTTAAGTGATGACCAAAAAATGATTTTGAGAATCGGTGAATATTCATTAAATTTGCAGTAACAATGACTTGAAGTGACTGAATTGCAGCCACATTACACAACCTTAAAACCATGACTATCAAACAACTGTCGATTTGTTTCGCCTCCTTAGGATGCGCTTTAGCTTTTACCGGATGCCACAAAGAGTCGCCGATTGACCGCAAAGCTCTCGTGGACCGCAATAATCCTCATGTGACCGCTGTTGACACACTGTCATCACTTACAGTGGGTAACGGTGAATTTGCCTTTACCGTCGATGTCACCGGGTTGCAGACGTTTCCTGAAATGTACCGCAACGGTGTTCCCCTTGGAACGCAGTCACAGTGGGGCTGGCACAGTTTCCCTAATCCGGAGAACCTGACTCATGATGAAACCCTGAAGAATTATGATTTCGGCCGTGGCCGTCAGGAACCGTATTCTGTGCAGTTTAACGAACTCGGTCGTCAGCACGATGCGGCCAATTGGTTCCGTGTCAATCCCCACCGTCTCCATCTCGGAGCGATCGGTTTCGCTGATCTTCGGCCTGACCAGATTTCTGACATAGACCAGACCCTTGACATGTGGAACGGTGAGATCACTTCCCGCTTCAATGTCGACGGTACTCCTGTCGAGGTTCTTACTTATGTGCATCCCGATAAAGACATGGTGGCCGCTACAATTTCATCGGAAAAACGCCTTCCGGTGTCGTTCCGTCTTCCCTATCCGACCGGTGCACATGCTGATGACGGCTGTGACTGGACCAAGGACGACCTTCATCTGACCGAGATTGTAAAGGCCGACGCCGGCAGCGCGGTGTTACGTCACACCATGGATTCCACTACCTATTATATTAATGTCACCTGGGACAATGCGGCTGCACCGGTCATGACGGGCCGCAATTCATTTGTCATCACCCCCGAGGCTGATAAATGGAGTTTCACTGCCCGCTTCCTTCCCGAGCAGGATGAGGAAGTCAATCCTACGGCTGAGGCAACCGCCAAGGCGGCAGCCGATTACTGGCAGTCTTTCTGGAAAAACGGAGGTGTAGTGGATTTCAGCAACTGTACTGATCCTCGCGCCAAAGAACTGGAGCGTCGTGTCGTCCTGTCGCAATATCTGCTTGCGACCCAGTGTGCAGGGTCAACTCCTCCTCAAGAAACCGGACTTACCTACAACTCTTGGTTCGGAAAATTCCATCTCGAAATGATTTGGTGGCATCAGGCACAGTTTGCTCTTTATGGCCATGAAGATCTCCTCGCCCGCACCCTTCCCTGGTATGGCCAGGTACAGGATGTAGCCAAGGAAATAGCAAGCCGCCAGGGATTTCAGGGACTCCGCTGGATGAAGATGACCGATCCGTCAGGCACCGAAGCACCATCGAAAGTAGGATCGTTCCTCATCTGGCAACAGCCTCACCTTATTTATCTCGCCGAGCTCTTATACCGCGCCAATCCTTCGGAAGAAGTTCTTGATCAATATTATGATCTCGTTCAGCAGACGGCAGAATTCATGGCATCATTCGCCGAATACGACGGAATGGAGACACGCTACATCCTTCGCGGTGCTATTCCGGCTCAGGAAACTTTGCGCGCTGCCGAAACCGTCAACCCTCCCTTTGAGCTGTCCTACTGGCACTTCGCCCTGTCCACTGCCCAAAAGTGGCGCGAGCGCAAGGGAGAAAAACGTAACCTTGACTGGGACGAGATAATCGACAAACTCTCGCCGCTTGCCTCCAAGGACGGACTCTATCTCGCAGCCGAAACAGCGCCGGAGACTTACGAGGACATCCGGTTCACATCTGACCACATGGCCGTACTTGCCGCCCTCGGAGTGCTTCCCAAGTCGCCGCTCGTGAGGACCGACCTGATGGAGAATACATTTGATTGGATCTACGATAACTGGAACTGGGGCAAGACCTGGGGATGGGATTATCCTACCACTGCCATGAACGCCGTAAGGTTAGGGCATCCCGACAAAGCTATCGACGCCTTGCTGATGGATAAGCGCACCAACACCTATCTGCCCAACGGACACAATTATCAGGACAAGCGACTTCGCTGCTATCTGCCCGGCAACGGTGGACTTCTCACCGCCGTCGCTCTCATGACAGCAGGCTGGGATGGTTGTGAAGTAGAGAATCCCGGTTTCCCCAAGGATGGTACATGGGATGTGAAGTGGGAAGGTATCAAACCTCTTCCATGATGTCCGATTAGCTTTTTCTTATTACTATTCTCATGATAATCTTCTGATTATATATGAAACGAATTATTTCATTACTCCTCGGCGCGGCAATCGTAATGGGTTGCGGCGCCGAGTCGCGAGTTTCCCCGGTGTTGCATTATACTCCCTCAGGAAATTCCGTAGTATCGGTTGACGGGACTGTGAAATTCAATCGCGGACTCTATGGCGCTCATTCCGGCTTCAGGGTGGATTGCAGCGACATGCCCGAATTTGGAATCTACATGCCTCGCATGGGTGGCAACCTGAAGTTCACCCTCCCGACCGGAAGCTGCACTGCAATTTACACACCCGGAAAGATGACTTACGAGCAGGGAGGAGTCACTTTAGAAGTTCAGGTGCTCCGCAGCAGTGACTGCGCGATGTGGAAACTTACCAACGATACCCGTACCACCGTGTCAATCCCCGTAACTTTCGGCGGTGTTGCCGACAAGAAGTTTTCAAGGGAAGGAGATCTCGGAGTCGATGCCCCTGACTGCTTCGATCTCAAACCACAGTACTGCGCAGGTAATATATATAACGTTAAGAATAATATAGTTACCGTTGAGTACGGTGCCAAGGAACGCAAGGAAATCCATCTTGTCATCCCGGCCCGGTCTTATAAAATAACCGATCTCCCTGCCTATGAAGGAGTCATAGCGATCAAACCGGGAAAATCGGTAATTGTAGCATATTTCCCGTCAGGAATCAAAGCGGTAACGGGAAACGACCTGTCGACTCTTTTCGATAAAGCCGAAAGAGAGAGAGAATCCCTGGCTTCTTCAATCACAATCAATACGCCCGATGAATGGATCAATCCTATCGGAGGTGCACTCGGTCTGGCAGCCGACGGATTATGGAGCGGCGAGGCTTGGCTTCACGGCTCGATAGGCTGGCGGACTCCTCACCTTGGTTGGCGAGGAGCCTATGTGGGTGATGCCTTAGGCTGGTATGACCGCGCAACTACCCACTTTGACACCTATGCCTCCAACCAGATCACTGACATTCCTCCCGTAATACCTCATCCCTCCCAGGACTCAACTCTGAATCTTGCCAGAGCCGAGAAGAAATGGGGTACACAATTCTATAGCAACGGCTATATCTGCCGCCGACCGGGGAAAAAAGACGAAATGTCACATTACGACATGAACATGGTGTATGTCGATGCCCTATTACGTCATTTCCGTCACACCGGCGACACTGCCGCAATGCGGCGTCTTTTCCCCGTCATAAAGCGACATCTCGACTGGGAGAAACGGAATTTTGACCCCGACGGTGATCATCTCTATGATGCCTATTGCTGCATCTGGGCCAGCGATGCCCTTTATTATAATGCAGGCGCGGTTACTCACTCGTCGGCCTACAACAAGTTTGCCAACACACTTGCAGCTCAGGTCGCCGAGGCTATCGGCGAAGATCCCGGGCTTTACAGGGCTGAGGCTGAAGCAATCGGAGCAGCCATTGACAGTGTGCTTTGGATGAACGACAGAGGTCACTGGGCCGAGTATCGGGACGCAATGGGATTGAAACGCATGCATCCATCGGCCGGACTTTGGACGATATATCATGCGATCGACTCGGAAATCGCCGATAATCTCAGAAATTATGCAGCCACTGTTTATGTCGACAATGAAATCCCGAGGATTCCCGTCGACGTGGCAGGGGCTCCCTCCGGTCTGTACGTTCCATCGACCACCGACTGGAAACCCTACTCCTGGAGCATCAACAATGTTGCCATTGCTGAAATCATGCACACCGCCCTCGCCTACTGGCAAGCCGGACGCAACGACGAGGCTTTCAATCTGATGAAAGGAGTAGTGATCGACAACATGTATTCAGGCGCATCTCCTCTTAATTTCGGACAGATCAGCCAGCGCGATGCAGCAAGAGGAGAGTGTTACCGTGACTTCGCTGATCCGGTGGGAGTGTGGAGCCGCGCCCTGACCGAAGGGCTCTACGGAATCCGTCCCGACCTTTTATCAAAGGAAAAGAAAGTCGACATTATACCGGGTTTCCCTTCCTCGTGGGATAGTGCTTCTGTATCTCTTCCCATGCTCAGCTACTCTTTTGAAAGGAAAGGATTAAAGGATTCATATTCGTTTACCAACCGCTATCCGACCGGCGTTAATCTCTACCTGACGGTTAACGCATCCAATCTCAGTGGCGTTACGGTCAACGGACATAACGATATTGCCTGGAAGCCCGACACGATGTCGGTAGGATCTCCCCGGATTATCATTCCTCTTGGCGATGCAAGGGAAATTACTGTCACTATCGACCATACGGGTGTAATGTCAACTCATTTCACAGGAATAACCCGCACCGAGGGCAACATCACATTCCGTCAGGCAGCCTCGGGCAAATTGAAATGGTGGGTACCGGAACATAAATCTGCTGTAAAGACAAAACCCGAAGCGACATTTGCAAACATTGTCACTGACGACTGCATCACAATCGGCATTACGGATTTCTATAATGATTCCGTATCAAATATTTTCAAACACGAATATCTCTCACCACGTCCTGCCGTCACGACGCTCCAGTTGCCGAAGCAGGGAATGGGAGAATGGTGTCACCCGCTGATGATAGCCGAGATTGACGACAGCGGACTTCGCGAGACTCTCCGTCAGAACGGCGACACACTCGTCACTGCGATAGGGATTCCCTTTGTCATCCCGTCAGATGGTAACAATGTAGTTTTCACTTCCTTGTGGGACAACTTTCCTAATAGTGTGACAATCCCGCTCAACGGGCAGGCTTCACGGGCATATCTCGCTATGGCAGGCACTACCAACCACATGCAGGCCAATATCGACAACGGGGTCATCGAGATCAGATACACTGACGGGACAATTGAACGTACTCCCCTGATTAACCCCGACAACTGGGCTCCCATTGAACAGGACTTCTACAATGACAGCTATGCCTTCGCTCTTCCCGCCGGGGAGGAGGCGCCCTATCGTCTACACCTCCGTTCAGGTGCCGTTTCCAGGAATTTAGGTGATGAAATCGGGATTCCTGCCGACGAGGTATATGGACGCACTATACAGGGAGGTGCAGGAACACTCGTGGAAGTGATCCTGAACCCTGATAAGGAACTGGAATCAATGACTTTGACCACTTTGTCCAACGACGTTATAATCGGTCTCATGGGCCTAACACTCCAGAAATGAAACTGAAATTCTTTACAGCAGGTTGCTTATTGGCCTTGAGTGGCATCCTGTCCGCCGAAGATTTTTCATCGGGTACAGGATGGTATGAACCGGTCACTGAAAACCGCCCCTATGTGCGCTGGTGGTGGCTTGGCAGTGCCGTCGATCATGAAGGGCTGACTTATAATCTTGAGGAATTTGCGCGCACCGGACTGGGAGGCGTAGAAATCACTCCTATATATGGCGTCAAGGGCAATGAAGCCAATGACATTGATTATCTGTCGCCAAGATGGATGGAGATGCTTGAACATACCGGAGCCGAGGCGGCACGTCTCGGGCTTCAGGTTGACATGAACAACGGAACCGGTTGGCCTTTCGGAGGTCCTGAAATCACGACTGATTACAGTGCCCGTAAGCTGGTCACTGAACAGTGGGATCTGAATAAAGGTCAGCGCATCGACACCCCGATAGTTCCTTCTGATTCCCGACAGGCAGCCGTTGCAACACTCCAGAAGGTTGTCACCGTAAATGGCGACCGGCGTCTTGACATTACAGGAAAAGTAAATAAGTCAGGAATCCTTGACTGGAAAGCTCCATCCGACGGCTGGAGAGTATATGCAATGTTTGTAGGGCGCACCTTTCAGAAAGTGAAGCGTGCGGCTCCCGGTGGCGAAGGTTACGTGCTTAATCATTACGACAGTATCGCAGTAAAGAAGTACCTTGACAAATTCGATCATGCTTTCGCCGGTCACGGAAAGGCTCTTCCGACGTCGTTTTTCAACGATTCCTACGAAGTATACGGAAGTGACTGGACTGAGAATCTGCTCGATGTGTTTGAGCGCGACCACGGTTACAGGCTCGAACTTTATATCCCTGAGTTTATCGACGAGCAACCGAGTGAATTGCGGTCACGTCTGCTCCGTGATTACAGGGAAACGCTTGCCGGAATGTTGCGCGACAATTTCATGAACATCTGGCTCCGATGGGCTCACTCCCACGGATCTACGGTAAGAAACCAGTCACACGGTTCGCCTGCCAATATCCTTGACTTTTATGCGGCTGTCGATATTCCTGAGTGTGAATCTTTCGGGCAAAGCGACTTTGATATTCCCGGTCTTGTGCGCAACGGCGACTCGCGGCCAAGCGATGCCGATCCTGCAGTACTGAAATTTGCCTCATCGGCTGCTCATCTGGCAGGACGCCCACTCGTATCGGCCGAGACACTGACATGGCTTACCGAGCATTTCCACACATCGCTGTCACGTTGCAAACCTGAAATAGATCAGATGCTTGCCTCCGGCGTCAACCACGTGTTTTTCCACGGAGCCCCCTACTCTCCCGCCGGCATCGAATTTCCGGGCTGGCTCTTTTATGCGTCAATCAATATGTCGCCCACAAATTCTATATGGGGCGATGCAGGGAACCTTATGGAATACATCACCCGTTGCCAGGCTTTTCTTACAGCAGGGAATCCCGACAATGACTTCCTGATTTATTTCCCAATCGATGACGTGTGGCAACGTCAGGGAGGCAAGCCCTATCTGATGTTTGACATTCACAAGATGCAACAACGTATGCCCGACATCAAGAGCTACATCAATGACGTAATCGCTGCGGGATATGATGTTGACTACGTTTCTGATGCCTTGCTCGATTCCCTGTCAGTAACACCACGCGGTTCATTGCTGAGCCGCGGGAATAATGATTATAAGGCCGTAATTGTCCCGCCGGTCAACTTCATGCCGGTTGCAACCCTTGAAAGATTACTCGAATTAGCCCGAGACGGAGGGACGGTCATATTCACCGGACATTTACCCGGAGATGTTCCCGGCTTAGGCAATCTTGATGAACAGAGGAAAGCACTGAACAACATTATTTCCTCGATGCCTTCCTTCACTCCCAACAGTAAAACCGACTACGAGAAAGGTTCCATTATTTTTGCCTCTTCAATTGATGAAGGCGTTGCTCTTGCAGCCCAAACTCCTGAAGAATTAAGGCTAAGAAAAGGTGTACACCTGCTGCGGCGCACCAACGAAACCGGTGGACACAACTATTTCATAGCGATGCTCGGCAACGACACCATCAACGGAGCGGTGACATTTTCCACACCTTCACGTGCGGCCATGATATTTGACCCGTTGTCAGGCAATAGCGGATTGGCCGAAACCGTGGCTGCAACCGACTCATCGCTCACAGTTAATCTTCAGCTCCTCCCCGGTCAGACGCTCCTCGTGAAAACCTTTGCCGGAGAAGTTGATGCTCCACGATGGAAATATATAACCGATTCAGGCGAAAGAATCAATCTCGACCGTGGCTGGACACTTTCGTTCATTGAAAGCCAGCCTGCGATAGACGGCACTTTTGCCATTGATTCTGTAATGGACTGGACAAAACTTCCCATACCCGAGGCACGCGAAAATTTCGGTACCGGACGATATCGCGCAAAGTTCAACCTCGATGACCCTGCCGTGGCCGATGACTGGATTCTCGATGCCGGCGACGTAAGGGAGTCGGCCCGAGTGACGATCAACGGTAACTATGCCGGTACAATTTGGGCCGTGCCCTTCACGCTCAATATCGGGAAATGGCTCAAACCCGGTGAGAATGAAATCATCCTTGACGTGACTTCACTGCAAGCCAACCGTATAGCACAATTTGAACGTGACGGCGTGGAATGGCGCAGGTTCAAGGATGCCAACATCGCCAGCGTCACCAATGCCCGCACATTCAGTTTCGGCGACTGGCCTACTGTGCCTTGCGGACTCAATTCAACAGTATCGCTTATTCCTGTCAAAGTATCTACAACATTAAATCCCATACAATGAAAAAATTAGCCATTCTTGCTTCAGCCTTCCTCATGGCGGCTTCGGGAACCTTCGCTTTTGGTGAAGAACTCCAGCCGCGCAAGGAAATCCTGAACACACTTGTGAAAGTCAACGACCTCTACCTTAAGAATCACCCCGATCCCGGATTGGGAATCCCCTATTACTCGCGCAAGAAAGTCTATGAAGGCAACATCTGGACGCGCGCCGTATATTTCGAGGGGCTCATGGCACTCCACTCCATTTACCCCGACAACCGCTATTATGACTATGCCTACGACTGGGGTGAGAAATTCAACTGGGGTATGCGTCGCGACGATACCACAACCCGTAATGCCGACAACTATGCGTGCGGCCAGACCTATATTGACCTCTATCGACTCACTCCCGAGCCCAAAATGTTGACCAAGACCAAGGCCAACGCCAACATGCTAATAAATACTCCTCAGGTCGATGACTGGACTTGGATCGATGCCATTCAGATGGGTATGCCGGTTCTTGCAAAACTCGGCAAGGAGACCGGTGATCAGCGCTATTATGACAAGGCCTGGGATATGTATGAATGGTCGCGCAACACCCTTGCCGGAGGCCTTTATAATCCCAAGGACGGATTATGGTGGCGTGATGCCGATTTCGTTCCTCCCTACAAGGAACCAAACGGAAAGAATTGCTACTGGTCGCGCGGCAACGGATGGGTGGTAGCGGCTCTTGTTAAGGTTCTTGAAGAACTTCCTGCCGATGATCCCCACCGCAAGGATTATATCAACGACCTCAAGGCTATGTGTGAGGCTCTGGTGAAATGTCAGCGTGAGGACGGTTTCTGGAATGTAAGCCTTCACGACGAGTCCAATTTCGGAGGTAAAGAACTGACCGGTACCGCACTATTCGTTTACGGAATGGCGTGGGGTGTCAACAACGGTATTCTCGACCGTGAAAAATACATGCCCGTGATCACCAAATCGTGGAACGCTATGGTAAACGATGCCGTGCACCCCAACGGTTATCTCGGTTACGTGCAGGGCACCGGCAAGGAACCTAAGGACGGTCAGCCGGTGGCTTACGATTCCAAACCTGACTTTGACGATTACGGTACCGGCTGCTTCCTTCTCGCAGGATCGGAGGTCTACAAACTATAATCACGGTCTCAACGTTATAATATCGGCATTTTCACGATGGAGATGCCGATATTTATGTAAATTTGCCGGCATGAAAAAGATTGAATTACGACATCAGGAAGTGGAACGCTACATCACTCCCCTGCGGGAAGGCGGTTCACTTCCGGCCCTCGCCGAGGCCGACGACGGCTTTAAATACGTGCTTAAGTTCCGTGGCGGCGGTCACGGAGCCAAGTCGCTAATCTCAGAATTTATCGGAGGCGAGATTATCAGGGCCGCCGGCATGAAAGTGCCGGAGCTGGTTTTTCTCGATGTCGACGAAGACTTCGGTCGCACCGAGGGGGATGAGGAAATTCAGGAATTGCTTCAGGCCAGCCGGGGCCTAAATCTTGGCTTGCACTACCTGTCAGGGGCATTGACTTGGGATGTGTCGGTCAACAAGACCGATTCAGAAACGGCCTCCCGGATAGTATGGCTTGACAGTTTCCTGACCAATGTTGACAGGACAGTGCGCAACACCAACATGCTTCTATGGAACAATGAGCTGTGGCTTATTGACAACGGAGCCTCACTATATTTCCATCACTCGTGGAACGGCTGGGAAAAGACAGCCCTCAGCCCTTTCTCCTATATAAAGGACCATGCACTCCTGCCACAGGCTTCGCGGCTCAGGGAGGCCGACGCAGTGATGCACACCCGCATCACTCCTGCTACGGTCGATGCCATTGTCGAAGCCGTGCCCGAGGAGTGGCTGCTTCAGGCATCGGCTGAAATCCCTGTCGATGAACAGCGCCGTGTGTACCGCACTTTTCTGAAAACCCGTTTAAGCAACTCTGAAATATTCACTGATCATGCAATCGAAACCCGAAAAACACTTATATGAATATGCCGTGATTCGGTTCGTTCCGCGTGTTGAACGTGAAGAGTTCATCAACGTCGGACTCATAATGATGTGCAAGCGCAAGCGGTGGATCAAGGTGAGAATTGACGAAAAAATGGATCGGGCGAATTGCTTCTCCCATGAAATCGACCGCGAAACATTGCTCTCGCAACTTAAATCGTTCTCTGAAATCGCAGCCGGAAATTCTTCACCCATAGGTTTACTTGAAACCCACGAGCGGTTCAGGTGGCTCACGGCTGTAAGGAGTGCTTCAGTGCAGACATCCCGTCCGCACCCGGGAAAATGCGCCGAACTTGACGCTACTTTTGACCGTCTTTATTCCGAACTTGTCGGTTAATCTCCTCAAGAGCCCTTTCTTTAAGATCGGGCCCGGGCTCAAGACGTACAACCGACGGATCTTTCCTCAGCCATAGCAGCTGCTTTTTGGCATAGACTCGCGTATTCTTAGCGATTCTCGCGATAGCTGTCTCCCGGTCGAGAGTTCCGTCCATCATCGCAAACAGTTCCTTGAATCCCACAGTATTCAACGAATTTAGAGTTCGCAGGTGATACACGCTCCTGGCTTCCTCTTCCAGTCCGGCCTCGATCATGGCATCAGTGCGACGGTTTATGCGCTCGAAAAGTTGCTCCCGACCGTGGTCTATGGCAATCTTTATAATCCTGAAATCGCGCTTCCTGGCCTGACCGGTCAACAGGCTTGAACAAGGGACTCCCGCTTCGAGACTTATTTCTATTGCGTGAATCAAGCGGCGACTATTGTTGAGATCGGCCCGCTCAAGATATACCGGGTCAATCTGCCGGAGCATTTCAACCAATAAGCTATTGCCCCCTTCCCGGTACATATCCTTCACTTTCTCGCGCGTCACGGGCGAAATAGTCGGTAACTCGTCTATACCCTGAGTTATAGCATCGATATACATCATTGAACCGCCACACATCACCGCTATGTCATTTTCCTTCCACAACTCGGGGAGAAGTTTCATGACATCGGCCTCATATTGAGCGGCACTGTAATATGCATCAAGAGAAAGGGTGGCGATGAAATGATGCTTCACGGCCTTCAACTCTTCAGCCGTCGGCGCGGCAGTACCTATCGGAATACCTTTATATATTTGCCGCGAGTCGGCTGAGACTATGTCACAGCCAATCTCGCGGGCAATATCAATCGCAAGTCCGGTCTTTCCGCTGGCAGTAGGACCGGTGATGATCACAAGTGTTTTATCCACGCTCGGCTACCAGTCGGGCTATTTCCACTATCACCTTAACCGCCTTCTCCATCGAAGGAATGGGAACAAACTCATAGCGGCCGTGGAAATTGAGTCCGCCTGCAAAAATATTGGGACAAGGCAGACCCTTGAAAGAGAGCTGGGCACCGTCAGTTCCACCTCTGATGGGCTGAACCTTAGGAGTAACGCCTGCATTTTCGATCGCCTTGATAGCTATGTCGACCACATACATCACAGGCTCAATCTTCTCACGCATGTTATAGTACTGGTCTTTGATCTCGATGGTGGCACAACCGGGGAACTCGTTGTTGATCTTGCGGGTAAGATGTTCGAGTTCCTTTTTGCGACGCTCGAAGCGGTCCCGGTCATGATCACGGATTATGTAGGTCAGCACTGTCTTCTCTACATCACCTTCTACCGATATGAGATGATAGAATCCTTCATAACCTTCGGTGTGCTCTGGGGTCTCCCAGCGGGGAAGCATGATAATGAACTGGTTGGCGACACGCATTGAGTTGAGCATCTTGTGCTTGGCATATCCGGGGTGAACATTGCGTCCTTTGAAAGTTACCTTGGCCACAGCTGCGTTGAAGTTCTCGTATTCGAGTTCGCCTACTTCTCCGCCATCCATCGTGTAGGCCCAGTCGGCATCAAAGAGTTTGACATCAAATTTATGTGCACCCTGCCCTATCTCCTCGTCGGGGTTAAAGGCAATGCGTATGCGGCCATGCTTGATTTCAGGATGATGCTGAAGATAATCGACGGCAGTGATGATCTCGGCCACTCCGGCCTTGTCATCGGCACCAAGAAGCGTGTTGCCGTCAGTCACGATCAGATCCTCGCCCTTGTAATCGAGAAGTTCCGGGAAGTCGGCAGGTGAAAGCACAATATTCTCCTTGCTGTTGAGGATAATGTCTTTACCGTCGTAATCCTTCACGATACGGGGATTTACATTGCGGCCGCTCATGTCAGGCGATGTGTCGAGGTGAGCTATGAATCCCACCGTCGGGACCTCGTAATCCACGTTTGAGGGCAGTGTAGCCATCAGATACCCGTTCTCATCAAGGGTGATGTCATCAAGGCCCATTTCCTGAAGTTTCTTTTCAAGATACTGCGCAAACTTCATCTGGCCCGGGGTTGACGGGGTAAGATTGGTAAGTTCGTCACTCTGAGTGTCAAACTTGACATATTCTAAAAAGCGAGATGTTACATCCATGGTCTTCAAAGAATGATAATGGTAAGAATTTGTTATTGTGCCGCAAATTTACAAATATTTTCCTTTCATTTGACAAATCGCACACATTAATATTTTTATGGAAGTATTATTCGCGGAATTTAAGAACCTTTAAATGGACTGCTGTTTGATAAAATGGAAAATAGTTGTAATTTTGTATCTTAATAAGAGATTATAACGTCAATCATGTCAGATACCAATCATAACAATAATACGCCGAATCAACCCGCCGGACCATCCAAGCCCCCGCGCAAGATATGGGGAAGGATAATTACCGTAATGTGGGTGGTCTTCGGTGTGTCGATAGTGACTCTTTTCGGCTTTCTTTTTCTTGTCTACAACGGGATAATCGGTTACATGCCCCCCGTGGAGGAACTGCAGAACCCTACTGACCGGTTTGCATCGGTACTCTATTCGGCCGACGGCGAGGAAATAGGCCGATATTTCAAGGGAACAGGCAACCGCGTTTACGCTGATTTCGACGAAATTTCACCTTACGTAGTCGATGCCTTGATTTCCACCGAGGACGTAAGATTCGAGGAACACTCCGGAATCGACTTGAGGGGTCTCGGACGCGTACTGTTCAAAACCATTCTTCTTGGCAATAAGAACGCTGGCGGTGGATCGACAATCACCCAGCAGCTCGCCAAGCAGCTTTATTCGCCCGGGACCACAGGACTTGCCGCCCGTGCCATGCAGAAACCCATCGAATGGATGATCGCTGTAAAGCTCGAAAGATATTATTCAAAGGATGAGATACTTAAGATGTATCTCAATCAGTTTGACTTCCTGTACAACGCTGTCGGAATAAAAAGTGCGGCCTATGTATATTTCGGCAAAGATCCCAAAGACCTGAATATCGAGGAGTCAGCCACTCTCGTGGGTATGGTCAAGAATCCGGCGTTTTACAACCCGGTCCGTCAACCTGAGCGCACCCTGAATAGGCGTAATACCGTCCTGCGACAGATGGAAAAGGCCGGTAAGATTACTAAGGCCGAAGCTGATAGCCTTTGTGCTCTCCCTATGAAACTTAATTTTCATCGTGTCGATACCAAAGACGGTCTTGCGCCTTATTTCCGCGAACAGATCCGTCAGATGCTTCAGGCCAAAAAACCCGTCAGGTCAAATTACCGTGAATGGGAACGTCAAAAGTTCATCGACGACTCCATTGCCTGGGAAACTAACCGCCTTTACGGCTGGATCGAGAAAAATCCCAAGCCCGACGGCTCGAAATATGATATTTACAATGACGGCCTGAAGATTTATACTACCATCGATTCTCGGATGCAGAAGTATGCCGAAGAAGCGGTTGCCGAGCATCTTGGCGGTTATCTCCAGCAGGCCTTCTTCCGCGAGAAGAAAAATACAAAGGGTGCACCCTATACCACCAACCGCACCGAGCTCTCTGAAATCCGGCTTAATCACCTTATTCGCAACGCGATGAAGAACACTGACCGTTACCGCACGATGGTGAAGGCCGGCGCGTCGCGCGAAGAAATCGACCGCGCTTTCAATACCCCGCGCGAGATGAAGGTATTCTCCTACTCGGGTAGTATCGATACAGTCATGACTCCTCTTGACTCGGTGCTTTACCACAAGCACTTCCTGCGTACCGGTTTTATGGCCATGAACCCCGTGAACGGACATGTCCAGGCTTATGTAGGCGGTCCCAACTTCTCATATTTCCAATATGACATGGTTTCGAGCGGCCGTCGGCAGATTGGCTCGACCGGCAAACCGCTCCTTTACACATACGCCATGGAGGAAGGATATACCCCGTGTGATGAATTTCTTAACGCACAGCCGGTCATAACCGACGAGGCCGGCAACGTATGGGCTCCGCGTAATTCAGGCTCTGCCCGTGTGGGTGAAATGGTCGATCTCCGCTGGGCACTGACCAACTCCAACAACTGGATTTCAGCCCGTTTGATAAGTCAGCTCTCCCCTGCTTCCCTCGTAAGGACGATGCACAATTTCGGTATCACTGCCGAGCTCCCGGCTGTGATGTCACTTTGTCTCGGTCCGGCCGACGTATCAGTAAAGGAAATGGTTACTGCATATTCGGCATTTGCCAATAACGGAATGCGTGTCGATCCACTGTTCGTTACCGCCATCGCCGACAACAACGGTAATATCATCGACGATAACTTCACGCCGGTACACACTGAAGTGATCAGTGAAAAGGCTTATTACCGTATTCTTTCCATGCTGCTAAATGTGGTGAACGAAGGCACGGCCCACAGGGTGCGTTCACGTTACGGCCTCACCGCCGAGATGGGTGGAAAGACCGGTACAACCAACTTCAATGCCGACGGTTGGTTCATGGGATTCACACCCGAGCTTGTTACCGGCACATGGGTGGGCGGCGAAGAACGTTTCATCCACTTCAACACCATGGCCAACGGTCAAGGTGCAGCCATGGCCCTTCCCATTTACGGACTGTTCATGAAAAAAGTTTATGCCGACAAGTCTCTGCCTTTTTCCGAAAAAGCACGGTTCACGTTCCCTGAATCGGTCAATTTGTGTGAAAAGGACTATTACGGCGCCCTTACCGAGGAAGCTCCCGAAGCCTCACTTGAAGAGGAATCAATAGAAGGTGTATTCGATTAAAAAAACTTTAACTTATATCTCTGAAAAGATTATGGCTACCAAACCATTCAAGTATCAGCCCATGTTCCCTCTTGGACCCGATACGACCGAGTATTATCTCCTGACCAAGGATTATGTCAAGGTTGAAAACTGGGGAGGACACGAGTTTCTCGTAGTTGATCCCGAGGCCCTCAGGGTACTGACCCGTCAGGCCACCCACGACAACGCTTTCATGCTCCGCCGCGAGCACAATGAGATGGTTGCGAAGATTCTCAGTGATCCTGAAGCAAGCGAAAACGATAAATTCGTCGCCCTGACCATGCTCCGTAATGCCGAGATTGCAGCAAAAGGCGCTCTGCCTTTCTGCCAGGACACCGGTACGGCCATTGTTCACGGAGAAAAAGGACAGCGTGTATATACGGGCGACAATGATGAGGAGATGATCAGCCGCGGAGTATATGACACTTATACGACCGACAATCTCCGTTACAGCCAGAACGCTCCCCTCAACATGTATGACGAAGTCAACACCGGCTGCAATCTTCCTGCCCAGATTGATCTCCACGCAGGCGAAGGCGACGAGTATCACTTCCTTTACGTGGCCAAGGGTGGTGGCTCGGCCAACAAGACATATCTCTATCAGGAGACCAAGGCCATCATCAATCCCAAGACGCTTGTCCCGTTCCTTGTAGAAAAGATCAAGTCGCTTGGTACCGCCGCATGTCCTCCTTACCATATTGCGATTGTGGTGGGCGGTACCTCGGCCGAGATGAATCTTGCAACCGTCAAGAAAGCATCGGTCAAATACTATGATTCGCTCCCTGACCACGGCAACGAACTCGGTCACGCGTTCCGTGACCACGAACTTGAACGTCAGCTTAAGGAAGAAACCGAGAAAATAGGCTACGGTGCTCAGTTTGGTGGAAAATACTTCGCCCACGACATCCGTGTGATCCGTCTGCCCCGTCACGGCGCATCATGCCCCATCGGTCTCGGAGTGTCATGCTCGGCCGACCGTAATGTAAAGGCAAAAATCAACCGCGAGGGCCTGTGGATTGAAAAACTTGATTCCAATCCCGGTGAACTTATCCCTGAAGAATACCGTAAGGCCGGCGAAGGCGAAGTGGTGAAGATCGATCTTAACCGCCCGATGAAGGAAATACAGGAGGAACTCACGAAATATCCCGTATCCACCCGTCTGTCACTCAACGGCACCATTATCGTGGCCCGCGACATAGCCCATGCCAAGATCAAGGAGCGCATTGACCGCGGAGAACCCATGCCCGAATACCTCAAGAATCACCCCGTGTATTATGCCGGTCCGGCCAAGACTCCCGAAGGAATGCCTTCCGGCTCTTTCGGACCCACTACCGCCGGACGCATGGATCCTTATGTTGAGCCGTTCCAGGCACTCGGCGGCTCGCTGGTGATGATCGCCAAGGGCAACCGCAGCAAGCAGGTAACCGATGCCTGCAAGGCTCACGGAGGTTTCTATCTCGGCTCTATCGGCGGCCCTGCCGCAATCCTTGCCAAGGATTCGATCAAGAAAGTAGAACTTCTTGAGTATCCTGAACTTGGCATGGAGGCAGTGTGGAAAATCGAGGTTGAGAACTTCCCCGCCTTCATCCTTGTTGATGATAAGGGCAACGACTTCTTCACCATGATTTCCGAAAAGTGTAACGCTTGCGGTCTCAAATAACCTGAGAGCGAAAAATGTCACAAGCCACGGCAGAGTTTTTTCTGTCGTGGCTAACTTTTTTATGCTACGTTTGTTAGAATTGTATAACCAATTTTTTAACAATAATACGTTTCAACTCATGATCAAGTCCACTCATATAATCGCTGCCTTTGCGGCTGCAATGGCTTTAGCATCGTGTAGCGACGATAAGCAGCCGTGGGAGCAAATCCCGTCCTCACCCATTACGGGTAATGATGCCGTGGTAACATTCAACGGCGACCGTTCCTACGGAGTAGTCTCAGTCTCTACCCACGATGAAAACAAGGCTACCGTGACATTGAGCAATATCGTCCCCGGTTATCCTACGCTTGAAATCATCACCGATCTGGCCGAGCAATCCGACGGCGTATTCACTCTTACCGGAGTAAAATCATTGGTCACTCCTCCGGTGATGTTTCCTCTTTCAAAGTCCGATCATCAACAGGTCATATCAAATCTTACATTAAAAGGGACCGTCACAACATCGGGAAAAGCCGATATTGCTCTCACATCACTTCTCACTTCCCAATCACAAGGCTCTCTGACCGGAAAGTGGATACCCGAAAAAATGCTCCCACTTTCCGAGGCAATGACTGAACATTCACCCGTGGCAATCAATATTACGCTGAAAGGTCAACCCGAAAAGTCAGCTGAACTCTCTGCTTCCGCAAGTCTACTGGGCGGACTCGCTTTCTATACAACCGTAGGAGGAGTTGAATTCCAGGATGACGGAAACGTTTTGATTGATTACTCATCGGTAATTGACCTCGCAAAAGCAATTCAGGAATCAGTTGATCAGCAGAATGGTATCTATAAGGCAATCCACGATTTCGATAGGAGCACCGGAAAGAATCTTGTATTCTGGTACTGCCGCAGCCCGTTCCTCATGCTCACACCCTATATCCCGGGAATAAGTTATAAGATCGACATAGACAACGGTCGCAATCCCAATCTCAATGATGGAGCCGTTACTGAAAAGCTGCAGAAACTTATGGAGGAACTGGCCGATATGGGTATCGATACCGACAAATTGATGTCGACATTCGATAAATTAAATGTATCAGGCGTGCCCGTAATCGCTAAAACTTCAGGCACTACCCTTAGCCTGACTGTAACCAAAGAGATGATAGATCCCTTTGTAGAACTTATTGCCCCGGCCCTCCCCGCGCTTGATATAAAACTTAAGGAATATCTGGCTGAACCTGCCAACTCTGCTGTTGCAGAAATAGTTACTGACCATGTGTTCCCTGCACTCGGAATCTCATCACTCACCCGGCTTCCTGAATTGTGGACCGACGGAATCGAAAACATCACTCTGACAATCAACCTGACAAGATCATGATTTGTCGGATAATTTGACGATAGTTTAGATTAAAGGGTCTCATCCGGCTGCAGATGAGACCCTTTAATGATATCGTAAAGGACGATTGTCCGATTATTCCTGAAGGTCTTCGTCGTGGGGAAAGAGTTTGTCGGCCTCGTCAAGGTGAAAATCTTTAGCAAGGAGGGCAATGAATTTCGATATCTGAGCCACGGCGTTCTGAGTATCGGGGGTGATTTCCTTGCTCTGCAAGCGTAACATCAGCATCCCGTATAGAGCTGTGAAGCAAGTCTCGATTTCATTTACCGCCTTATCGCCTGCCTTGGCCCGGAGTTCAACTATATAGGGCAATGTCTTGTAAAATTCAGCGGTATACTCGGCAAAACGCGGGTCCTTAAGCAGGGCAAGATGAAGGTCGGTAAGCTGAATGATGGTGTTCTTATTGAGCTGGAGATGTCCGGTCTTCTCTACACCTTCACGTCTCATCATGTCAATCAGTGATTCATACCACTCGCGCATTTCGCGACGCTGTGCATCGGTCAAGCCTTGGAACTTATCGATCACATTTTTCTCGATGCGGTCTATGTCAAGGCCGTTGGCCCGTATCACATCCTCAACCTGCCACATGTAGAGCAGATATTCGGCTATGTTTTCTTTTCTTTTTTGAGAAGCTATTATCATGGTCGCAAACTTTTTTTATTATTAGAACGCTTCCTGATGCAAAATGTTAAAATTCGCTCGTAAAATG
>CAZJKU010000002.1:0-148247 GCA_964546905.1 uncultured Staphylococcus sp.
CTCAACGAGCACGAGCAGATGCTGCGTATGCGCGGCCGTCCCAAGGTGATGCTTGCCCGCGACTATGACGAGGCCATGCAGCTCTACGACCGCTACAAGGATCATATATTAGGGGTGATTACCGACGTCTCGTTCAACCGTGAAGGGAAAAAAGACCCCAAGGCCGGAATACGTCTTGCACGCGAGTTGCGCGAGCGTGACCCGTACCTGCCTATCATCATGGAGTCGTCAGAGAAATCCAACGCTGCCGATGTGGCCGAGCTCGGATGCACGTTTATCGACAAGAACTCCAAGAAATTTCCGGTCGATCTGGGCCGGGCGATCACCGACAATTTCGGTTTCGGCGATTTCGTGATACGCAATCCCGAGACCGGCGAAGAGATTTTCAGGCTGAAATCGCTCAAGGACCTCCAGGACCACATATTCGATATTCCTGCCGAGTCGCTCTACTGGCACGCATCGTTCAACGATATTTCACGATGGCTCTACAGCCGCGCCATGTTTCCGATAGCCGAGCTTATCAAGCGTCACCGCTTCAAGTCACTCGAAGATGCCCCCGAGGCACGCAAGTTCTTCTTCGACCTGATCGTGAAATACAGGAAGATGAAAAACCGCGGCGTGGTGGCCGTGTTCCGCAAGGACCGCTTCGACCATTATTCTAACTTCGCCCGTATAGGCGAGGGCTCGCTCGGTGGTAAGGGCCGCGGCCTTGCGTTCATCGACTCTATAATCAAGAAAAATCCTGTGTGTGACGACTTTGACGGGCTCACCATCACGATACCACGCACGGTGGTGCTCTGCACCGATATTTTCGATGAGTTCATGGCGGCCAACAACCTCTACCCCATCGCGCTTTCCGATGCCGACGATTCCGTCATCCTTGAGCACTTCCTCCGGGCCAAGCTGCCCATAGCCATTAAGGAAGACCTGCTCGCGCTCTTCGAGGTAGTGGACAGTCCGCTGGCAATCCGGTCATCATCGTTGCTTGAAGACTCACATTACCAGCCCTTTGCCGGGATTTATTCAACCTACATGGTCCCGAAGCTCACCGATCCCTCGGCCATGCTCAGCCTTGTCACCGATGCCATTAAGAGTGTTTACGCATCAGTATTCTACGCCGATTCCAAGGCCTACATGACGGCGACTTCCAATGTCATCGATCAGGAAAAGATGGCCGTAATCATCCAGGAGGTAGTCGGTAAAGATGTCGACGGGTATTATTTCCCGTCATTCTCGGGCGTGGGCCGCTCCCTCAACTACTATCCTATCAACGACGAGCGGCCTGAGGACGGCGTTGTGGAAATAGCTGTGGGTCTCGGAAAATACATCGTCGACGGCGGCGTGGGGCTGAGGTTTTCGCCGCGTCATCCTGACAATGTGCTTCAGACCTCTGACCTTCAGCTTGCCCTGCGCGACACCCAGACACGGCTTTACGCTCTTGATACCCGCAACATCTCACCCGACTTCAAGGTCGACGACAGTTTCAACCTCGCCCGCCTCAAAGTGCAGGACGTAGCCATGAAAGGCGCGTTGCGCTACATGGTCTCAACCTATGATTTCCGCGACAACATGCTGCGCGACTACGAGAGTGGCGAAGGAAGGCGCGTGGTGACTTTCAACAATATCCTCCGCCACAAGGTGCTCCCGCTGGCCGAGGCCCTCGACTTCATGCTGACTACCGGCCAGCGTGCCATGTCGCGCCCGGTCGAGATAGAATTTGCTGGTATGATCGATGAGAAAACCCAGGGCCGCGGCAGGCTTTACTGGCTCCAGATACGCCCCATCGTCGAGCGCAAGGATTCGGTCGATCCTCACCTGATGGCCACCCCTGACGACCGTCTTCTGCTCAAATCCACCACCGCACTGGGTCACGGAACGTTTGAAAACGTTAAAAGTGTCGTATATGTGCGCCCTGATTCATTTTCTTCGTCAAATAATTCGCTGATTGCACGCGAAATTGAAAAAATAAATCGTAACTTTACAGCTCAGGGAGAAAACTATATCCTGATAGGCCCCGGCCGGTGGGGAAGCTCCGATACGGCGCTGGGTATTCCCGTGAAATGGCCAGCTATTTCCGGTGCCCGCCTGATAGTGGAGTCATCGCTCCCCAACTACCGGATAGAGCCTAGCCAGGGTACACATTTCTTCCAAAACCTCACATCGATGGGGGTAGGCTACTTCACTGTCGACACGGCAGCCGGCAAGGGCATCTATGACGTGGATTTCCTTGACAGCCTTCCCGCTGTTACCGAGACCCCCAACGTCAGGGTCGTCACCCTGCCCGAGCCTCTTGCCATAGGTATCGACGGCACTAAAGGCATAGGGGTGGTGGTGAAACCTGACAACATACCTTAAAACTCTTGACTACTCGAAAACAATGTCATTCTGGAACGGATTAAAAAAAGCATTCGGATTCTCGTCGGCCGACGATGAAGAAGTCGAGGAATATGACCCCTCGGTACCCACCTACGCTGTCAGTCAGCAGGAAGTGACCGACACCGTCACCCCCGAGGTCTCTACCACGGTGGCCGACGGAGAAGCCTCCGGGCAGACTGACAGTCTTCCCGGCGATCTCTTCGACGCCGTTATCGAGCTTGTCAATTCCACCCTACCCGACTTCATCACGGTGGCCATCAACACCGAGGCCCAGCGCAAATACATATTCGACCATATCAGCGACTCCCTCCGTTCAAGAATAGCGACCCAAGGCAATGTAGCCCGAAATCTTGACCCCAAGGATGAGGCCGAGCGGCAGATGCTTATCGCAACTATCGAGAACCTCTCCCGGCATAAGGAAGAAGCTGAATCACTGCGCGAGGAAATCAAGGAACTCCGCTCCAATGCCGACATGCAGAAGCGCGCTTTCACCGACCGCATCACCGACCTCGACCGCCAGATAGCAACCCTACATTCCGAGAAGGAGCGGATCCTCCGCGCCCGCAAGAAAAAGGGAGCCGATGAAAGTGATTCGGCTGAAAAAGAGGCAATCATCGCTGACCTCAACAGCAAGATTGAAGCCTTCACGGCTCAGGTAGAGCAGCTCAACGCCGATGTGGAGAAAGAACGCACTCTCAAGGAACAGCTCGAAATGAAAGCATCCATGACCGATGCCATGCTCAACAATCTCCGCGCCGAGGCTGCCCGTGCCAAAGAAGATCTCGCCAAAGCTCAGGCCGACCTGAATGTGGCCGCCGAGATTCAGGAGAAACTCGAAATGTTTGAGCAGGTCAAGGAGCGCAAGGATGCCAAAATCCTGGAACTGTCAGAAAAAATCAAGACTCTCACCGCGCGCCTTGAGGAGACTCCGTCCCAACCTGCCGACAATGAGGAAATCGCGCGACTCAAGGAGCAGAACGCCTCGCTGTCCCAGACTATCGAAACCAACCTGTATAATCAGGCCAACTCCGAAATGAAACTCCGCGGCGAAATCAAGCGGCTGCGCGCCGAGCTTGACCTCGCTCTCGAAAAAATATCAGCAACCCCTTCCGTCCCGGTACTTATCGACGAGCCGGCAATCCAGCCCGTCGCCCGCAAGCGCCGCGGACGCCCGCGCAAAAACCGCGAGACTATCGACGGTAACATTGATAATACCGACTGGCTCGATGTCCCCGAGGGATCCCGGAAATTTGACCCCGACTTCGGCTATCACGAACCGGCCCGCAGGGTAATACCTGCCAATGACGCCCAGCTCTCGCTATTTTAATCCCTCTCACCCGACGATTCAGGCATGAAAAAGACATTAATCATCATTCTATCAGCTTTATCGGTCACATCGGCTGTCGCAGCAGTCAATGTTGACCGGGCTATGGCTCCATACGTCTACCCCGGCAACACGCCCGACGCTCCGGCCCAGACGGTCTTTGCCGCCGACGGTGCTACCTATCTCGCATGGCAGCCTGAGCAACGGGCCATCAACCGGTTTGACACCAAGACAGGCTCGTTGATCGAAACCGTGATGGATCTCAATTCCACCCGTGAGAACAAGCTGAAATCAATCGACGGATTCACCCTCAGCCCCGACGGCAGCAAGATTCTCGTCTACACCGGGCGCACGCCTATCTACCGGCGGTCGTTCAAGGCTTCATATTACGTCTACGATCTCCACAGCCGCGTGCTGTCGCCGCTCTCCGACGACCACGCCACCCAGCGCGCGCCGCTCATATCGCCCGATGGCAGGATGGTGGCCTTTACAGCCGACGACAACAATATCTATATCAAGAAACTCGATTATGGGACGGAAGTCGCCGTGACCCGCGACGGCGCTCAGGGAATAGTAATCAACGGCGTGCCCGACTGGACCTATGAAGAAGAATTTACCGTGGAGCGCTCAATGTCGTGGGCTCCTGATAATCTGACTCTCTGCTACCTCAAATACGACGAATCGGCAGTCCCGGCCTATACATTCCCGCTCTATGAAGGTGCCTGCAATGCCATGCCTCAGTATGCCCTCTATCCCGGCAGCTATACCTACAAATATCCCGTAGCCGGTCAGCCCAATTCCCGCGTCACCCTCCACAGCTATGACGTGGAGACCCGCAAGGTCAAGGATATAGAGCTTCCGGGCGGCACTATCGAATACATCCCGCGCATGGAGTATGCCTTTGATCCGGCTCGGGTGATAGTCACCACACTTGACCGAGATCAGCGGCGCATGGAACTCTTTGCCGTCAATCCCCGCTCCGGTGTCGCCAAGTCCATCTACACCGAGACTTCTGAAGCTTGGCTCCCCACAGCCACTTACGAGAACCTGACGCTTACAGCCGACGGTTTCACAGTCATATCGTCACGCACCGGCTACGCCCACCTGTATCAATATAACTACGCCGGAGTGCTGACCCGCACCGTCACCCAAGGTGAATATAACGTCACGGCCTACTATGGCACCGATTCCTGCGGAAACTGCTACTACCAGTCCACTTCGGCTGGAAGTATAAGCCGCGTGGTGGAGATGACCGATAGTAAGGGGAAAGTTTCGCGCCTGTCGCCCGACAACGGCTGGGCCGCAGTCACTTTCGCTCCCGGCATGAACTTCATGATACTTAACCACAGCTCGGCAGCCAAGCCACCGGTATACACCCTCTGCGACAGACAGGGCAAGACACTCCGCACTCTGGTCGACAACGGCACCTACGCAGCCCGCTATGCTTCGGCACCTGCCAAAGAATTCATCACTGTGCCAGGGGCCGACGGCGTGACTCTCAATGCTTGGGTTATAAAGCCTCTTGACTTTGACCGCTCGAAGCGTTATCCCGTCATCATGTATCAATACAGCGGCCCTGACTCTCAGGAGGTTGTCGACCGCTGGCGCATGGATTGGCCCTACTTCGCAGCCATGCAGGGTTACGTAGTGGTATGTGTCGATCCCCGCGGTACCGGAGGTCGTGACCGCGCTTTTGCAACCTGCGTCTACAAGAATCTCGGCCGATATGAAGCAGCCGACCTTATTGCAGCCGCCCGCTATTTTGCAACGCAACCTTTCTGCGATCCTTCACGCATCGGATTGACCGGATGGAGCTACGGCGGCTATCAGACACTGATGACCGTCACCACTTCAGGCAGTCCCTTTGCTGCCGCTGTCTCGATAGCACCCGTCACCTCGTGGCGTTACTATGACACCGTCTACGCCGAGCGCTACATGCTGACTCCCGGCCAGAATCCCGATGGTTATGACAGCTCCGCACCCGTGAGCCACGCAGCCGGGCTCGAAATCCCCCTGCTGATCATGCACGGTACGTCCGACGATAACGTCCACCTGCTCAACACCATGCAATATGTCGCTCTCCTGCAGCAGGCCGGAAAAATGTGTGACATGTTCCTGTATCCTGACATGAACCACTCCATCAACGGCTGTGACGCCCGCCTCAATGTCTACTCCAAAATGCTCGATTACTTCAACCGTAATATGTGAATCCCATGAACGAATCCCGTCCCAACAATCTCCGCAACATAATCTTCACGATATGGCTCAACTGGACCATATCCACGGGTGCGATCGCGCTGCCCATCCTGCTTTCCATCTGGGTGCCTATGCCCTGGATTCCGGTCATATCGCTCCTGCTCATGCTCGCCATGATCACCTACAAGCGTGCAGCCCTGGCCATGCAGCTCACCATGAGCTACCGCATGGCTGCAATATCGTTCCGCACCCTGCTGATTTCATCAATCATCATGGAGGTAATCCTGATTGCATATAATCACGGTTTCGTGACGCAATTCTTTGAAGAAGAGGCACTCAACACTGATCTTCCCTATCTGCCCATATTGATATTCGCTCCGGTGATGCTCGTGCTGAGCATCTATTACAAGGTGCGAGGCCGCAAGGTTGGTCTGTATCACAAGGTCGTCGACGTCTTCGGGACCCATATCGAGCGAGGCTTTGTAGGCACATTGATCTATGATGAAGGAAACTATCAGATTTCCTGCTCGATCAACATGAGCCTCATCGCCACCGTCCTCTCGGTCTTCTACTACTTCGTATTCTACATCAATGTCAACATCAACTCAGCCGATGCGTTTTTCCTCGGATGGTTCCCATTCATCGGCTTCCTGATTATGGTGGGCTTCATGGCCGTGCGCTACGTGTCGATACTGGGATATTACTCCCAGGATGTTGAAGGCTCGCATGAGCGCATGGGCAATAAGACGTGGCTCCGCTACCTCGTGATGTGCAATGACTCGATCTATCTCGCCCGCAACGAAGAGTTCATGGATATTCCCGGCATGGATAAATTTGACACTCCGGCATCGCTCACCATTCCTTACCGCGAAAAAGTGTCAAAGAAATATGCCTCGGAAGTTTTCGGCAACATCTGCTCCCTTGATCCTGACCGGTTCATGGCCCGCTTCATGTATCTCAGCTGCGAGGCCGAAGGGATGTCAAACATCTACCATTTCATCGTCACCGTCAAGGAGCCCGAGACCATCTCCAACTCTACCCTTGAAGGAAAGTGGTTTACCATCTCTCAGCTCCAGCGGCTGCTCGACAACCGCGACCTGTCGCTTATCCTTGCTGCCGAGATTCACCGCCTCTACACTATCTCGATGGCGTGGAAGACCTACGACCGCGACGGTAACCGCCTCAACAAGATCAAGAATTACCGTCCACGATTCCGCTTCAGCGGTATCGATGACTGGGATGTGGACTTCAATGATCCTCACTGGCTGCGCGTGGCCCGTTTCAACGAGGACAAGCCGTTTTTCCGCATCCGCCGCTGGTTCAAACGCCTCACCGGTGACTATTGATGAGCCGCCGCTACTCCACTGTAATAATTACCGGACCGACGGCCTCGGGCAAGACTGCGCGGGCAGTCGACGTAGCGCGGGCGCTCGACGGTGAAATCATCAGTGCCGATTCCCGCCAGATCTATCAGGGGATGGATCTCGGTACCGGCAAGGATCTCGAAGAATATGGTGACGTTCCTCACCATCTCATCGACATCCGTCCGGCGGGCTACAAATACAATCTGTATGAGTTCCTGCGCGACTGCCGGGCTGCCGTCAGCGACATCATCTCGCGGGGGAAGACTCCGGTGATATGCGGAGGGACGGGTCTTTACATCGAATCATATCTCAAAGGGCTATCACTTCACGAAGTGCCTGAGAACAAGCCACTCAGGGAATCGCTCGAAGGGCTTTCGCTCGAAGAGCTGACTGATCGGCTCGCCACGATGAAGACACTTCACAACACCACCGATGTCGACACGGTGAAACGTGCCGTCAGGGCTATCGAGATACAGCAGTATTACCTTGACCACCCCGACGCCGCCCTTGCCGCGGAGCCTCATCCGGTCACCGATGCCCTCGTGATAGGAGTTGAAATTGACCGCGACACAAGGCGCGAAAGAATCAGCCGGCGGCTGAGCGCCCGTCTTGAAGCCGGTATGATCGATGAAGTGAAGGGTCTGCTTGACAGTGGAATAGCACCCGACGACCTCATTTATTACGGCCTTGAATACAAATTTCTCACCCTCTACGTGACCGGAAAAATCACACGCGAGGAAATGGAGTCGGGACTGCTCATCGCTATCCATCAGTTTGCCAAGCGGCAGATGACATGGTTCCGCGGCATGGAGCAGCGCGGATTCCCCATACGCTGGCTTCCTTTTGACCTGCCGGCCGATGAATTCACTTCAAGAGTGGTAACGCTTTTCAATGAATGATGACTACCTGCCTGCGCCTATGGTCCTTATTGCTTGCCGCACTATTGCCGGTCATGCTCAGCGCAGGTGATTTCGCTGCCCGTTATTCCATGCCGGGCGCGGTCAGAGACACGGTAATGTCCGTAACCGTTCCGCCGGCTGAGAGCAAAGGAAAACTGACCGTAGTGGCAAGGGCTGCGATTCTTAAACAATCAGCATCATGGAGCCTGCGGCTGGTCAGGGCAACCGATACTGTTACGGTGACATTTTCCGCATCAAAAGCCAGTCCCCACGATGTATTTGCGGCCGACATGGCCACGATAGCCGTCACCTGCGGCTCCGCCGGAGAGAAGTCAACAGCAACGTGTCTTTCACTTTCAGCAGCAGTCAATGCCTTCAACACAATCTCGGCTACCATTTCAGGCGACAGTATCAGCTTAGCGGGCGGACATAGCCGGATGCAACGCATCGCAAGTTTCAGCATCGGACATTGCGCTCCTGTGGTGAAGATCGAAACGGTCGCAGCGGGCAAAGTCGATCTTTCGGCACTGTCGCTTTACTTCGAGACTGACCGCCGGGAAGCCCTGTCGACATGCTGGACCGTTGAATCCATATCGGGGCACCTCGAATCGCCCGAAGCAAAGCTGCCCGAAGGTATCTGGGAATACCTTGATCGCAACACATCGCCGCGCAAAGCCCGCGAGGGAGGCCGTTACCGCCTCGCGATTGTAAGGTCAGCCGACCGTCCCGGGACATTTGACATCATCTATCTCTCGGGGGCTACGGTCAACGCTTCGAAATGGACACCCGGGATGAGAAAAGGGCGGCTGATACCCACCGACTACGAGAATCACTACAACCTTGAATGGACCGATGCCACATTCACGCAGCGGACTCTCGACATGTATGCTGATATCGAACAGGAATCCATTCTCACGCTCCGTTTCCCCCTACTCGACTCTTCGCTGAGATTCTCGCTTACGTCGGAATAAATGAAACCCGGAAGAATGACGATTCCTCCGGGTCATGACGGGAAACAGGTTTTCCCTAATTATCTTCAATTAGTTATCAGTCTACCTTGATCACAAGGAACTTGCTCTTTTCCCAGAAGCTCGCGGGATTGGTAATAACGATAACCTTCTGGTCACCGAGAGTCTCGATCTTATAGGAATCCTTAGGCTGGTCAGTCATAACCTTAGCCTTGTTGGAGTGAGTAGGAATAGATGTGAGCATACGTGCGTCGGCAGCGGTGAAGTAAGTGCGGTCAAAATCACCTTCGAGCACATGGGTGCGTCCGAGGAATTTCTTTTCGAGAATACCGCGGTCCTTGAGCTCCTTGTTGGTACCGATGGCAAAATATACCGTGTTGGCGGCAGTCTCGGCCCTGGCAACTTCATTGCGGGCATCCTCCTTTACATTCTCAATATTGGAGTGGAGGGAATCGACGGTAGTGTTGAGGTCGGCCACCTCGCGGTCAAGTTCCGAGATGCGTATATGTGCTGCTTCGAGCTGATTGGTCAGCGATGCGATCTCGGTCTGCTGCTCGGCAATCTGCGATTTCAGGTTCTGGATAGTGCGGGTCAGGGTCGCGTTGTTGCCCTTGGTGGCGGCAAGCGTGGCCTCAAGTTCTTCGAGACGCTGACGGCGCTCCTGGAGAGCCTGCTGGATAGCGATCATGTCATTCTTGATCTGTTCGCGGCGGGAAGTCGACTCTCCGGTGAAGGCACCCGGAGTGGAAATGATCTTTTCCATATCCTTGATCTGGTTCATGCCGTCGGAAATATCGTTGACAAGCACCAGGAGACTGTCCTGAGTGGCGAGGGTGGCGCGGAGATCGTCGCGAAGCTGATCATTGTTTTCTTCAGCCATACGGAGCTTGTCGCCTCCGCACGAGGTCATCAATCCGAGCGCAGCGGCTAAGGCTGTAATTGAAAGAATCTTCTTCATAAATATAACATGTTGAGTGAGTTGACAATCAGAATTATTTCTTACCCGGGCGGTCAGGCCTCAGGGCGGTATTTATTGACATGGACACGCGCTGATTCCTGTGGCGCAGGGGATACAATGATAACAATCTCGCCGCGGGGAATGTTCGCGGTAAAATATTCAATAAGTCCGCCCAAAGTATCGCGGCGCGTTTCCTCGTGGAGCTTGGAAATTTCGCGCGACACGGAGGCCTCGCGGTCGGGGCCGCACACCTCGGCCAACTGCTCCAAGGTTTTGACAAGGCGCAGCGGCGACTCATATACAATCGATGTGCAATCGCTGGCGGCAATACGTTCAAGTCGCGTGCGCCGCCCCTTCTTCGGGGGAAGGAAGCCCTCGAATGTGAATCGGTCACAAGGAAGCCCCGAACTGACCAGAGCGGGAACGAATGCCGTGGCACCCGGGAGCGTTATCACCTCAATGCCTGCCCGGCGGCACTCGCGGCTCAGCAGGAAACCGGGATCACTTATTCCCGGCGTGCCGGCATCTGAAATCATGGCTATGGTCTCGCCGGCAGCGATACGGTCGATAAGCGGAGCCACCGTCTGATGCTCATTATATTTGTGGTGACTTACAAGCGGCGTATCGATGCCGAAATGACGCAGCAGCGGCGCGCTCGTCCGGGTGTCCTCGGCGAGTATCAGCGACGCCTCGCGAAGCACTTCCACGGCCCTCGGTGTCATGTCGCCGAGGTTTCCCACAGGGGTCGGAACGATATAAAGCCGGCTCATCACTTGGTCCAGCAAGGGGCTATGAGCGCAATAAACGCCTTGACTTCAGTATTTTCAGGATCCCAAGCAAGGTCATTATAGAGATAATCCTCGGCCTCGTCGAGTGAATCCATCGCCTGAAGCACGTCGAGAGTCTCGTTAAGGTCGGCATCGGAGTTGTGGAACAGCTCGCGGCGGAAACGGAACTTGTCATTGAGCGTGAACGCGCGCGTCAAGTCATTGACAGTCGGCTCCACCGGGGCAGCGTCGGCCACCACCCGGCCCGGCTCGGCTGAAGGCAGCGCGTCCTCGTCTTCCTCCATTTCCACAGTTGCGGCTATGGCTTCGTCGTCACTTTCGGTCGATGACGGGCAGAGGGCATTGATGCGGGCTATTTTTTCGGCGATAAGCCGTTCAGTTTCAACAGGTGCCGAGTTACCCCGGCGCAGCTTGACGAGCAGGAGACCTTCGAGCTCAAGGGTCAGATCCAATAATTCGGAATATTCCATGATGATTGATACGATTGTTTCGGATGCAAACTTACTTTAAAAAATTCCCAATAGCAAACTTTCCATCCCTTTTTTCAGCGCGTCGGGACGGCAGCGGAGCCCGTTGGCGATAACCACGATGATATGTGTGGGAGTTCCGGCTTCGTCAAACCGATAGCCGGCAAAACTCCTCACCCCTTTCATCGAGCCGGTCTTCAAGGCCACCGACCCTTCAAGCGGAGTGTCGACAAAGGTCTTTTTCATCGTTCCGTCGCGTCCCGCCACGGGAAACAGCGAAGTGTAGTCGGTGCCGAATTCCGGTCCGAGCATCGAGCGGAGCACGTCGGTCATGAACGAGGCGGTCACGCGGTCGCTGCGCGACAGGCCGCTGCCGTCCTCGATGAACACCCCCGTGGGAAGCACTCCCTTGTCGGCCCAGATATTAAGTTCCTCGGCAATAGCCTCTTCACGCGAGCCGCCGGGCGACAGGGTGCGGAGCATCCCTTCGGCCATCATGTTGTCGCTGCGGTGCATCAGGCTGCGGAGAATAGAGTCGAAAGCAGGTGAAAAATGTGTATATATCAGCCGCGACGCCCCGGCCGGTGTCACATCGGCTCCGGTCACCTCGATACCCGAGCGGCGCAGTGTCTCAGTAACCTCATGCTGCATCACCTTGGCGGGATGGGGGGTTGAAAGGCGGTCGCTCCAGCCACGCTTAGGCAGCTGGCCCGACACGGTCACGGTCGAGGAGCCATCCTGACGCTTCACGCTCCGCGCCCGCGAGGTTGTGTTGATGTGGCGTATAGTGAGGTCGGGCACATGGGGCTCGGTGGTGCGCGACGGCATACGCAGTATAAACTTGTTGTCGCGGAAATTAGCTCCATGAAGATCAGTGCCGTAGGGCCAGGTAAGGTCCTCCTTCATCCATCCGAGTGGAGTACCGGTGTGAATGAAAGCGCTCTCGTCCACCACCACCTTACCGTCAATCCTGTCAATTCCCGCGGCAAGCAGGGCCGCGGCGATACTGTCGGCGAAATTACACGCTTCGGGAAAATATTCACTCTCTATTGTAGGATCTCCCGAAGCCTTGATGACGAGGTTGCCCGAGAGTGTCCCGCCATTAACCTTCCCCTCGGCCACGACCGGAGTGGCAAACCGCTCGTAGGAATCAGACAGATTCAGCACCGAAGCGGCGGTGACGGCTTTCATGATACTGGCAGGAATAAGCGGGACAGTGGCGTTGACCGACACCACAGGCCGGTTGAACGTCAGGTCATAGACCACAACCGCCGTGCGCGTCGTGTCAAGTCCGTTGACGTCAATCGGGAATGCGCTGCCCTGAAAGGCACCACATATTATTAATAAGAAGCTGAACAGATATGCACGAATCAATTTCATACTACGAAATTAGCCAATATTTTCCGATCCGCCCGTTTCCGTTAAAGTTTTTTATCATATTTCCGGATTGGCTCATCAATGGATTTAAGTTGTAAATCCGCCCAGTGGACCTGCCTGATTGAGGTTTTGAAGCATTCAGGGCAAAGTTTTTACCGGATGTCGTTTTTGTGATAATTTGGAAAATTTTGCATAAGTTTTATATTGATATGTGATAAATAATTCCTAACTTTGCAGAAATTTTTAGTATTTCCAACAATTTCATTATCACAGTTAACCAAATGAAGAAGATTTACACATTGATCCTTGCAATGGTGTTGTCGGTTTTGTGCGGTCCCTCTATATGGGCTAAAACCATCACCATTACAATCGACAACCCCGAGGCAGCTTATTATTGCTTAGCCGATGAATACGGCAGTTACTCGCCCGGTGCGTGGAATGACGACAACTCAGTAGTATTAGAATTTTCTGAAAACATTACCATTCCCGTATATGCAAATTACGGTTATGAACTCGACACTGTTACTTTCGACGGTTTCACCTTCTCTCCCAATCCTTCCTACTACACAGTGTCTACCGACGGGTTCGACGACGGAGCGGTGATTGCATTTACCACTAAGAAGAAGGAAAGCAAGGTCCTCAAGATCATAGGTGATCCTGCAGTTATCGCCCTTACCGATGATAAGTATCAGGAGCACAATGCTTCCGATAACGTCGACGGCGCGTGGACTCTCACTGACCTGTCAGATTATGGTAGTACCTACATCAGAACCATTGATGAAGAATACCTCATCACGAAAGTCTATGACGATAACGGTAATGAATTCCTGAGTTCTCCCGCCGAAACAGCCGAAATCTATAATGGCTCTCTCTCACCGGGTCTTAACACTGTCACCGTCGAGACAAAGAAAGCAACTGATATTTACGATGGTAATGTGACCGTAAATGTCAACGGCTCACGCTTTTTCGTCAGCTTCCGCTTCAACGGTCAGTATAATGGCATCGATCTTAAGAGCGGTTCCAACACCGTGCTCTTCAACACTGAGACAGACCTTCCCTTCCGCATCAGCAACGCCTACGACTCCAGCACTAATCCCCAGAGCCTCTATCAGGTTTCACTCAATGGCGAGGTTCTCGTTCCGGAAGACCGTGTTTACGTCATCACAAGCGTGAACAACGGCGACGTGATCGACATTGAAGTTGACCCGCCGTTGGTGGAGATACCCGTCAGCGTATCGTTTGCCGACGAAACTTCCAAGAACGCCCTTATGGCAATCTATTCCGACGGTTCTTATGTTGATCCCTCAACCTACAGCTCGTTCAACGGCAAGCTCGGCAAGACTCTTCAGTTCCGTTTCGATACTGAAAACTACAACGTTACCCTCACCGAGAACGGTGTTGAAAAAACTCCTTACGGTTCCTATAACGTTACCCTATCCGAAGAAGCAGGTTACACTTACATCGTGAAGGCTACACCCGTTGAACCTCTCAATGTAACAATCGTATGTGAACAGTTCGAGCATCTTATCGTTTCGCCCGACTACTATCTGGAAACCGTGTATGATCTTACCGGTGTTGAAACTGTCATCTCCGTTCAGCCGAGTGAAAAATACACCTACATCAAGGCAGCCGAAGGATGGAGCGTGAAGAGCATCACGGATGGTGATACCGGCAATGAACTTGGTTCTTCCCTCTATGTCTATGACGGTCAGACCATCATCGTGGAACTCGAAGAATATGCCCGCGACAAGTATTGCACCCTCTACACCGAACCCTGCGACTGGGCTTCCACATATTATGGAGGCTATTATCCCATAATCACCCTCAACACCGACGACTATGATCTTATGTACCAGTTCTCGGCTGAACCCGGTTACAGCACCATCGCTTACAACGATAAAGACCGTCCCTTCGGTATCACCGCCTATGATGTTGACTACAACCCGGGTGAAGTGTTCCTCAACGGCGAACTTGTTGAAGGTTTTTATGGATCATATCCCGCTCTTGCTGACTTGCAGGAAGGCGATGTAATCAAGATTATGTCGAAAGGTGCACCTCGCCACGATGTAACCTACAACGTATCTGAAGAAGTAAGCGTGAAGGTTGTTCATGACTTCACCATGACCGTTGATCACACCGCTGCCCATCAGGTTCACACCGGTACTGAAATCCATGTTATCCCCGTGACACGCGACGGTGCCGGCATCAAGGTGCTCGCAGGTGAAACCGAACTCACCCCCGACGAGGACGGCAAGTTCGTTCACACCGTCACCGAGCCCGTTGAAATCACCGTGCTCCCCGCCGTGCCCACTTCCATCATCGACATCGAAGCAGCTGCCGGTGAAGCATCTGACGTGTATAACCTCCAGGGTATCAAGGTGCTCAATGCCGCTACTCCCGACGCTATCAAGGCTCTCCCCGCCGGTATCTATATCGTGGGAGGCAAGAAAACCATTGTAAAGTAAAATGAAAATACTATTTTTAGCAGCAGCTCTGGCGGTCTCCGCCGGGGCTGCCGCCTTTCCTAAGACTGACCTTGGCAGTCGCGCGCGTATCCACGCCGGCCGTCACGGTCTCATTGTGTCTCCCGCTGCTGAAAACGGAAAGATGAAGGCTACAACCCGTCATTCCGTCGCTTCACAGGCCGATGAGAACGTATTGAAAGCTTTTGTTACGCTGATCCCTGGCGCCAACCCCGCATCGCTCGAAGAGATAGGCGTGAAGGTGGAAGGCGGACGCGGACGCCTGGTTCTCGCTTCATTCCCCCTCTCGCTTCTTGAAGCGGTCGAGGCTCTGCCCGAAGTGGAGAGCATACGCACCGACAGCCCCGTCACCGGCAAGATGAACATTGTAAGGGAGGTCACCGGCATTGACCGTATACACGCCGGCGAGGATCTTCCGCAACCGTTTACCGGCAAGGGTGTCGTGGCCGGTATCGTCGACGGCGGTATCGACCCTAACCACGTGAACTTCAAGAAACCTGACGGGACTTCGCGCATAGGCAGCTTCACTTTCTTCCGCCCCACTCAGAGCGGCGACTACGTGCAGCAGACATTTCCCGCCGAATATATTCCTGAAATCGATACCGAGACATCGTCTACATTCCACGGCACCCACACCCTGGGTATCATGGCCGGCTCCTACAAAGGCAACGTGAATATCGCCGTGGCCAATCCCGACGGTCTCACCGCCGGAACTCAGGAGGTGGCCAATCCCTATTACGGAGTCGCCACCGAGGCCGACCTCGCAGTAGCCTGCGGCGCTACGAGCGATTATTACGTCGCTCTCGGTATCGAGGCAATTCTCGACCATGCCTACTACAACCTTAACGCGCCGGCGGTGATCAATCTCTCGCTCGGCAACAATCTCGGTGCCCACGACGGCTCGTCGGCCCTGTGTCAGTATCTCGACCAGGTTTCTGACATCGATCGCGTGATTTTCTGCGTGGCCGCCGGCAATGAGGGCGAATTGCCCATCGCACTGCATCGCACGTTCACCTCCGATGAAACCTCGGTTGCCACCTGTCTCCGCCCGGGAGTGGATGTGGAAGGATATCAGAACATGCGTTACGGTCAGGTGTATGTTTACAGCGACAGTGAGGAGCAGTTTGACCTTCAGGCTATGGTCGTCAACCGCTCGCGCGGAGCGGTGGCCATGCGTATGCCCATGGGTGCCACTTCAGGCGCGATGAAATACTGGGTGACGTCGGCCGACTACCAGGAAAGCAGCGACGACCTCGTTTCGCCGCAACTCGCCAAGTGGTTCACCGGATATATAGGCGTGGGTGCGGAATTTGATTCATCCACCGGTCGCTATTACGGTATAATCGATTACATGCTCTGGGACAACACCTCAGGCAATGCCGACGGCAACTACATCATAGGAATACAGGCGTCAGGCACGCCCGGACAGCGCGTTGACTTCTACGGCGACGGATCATTCTGCGATTTCTCGGCCTACGGAATGTCAGGCTACGCCGACGGAATGACCGACGGCACTATCTCCGACGTGGCTTGCGGTCTCAACACCATATCGGTAGGTGCCTACAACACCCGCGACTCATGGCCCGCTATGGACGGATATGTCTACACCTATCCTCAGTCCTATCCCGCCGGTGAGATTTCGGGATACTCCTCCTACGGCTCTCTGCCCGACGGCCGTACCCTCCCCGAGATATGCGCTCCCGGCACTACCGTGATCTCCTCGACCAATGAATATTATATCACCGAGAACTTCCTGAGCGACGACGTGCGCTCGGCCTATCTCGACACCCCTGAACGCGGCTATTCCTGGCAGCAGTGCCTCGGCACCTCGATGGCCACCCCCGTGGTGAGCGGCACGATAGCTCTATGGCTTGAGGCCGATCCAACCCTGACCTACAAGGAAGTGAAGCAGATCCTGGCCGAGACCGCCATAAAGGACGAGCACACCGCCGCAGAACCTGCCCGCTGGGGTGCCGGAAAACTTGATGCTTACGCCGGACTCCGCAAAGTGCTCGCCCAGTCAGGAATCGAAGGCGTGATCACCGATAACTCTCAGCTCGTGATCACTCCCGCCGGATTCAATGCCTTCGCAGTGACACTTCCCGGAGCACAGTCACTCGACGTGACCGTCTACTCCACGTCAGGTGCACGGGTCAGGAAAATCAGCACGCCCGGCCACGATGCCGTCATAAGCCTCGCTGACCTTACAGCAGGTATATACCTGCTCAATGTCAACGGCAACATGACCCGCAAGGTCGTAGTCAGGTAATCACTATCCTCACATCACGCTACAACTCTTTTCATCATCACTATGAATCTTTCCAGCATTTTCTCACGCATTGCCCTCGCGGGGGCAATGGCGACGGGAGCCTTGACGGCATCGGCCGAGGAACCCATCATCACCTTCCATACCAATGTGTATGATAACGTAGGCGAAACGAATGCCTTTCATTTCTATCTCGGTGCAAAGGAGCCGGTTTACGTCGATGTCGACTGCGGTTTCGGTGCCACCGAGACCGAGGTGGGTGTGGCTACTTTCGACCCCGAGGCCGGAGCCATAGCGGGAACCGCCATATCGTGCACGGTCTCCCAGGAGGGTATTGTCAAAATCTATGGCGACGCATCCAAAATCGATTACATCGACATGGAAGGCTGCTATATCTCCGACATCTCGTTTCCGCAGCTCACTGAGGTGGAAATCCTCAACCTTTCCTATAATGAGCTGAAATCGCTCGACCTGAGCCACATGTCGAAGCTCCAGGCCCTCTATCTCGGCAACAATCCCTTCAACGAGAGCCCTCTCGTGATCGGTCCGGGCAAGCCTGACCTCACGATTCTCAGCATGAACATCATCGAGAATCTCGACCCGTCGTTCAACCTGTCGGATTATCCGGCCATGCGCTCGTTTGAAGCCTGGCACGTACCGTCGCTTTCGAGCATCGATCCCACCAACTGCCCCGGTCTGCTCCAGCTCTCGATCGACTACACCAACGTATCATCTATCGATCTTTCCAAGAATCCCAACCTGCTGATACTTAATGTAGCCGACACCAAGATCACCGAGCTCGACCTCTCGGCCAATCCCTATCTGACCGAACTCTACTGCGGTCACATGGCTGCCGACTACTCGATGTATTCCATGACATCGCTCGACGTAAGCATGTTGCCCGAACTCAAGCGTCTTTTCTGCGAGGGCAATGCGCTGACCACGCTCGACGTGTCACACAACCCCAAGCTGACCGACCTCTATTGCTCCCACAATCAGCTCCCCGGTATCTCGCTCGATGCCAACCCTGACCTGATCAATGTCAATATCGCGATGAACAACATGACGTTTGCCACCATGCCGCTCCCTCGCGAGACATTCACCGAATTCACCTATTATCAGAATCCCATGACCGTGGACCGCTCTTATGCCGTCGGCACCACACTCGATTTCAGCGACAAGGTGCTCCGCGAGGGTTCGGTGACTCAGGGGTTCCTCTTCAAGGTGTCGGAAGAAGATCCCGACTTCCCCGTAGAGCTTGAACCGTCATATTACACCTACGCCGACGGCAAGATCAAGCTCAACGAGATCGTGACCGACAGCGTGAAGGTGGCCTTCATCAACGACCTTTACCCCGAGTACCCGCTCTACACTGACAAGTTTATGGTCAAGCCGGTATGGGAATTCGGCGAACCTTCGGCAGTGGTTGAATTAAACTTCTACCCCACCGTCAAGAATGTTGAACTGAGTGTAGGCGTTCAGGGCGCTACTGCCGAGTCACCGGCCAAATTCATGGTAGATTTCGGTAACGGCGAACTTGCGGAATTCTCAGCCGAATCGTCCAAGCTTCCAGAAGCCCCCAACGCATCAGGCACACGCTCGGGCAGAGTGAAGATCTATATGCCCGAAAATTCATCCATCTCCGCGTTAGGAATCACCGGTAATCGCATCGTGAGCATGAATCTGGCAGGTGCCGCTACGCTCGACCAGCTCCACATCACCGATTGCCAGCTCCCCTCAGTCGACCTGTCGTGGAACCGCTGCCTGACTGACCTTGATCTCTCGGGCAACAAACTCTCATCAATCAATCTGGAAGGCCCCAACGGTAGCTACGGCAAAAACGTGCTCAGAAAGATCAATCTTTCCGACAATGCTCTCACCGAGGTAACGCTCAGCACCCGCCCGTGTATCACATCTCTGAATCTCTCCAACAATCTCCTGACCGAGTTTGACCTCCTGAAGCTTACCGCCCTGACCGACCTTGACCTCTCGGGCAACATGCTCTCGGAAGTTGACCTGCGCGACCTTGAGTCGATCGTGACTATGGACCTCTCCCACAACAATCTGACCGAAATCTCGCTGCTCGACTACCTTCCCCTGCAATCGCTCGACATCTCGTCAAACAGCTTCACCTTCCCCGCTCTTCCTCTCCCCGAGACATGTCCCGAATATATCTACGCTCCCCAGAGTCCCATCTCCCTGCCCGACAAGGCTCCTTCCATCAACATTTCAGGTAATTATCTGGAAATCGACGGAAATGCCACTCATTACAGCTGGGTGATGGATGAAACCGGCCTGCCCGTTCCTGAAGGAACGATCACTGAAAACGGCAACGGTCTCTTCCTGTTCAACGATCCCGAACTCGGATTGATCCGCTGCGAGATGACCCACCCGTCATTCCCCGCCTTCAAGGATGCCGACGTCTACACCACCACGGCGGTGCAGACAGCCCCCGTGCCTACCCATGTGTTCGCCTCATTCACCGTGGCCGAGGACAGCGAGGCCGAAATCGGACTGAGCGCGATCGAACCCAATACCGGAGTATATATCGACTGGACTGCCAACGGATACCTTGAGCAATATATACTGGGCACCACCGCACAGCATTATCAGGCGTCGGTCAAGGCCGGCACGGTAGTGAAGTGCTATTCATACGACGAAAACGATCTCGTGAAGGTATTCTCTCTCTACGATGCAAAACTTTCGTCGATCGACGCTTCCACTATGAAGGATCTCATCCACTTCTCGTGTGTCAACGCCGGACTTAGTACCTCCGACATCATCCTGCCTCCCGCCAACGGCAAACTTAAAGAAATCAGCCTTGCCGGAAACGAAATCGAGTCGATAGACCTGAGCGGCTACCCGACACTTAAGATGCTCAACCTGTCCAACAATAAGCTGACTGAATTTGACTCGTCGCCGTTCACTAATCTTGAGGCATTGTATCTGACCTACAACAACCTGTCGTCCGTCACTCTCGACAATCCCGGCATGTGGGAGTGTGCTCTCGTCGGCAACAATCTCGAAAACGTCGATCTGTCGCATGTTCCCTTCATGCAGCAGCTCTATCTGACCGACAATAAGCTGACCACAGTCGACATCTCGGCCATGCCGATCATCAAGGACCTGTGGATCGACCATAACTACTTCACTTTCGCCACCCTGCCGCTTCCCACCGCTTCGATGGTGAAGTATATCTACGGAAATCAGGCGATACTTGAAGTAACTCCCGAGGACGGCTATCTTGTCGATCTTTCGTCGCAGGTTTCATGCCACGGAAATCCCACTACCTACACCTGGTATATCGACTCGCCCTACTATGACGAGGAAGGTAACTTAGTGGGCGAAAACCTCTACGAAAACGAGGAATACACGCTGACCGACGGTGTAACGAGGTTCCTCAAGCCGTTCAGCCACATCATGTGCGTGATGACCAACTCGCTGCTTCCCGATATTGTCCTTTACACCAATTTCATCGATGTAATTGCCGATCCTTCGGGTATCGACGAAGTCGTGGCATCGGATGAGTTGCCTGCCACCTGGTATAATCTCGGTGGCGTAATCGTGGCCCGCACCCTGCCCGGCGAAAAGCCCTCGCTCGCAGCCGGTATCTACGTGCGCGTCACTTCAGCCGGTGCCGTAAAGGTACTCGTCGACTGATCCCTGACTGAATACTATATTACGTGTCAATCCCCCGGAACCATCAAGGATTCCGGGGGATTTTTTATATAGATCTCAGCTGAGAGAGAAGGAGCTTGTCAATTACTGAGCGGCATAGGAAAGTACTGTGGGACTCTCCACATCCACGCCATATTCCTTAGCCTTGGCGAGAATCGCTCTTGCAAGCCTGGGCTTGAGATCCTCGGGGCAGTAGCGGAAATAGGCCTCGGCGGCTCTGACGTGGGCTGCATCAGGCATCGGGTATTCCCTGCGCTCGGGCAATCCGTAGTCACTGTCGGGCAACTCGCGTCGTTCAGCCGATGAAAGTATATCGCTCATGATTATCAGAACTTATAAGTTACACCCACCTGAAGGAGACCCTGGGCACCGAAACCGAGTTCGCCGTAGAGACCGAAACCTTTGCTGAGGTCAACCTTGGCTCCGACGGGAGTCACCTGATAGGCGAAATATGACTTGTTGGAGATACCGTCAGCCGCGAAGTGGGTGATGTCGACACCTACACCCAACTTGGCATACAGCTTGACAATGCTGTTCTTATAATATTGATAGCGGCCATTGACCATGATTGCATGGTAGTAGAGGCTCGAATTGGAGTGCTTGAACGAAGAGCTTGAGAAGGTGTAGCTGACACCGGCATCAACCTTGGGGGCGACGGGCAGATATACACCGGCAGTCAGTGCGCCCCAGGCATTATTGACCGGGCCGTAACCGCCGTGCATGTCGGTAGCGTCCATCTGGGTGTAGCCGCCGTAACCTATGCTGATCTCAGGGGTAAGGGCTGAAGCTGTCGCTGCCATTCCGGCTACTGCAAGGAGTGAGAGTAGAACCTTTTTCATAATTCAAGAGTTTTTGAAAGTTGGAAAATAATTTGTCTGTTGAAAATAATTATGTGAGGTAATTATGACTTAATAACAATAAAGTCATCGAAATGGTTTAACTTTGCAATATGGCAAACAAAGAATATGTGGAAAAGAACAAATCCTGGCTCGCGCAGAAAGCACTTGAGCCGGGTGTGAAGCCTCTCGACAAGGGAGTGTATTACAAGGTATTGTCGTCGGGAAAGCCCGACGCGCCGCGCCCGGGCCGTGGCAGCGTGATAGTGGCTCACTACACGGGGCGCACCATCAACGGAAAAAAGTTCGATTCAAGCCGCGGTGGCGCACCGCTTGCCGCCCGCCTGCGCGACCTTATCCCCGGCTGGGGCATCGCTTTGACGTCGATGAAGGTAGGCGACCGGTGGGAAATCTACATTCCCGCCGAGATGGGCTACGGTAAGTTTTCCCAGCCGGGAATTCCGGGTGGGTCCACGCTCATCTTTGACGTGGAGCTAACGGGTATAGGATAACCTCTCGAAAGCCTCCCGGCGCGAGGCATCAACGAGCGACGTAAAGTGAGCGTCGGAGTTCACCACGAGTTTCAGTCCGCGTTCCTTAAGCGTCTTCCAGTATCGCTCATCGGGGAAGAACCGTCCCCGTTGGGCAAATGCCTTGGTATTGATTTCCACAAAAATATTGCATCGGGCGAGTAGCCCTATGATCTCGTCGACACGCTCGCGGTACCAGCTCTCGTCCTCGATACCCGGTGACGCTATTGATGCGTTCAGGCCTATCTTGTCGAAATGACCTATAATATCGAATCCTCCGGCAAGTATCATGTCGCGAGTGCGGTCATAGAACGTGTCGACTACATACCTGATATCGTTGTCAAAGTAACCGGCCAAGCGCTCCATGAACCGCTCGGGACTGCCGTCGATATCTATTTCTTCACCCGTGGTCAGGGCCGGAATGAAATGCACCGAACTGATGCGGTAGTCGAGCGGAAGTTTTTTGAAATAGGGATGTGACGCGCCCCACTTGTCGCCAAGATAATCAATCTCCATCGAGGTATAGAAGTTGACCTTTCCGCGGTACTCGTCGCGTAGACGGGCCACAGTAGAAATATACTCGTCCACGTCGCTCTCCTTCATGTTGCAGGGTGACTCGATAGGGACCGGACTGTGGGGGGAAAATCCGTAATGGAGCATACCTGCCCGGGCAGCCGCCGCTGCAAATTCATCCATCGTGAAGCGGCCGTCGCAGTACTGGGTGTGGGAGTGAAGGTTATAGCGTGTGGTTGATGATATGATTTCGTCGATAAGCATGGTGAGTCACAAAAGTATCGTCATCACCGTGTCGTGACAGTGATGACGATCAATAGATTGTAAATTAGGTTACTTGTTGTTGCCTACCGGAGGGTTGGCGATGTTGTGGCGCATGTTGGTGTCGCTTTCGATATTTTTCATGCGGTAATAGTCCATCACGCCGAGATTTCCGGTCTCAAATGCGCGGGCCATGGCGCGCGGAAGTTCAGCCTCTGCCTCGATCACCTTGGCGCGGGCTTCCTGGGCCTTGGCCTTCATCTCCTGTTCGAGAGCGATGGCCATTGCGCGGCGCTCCTCGGCCTTGGCCTGGGCTATGTTCTTGTCGGCCTGGGCCTGATCCATCTGGAGGGCGGCGCCGATGTTCTTGCCTATGTCGATGTCGGCGATGTCGATGGAAAGGATCTCAAATGCCGTACCGGAGTCAAGGCCCTTGCTGAGAACGAGTTTGGAAATATTGTCGGGGTTCTCAAGCACCTGCTTGTGGGACTCCGACGAGCCTATCGACGATACGATACCCTCGCCCACGCGGGCAAGCACCGTGTCCTCACCGGCACCACCGACGAGCTGCCTGATATTGGCGCGCACCGTCACGCGGGCAATTGCAATAAGCTGTATACCGTCCTTAGCCACAGCCGTTACGTGGGGTGTCTCGATTACCTTGGGGTTAACTGACATCTGCACGGCCTGAAACACATCGCGGCCGGCGAGGTCAATGGCGGTTGCCATCTTGAAGCCGAGGTCAATGTTGGCCTTCGAGGCTGAAACGAGTGCGTGGACAACCTTTTCCACGTTACCTCCGGCAAGGTAATGCGCTTCGAGATCGTCGCGTGTCACATCGTTTAGACCGGCCTTGTGGGCCTCGATGAGGGCGCGCACGATTATCGACGCCGGCACCTGACGGATGCGCATAAGGAAGAGCTGAAGCAACGAGATTTTCACACCGCTCACCCGCGCTGAAATCCACAGGAAGAACGGAACATAGTAGAAGAAGACACACAGGAGCACTACCACTCCCACGATTAACAGAATCAATGTCAGTTCCATGACAGAAATATTGAGTTATAAATTGTGGATATTGACTATCTTGACATTTCGGCTTTCACCACCTCGTTGCGCAGCGGCACCAGACCGTCGCGCTGCTTCTCCACCTCCTCTTCAAGAGAGAGAATCCTGAATGAGACGGAGTGATCGCCCGAGGCATATTTCTCGCGCAACTGCGCCAGCTGGCGGCAATTGGCTTCATATAGATGTGTGGCCTTGATGTATTGCTCCATCGCCTTGCGGGCTGCCGGCGAGCGGAACTCGCTATACGACGTCAGCACCCTGCCGTCGGGCATACTGAGGGCAAAAGAATCTTCGTCGGCGGTAGCTGCATCGACACTGTTGAGCCGGTTGCTGATCGGAGCTATTGCCACACCCTCGGGGATGGTGAGAGATATTGATTTCAGGCTGGCGATGTCGGCAAGGCCCGGAGTGTCGGCAGGATAATTCACGCGCATGTCACCGCCCGGAATAAAAGTATATACTGTAACTGAATCGGTCAGTCCCGTGCGGTCGCTCACCCACCATCCGATATTGTTCACCTCATCGATAGCGAGCATGTAATCATTGGCAGGAGAATTATAGGGCATTCCCACATTTGACGGCTGAAGGAAACCGTCATCGTCACGTCGTGACACAAATATGTCGAGGCCTCCCAAGGACTCCTCGCCGTCGGCGGCAAAATAGAGCGTTACACCGTCAGGCATCAGGAACGGGAAATCGACTGAGTTGCCGGTATTTTTTCCAAATATCGATTGATAGTCAAACAGTTTTACCGGCTCGATCCATTTACCGTCGGCGAGTTTGTAGGTCTCATACATCTTGTCATCTCCTGCATCGTCGCTTGCAGCCGAAAATATCATGTAATCGCCGGCCTCGCTTTCATAGGCGGCAGGTGCGATAGTCGACAGACCATTGACGGCAAACCACTGGCGCGGAACCACTTTCTCAACCCTTTGCTCGGAGCGCAACGCACCCGAAGCTCGGGCAAGACGATACACTTTAACGAAATCGTCGGCCGGAACGTTGACACTGTCAATCACCTGAATTTTCTCGACCCTGTCGAGCATTGACCGGCCCAGATTGATGCGGTAGCCGAGTACATCGGTATAATCGGCAGGCGCGTCGCTCCAGTCGGGATAATATTGCTCATCGATGTTGCGGTGTTCTCGGGAGCGTTTTGAAGTATACTTTTCAAGCAGATCGGCAGCGCGGTCGAAGTCATACATTTCAAAACACAGCTCGGCGGCATCAAGATTTCCGCGGTTATCGCTTTTCAGGAAATAGCCGATGGCCTCGGAATTAAATCCGGCATCACGCAGGGCCTCAGCAGCCTTGCGGTTAAGTTTCTGGTTCTTCGGCGATTTCTTTGCAGCAGCTACCGCCTCGGCAACGTCAGCAGGCATGGGGACCGTCGCTCCGGCACCCGCTGTCAAGGCAATGATGAGGAATATTGTAAGTAATATTTTAGGCATACGTAAAATTATCATTCATTAATCGTAGGCCCAAAAATAGTGATTTTTTTTCAAACTTCGGCTATTCAAGCCCATATTCTTTAATCTTGCGGTAAAGCGTGCGCTCCGAAATATTCAGTTCGCGGGCGGTAGCTTTCCTCAGGCCGCCGTTCCGTTCAAGCGACCGGCGTATCATCTCGCGCTCATTTTCTTCGAGAGTGGTGGCCGAGGGCGCATCACCTACCTTCGGGAAACCCGTCAGTTGTGGCTGAAATGACGAATAATGCACAATATCGGTGCTGACTGGAGCTCCCGGCAGGGGTTCACATTCAGTCACCTCGGGAGTCTCGGCGGTGGCATGGGAAGTGAGATCGGCGAGTTCCTGCTTCAGGGTGTCGATCTGGTGCTGCATGTTGAAGATCATGCTGAAAAGGGCATCGCGCTCTATATCATATTTACCACCGCCCGCGCCTCCGGCACCTTTGAGCGCGGGAGTATAGCGGATCGAAATTTCGGGGATGAACTGAGCCACGGCTTCGGCGGTCACGGTGTTACCGCTGTCGAAAAGCGCGATCTGATCCACCACATTCTTGAGCTGACGCACGTTTCCGGGCCAACGGTAGTCCATCAGCCGCTCCCTTGCCGAGTCGTCAAACGTGATGGCATCCACGCGATAACGCTCGGAAAAATCAGCGGCAAACTTGCGGGCGAGAAGCACGATGTCGTTGCCGCGGTCGCGCAACGGCGGAATGGATATCGAGACTGTTGAAAGACGGTAGTAAAGATCCTCACGAAACCGCCCCTCGGCTACCGCGCGAGCCATGTCGACGTTGGTGGCCGCAACGATTCTCACGTCACACTTCTGCACCGTGGATGATCCTACCTTGATAAACTCTCCCGTCTCAAGCACACGTAACAGGCGCGCCTGGGTCGACAGCGGCAGTTCGCCCACTTCGTCAAGGAATATCACACCTCCGTCGGCCTCCTCAAAGTAACCTTTACGGGCACCTACTGCACCCGTGAAAGCCCCCTTCTCATGGCCGAAAAGCTCGGAATCGATAGTTCCCTCGGGTATCGCGCCGCAATTCACGGCAATGTATCGGGCGTGCTTCCGAGGCGAGAAGGCGTGGATGATTTTCGGAAAAAACTCCTTGCCGGTACCGCTCTCACCCGTGATAAGCACTGACAGGTCGTAGGGGGCAACCTTTACGGCACGTTCAAGGGCGGCGATGAGCAGCGGGGAGTTGCCCACGATTCCGAAGCGCAACTTGGCCTGACGCACTTCCTCGCTCATCTCTATAAATGTGTTCATGACTTGCGCAACTGAAAGGTTTTGGCCCGGAGGAAATCGCCGAATTCTTCCAGTGAGCCGTTATGCAGAGCCTGCTCCTCCACACTGATGGGCTGACCTACCGAAATGTGGATCGTAGAGTGGGCTTTCTTGAAAATTTCAGCCGGGAGCCTGAGGGTGCGGAGCTGCCAGCTGACCACACCTAAGAAATTAAACCACCAGCTGTTGCTGCCATGGAAGAAAATGGGGATGACGGGGACATTCATCTTCTTGATCAGACGTATCACCGTGGGTTGCCATTCGCGGTCCTCAAGCCGCAGGTGACCGTTGAGTTTCGCAACCGCTCCGGCAGGAAAGAACCCCACCGGATAACCGCTACGCACCCGTGTCATGGCCTCCTTGATACCCCTGACTGACACGGCTTTCTTTTCAGGATCGTCGCTCGCGAGGGCATCGACGGCAATGAAACTCGGCCTCAGGGCCGAGATGTAATTCAGCGTCATGTTGACCATGACCTTGAATTCAGGTCGGCGGCTGCCTATGAGGTCAATCAGCGTGACACCGTCAAGGGCTCCGAACGGATGATTGCTTACAGTGACGAAAGGACCCTCGGGAAGATTGTCGATCACCTCTTTATTGTCGATCTGCAGCTTGATGTCGAGTTCGTCGAGCATACGGCGGCAGAACTCCGGTCCCGGAGTGTCACACAGCCGGCCATGAAGATCATTGCACTTGTCGACTGACAGGAATCTGATCAATGCCTCGACAAGACGGCGCTTTCCCTCAAGCTGAGGTGCCAGGGCAACAATTTCATCATAACCGAGTACTGTAGGATGTATGTCGTAGTTCGTATCGAGCATCATAGACAATTTTTGCTCGGCAAAATTACAAAAAATCCTTAAATCCCGCAATAAAAATATCGTCGGGCGACATCAGGTTGCGCCACATCTATCGGAGGCGGATGATGCGGAGGCCGAGGGTGGAAGTGGATTTCTTGAGATATTCGGCAAGAGGGAGGGGGTCAATGAGCACTTTGCCGTGACGCTCTGAGGCGTGGAGCAGCCTGGGGGAACCGTCGACGATCACTATAATTCCTACGTGGCTTACGTCAAGGCCTCCCTTGCGTGTGACGAGGGCCACGATGTCACCGTCGCGCAGGCCCGCAGCAACGTTCTTGCGGAAAAATGACGCGCTCTTAATATAAGGATAGCGGTGGTTGCGGTAGCCGTTCTCGATGTTTTTGAGGCGCACAAACTCGGTTTCATCCTTAAGTCCCGGATAGAGCTCGCGGTGACGGGTCATGAAGTCGAGGGTCTTTACCTGATAGGCCGGTTCGTCGGGCATACGCGGTGTTACGTCGACGATATTGCCCCTGTGGGTGTTGTCGAGAATCCAGTCAGAGAAATAATGCAGGCGCGAGGCATATCCGTCGACGTTACCGTCGCGGTAGCGGAGCCGGGCGAGGTTGTGGACAAAGTCCTGCCAGGAGTCGCGGCGCTCGTCAACTGTCATTGCGATAGCGGCCACGGTCTCGACAAATGTGGTGCAGTCCATCGAGTCAAGATTCACGGTCAGGGCCTCGGGAGTGCCTTCGAGCGTTGCGGCGGCGTAGGGGGTACTGATAAAGAGGCGGGCGATGCGTCCCACTCGCGACTGGGCATCGTCGCCATCCATGGCCTTGACGACACTGAGGATGGAGTCGAGCCGCGCGGTATCGCGCGATTCATTGGACCAGCGGACTGTACCGGGAACTATGGCGGGCGAGCTTAGACAAATGGAAATCAGCAGGATAAAAAGTAAGCTACGGAGCTTCATGACTGTCGGGGGTTAAATTATTTTTGCAAATTTACTGATTTCTTTAAACAAATTCAGCTCTCGCGATGTTAAGATTTCAGATTCCGGCAATTTTTCCGGAACCTGACAAAAGAAAATTTTTTATTAATACTAATTACATAGATGTTTCACATTTAATTTTTGAGAGAGATGAAAACAAACTTTATTTACATGGCAGCCGCCGGCGCAGCATTATTCACCGCAGCAAGTGCCAACGCACAGGAATCCGTAACGGTAAATGAAACCGTGATCGACGTGACCAACCTGGAATGTAAAGACAATTACGCACCCGCATCGTGGCGTCAGGGCTGGTTCCTTCAGGCCGGTGCCGGAGTTCAGACTCCCTTTGTGGAAAACGACAATACCCACCACGTGACAGCCGTCTATAACCTTGGCGTAGGCCGCTGGTTCTCGCCTTACATGGGATTACGCTTCAGCGGAACATACGGTTCGCTTCACTTCAACGGCGACAACATGGCCCGCGCCAAGCAAGCCAACCTCAATGTTGACTTCATGTGGGATATGCTCAACAGTATCAACGGTTACAAGGCCGACCGTGTATTTGCCATCGTGCCTTTCGTGGGACTCGGCGGTACTTACGTATGGGACTTCGAGAATAATACCGACGCCAACGTATATTCCAAGGGCCACGTGAGACACAACGAGTGGATGCTCCCCGTATCGGCCGGTATTCAGTTCCGTTTCCGTCTCTGCCGCTATGCCGACTTCTTCCTTGAAGGCCGCGGAGCCTTCTACGGCGACAACTTCAATAATGTAGTGGAAGGTCATCCCGTCGACATCAACTTCCAGGCCGTGGGTGGTTTCAACATCCGCTTCGACGGCAACGGCATGAGCCGCTACAATCCCTGCGACTACGCCGGCTATGTATCGACACTCAACAATCAGGTGAATGACCTGCGCAACGCCCTTGCAGTATCTGAAGCCGCCCGCTCGGCAGCCGAAGCACAACTCCCCTGCCCCGAAGTGGCAGTGACCGAAGCAACCACAACTATCGTCAATGCTCCGCTCCTCCCCTCGGTAAGGTTCAAGATCAACTCGGCCTACGTTTCATCAGAGGAAATGGTCAACGTATACAACGTGGCTGAATACCTGAAAGCCAATCCCGGCGTATCGATCGTAGTCCGCGGCTATGCCGACAAAGATACCGGCTCGGCAGCCTACAACCAGAAGCTCTCCGAGCGTCGCGCTCAGGCCGTAGCCGACATCCTCACCACTGATTACGGCATCGACGCATCGCGCCTCACTCTCGAAGCCGCCGGTAGCTCGGTTCAGCCTTACGACACCAACAACTGGAACCGTATCGTCCTCTTCGCCCAGCCCGAATAACTCTGCACTGAAATAAGAACACATTTACAAGTCACAATGCGCCGGCTCCCCCGCGGGATGCCGGCGCACTGCATTTTTCCATGTCCTGAAGATGGAATTTTTTTCTTATCTTTGCATCTCCCAAAGCTAAGAATTTCAAGGCATGAAAAACGTATTTCTGAAACTTGCGGTCATCTATCTCGTCACCGTAGCCATCATGGTGGCACTCAAGCCGCTCTTTATCCTGATATATCCGGGCCAGACGGGGTGGAGCGGTCTGACCGACGTCATAGTCCACGGTTTTTCCATGGACCTGGCCACGGCCGGTTATCTCACAGCACTGCCCGCGCTGATACTCATTGCCTCGCAGTGGATTCCGGCCCGGGTCACGGAGCGCTTTATCAACGGCTATCTAGGCGTGATTTCGTTCCTGATAAGCATGATCGCGGTGACTGACCTCGTGCTTTACGGCTACTGGGGATTCAGACTCGACATGACCCCGATATTCTACTTCACCACCTCTCCCCGGGCCGCACTGGCGAGCGCATCGGCTCCGGAAATCGTAGGAGGAGTAATCTCCGTGGCCCTGTCAACAGTGATCATTTACTTGCTTTTCCGCACCACCGCAGGGCGCATAAAGGTAGAGCCCGGAGGGACGTGGCGGCGCACGGTCGGTGCCATAGTCCTGGCGGCATTGCTGTTCATCCCTATCCGCGGCGGTTTCACCGTGTCGACCATGAACCTCTCCCGGGCCTATTTCAGCCACGACCAGCACCTGAACCATGCGGCGGTCAATCCGGCGTTCAGCCTTATCTACTCCGCCACCCATCAGGGGAGCCGCAGCAAGCAATACTCATTCATGACTCAAGAAGAAGCCACCGAGGTTTTAGCCACGCTTAACGCAATGACACGATGCGAGGCTGACAGCCTACCGGTGAAGCTCCTCAACACTGAGCGGCCCGATGTGGTCATGATAATACTTGAGAGTTTCTCGTCACACCTCTTCCCCTCGCTCGGCGGTGAGGCGGTGGCCGTGAAACTCGACTCGATAGCAGCAACGGGGTGGATGTGGGAAAACTTCTATGCCAACTCGTTCCGCACCGACCGCGCGCTGACGGCCATCATGAGCGGATTTCCGGGCGTGCCCTCGACATCGCTCATGAAAGACGTGGAGAAAACCGAGAAAGCCCCGTCATGGCCCCGTGAAATGAAGCGCAACGGCTGGGAGACCGCCTATTTCTACGGCGGCGACACCAATTTCACCAACATGCACGCCTATCTGGTCAGTCAGGAGTTCTCTACCATAGTCAGCGACCGCGACTTTGCCGTGGCTGAGCGGCTCAGCAAGTGGGGAGCACATGACGACGTGCTGTTCAGCCGCGCACTTTCAGAAATTCTTTCACGACCCGCAGGGAGTCCGCGCCTCGACATCATCCAGACATCGAGCAGCCACGAGCCTTTCAAAGTGCCCTATTCCAATCCACGATTCGCGACCGAGGAACGGCTGAATGCCTTTGCGTTCACCGACAGCTGCGCGGCTACCTTCATCAACGCGCTCCACGCCTCACCGAAATGGAAGGACATGCTCGTAATCATAGTCCCCGACCATTACGGAGTGTATCCGCGCGACATCCAGGAACCTCCGTTGCGTCACACCATCCCGCTGATATTTACCGGAGGCGCGCTTGCCGACGCTCCGCGACGCATCACGCGCCTCGGCTCGCAGGCCGACCTTGCCGCCACCATACTTTCATCGCTCGGAATAAGCCACTATACATTCCCCTTCTCCCATGATCTGCTCGGAGTATATCCTGCTCAATACGCTTTCTTCAGTGAGCCGTCGGTAGCGGGCCTGGTTACGCCCGAGGGCGACTACGCGATGAATTGTGATGCCGACGCAACGATATTCAACTCATGTGGTGCCGACAGCACCACGGTGGCCCGAGCTGACCGCGCCCTCCTTCAGGAACTTTACCGTTACATGTCAACACTCTGAAAAAATGTTTGAAGAACTCCTCGCTCTCGATGCCGAAGCGTTACTGTGGCTCAACTCCTACCACTCGGCGTTTCTTGACCGGTTCATGATGCTGTTCACCGGGCGGTTCACGTGGATTGTGATGTATGCGTCGCTGCTCTACGTGCTTCTGCGTGCCTACGACACGCGCCGGGTCGTAATATTCGTCGTGGGCGTGGCGCTCACCATCGCGCTGAGCGACCAGATAGTGGCGAGTGTGCTGCGGCCCATATTCCAGCGTCTCCGACCGGCTAACCTTGACAATCCGCTGTCAGAATTCGTCATTGTAGTCGAGGGCTACCGCGGCGGCCGGTATGGCTTTCCGTCGTGTCACGGCGCCAACTCGTTTGCGCTGGCCGTCTACATGTCGCTCATCATTCGCCGGCCCCGCTTCATCTTCTTCATCCTGCTCTGGGCGATGCTCAACTGCTACACCCGTAATTATCTCGGAGTCCACTACCCAGGCGACATACTCGCCGGGGCAGCGATAGGAACGCTGATAGCAACCTGCTGCGCCGCCGTGGCACTGAGAGTGGCAGGCATCTCCCCCCGCCGGGCCGAGCGGATAATGAACACGCCCCTCCGGCCTCGGGCCGAAGGAGCGTGGAGACGGTTGAAGATCTATGATGCCTCGGTGATCACAGGTGCGGTCACCACAGCCGTCATAGCCGTGATCGCTATTTTTCGCGCATGAACACGTTGATGGGCGTGCCGGTGTAGTCCCAGTTGTCGCGGATCTTGTTTTCAAGATAGCGGCGGTAAGGCTCCTTGACCCACTGGGGCAGGTTGCAGAAGAAGATAAACGTGGGCACGGCGGCATCCTTAAGCATCGTGACATACTTGATTTTCACGAATTTGCCCTTGTTGGCAGGCGGCGGATATGCCGCGATGGCCTCAAGCATCACGGTGTTGAGCTGCGACGTGGGCACCACGCGCTTGCGGTTCTCATAAACCTGCACGGCAGTCTCAAGCACCTTGAAGATACGCTGCTTGGTCAGGGCCGAGGCAAATATGATGGGGAAATCCACGAAAGGCGCGAAACGCTCACGTATCGATTTCTCGAAGTGGGAAATGGCGGCCTGAGACTTGTCTTCCACGAGGTCCCACTTGTTGACAACCACCACAAGACCTTTCTTGTTGCGCTGGATCAGGCCGAAGATATTCACGTCCTGAGCCTCGATGCCGCGGGTGGCATCGATCATGAGGATGCAGACGTCGCTGGCCTCGATGGCGCGGATTGAGCGGATAACGGAATAATACTCGATATCCTCGTTGACTTTGTTTTTCTTGCGGATACCTGCGGTGTCGACCAGATAGAAGTCAAAGCCGAACTTATTGTAGCGCGTGTAGATACTGTCGCGCGTGGTACCGGCTATATCGGTCACTATGTGGCGGTCCTCGTCGATAAACGCATTGATTATCGAAGACTTACCGGCATTAGGACGGCCCACGATGGCAAACTTAGGTATATCGTCGAGCTTGTCGGCCTCGTCGTCGTCCTTGACGGGAAGTTTCTTCACCACCTCATCGAGGAGGTCGCCTGTACCGTAGCCGCTTGCCGACGACACGGGGTAAGGCTCGCCCAGGCCGAGTGAATAGAACTCGGCAATATTATACATGCTGTCGCCGGCATCGACCTTGTTGGCCACGAGAAGCACAGGCTTAGACGACCGGCGCAGGATCTCGGCCACGTGGTCGTCGAGGTCAGTCACGCCGTTCATGGCGTCGACCACAAAGAGGATTTCGTCGGCCTGCTCGATGGCGAGCTGCACCTGCTTGTTGATTTCCGACTCAAAAACATCGTCGGAGTTCACGACCCAACCCCCTGTATCCACGATAGAAAACTCCTTACCGTTCCACTCCACCTTGCCATACTGGCGGTCGCGGGTGGTGCCGGCGGTGTCGTTGACTATCGCTGTACGGGTCTGAGTCAGGCGATTGAAAAGTGTGGACTTACCCACGTTAGGGCGTCCCACTATTGCTATCATTTGTCCCATAACATTCTATATTTTTGCAAAATTAATAAATTTTCATTAAAAAAGTAAATGCCGGTTACACGGTTGCGGGCGGCGGATCCTGATCGGGTCTGACCTTCTCGATGACAAACTCGCGGTAGTAGGCCAGCAGGAGCGCCGTGGCCGGCAGCGCGATTATCATGCCTATGATGCCTAACAACGTGCCCCATATCGATAGAGAAAGAAGGATCACAGCCGGATGAAGTCCCAGTGCGCTCCCCATGATGTGGGGCGTAAGGATATAGTCGCATATCGACTGCGAGATGACATAGACCAGAATACACTGGCCCATCATAATCCAGAAACTGCCGTCGCCGCCTATCGTTGAGATGAAGCACACGATTGCAACCGGGATGAGCGTGACATACTGGAAATAAGGTATCATATAGAGTATTCCCACTGTCACGCCGAGGATGATCGCCATGGGAATACCCACGATCGAGAATCCGATGGAATAGAACACGGCGGCGCAGAGGGCTATGAGGGCCTGTCCGCGGAAGTAATTGTTCATGCTCCGCTTGATGTCGTTGCCCACGCGCGAGGTGATGGCGCGATATTCGGGCGGCACGAGGCCGCGGGCTGCCTCGATGAGTTCATCGTAATCTATCATGATGAATATCACGTAGACAAATGCCAGAAGCCACTCGATAGTGTGCATCAGGACATCGATTAAGTAGGAGACGAGCGAGGTGCCTCCGGTGATTATCTCTTCAAGCTGACCGCTGTCGGCGAGACGGCTTACACTGAGCTGCTCCGACAGCTGATTGAGCCACAGCCTTACGTCATCAGGCACCATGGCGGCAAGACTCCCGTCGCTGCGGTATCGGTCGATAAGTGCCGTCAGGTCGCCTATCTCGCTTATCACCATGGGCACGACGAAATATAGGATCGCGGCCACAAAGACCGTCACCTCAAGAAGCGTCAGGAACACGTTGACGACATGGCGGCGGATATGGAATATCCTGCCGTTGAGGGCCACCACGGGTTGAAGCATATAAGCGACAAGACATGCGAGGCAGAAGGGCAGCAACACATTTTTCAATACATTGATCAGCCATACCAGGCCGGCAAGAATCAGGATGGTGCCTACGATCCGCACTACGCGGTCAAACGTGAATGGACGACGTGAAGTTGACATTTTTTGACGTGAGGTTGACATATATAATAATAACCCCCGGTGGCGGAGAAATGTTTACCGCCATTAAACAATCAAGGCGTCGCACCCCGCAAGGTGGACGCCCGGACATAATTATGAAAACTAATACAGAATCAAAGGAGGGTGACTGAACGGCGGATGAACTCGTTGAGTTCGCGTCCGCGCAGCAGTCCGTTGGCAAGGAGGGCGAGGTCGATCACCTGACCGATCACGGGTTGACCGGCGGAATATTCCTTGACGATCTTCTCGGCCTCGGCGCGGTTGTGCTCGGCGGTCTCGGATAATGACTTCACTTTATTTTCGTCGTCCTCCGACAGTTTACCGTCAGTGGCGGTGTCGCGCAGCGCCTTTATGCTGTCGTTGGCCTCGGTCACGGCCTTGTTGAATGGTGCAATCTTCTCGCCTACTGCTTTCTCGGCATCGTCGAGGATGCGCTTGACCACGGGGGCCGAAGTGTTGACGATCAGATTGTAGGCATCGGGCAGCTCGGAGTAGAAAGCCATGCCAGGCTGCGTGGCGGCCATGTCCTTCATGCGTCGCATGTACTCGTTCTGAGTGATGAGCACGGGATTGGCTTCAGGATTAAGCTCCTCAAACGAAACGAGGAATTCGGCCTTGTCCACTTTCGGCACGCGGCTGTGGAACATCGTGGTCAGCAACGAGATCTGCTCGCCCGAGAGCGAGGTCGCTTTCTTATCGGCCGACGGCACGAGGTTGTCGACCACATCGGAATCCACCCTGACGAAGCGGGTTTTCTCCAGTTTGCTTTCAAGCATTGAGATGAAGTGACCGTCGAGCTCGCCGTTCATCAGGAGCACGTTGTAACCCTTCTCGGTAGCGGCCTGAATGTAGGCATACTGAGCGGTGGCATCAGTGGCGTAGATGTAGACCACGTCGCCATCCTTGTCAGTCTGAGTGGCTTCAATGAGGGTGCGGTACTCGTCGAGGGTGTAATATTTGCCCTCGGTATCCTTCAGGAGGACAAATTTCATGGCGGCGTCGCAGAATTTCTGGTCGGTCAACATTCCATACTCTATGAAAATCTTGATGTCGTCCCATTTCTTTTCAAATTCCGCGCGATCGGCCTTGAAGAGTTCTTCGAGGCGCGACGATACCTTCTTGGTGATGTAGCCCGAGATCTTCTTCACGGCGGTATCGCTCTGCAGATAGCTTCGCGACACGTTCAGGGGGATGTCGGGAGAGTCGATGACACCCTGAAGGAGCATCATGAACTCGGGCACGACGCCCTCGACCGAATCGGTCACATAGACCTGATTGCTGTAAAGCTGGATGCGGTCCTTGCGTATCTCAAGATTGTTCTTGATCTTGGGGAAGAAGAGCACGCCGGTCAGCGTGAAGGGATAGTCCACATTGAGGTGAATCCAGAAGAGTGGATCTTCCTGACCGGGATAGAGCTCATGGTAGAAGTTGCGGTAGTCCTCGTCGGTGAGGTCGGCAGGCTTCTTGGTCCACGCCGGCTCGGTGATGTTGATGATCTTGTCGCGGTCAGTATCGACATACTTTCCGTCCTTCCACTCCTGCTCCTTGCCTGAAATCACGGGCACGGGGAGGAAGCGGCAATATTTTTTCAGGAGCGAGTCGATGCGGGCCTGTTCAAGATACTGCTTTGAATCATCATCGAGATAAAGCACGATGTCAGTACCGCGCTCGGCCTTCTCGGTAGGCTCCATGGTGAACTCGGGGGAGCCGTCGCAGATCCATTTCACCGCCTCGGCACCTTCCTTATAAGAAAGCGAGCGGATCTCGACCTTCTTGGCTACCATGAACGCCGAGTAGAATCCCAGGCCGAAGTGGCCTATGATGGCGTTGGCAGTGTCCTTGTATTTCGACAGGAATTCCTCGGCGCCCGAGAAAGCGATCTGGTTGATGTATTTCTCGATATCGTCGGCAGTCATGCCTATACCGTGGTCGCTGACAGTCAACGTGCCGGCTTCCTTGTCGATGGTGACCTTGACGTTCATGTCGCCAAGCTGCCCCTTGAAGTCACCGAATGAGGCAAGTGTCTTAAGTTTCTGCGTGGCGTCGATGGCGTTGCTCACCAGCTCGCGCAGGAATATTTCCTGATCGGAATAGAGAAATTTTTTGATTACGGGGAAAATGTTCTCGGTAGTAACCCCAATATTTCCTTTTTTCATTTTCAGTCAAATATATGTCGGAGTTTAGAGAAAATTCTGTCTTTCACGCTCTGCGAGGGCTGCATGTCGGGCTGACCCTGAAGCTGCTCCATAGCAGCGCGCTCGGTATCGTTGAGCGTCTCGGGGATGTAGACCATGACGTTGACGAGTTCATCGCCGGTGCCGTGGCCTTCGGTCGAGGGAAGTCCCTTGCCGCGCAGGCGCAGCACTTTTCCGGGTTGCGTGCCGGCAGGAATCTTCACGCGGGCGCGGCCCGAGATGGTGGGCACTTCCACCGATCCGCCCAGGGCTGCCGTGGGGATGTCGAGCATAAGGTTATAGATCACGTCGTTGCCGTCGCGTATCAGTTCGGGGTGCTTGACCTCCTCGATGACCACAAGCAGGTCGCCGTTGACTCCGCCGCGCTCGGCTGCGTTGCCTTTGCCGCGCAGGGTAAGGGTCATGCCGTCGGAGACACCCGCAGGGATGTTGAACGATACGGTCTCTTCCTTGCGCTCCACTCCGGTGCCGTGGCAATAGCTGCACTGCTCGGAGATGATCTTACCCTCGCCGCCACACTGGGGGCAGGTGACGGTTGACATCTGCGGGCCGAAGATGGAGTTGACCTGACGGTTGACGTGGCCCGAGCCGTTGCAGGTGGGACAGGTGGTAAATGCCGTGCCGTCCTTGGCTCCGGTGCCGTTGCAGTGGCTGCACTTCACCAGTGTGGGGATCTTGAGTGTCTTGGTGACACCCTTGGCTATATCCTCAAGGGTCAGCTTGACGCGGACGCGCAGGTCCTTGCCCTTGCGCTGGCGCGGACGGGTGTGGGCGCCGGCACTCTCGAATCCGGTGCCGCGACCGCGGCCACCACCGAAGAGGTCGCCGAAAATATCGCCGAAATTGGAGAATATATCGTCCATCGACATTCCGCCGCCGGAATAGAATCCGCCTCCGCCGCCGGGGAATCCCTGGGGACCCATGTTGTGACCGAACTGGTCATATTTCTGTCGCTTTTCGGGGTTGGAAAGCACGTCGTAGGCCTCGGCTGCTTCCTTGAACTTCTCCTCGGCTTCCTTGTCGCCGGGGTTGCGGTCAGGGTGATACTTGAGGGCGAGCTTGCGGTAGGCGGCTTTCAGTGCTTTTTCGTCGGCGTTGCGGTCCACGCCAAGCACTTCATAATAATCGCGTTTTTCTGCCATAGTCTTCGTGAGTTTTGTTCATGATTACTGTCCCACCGCTACCTTGGCGTGACGTAGTACTTTATCGTTGATCGTGTAGCCCTTGGTGGGAGTGTCGATGACCTTGCCTTTCTGCGACTCATCGGCCACGGGAAGCATGGCGATGGCCTCGTGCATCTCGGGGTCGAAGTCCTTGCCGGTCGACTCGATAGGTTTCACGCCGTGGCGCTCAAGGTATTTCACGAATTTCTGATATATCAGTTCCATGCCCTGACGCAGGGTCTCCACATCCTCGGTGGTGCGGTTGGCCTCGATTCCGCGCTCGAAGTCATCGACCACGGGCAGCAGGTCGGCCATGTCTTTCTCCGACGCGTTGCGGAGTATGTCGGATTTCTCCTTGACCGTGCGCTTGCGGAAGTTGTCAAACTCGGCCATGAGGTAGAGATAGTCTTTCTTGGCTTTCTCAACCTCCGCGGTCAGTTTCTCAATGGTCTCGTTGAGGGTGTCGATCTGGCCGGCCTGACCGTTGATGATCTCGTTTTCCTCATCCTCGGTCGAGGTGGCTTCGCTCTGAGCTTCCTGAACGTCATCGAATATTTCGCCTCCTTCGCCTTCGCGATGGAGTCTTTCGTCGGGTTGGTTGGGTGTATTGTTAGCCATGATGATTATAGTTTAGTTGTTATTATTCAATATCCGTGCAAAAAGCGGGCCAAACTCGGCGGCCTTTCTCTTTTCGCTCAATTTTAAAACAAAATTTCGGTGAATATCGTTCACAACCGACCCACAAACGTGCGGCAACCCGGAAACTCCTTCTCGGCCTCTTCTGCCAAAATGTCATTTTCCATCAGTCCGAACAGTGCCGAGCCTGACCCCGACATGGCCGCGTAGACCGCTCCGAGCGAATACAGGCGGTCGATGTATTCATGGATTTCGGGATGGATCGCGCCCACGGTTTTCTCGAAATCATTCTTGAGCCGTCCGCGCCAGCATCCTACGGGCTGACGCAGTATCGAAGGAATGTCTTCCTCGGCTACGGCGGGAGTCACGGCTGAATATGCCTCGCGAGTGGGGACTGAGAACGGCGGCTTGACTATCACTACCGTCATGCCCGAGAGGTCAACCGGCGAGGGTGTCATCGTGGTGCCGGTCCCGGTGCAGAGCATGGGGGTGTTGTAGATGAAAAACGAGCAGTCGGCCCCTAACCTTCCTGCTATCTCGGCCAGGCGGGGCTTGTCGATTCCCAACTCCAGGAGTTCGTTGAGCCCCGTGAGGGTGAACGACGCGTCGGCCGATCCGCCTCCCAGCCCGGCCCCGTCGGGGATGATCTTGTGGAGGTAAATGTCGACCGGCGGGAGTGGAATCTCGGCATTGAGCGCATTGTAGGCTTTCATCACGAGGTTCTTCTCCACGGGGCAGTCCACGGCATTGCCGGTCACGGTCAGCGTGGTGGTCTCGCCCCGCGCCGGCACGATCTCAAGCACGTCGCGCCAGGCCGTAGGATACATCACCGTGACGATGTCATGGTAGCCGTCGGGGCGGCGACGCTCTATGTCGAGACCTAAATTGATCTTGGCGTTGGGAAACAGTATCATTTGAGTATTGAATAAGGGTGTTCTATCGAATTGCCGTCGACCACGGCCACGGCATAGCTCTTGCCGCTCCGCGCCGCAGCCGGGAGCGGGAACTCGGGCTGATAGGTAAGTCCGAGCAGATAGCGGCTGTCAATGCCGTCGTCGCCCCCGGCGTCGGCCGCTTCTTCGGGGCTCATGCCTTTGGGGAAGGCATATACGGCGTAACGTATTATCGACCCGTCGGTATCAGGCTCGGTCTCATCCCACCGCAGTTTATCGCCCTTGCGGCTCAGGCCCGTGACGGGCTCATAGTAATGGGGATATTTCTTATCGGCAGCGGGAGAGATGGCCTTGGTCGTGAAGTGCCGCTCCTTGAGCGGAGCCGAGATACGGTCAAGGAATTTCGCGCTGTAAAGTATCACTCCCGGGGTGGAGAGCTCGCCGGCTATCTCCACTTGCCGCAGGTGATCGTCGACCAGATGTGCTGCCGCTCCCTTTTCGAGGTCGGCAAGGGTGATCGACGGGTAGGAGTGCCGCCCATGCCGGCCGGCGGCATAGTCCCACCACTGTGCCAGCGGCTTGAATGGCGCGGTGGCATGGGTCGTGGACCAGTAAAGCTGTGGCGAAACGAAGTCGATGGTGCCTTGATAGAGCCACCCTACGGGATCGGAGAATATGTCGCGCCACTGCCAGTCGGCTGCCTTTACGTCTACTCCGGTGATCCCCCACCGCCGGGCCGAGGTGTCGTCCTTGCCCGCTACTCCGGCAGGCGAAATGCCGAATCTCACGTCGGGGCACCCGTCAAATATCATCGCGCTGACGTCGGCCACGAGCTTGTGCACGTTGCTGCGCCGCCACTCCCCTATCGGCATATCGGTGTGCTGACTCTGATATAGCTTGTAGTCAGGGGCCGAGGAGTCCTCGGGTATGCCGTTGGGATAGAAGTAGTCGTCAAACACGAGTCCGTCCACATCATACAGTTCCACGATTTCGCGACACACGTCTACGATATGCTCCCTCACCTCCTCCAGCCCGGGGTTGAGCGTGGAATATTTGCCGTAGGTCAACACGCGGCCCTGCTCGCGCCACCGCCGGTCGATGGCCGTCGTAGCGTCTTTCTCAGCCGGAACCCTGAACGGATTCACCCACGCGTAACATTCCATCCCCCGGGCGTGACAGCCTTCCACCATCCGCTCCAGCGGGTCCCAGGTCATGGGCGCGCCTCGCTTCCCGGTCAGGAACCGGCTCGACGGCTCCATCGAGGAGCGATACATGGCGTCGGCCATCGAGCGCACCTGAAAGATGACGGTGGTAAGGTTAAGCTCGGCGCACCGGTCGAGCAGCCGGTCCATCTCGGCCTGCTGGCGCTCTACGGTGGCCCGGTCAGTCCCCTGGCGCGAGGGCCAGTCTATCCCCCACACCGTTGCCACCCACACGCCTCTCATCTCGTGCTTGGCGGCAAAACTCCATGCGGCTGCGAGGATATATGTGATCAGTAATAGTATAAATCGTGCCATATCTCCGCAAAATTAATAAATCCGCTCCGAAAAAATATCATCGGCACCGTCAAAACTTTTTCACCGCCCTATCCATTAGTATTATATATTGTATCATCTACAAAGTGTAAAGAAAAAGATATGGACGGCCTTATAACCGGATTGACAATACCGTTTCTGGGCACCGTGGCCGGTGCCGCATGTGTGCTGCTGGTGAAAAACAAGATTCCGATGCTCACTCAGAAAGCCCTCACCGGCTTTGCTGCCGGAGTGATGGTGGCCGCTGCCGTGTGGTCGCTGCTCATCCCCGCCATGGAGATCTCGGGCCACGATGGAATGATGCGCGTAGTCCCATGCGTCACCGGCTTTCTTCTCGGCATCGGATTCCTGCTGCTGCTCGATGTCGTGGTCCCTCATCAGCATATCGACGGCGGCGAAAGCGAAGGGCCCCGCAGCCACCTCTCGCGCACGAGCAAACTCGTCTTTGCCGTCACGCTCCATAATATCCCCGAAGGCATGGCCGTGGGCGTAACCCTCGCCGCGGCTCTCGAACACAACACTTATCTCCCCATGGCAGCCGCCCTCGCCCTGTCCGTCGGTATCGCCATTCAGAACTTTCCCGAGGGAGCCATCGTATCCATGCCCCTCAGGGCAGCCGGAAATTCGCGCCTGAAATCATTCGTAATCGGCGCACTCAGCGGTATCGTCGAGCCGATAGCCGCCATAATCACCATCCTCCTCGCCACCTACGTCATACCCATCCTCCCCTATCTCCTCGCCTTTGCAGCGGGAGCCATGATGTATGTAGTGGTCGAAGAACTCATCCCCGAGACACAGGAAGGCATCCACTCCAACTGGGGCACCATCGGCTTCGCCCTCGGCTTCATCCTCATGATGACCCTCGACACCCTCCTCGGCTAAAGCTACTCCCTCCCTCGGGCGTGCGAAGCAGGACCATCTCACTCCTAAGGGCGTGCAGCGTACGCCGAATCATCGTAACCCAACACGCCGCAGCTCGCGGAGGCGTGTTGGAGACATGTAACCCGCACACCATCAAGCGTGCGAGGCATGTCAAACCATCTCCCTACTAAGGGCGTGCAGCGCACGCCGAATCATCGTAACCCTACACGCCGCAGCTCGCGGAGGCGTGTAGGGAAAAGGATGCCCCTCCCCCACACAGGCGTGCGGAGTACGCCGAAACGGCGGTCTTAATCGTCACGGAAAGCCCGGGACGGGCTTAATCTTTATAGCCGTGGGTGCTCGCCACCCACGGTAGGGCCGTCATGACCCGCCAACCGCGGGGCGGTTGAACTTATACAGCGCATAAGTCGCACCCACTCCGGGGCCCCGGGTGGCAAGCACCCGGGGTTATAAAAATTAAGCCCGTCCCGGGCTTCCGGAAATGTGACTTGGCAACAGAAACAAAGGCCGACAGGCTAAGCTCCCGGCATGTCATCTGCTTCGGCGTGCGCTGCACGCCCGCAAGATGTGGAGGGGCTGTCGCTGTACACCAATCGCCTCCGCAAGCTACGGCGAATGGTGTTACGATGGTTCGGCGTGCGCTGCACGCCCACAATGCCAATGAATATAGCTACCGCAAATAAAATCGCCTGCTCCCGGGGAGGGGGCAGGCGAAGAGGTATGGGGATCTATGCTAATTACTTAACAAGGACTTTCTGAACTTTTGAGCCCTGACGCATGATGTAGAGGCCGGCGGCGGGATTCTCTACGCGCTGTCCCTGGAGGTTGAAGTATTCTACTTCACCATTGACTGCATCAACTGCGATGGCTTCGATACCGGTAGTGTCGCCACCCTCATCGTTGATCTGAAGAAGCTGAACATCTGAGGGAGCCTTGCCGGGAGCCTTGGCCATATACTTCACGTTGATCACGTCACCGTTGAAGGTGAGGGGGTGAGTGGTGTGGTTGTAGGTATTTTCGAAATCAACGTCGGGAACCACCTTCATGGGAGCTGACTGGGGAGCTTCGGTGAACACGTTGGTGTGGTCGGGATCTTCGATGTTAAATACACCATCTTGAGTATATTCGCCGTGACGGTAGTAAATGTGAGCACCTTCCTCGTGGTTGAATACTACTGCATCACCGTTATTGTATTTGTTAGTTTCGTTGTGAGAAGGATTGGCAGTCTTTTCCTGAGTGTAGAATTCGATGGGGAAGAGAACTACTTCTCCGTCTTCGAGGCTTACAGCAACCTTGATGTTGTAAGTTCCGGCTTCAATAGAGGCCAATTTGAAGCGGTTTACGAACTGATACTGTTTGCCGGCAAAAGTACCGAAGAATTCAGTTTCACCTGCGGGAGTTGCGGAGGTAACGTTAACGTCATTCATGACAAGAACCTGATTAACGCGCTCACTTGTGATTGCATCTTCATTAACTTCTTCAAGCTCAACAGTAGCCTTCTGCTCTATTTCATCATGCTTGATGTTGTTAAACTCAGGTACACCATATTCATTAGTAAAGATACCACTCCAACCGGCAGGGATAACGTCGCCGTCTTCGTGATCATGGCCTACATAGAAAAGGGCCCAAGCCGTACCGTCAGTCACATAATTATAGTTACCGTTTTCTGATACTATAGTAACGTCAAAATTACCTACGTAAACTTCACCTTTTCTTACAAATCCATCTTCGGGATTTTGGGCATCCTTAAGAACATCGGCAAGAGTGGGGTATTTAACATATACCGTGAACTTTTCAGAACCGGCAATCCATTCGCCTTCTACGGCATCCCAGGCAGCGATAACCTTAACGGAACCGGCCTTCTTGGTGGTTACAACATTATTGTCAATAGAGATTTTATCGCCTTCAAATGTGTAGCGTATTTCGGGGTGATTCTCGCCTAAGTCAAGAGCGAGTTCATCGCCTAAGCTGATCATGAAATCATTGAAAGCGGCAGGCTCGTAAATCTCGCCCTTGAGATTGCTTGCTTTAGTGTAGGTAACTTTGATGTTGGAGAAACGCACCTGGCTACCGCTGTGGGTATACCTTACGATATTGGTGTCTTTACCGACATTCCAGGTCTTGGAAGTAGAGTCATAGTCACCGCTTGAGAAATTACCGCTGACGGAACCCTGAGTGATAGTAAATTCAACCGACAAGAGGAGGTAGCCGTTGGGAACTGAAATGGTAAGAGTATTGCCGGTGTAAACGCGTGCAGAAGCTCCTGAAGTATAATATGCGGGGTCGGTGGAACCACCTGCGGTTGCAAATTCAAAGTCAACGCTTCCTACTTCATACTCTGTAAGGACTGTGTTCTTATCGAGGTTAAGACTTTGGAAATTAATTGTCTGTGAGTATTCAACGGTCTTGACTTCAACTGTAAAAGTAGCCTTAGCAGAAGTGTAGTTGTCAGTCTTTTCAGCTGATACAGTAAATGTTACCTTACCGCGAGTTATAGGAGTGATTATAATAACATCATCCTTGATTTCGGCTGTGGCAATGCTTTCATCGGAGGAAGTAACTGAAAGTTCACCGTCACCATCATATAGATAGTCGACACTAAGGGTTTCACCTGCCATTACAGAGTAATTGGTCGGCTCAATCAGTATAGTAGCTTCAGTAACACCTTCAGCACTTACTGAAACTTTGAAAGAAGCAGATCCTGCATTCCACTTTTCAGTCTCGTTCCAATTCACTGTGATGGTGGCGTCGCCGGTATTAAGGGCCTTGATTTCGTTAGTAGTTATGTCAAAAACGGCTACGCTTTCATCGGTAGAAGTTGAAGTGAAAGCGGGAGCATTGTCATCGATGGCGATAGCTTTAGTAGTTCCTTTAACCAACTCGTAGGCCGATTCAAAAGGATTGGGGAAATCAACAGTGGTGACTGTGGTAAAGTTGAGCGTTTTAATAGCAAGGAAACCGTTGTTTCCTGCACTTGCGCAGTCAATTACTAATTTGTAGAATTGACCTACGCCAATAACATCAGAAGGAATTTCAAATGCCCAATCTCCGTCAGTGTTATAATTAGCATAAGAGATCGTGGTAGTGGTGCTTTCAGAGAATGAACTATTTTTGGAAACATAAAGTGTAACACTGTTGATCTTTCCTATGTCGGCAGTTTTGATATATTGAGTGTTTACAACAATTTTAGAAACGGCTACCGATAAAGCGTTGTCATTGTAAATAGAGGCTACTGAAGCATTGCCTTTTCTGCCACAACGAATGTCGCCCCAGGAAGCGTTATTATTATTATTATTAAAGCTGACAGCTTTCCATGTAGTAGACAGAAACTCATCCTCCGAGGTTTTGGTTTCAAGATAAGAAGAATTATTTGGCCAAAAGCCACCTGTGGTGAGTGTCTCTACCGTTTCCGCGGCGAATGCTGAAGTCGCGGCGAAGACTGTTAATAGAGAAAGTAAAAACTTTTTCATAAAAAAAATATTGGATTAGGTTAAAAAATGTAAGCTATGTATTGAAAGATTCGTAAGAAGTGGAGGGGTGACAGAAAGCGGGCGTAGAGTGTCGGCTGCCGTTGTAGAAGTCGGCGAGCCGCTTGGTATCAGAGAGTTATGACGTGACCGGAGTCGATTCATAAGTCAAAGTGTTTCACACTGCGTAGTTATTTTGCCGCAAAGATAATACATTTTCCCGTGCTTTGCAAATATTTAACAATCAGCCCCGCGCCCGCCTCGGGGCGACGGAACGACAGGTGCGGCGAGGGAAGCCCGGGACGAGCTTGATCTTTATAACCGTGGGTGCTCGCCACCCACGGTAGGGCCGTCACGCCCCCCCCAACCGCGGAGCGGTTGAACTTCTAAGGCGCATAAGTCGCACCCACTCCGGGGTGCTTTTACTCGCGCACCGGCGCCCCGGGTGGCAAGCACCCGGGGTTATAAAGATTAAGCCCGTCCCGGGCTTCCGGAAATATGACTTGGCAACAGAAACAAAGGCCGACATGCTAAGCTCCCGGCATGTCCTCTGCTTCGGCGTGCGCTGCACGCCCATGAGTTGTGAGGGGGCTGTCGCTGTGCACCAATCGCCTCCGCAGGCTACGGCGAATGGTGTTACGATGCTTCGGCGTGCGCTGCACGCCCGTAATACTTATTAATGTGCGTAGCTCAGATGAAATGGAGCGTGCAGCGCACGCTGAATCACCGTAACCCTACACGCCGTAGCTCGCGGAGGCGTGTAGGGAACATGATGCACCTCCCTATCCCTCGGGCGTGCGGAGTACGCCGAATCGGCGGTCATGATCGTCACTCAAAGCCGGGACGGGCTTCGCTGCCTATCCCACCACAAGCTTAGCAAGAGTGCGCAAACGCACCTCCGGGGGACGGGCAAGGGACGCGGACTTAGCGCGCAGGCGCGCTTTCGGCAGACAAACCAATGGGCGGCAGGTAGCTAACTTACAAGCAAACCACGCGGCGGCGACGGGCCGACGGGCGCGGCGAGGGAAGCCCGGGACGGGCTTGAGCTTTATAACCGTGGGTGCTCGCCACCCACGGTAGGGCCGTCATGACCCCCAACCGCGGAGCGGTTGAACTTCTAACGCGCATAAGTCGCACCCACTCCGGGGTGCTTCCCCTCGCGCTCCGACGCCCCGGGTGGCAAGCACCCGGGGTTATAAAAATTAAGCCCGTCCCGGGCTTTGCATCCTGCCTCACCCCTCGCCTCCGCAAGCGGAGCAAGAGTGCGCAAACGCGCATCCGGGGAGGGGCGCGGCGTGCAGGCGCGCCTGCAGAGAGACGGAACGACAGGCGTGCAGGCGCGCCTGCGGCTGAGAACGCACCGGAGGGGCCGGGGATTGCTATATAATTATTGTAGTGGTTGTACATTTCGTCAATATTATTGTGGGTGACGGAAATTTGTTGTAACTTTGCAAGTCAAACTGAAGTGTAACAAAACAAAATAGTTATATAAATGGGATTTTTTGATTTTTTCAAGTCAAAAGAAAAGAAGAAAGAGACGCTCGACAAGGGCCTCGAAAAGACTCAACGCGGCTTTTTTGACCGACTGACGCGTGCGGTGGCCGGAAAGTCGAAGGTCGATGCCGAGGTACTCGATAATCTTGAGGAGGTTTTCGTGACGAGCGACGTGGGCGTGGACACCACGCTCAAGATCATCAACCGCCTGGAGGAGCGCGTAGCGAGAGACAAGTATGTCAGTTCATCGGAGCTCAACTCGCTGCTGTGTGAGGAGATAGCCGACCTTCTGGTGGAGAATGACCCTGCCACGGGTTCCGACGAGGAATTTAAGGTCCCGGCGGGCCATAAGCCTCACGTGATAATGGTGGTGGGCGTCAACGGAGTGGGAAAGACTACTACGATAGGCAAACTTGCGGCTCAGTTCAAGGCCGCGGGCAACAAGGTGTATCTCGGTGCAGCCGACACTTTCCGCGCGGCGGCCATAGAGCAGCTCGACGAGTGGGGCCGGCGCGCCGATGTCCCCGTGGTGAAGCAGAAATTAGGTGCCGACCCGGCCTCGGTGGCCTACGACACGCTCCAGAGCGCGATAGCCAATAATGCCGACGTGGTGATAATCGACACCGCCGGCCGCCTCCACAACAAGAAGCACCTGATGGACGAGCTGACCAAGATACGCAACGTGATGCAGAAGCTGGTGCCCGACGCGCCCCATGAAGTGCTGCTGGTGCTCGACGGCTCGACGGGTCAGAACGCATTTGAGCAGGCCCGCCAGTTTACCGCCGCCACTCAGGTCAACTGCCTGGCGATCACCAAGCTCGACGGCACGGCCAAGGGAGGCGTGGTGATAGGTATCAGCGACCAGTTCCGCATTCCGGTGAAATACATCGGCTTAGGCGAGGGAATAGGCGACCTGCAGGTATTCAACAAGAAGGAATTCGTCCACTCTCTTTTCGGCGAGAAGTGAAGCGCGTAAATGTAATTTCGCTTGGTTGCTCCAAGAATCTGGTTGACTCGGAGCGGCTGATGAAGATGCTTGAAAACGTGGGCTATGAAGTGGTCCACGAGGCCACTGACGCACGCAAGGGCGACATAGTGGTGGTGAACACCTGCGGATTCATAGGCGACGCCAAGGAAGAATCGATCAACGAGATACTCCGCCAGGTCGACCGCCGCACGCGCGGCGAGGTCGAGGCTGTCTACGTGATGGGGTGCCTCTCGGAGCGATACGGCGACGAGCTCCGGGCCGAGATCCCTGAGGTGGACGGGTGGTATGGCAAGCACTCGTGGCCCCGGCTGGCCACCGACCTGTCGCGCCGCCATCCCGCCTCGGCGCCCTACGACCGCATCATCACCACCCCCCGCCACCATGCTTACCTGAAGATAGCCGAGGGGTGTAACCGCTTCTGCGCTTTCTGCGCCATCCCCATCATCACGGGCCGCCACCGGTCGCGCCCTATCGAGGAGATCGTGGAGGAGGTGAAGATGCTGGCGGGGCGTGGCGTGAAGGAATTCAACGTCATCGCTCAGGAGCTGACATATTACGGCGTGGACCTTTACGGCCGGCGCCGCATCGCCGACCTCATCGACGCGATAGCCGCCGTGGACGGGGTGGAGTGGATAAGGCTCCACTATGCCTACCCTGCCGACTTCCCGATGGAACTTCTCGACGCCATGGCGCGTAATCCCAAGGTGTGCCGCTATCTCGACATTGCCCTGCAGCATATCTCGGACCGCGTGCTGACCAACATGCGCCGCCACATCACCGCCGACGAGACCCGCCGGCTCCTCGACGAGATACGCCGCCGGGTGCCCGGCATAAAGATACGCACCACGCTGATGGTGGGCTTCCCGGGCGAGGAAGAGGAGGACTTCGAGCAACTGATGGACTTCGTCAGGGAGCAGCGGTTTGACCGCATGGGAGCCTTCGCCTACTGCGAGGAAGATGATACCCGCGCCGCCGCCGAGCTCGACGACTCCATACCCGAAGAGGTCAAGCAGGATCGCCTGGCGCGGCTCATGGCCCTGCAGGAAGAGATCTCGGCAGGGCTGATGGAGGAGATGACCGGCACGCGGCTCAAGGTGATCATAGACCGCGAGGAGGATGACTACTACGTGGGCCGCTCGGAATTCGATTCCCCCGAGGTGGATCCCGAGGTACTCGTGGAAAAGCGCGTCGCCCTTAAGCCCGGCGACATGATCACCGTGGAGGTAACCGGGGCAATGCCCTTTGAGCTTATAGCCGTCCCGGCCGACAATCAATAACAGAAAAATTTAAGATGGCTTCACGCGAGCAATATTCTGACATAATCACCCGCTGCGTAAGGCGCAACCTGCCTTTCGCGCTCTACATGGCTCCCGACGATGACGGGGTGTACTTCTTCTCTCAGCGTCCCGACGAGTCGGGAGAATGCCGGGCCGACCTCAGCGACCCGCTGTGGAACGGCTTCTTCATCAACTTCTTCAATAACGACGAGCCTTACGTGGCCGGCGTGGCCTACGACTTCGACTACGACGAGACTCTGGCCGAACTTGACTATCTCGAAAGCATGGACGGCCTCTACATGCCGGCCGACGTAGCGGCATCGGTCAAGTCAACGACCCACATGCAGCACATGGCCGCCGTCAGGATGGCCGTGGATGAAATCTCGCGCTACAAGGGCAAGGTGGTGATCTCGCAGATGACCGCCGTGGCCACCACCAAGACAATAGGCGAGGTGATGTGGCCTTATTTCGACAAATTCCCGTCGACATTCCGCTTCCTCGTCTTTACCCCCGAGACAGGATTATGGCTTGGCGCGACCCCCGAACTGCTCGTGCGCTACATGGCCGAGGCGTATGAGGGGAGCGACGCGATAGTGACCATGGCTCTGGCCGGGACACGCCTCGCCGGAACTCCCGGCGACTGGGACAACAAGAACCTGCGCGAACACGCCTGTGTCATCGACCATCTGGTCAAGACACTTTCAGATCTCAACTTAGAGGTGGGAATCGAACCCACCACCTCCCTCGTCCACGGCCCTGTGGAACATCTCTGCACCGACATCTACGCCGGCGGAACGGTAGATCCCGTGGCACTGCTCCGGGCCCTGAGCCCCACTCCCGCCGTGGCCGGTTTTCCTGACAAGGACAAGGCCGCCGAACTCATCTACCGCATAGAGTCACATCAGCGTCACTGCTACACGGGCTTCGCAGGCATAAAGAACGACCGCGACCTTGAGGCATACGTAAACCTCCGCTCGGCCATGATCGTACCCTGCATCACGGGCGACAAGGAGGGATACCTATATAATATATATTCGGGCGGAGGCATAATGCCGCAGAGCGACCCACAGGCCGAGTGGGAGGAGGTCGTGGCCAAAATGTCGACCCTTTATGAAATCATCACCGGTGCCCCGGTGCCCGCCGAGGGCGCGCCGGCGGTGGAGAACGTCACTTTCCCCGACTACGTGTCGCGGCGCGATTTCTTAATGAACAACCACTATGTCCAGTAACTCCAGGCCGGGCAATCCGGCACTCATAATCATCCTTGCAGTGGCAATACTCGCGGGACTGTCATTGCTTCCGTGGTCAAAGTGGACCGGCGGGACGGTGAAGGATTTCAACCTCTTCGCCGACGTGCTCCACGAGAGCTATATACAGGCCGACTCAACCGCCGCCGACGATGACGCGGTTGTGGAGGACATCGACCCCGAACTGCTCCGCGCCCAGGCCGAAGCCGAGGCCGTGACACGTCACGACAGGCCTCAGATCGTCAAGGCGGGCGACGAAATCGCAGCCGAGACATCGCCCTCGCTCGCGGCGGCGATAGTGGAAAACGACACCATAGTCCCCGCGCCCAAGCCGTCGCGCTCAGGCGACCTTGTTGTGATCGAGGACTACACACCCGGAGCCATGGGCCTGGCCAACCTGCGGCGCACGCTCGATGCAGGCCGCTTTGCCCGCATCGCACTCGTGGGCGACAGCTACATCGAGGGCGACATTTTCGCCCAGGACCTGCGCGAAAAGCTCCAGACCACCTACGGCGGCCAAGGCGTGGGATATGTCAACATGCACTCGGAGTTTCCCGGCTTCCGACGCAGCGTGAAGCAGGGCGGAAGCGGGTGGAAGACTTTCACCGCCATGAAGAAAGCCGACGACAGCTACATGGGCCTCTCGGAGCAATATTTCGTGTCGACGCCTCAGGCCGTGTCGACCTACGAAGGGACGAAAGCCTACGGGGAGCACACCCGGCAATGGACATCGTCGAGATTCCTGTTCGTGGCCAAAAACGGAGCCACGGTGACCTACCGCACTGACGGTGACTGGACTACCGTAGAGGTTCCCGCCGATTCGGCCGTGCAGTCAATATCGGTGGAGGGGCTGACGGGACGGTTTGACGTCAAGACCACTTCATCGTCGCTCGTGGGCCTCGGAGTGTGGCTCGACGGCAACACCGGCGTGGGCGTGGACTGCATGTCGTCGCGCGGCTTCTCGGGCATCACGCTGACGCGCGTCAGCCGCCGGCTGTGCTACGAAATGACCCGTCAGGGAATCGACTACAACCTTATAATCCTCGAATTCGGCATCAACGCCATGAGCGCCAAGCAGCGCAATTACAGCGTGTACTGCTCGCGCATGGTCGATGTGATCAACCACATCAGGAGCTGCTACCCGCGCGCCGACATCCTGCTCTTAGGAATAGGCGACCGCGGCGAGAAGCGGGGCTCGGAAATACACTCCATGTCGACCGCCACCGCCATGATCGAAGCCCAGCGCGAGGCCGCGCGGCGCGCCCACTGCCTCTTCTGGGACACCCGCGAGGCCATGGGCGGAGTGGACGCCGTGGTGGAATGGAGCCGCGGAGGATATATCAACAAGGATTACATCCACCTCACCCACAAAGGCGGCGAGCGCCTTGCAACTCTTCTCTACAACGCCATCATTCACGATCTTAAATGAAAAAACTACTCTATAGAATAACGGTTGCCGCCCTGCTTGCCGCGTGGCTTCCCCTCATGGCCGCTGAGCCTGACCGGGAGGAAACCGTGGTGACCGAGGACGACAGCAGCGACATCCGCGAGAATCCCGTCGCGATCCCCGACGGCGACGCCGACGACATCGACATCATCGTGCCGTCGTTTATCAAGCAGAGTGCCAACGTCATAACCCTCAACGGTTCCGACCCCTCGGCACTGCGCCGCGCCGTGGTGCAGTGTAACCGCGAGCCGGTATCTATGCTCCTCATCGGCGACAGCCACGTGCAGGCAGGAATCAACGCCGGCGTGACCCGCGAATTACTCCAGTATGACTTCGGCAACGCCGGGCGCGGACTGATAGCACCCCTGCGGCTGAGCGGTACCAACGAGCCGGCCGACTACTATTTCCAGAGCCGCGGCCAGTGGAACGCCGTCAGGCTGATGAACTCCTCGTGGGAGCAATCCGTAGGCTTCACCGGAACATCGATCCATCCGCTGACACCCGACGGACACCTCTATATAGCCACTTCGGAGAAGGAGGATTACAACCCCTTCACGTCGGTAACGATATTCCACCGCGGGCAGATGACCATTGACAAGGTGACTGATGCCGATGGAAAGCAGCTGATGTTCAGGGCCGTGCCGTCGCGCGACTACACGGTGATAATATTGACACAGCCAGTCACGGGTGTAAATGTAGAGTTTTCGTCGGCAGGCGACCTGACAGTCTACGGCGCTTCGCTCGAATCAGGCCGTCAGGGCGTGAAATTCCATGCCATAGGCAACAACGGTGCCACCTACGACACCTATAACCGTATCGGAAACGTAGGCCAGGGTATCGCCCCGCTCGAACCGCGCCTCGTGGTCATCTCCCTGGGTACCAACGAAGCCTTCGGGAAATTTGATGCCGCGGAGTTCACCCGCTCGGTCGACCGGCTCGTGAAAAACATCCGTCAGGCCAATCCCGACGCGTTCATCGTGCTGACCACTCCTATGGAATGCCAGAAATCCATCACCACGAGCAAGCGGGTGCGCGTCAAGGGCAAGACCCGCAAGGGTAAGCCGCGCTACCGCACCACGAGCGTGAAATCCTACAAGGTCAACACTGACATAGCTCGCGTCAGAAACGCCATCATGGACTATGGCAGCAAGAACAATGTGGCCGTATATGACTGGTACACAGTGGCCGGAGGTGCCGGAGCAAGTACGGCATGGATCAACGCCAATCTCTTTGCCAAGGACCGCGTGCACCACACCGCCGGCGGCTACCGCCTCGAAGGAAGGCTGCTTTATGACGCAATTTTATCCACATTACGCGACAACTGAAGTAAAAGATGATATCGAAATACATTGATTTGGATCGATTGCAGAAAGTGTTGAGCTTCGACTCGATGTCGCCGCTGCTGTTCAACACCGGATTGTTTCTGATTCTCTTTGCGGTATTTATCGCCGTCTACGCCCTCATGCGCCGTTTCCGCAATGTGAAGATGGTGATGGTGATACTTTTCTCGCTCTACTTCTATTATAAATCGTCGGCTGAGTACTGCTTCATCTTGCTCGGAGTGTGTGTAAGCGACTTCGTGCTCGGCCTCCTGATGGAAAAGGCCCGGACTACGGGATGGAAGAAACTGATAGTGTGGATCAACGTGCTGGTCAACATCGGTATGCTCGCCTATTTCAAGTACTTCAACCTGCTGTTGCAGACCATAGCCGACTTCACCACCCTTAAATTTGACGTGCTCGACATTATCCTCCCTGCCGGCATATCATTCTTCACCTTCCGCTCGATCAGCTATATTGTCGACATATACCGCGGCCACATCAAGGCGTGCCGCAACTTCCTCGACTATACGTTCTACCTGACATTTTTCCCGCCGCTGCTGGCCGGTCCCGTGGTGCGCGCCAAGGACATGCTCCCCCAGGTGGCGAGCGACCCTGTGGCCACGCGTGAGATGGTGTCGGACGGATTGTTTCTCATCATCGCCGGTCTGATCAAGAAGGTGATAGTGGCCGATTACATCAGCGGTAACTTCGTCGACCGTGTGTTTGACAATCCGGCCCTGTACAGCGGATTCGAGAACACGATGGCTATCTTCGGATTCGCCATTCAGCTCTACTGCGACTTCTCGGGTTACAGCGACATGGCAATAGGTATAGCGCTGCTTCTCGGTTACAGGTTCATGGACAATTTCGACTCTCCGTTCAAGGCCCAGAGCCCGACTGAGTTCTGGCACCGGTGGCATATATCGCTGTCGACCTGGCTGCGCGACTACGTCTACATCCCGCTCGGCGGCAACCGGTGCTCGCGCACCCGCAACAATTTCAACCAGATGGCCACGATGGTGGTGGGAGGCCTGTGGCACGGCGCGTCGTGGATGTATGTGATATGGGGCGCGCTCCACGGGGCCATGCTCGTGATACACAAGACGCTGCGCCGCTGGTTCCCGTCGACGCCCGGAGTGGAGACTCCCGCGTGGAGGCGGTTTCTGAATATCTTCGTGACATTTAACCTCGTGGTGTTCACGTTCATGTTCTTCAGGTCGCGGTCGATGGAGCATGTGGGGCAGATGACCGGACAGATCGTCAGCAATTTCCACCTTTCGGTCGCCCCTCAGTTCATCACCGGATATATTCTCATAGTGGTGGCGATGGTGGCCGGCTACGTGATGCACTTCTCGCCCAAGAGCTGGACTGTGGCCCTTAAGAATCAATGGCGGCGGCTGCATCCCGTGCTTCAGGCCGTGGTACTCGCGCTGATCCTGATGCTTATTATCCAGGTGCGCCAGAGCGACATCGTTCCGTTCATTTATCTGCAATACTGATGGAACCGTTTCTGAAGCAGGTAGCCGAGGTATATGTGGAGCAGGAGGCTGAAAATCTGCTTGACTACTGCTTCGTGTTTCCCAACAAGCGCAGTTCCACCTTCTTCTCCCGCTACATGCGCGACGCCATAGGCCCGCGCAACGTGATCATGCCCGAGATCACCACGATCGCGGGCTTCACCTCGTCGTTCTCCCGGCTCGTCCCCGCCACCAGGGTTGAGCAGCTTTTCGTGCTGTATGACAATTACCGCCGGCTCTCGCAGGATATTCCCGATTTTGACCGTTTCCTGTTCTGGGGCGAGATGCTCATAAGCGATTTCAACGACGTTGACCGTTATCTTGTCGACCCGAAATTGCTGTTTGTCAACGTGAAGCGGCTCAAGGAAATCAACGCCAACTATCTCACCGAGGAGCAGGTGGAGATCATTACCCGATACTGGGGTCAGGACATGGAACACTATGAGCCTGACCGCTTCTGGTCACATCTCGGCGACGATCCCACATCGTTGCAACACAAGTTTTTGAAACTGTGGGAGATACTCCTGCCGCTTTACGAGGGGTACTGCCGCAGTCTGGCCGAGCGGTCGCTCGCGTCGGAGGGCATGTTGCTGCGTGAGGCCGTCAGTGCTGTAAAGGATATTCCGGTCGGGGAGATGCCGTTTAAAAGATACATATTCGTGGGGTTCAACGTGCTCTCGACTGCCGAGGTCAAGATCTTCGAGCGGTTGAAGGCCCGCGGACTCGCCGATTTCTACTGGGATTTCAATTCGCCTGCCTTTGAGCTTCCCGGCAACAAGGGGTCGCGGTTCATGAAACGAAATATCGAGAATTTCCCGTCGAAATATCAGGTTGATGTCGAGCCTGTCACCAAGCTGCCCGAAATCACTATCACCTGCGTGCCTTCCAAGGTGGGCATGGTGAAAGAGACCGGCGAGATACTGCGGCGCTGGATAGCCGACGGCGTGATAAAGCCTGCCGACCCCGCCCCCGCCACTGCCATCGTGCTCCCCGAGGAAGACCTTTTTATCCCCCTCATCCACTCCGTCCCCGCCGAGATCACCGATCTCAACGTTACGATGGGTTTCCCGCTGAAGTTCACGCCCATGGCTTCGCTGCTCAATGCCATCACGGTGATGCAGATGCGCGCTGCCGACGTGCGCGGCGAGAGGGCCTACTTCCACGAGGACGTGAAAGCTATCCTGTCACACCCGTTGCTCCAGAGTATCGACGTGGAGGCGTGCAACACCCTTTTGGCCACGCTCAGGAAGGAGCGGATGTATACCGTCCCGGCCTCGTTCATGACCTCCAATCTGCCCGAGGGACCGGGTGCCATATTCATTCCCGTGACTGATATATCCAATCCCGCCGATGTCTATGACTATACGCGCCGCGTGGTCGACTATCTGCTCGACAGCACGGTGACCGAGGGTAAGGCGGCACGGATCGAGCGCTACTTCCTCGAAAGTTTCTCTCAGTCGCTCGACGACCTGTATGCCGCCATGCAGGAATGGAACATAACGATGCGCGAGTCCACTTTCTTTCATATCCTGCGCCGCGCGCTCGCGTCGGCGGCTGTCAATTTCACCGGCGAGCCGCTCAAGGGACTGCAGATAATGGGTGTGCTCGAAACACGCGCCCTCGACTTTGACAACATCGTGATTCTCTCGATGAACGAGCGCGTGTTTCCGCGCAAGCATTTTACACGGTCGTTTATTCCCGATGCCCTGCGCCGCGCCTACCACATGTCGACCGTCGAGTTTCAGGAATCCATCTATGCCTATTATTTCTACCGGCTCATATCCCGCGCCCGCCGCGTGCAGCTGCTTTATGACGGCCGCACCGAGGGCACGCGCTCGGGAGAAATGTCGCGATACCTCTCCCAGCTTCTTTATCTCTTTCCCGAGGCCGGAATCACCCACCGCCGCAAGGTGTTTCCCGCTCCGCGCGTGGGCGACGAGGTGATCGTGATAGAGAAGACGCCCGCCATCATGGAGCGGCTCGAAGCGTTCCGCCTCCCCGAGGGCGAGGACCGCAGATTTCTCTCGGCATCGTCGATCAACACCTATATCAACTGTCCGCTCAGTTTTTACCTGAAACATGTGGAGGGACTCGATCTTGACGATGAGGTGACCGACTATATGGATTCAAGCACGATGGGAACCATACTGCACGAGGTGATGGAGAAACTCTACAAGAATCTCCGGGGCAAGGCCGATTCTGTCAGGATCACTCCTGAGGTGATCGACCACATCAGCCGTCATGTCCACATCGAGCCGCTCGTCACCCGCTCCATCAATCACCGCTACCTGCGTAAAGGCGAGGACTGCGACGATCCGCTCGTGGGCGAGTCGCTTCTCATAGGCCGTGTCATGACCACCTACGTGCAGATGCTACTGCAGTCGGAAAAAGCATTGACCCCATTTGAATTCATCGATGCCGAAATGGAAGTGATCGGTCGCCTGGAGGTGGCCCCCGGTATCGAGGTCAACATCAGGCAGGTGATCGACCGCGTCGACCGCCTGAATCCCGATGCTCCTGACGGCGGCCGGCTCAGGGTAGTCGACTACAAGACCGGTAATGACAAGGTGACATTTACCTCAATGAACGATCTCTTTGACAATACCAAGTATGACCGCCGCAAGGCAATCCTCCAGCTGCTGTTCTATTGCAACATGCTGGCGAGGAAGATGAACACCGATGGTCCCGTCAGTCCGGTCATCTATCTTTTCAAGACGATAGCCACGCAGGGAATAGTCCCCATTTCCTATAACCGCAAGCCGCTTGAAGACTACCGCACGGTCAACGATGAGTTCCTCGCGAGGTTCAGAGAGACCGTGGCGCAGATCTTTGACCCCGACGTGCCGTTCACGCAGGCCCCCGACGATCATGCCTGCACGTTCTGTAATTTCAAGAGCGTCTGCGGGCGCGACCGTCAAGGCGAATGACTCCCGTGACCGGACTTTATATCCACGTCCCTTTCTGCCGCGGAAAGTGCTTCTACTGCGACTTTTATTCCGTGCCGCAGCGGGGCCGGGGAGAGGCTTTTGTAGATGCTGCTGTAAATGAACTCCACGAGCGGCTTTCGGAGACGGCATTGCCGGTGGCAACGGTCTACATTGGAGGCGGCACACCGTCGTCGCTTCCCGATGATCAGCTGCGACGCCTCGTTGACGCTATTCCTCTTGATTCCGTCGATGAATTCACTATTGAGGTCAATCCCGAGGATGTCTGCGCTGAGCGCATAGCCGCGTGGAAGAGTATGGGAATCAACCGCGTCAGCATGGGTGTTCAGTCGCTCCACGATGAAATATTGAGCCGCGTAGGCCGTCGTCACACTGCCGCCCGTGCTCTCGCTGCGTTTGACTTGCTGCGCGACAACGGAGTTGAAAATGTATCGCTCGACCTTATCTACGGTCTGCCCGGCGACACCGTGGCAGGTTGGCGTGACACCCTTCACCGTATTCTTGAGCTGCGCCCGGCTCATCTTTCGGCCTACTCGCTTTCCTATGAGCAGGGCACGCGCCTTGATGCCATGCGCAGTATGGGAAAGATAGTGGAAACCTCGGCCGATGAATGTGCCGAAATGTACAGTATTCTCATATCCGATGCCGCAGCCGCAGGTTATGACCACTATGAGATCTCCAATTTTGCCCTGCCCGGACGCCGCGCCCTTCATAATTCCCGCTACTGGGATCTCACTCCTTATATCGGCGTGGGACCGGGAGCTCACGGATGGACCGGTACCGTGAGATACTTCAACCGTCCTGACCTGAAGGAGTACTTGGCAGGCCACGGCGTCGGCTCACGCGTAATCGAGGAGGAGACGGAAGCAGAACTATTCAACGACGTTGTATTCACGGCGCTGCGCACGTCCTACGGACTTGATCTTGACCTCGTCCGCAGCACATTTGGCCACAGCCGGGCCGACCGGCTGCTTGAAATATCGCATCGTCGCCACATCCCCCGCGGCAATGTTATTCTAACCGGCAACCGCCTCGTGATCCCCGAGTCGCGATGGATACTCAGCAACGACATCATCAGCGACTACATGGAAGTGTGACTACCGCTGTATCGAAAATCATGCGAGCTTGCAATCAACGTATCCACATTCGCCGAAGCGATGGGAGTATACCTACGTTAAAATTACTTAAACAGCTTGGAAATTCTTCTTATTTTTTGAAAAAGTTGTAAATTTGCGCAATAATTTGTTTCAAAACTATCTGATAAAATTTACCTGTTTATACCGGAATATATTAATAGCTTTATCTAAACCCAAAAAACAATACCTTAACTATTTAACTAATTTTTCTAACATGAAAAAAATCTTTACTCTTTTTGCACTCTTATGTGCATTCATGGTAAATGCCGCTGATGTCTACGAGTGGTATGTAGAAAACCAAACCGAAGTTTTCATTCCCGGAGAAGGCGTTTGGACTAAGTCAACTAAGTGGAATCCCAACACCAAGTATACCGGTATTTATGTAACTGCCGAAGGCAAAACTATCGACTGTAAAAAGGGTCTCAAAATGGAAGGTGCAACTGACCTTACTTTTGTCACTGACCGTCCTTCTACAGTTGTTGTTGTTCAGACTACTTCTTCTAATGCCGCTAACACAATCAACTTCGATGGAGCTGCTTTGGAAAACGGTGTTGATAATCCCGAAGGATGCACTACCGTAAGAGTATTTACTGTTGAAGACGTAGCCGCTGGTGAACACCACGTAACTCGTGGCAACGGTGAAGCCGGTATCATGTATGTCGGCGTTACCCTCCACGATCTTCAGGGCGTACAGCTTCCCGCTCCCGAGATCACTTATGTAGAAACTACCGGCGAAGTAACCATCGCTCCCGTTGCCAACGCAACTAAAATTACTTATACAACTGACGGTTCTTTCCCCACCGACGAATCTACCGAATACACCGCTCCTTTCGTAGTAGCTGACGGTACTGTGGTGAAGGCTATTGCTATCGGCGACGGTGAAGCTTACGCTACCTCACCCGTTTCAGAGCTCGAAGTTCTTCTCAAAGGCCTCACCTGCGAAGCTCCTGTATTCGTTCAGTACAACGGTACATTCGCCCTCTCTACCGAGACTACTCTCGCTTCTTGCGAATATTCTCTCGACGGTGAAAACTGGATTGCCTACACCATCCCCGTTACCTTCTTCGAGAATACTACAGTCAAAGCACGCGCAGTCCGCGAAAACTGGACTCCCTCAGAAGTAGTTGAAGCCGAAATCGAAGCCCTTCCCGCTGTCGACGGAACAAAGACCGTTTACCTTGGTGCAGGTGCATTTGAAATTATCGCCGCAACTGAAGAAAAAGGTGGAGTCCTCAAAGGTCTCGAAGGCGGTGAAGCAGACGGTTACTCTATCGAAATCAACGTAGCAAAGAAGGGTTGGGGCAAAGGTGACAAGATCACTATCAGCGACGAGATCGAACGTACTTCTTACTATGGATCGAATGGCGCACAAAACACCGTTACCCTTCCCGAAAACGTAAAGGTTTACCGTGTTACTTTCTACAGCTATATGCCCTCTCTTGGTCGTGCATCAGGCTGGAATAATGTTAACGGCGAGGCTGTAAATACCCAGAACATCGTTCCCCTCCTGTCGCAGGATGCCACCAAACCCGATGTTCGCGCTTTCAACCTCGACGGTGTAGAAGGTAGCTTCACTTTCTCTCAGACCGGTGAACGTCCTAACTTCGTTATGGCTCTCGAAATACTCGACGAAACCGTAGGTATCGAAAACGTAGCTGTTGACAATAACGCTGCAGTTGAATACTACAACCTCCAGGGTGTACGCGTCAACAACCCCGCCGGCGGCCTCTATATCCGCCGTCAGGGCAACGACGTGAAGAAAGTTATCCTCTGATTTCCCGGCTAACTCTTTCATAACATCGCCCGCTGCCCCGCAGCGGGCGATTCTTTTGTAACCATCCTACACATCGGCATTGCGGGCGTGCGAGGCACGCCGAAGCATCGTAACACCATTCGCCGCAACTTGCGGAGGGATTGGTGCACAGCAACAGCCCCCCCATTCCCCCGGGCGTGCGATGCACGCCGAACCATCGTAACCCCAATCGCCGCAGCCTGCCGTGGCTATTGGGGCACACCGACAGTACCCTCACAACCCATGGGCGTGCAGCGCACGCCGAAACAGAGGACATGCGGAGAGCTTAGCCCTCATGTCATCGTTTAGGTTGATGTTGCCAAATCATATACCCGGAAGCCCGGGACGGGCTTAATCTTTATACCCCCGGGTACTTGCCACCCGGGGCCACGGAGCGGTGCGACTTATGCGCCTTAGAAGTTCAACCGCTCAGCGGTTGGGGGTTCATGACGACTTTACCGTGGGTGGCAAGCACCCACGGTTATAAAGATCAAGCCCGTCCCGGGCTTCCCTCACCGCGCCCGTCGGTCCGTCGCCGCCGAGCGGTTTGCCTGTAAGTTAGCTACCTGCCGCCCATTGGTTTGTCTGCCGAAAGCGCGCTTGCGCGCCAAGTCATCGCCCCGCTTCCGCCGGGCTTCAGCCCGTTCCCCTGCAAGAGCGCCTATGCGCCGATCGCCCGTCTCGCCGCCTGCGCGCCGCGCCCCTTGCCCGTCCCCTGGAGGTGCGTTTGCGCACTCCTCGCCACGCTTGCTGAGGCGAGGGGTGGAGCGGGATGTGGAAGCCCGTCCCGGGCTTTCAGTGGCGATTTAGACCGCCACATAGGCGTACTCCGCTCGCCCATACTACCAAACTCCCTCTATCGGGTCAGGGAAACGTGCCTTAGGCGCGGCCATACATCATGGGCATAAAAAGTTTGCGATGAAAGTCGAGCACGAGGCTTGACTTTCATCGCAGGGCCAAGAGGACGAGATTCTTTGCGGAGCAAAGCGCTTCGCGATGACGAGCTCTTCTCGTTCGAACCTCGACGTCATTAAACACCAAAAACCAAGCAAATGCTTGGTTTTTGACATTGGCGGAGAGGACGAGATTCGAACTCGTGGACAGGATTGCTCCCGTCGTCGGTTTAGCAAACCGGTGGTTTCAGCCACTCACCCACCTCTCCTTTGAGGTTATTTCTCGCTTAAAAAGGGTCTCTTCCCTCTTTTTGCTCTGCAAAAGTAAGGCAAATATTTAAATCCTCCAAATATTTTGGCAATAATTTTTCGTGAGTCGTTTTTTTGATTACTTTTGCGATAGAAAATCATATCATATTCCATATCATGAAATCAAGACTTTTACTTTCGGCGGCTGCCGCGCTCGCCACAGTTTCGGCCATGGCCGATGTGGTGGTGGCTACCGATGCTTACACCTGGCACGGCGACACGGTGACCCAGGGAGAGTTTTTCGCTACCGCTCCCACGTCTACCCGGATAGTTTCCACTTATTCGGCCCAGCCGGGTTATTACATGGGTATCGAAAAAGAGTGGAACCTTAAAAATGATATTTCTTCCTACCCGCAGCTTTCCACGTCAAACCGCCTGCTTGAGGCTGTCTACAACATGGGGCTTGACGAGATGGTCAACGCCGTGGAGCCTGACACCACCCTGCGCACGGGCAAGGAATGGGCCGGGGTGTGGACGCGCGACGTGAGCTATTCCATCCTGCTCTCGATGGCCTATATGCAGCCCGAGGCATCGATGATCTCGCTTATGAAGAAGGTTGACCCGCTGGGCCGCGTAATTCAGGACACGGGCAGCGGCGGCGCATGGCCGGTGTCGACCGACCGCGAGATATGGTGCGTCGCCGCCATGGAAGTCTATAAGGTGACGGGCAACCGCGAGTGGCTGGAATTCATCTATCCGGTTATGCTTCGTTCGCTTGCCACCGACGATGTCACGGTGGTGAGTCAGTCGACGGGACTTGTCAAAGGCGAAACTTCGTTTATCGACTGGCGCGAGCAGAGTCACCCGCGGTGGATGCAGACGGCCGACATATTCAACACCGAAACGCTGTCAACGTCAACAGTTCATGCCCGCGCGTGGACAGTGCTCGCCCAGGCTGCAGAAATACTCGGTCACAAGGATGTGGCCGAAGTGGCCCGGAGCCGCGCCGCGTCAATCGCCGAGGCTATCAACAAGCACCTGTGGATGCCCGACAAGGGATATTACGCCATGTATCTCTACGGGCGCGACAACATGATCGTCAATCCCCGAGCCGAGACACTCGGAGAGTCGCTGGCAATAATGTGGGATATAGCCTCGCGCGAGCGGAGCGTGGAGATCACCGAGAATCTGCCCGTGACCCCCTTCGGCGCGGCAATATTCTACCCCCAGATCGCCGACATACCGGCTTATCACAACAACTCGCTGTGGCCCTGGGTGGGCGCATGGTGGGCCATGGCCAACGCCAAGGCCGGCAACGAGCCGGGTGTGGTGGAGGCTTTCGGAGCGATTGTGCGCCCGGCGGCACTGTTCTGCACCAACAAGGAGAATTTCAATCTCGACAACGGTGACATAGCCACCGAACTCAATTCGTCAAACATGCTCTGGTGTCTGAGCGGAAATCTCGCGCTGACGCATAAGATTCTTTTCGGCCTCGAATTCGGTCTTGACCGGCTGACATTCAAGCCCTTCGTGCCCGAGGCATTTGCCGATACCCGCTCGCTGACGGGCTTCAGCTACCGCGACGCCATCCTCGACATCACCGTGAAGGGTTACGGCAACACTATCAAGTCATTCAAAATCAACGGTAAGGAACATGCTCCCGAAATTCTCGCCAACGAGGCACGCGGACGCCTGACCGTGGAGATCGAGATGGACAGCAAGCCCATCCCCGCGCTTAAAATCAACCGCCTCCCTAACCTCAAGGCACCGCTGACACCCATCGCCTGGCTCGAAGGCACAACACTGAAATGGAATCCGATCGAATACATCGCCGCCTACAAGGTGATACGCGACGGCGAGCCGGTGGCAACAGTACGCACCACCACTTTCGACGCCTCTATCCCGGGCGAGTATCAGGTGATAGGTATAGCCGAAGACGGCACTGAAGGATTTGCTTCCGAACCCCGCTCCACCCGCCCTTCTCGCTTCTTCAAGCCGGCCTCACTGACCACTGAAATCTCATCGGCTGAAGCGGCCTATCAGCCTGCCACGCCCGTCGAAGGATTCACCGGAAGCGGTTTCGCCGAAATTGACCGGACCACACCTGCGCTCACCATCCCCGTCACAGTCGACGAGGCCGGCGACTACTTCATCACCATCCGCTACTCCAACGGCAACGGACCTGTCAACACCGAAAACCGCTGCGCCGTGCGCACAGTATTTGTCGACGGCTATAAGGCCGGCATCGCAGTGTTGCCTCAGCGAGGCCGCGCCAACTGGGACGACTGGGGAACGTCCAACTCCCTCACTGTCAACCTCACCCCCGGCACTCACGAGCTGAAAATCGTGTTCCTCCCCGAGGATGAAAACATGAACATCGAAACCAACCACGCCCTCATCGACGGCGTCACCCTGACCAAGAAATAACTCGCCGACAGGCTCCCTATCAAGCCGCAGGAGAGGCACATCCGCCCTCCCTGCGGCTTTTTTGCTGTTAAGACCGAGACTTAAATCAAGTAAGAAGTTGGCAATTTAGAGCCTTTTGAGTGTGGAGTTACGATGATTTAGCGTGCTCCTCTCGCCCCCGTCAATCAGGGAAAATATTCTGAATACAAAATTAACATTGCGAACCCGTCCACGGCCCGACCGATTTTCATGAGATTTAGGGTTTTGTAACAGTCGCGACACACAAATTACTTGGAAATCCGAGGAATTTTGAGTAATTTTGCAGATTGAAAAGTAGAAAAAACAGTCAATTACATTAACCTTAATTATACCAAAAGAAATCATGAAAAAGATTTTGACTCCCCTCGTGGCAGGTCTTCTCGCTTTCTCATCGGCTGCTGTTGCTCAGGAAAATCTCCTCGCATTCCCCGGTGCTGAAGGCTTCGGACGCTACACAACCGGAGGTCGTGGCGGCGAGATCTACCACGTCACCAACCTCAATGATTCCGGCTCAGGCTCTCTGCGCGACGCAGTCAGCAAGGAAAACCGCATCGTAGTGTTTGACGTGTGCGGTACCATCAACCTGAAATCCCCGCTCGCCTTCAAGGGCAACCTCACCGTCCTGGGCCAGACGGCTCCGGGCGAAGGAATCCAGGTCTACGGTGACCGAGTGACATTCTCGGGCGCCAACAACCTCATCGTGCGCTACATCCGCTTCCGCATGGGTATCAACGGCACCAACGGAGCCGACGCCTGCGGCGTGGCCAACGGTAAGGACATGATCTTCGACCACCTTTCGGTGCTCTGGGGCCGCGATGAAAACTTCTCGGTCAGCTGGGACAACAAGAACAACCGTCCGGCCAACATCACCATCCAGAACTCCATCATCGGCCAGGGCCTGCAGTCCCACTCTTGCGGCGGCCTTATCCAGACCATCGGCGGCGTGACGCTCTACCGCAACCTCTATATCGAGAACAAGACCCGCAACCCCAAGGTGAAAGGCCTCAACCAGTATGTCAACAACGTTGTCTACAACTGGGGTAACGGCGGCTGCTACATCATGAGTGACTCGGAAGGCGACTCGTGGGCCGACATTGAAAACAACTACTTCATGCGCGGCCTATGGACAAGCGCCACCGATCCCTTCGTGCGCGGCATCCAGTCATTCCGCTACTACGGTGCCGGCAACTATTACGATGACAACAAGGACGGCGAAATCAACGGCCATGAAATGACCGTGGACGAGATGAAGGGCGCGCAGGACGGCACCGCCCCCTACTCCACCTGGTTCAGCTCGCTCGACGCCCTCAACGCCAACATCACAGAGTATAACGCCACCGCAAGCGAGCCCGTGCAGCTTATCCCGGAGATCTCCAACAAGATGACGGCACTCGAAGCCCTGAACTGGATGACGACCAACGTGGGTCCTTCACTCCCTGCCTACGATGAAGTAGACCAGTATCTTATCGACGAACTGATGTCGTGGGGAACCGTCAGCACCCGCAACGGTATCTCCAGTGAGAAGCAGCTTCCCCACAAGGGCACCGGCGTGCTCTCGGGCGGCGTGAAGCCCCTTGATACTGACGGCGACGGCATACCCGACGAATGGGAAACCGCCAACGGTCTCAACCCCAACGACGCCACCGACGCCAAGGCCATCGCTGCCAACGGATATGCCAACATCGAGAACTACGTGTTCACTATCGACGCTCCCTATCCCTACATCAAGAAGCCCGTCAACTTAGCCGTAACCAACCAGGGCAAGACCACACTCTCGCTTGCTTGGGAACTCAACAAGAACACCACCGACGGCTTTATAGTCGAGAAGTCAGCCAACGGTTCAGATTTCACCGAAGCGATGCGCGTGGCTGCCGGCACCACCGAGTGCGTAGTGGAAGGCCTCGATGAGAACACCCCCTACTGGGTTCGCGTCCGCGCCTACAACAACGACGGCATCTACTCCGACTACACCGAGACCCTCGCCACCGAAACCGTGGGCGATCCCGTGGCTCCCTTCGCATGTGAGAATCCCTTCCCCGCCAATGGTGCCAAGGAAGCCGTGGCTTCGGGCATCAACTTCACTTGGGAAAACACCACCAAGCCCCACTTCGGCGAAGTCACCTACTCATTCTACCTCGGCACAGCTGCCGACGACCTCGTGCTGACAGCTTCCAACCTCAAGACCAAGTCATACAAGGTGGATGAACTGACTCCCGGCGTGACCTACTACTGGCGCGTCGATGCCACCAACAATATCGGCACTACTGCCGGTACCGTATGGTCCTTCTCGGCTACCGCCGGCGGCGTGCTCTTCTACACCGACTTCTACCACCAGCCCGCAGCCTGGGCTGCCAAGTTCGAGTCGATAGCCGACAACACCAACGTGTCAAACGCCGCCAACGCCACGAGCGAATTTGACGGCATGGTGATCGGTTGCGGCAACGAAGCCATCCGCATCATCGCCATGAGCGGCTCCAACAATTCAGCCGACGGCACCAAGGACTACGGCCCCGCCACTCCCGACGATGAAGGCGCATCTGACCGCTGCCTCCAGTTCTACACCACCAAGGAAGGCGGCTACGTAAGCACCCCCACCGTAACCGGCCCCTGCGTGGTGACCATCTATGCAGGCAACCCCGACAAGTCATCCAAGACCATCAAGCTCAACACTATCGTCAACGGTCAGGAGACCACCGTGGCCTCGCTTGCCCTCGGCGCAGCCAAGCGCATGTATAAGTTTGAATACACCTATCCCAACTCCGGCACCGTTCAGTTCAAGATCGATGCAAACGCCAAGAAGGTGAACATCAACGACATCCTCGTGGAGCGCTACGTGGCTCAGGGTGGCGACCAGCCCCTGGAGCTTACCGCCGGTGCCCTTGAGTATACCGACATGAGCTACGCCGACGGTTCGATCCAGCTCACATTCAATCAGGACATCAAGTATAACGGTGGTGCCGTACTCAATGGCAAGACCCAGTTTGAGACCGTAGACGTGACTGTTTCGGGCAAGAAACTCAATATCGCTTACGAAGCCCTCAACATCAACACCGCCTATACCCTCACCTTCCCCGCCGGTGCCATCACCGACATGGCAGGCAATCAGTCGTTTATCACCGACGTCAAGTTCACCACCTGCGACTTCCCCGCCCTTAAGTCAGACGGCGAGACCCACTTCGGAAAGGCTGCCGCCGAGCTTCCCCTCAACTTCGCTCCCTTCACCGAGGTAGCACCTTTCGCCACCGTGGGCGGTCTCGTTCAGGACAAGCAGAACGACTATCCCCACTGGGTACAGGCTTCGGGCGACGTCACCGCCGAGTCAGCCGTCATGACCTCGACTTCCGACAAGATCATGTGCTACTACGGTCCGTCATCCCGCGCCCTCTACCTCGACGCTGAAATCGAAGGCAACGTCCTGCTCAAGGTTCAGGAATCTCGCAACTGTGACATCACTCCGGGCTGGCGCACAATCCGCTCGTTCACTAAGGAAGACGGCCATGTTCAGACCGAACTCGCCCTTAACCCCGAGTCACACTTCGTGAAAGTCACCGCCCCCACCCTCTCGGGCAAGGTTAAGGTGAACACCCTGCGCATCGCCGACGAAACCGGCTACTACGGTCCTGACTTCACCGGAATGGAAAACATCGCCGCCTCGCAGTTCATCTGCGCCGTCGAAGGCAATGTCCTGACCGTATCAGGAGCCCGCGCCGCCGCTGCCGTTGACGTCTACGACGTTGCAGGCCGCCTCATCGCTACCGCGGTGACCGCAGCCGACGGCTCTGCCGCCCTCACTCTTGAGCCCGGCATGGTGATCGTGACCGTCGACGGTTACGCTCTCAAGGTTAAGATCTGATTCTTCACTACGGATAATCCGTTTAACCGGTAAAACTTACCCGATTCCCCTTCAGGAGTCGGGTAAGTTTTTTCATATATCCAAAGCCGGCGCACTGACAACCCTCCGGTCTTTGCTTTTGTTGTAAAATTGTAGTACATTTGCAAAATATATGGATTCTCAACAATATCACGAAATTCTGGACTATCTGCGATCGGTCATTGCGTCGACCCGGTGGGAGGGACACGTCTATGCCGTAGGCGGATGTTGCCGCGACGAGATCATGGGCGAACCCATCAAGGATATAGACCTGGCGGTGGACCTGCCGGGTGGTGGAATAGAATTTGCCGAGTGGCTCCATTCGTCGGGATTGACCGAAAACGAGCCGGTGACATATCCACGGTTCGGGACGGCCATGACCATTCTCAACCGTTTTCCGGGTGTGGAAATAGAGATCGTGCAGACGCGCCGCGAAAAATACACTGACCGCAACTCGCGCTGTCCCGAGACTGCTTTCGGCTCGATTGAAGAGGACTGTATGCGCCGCGACCTTACGGTCAACTCGATTTTCCACAACATCACCACCGGGAAGTCGGTCGACATCACAGGCCGTGGAATCGACGACATAAGCAACCGTATACTCCGCACTCCCGCCGACCCCGACATGACTTTTGACGACGATCCCGTCAGGATATTGCGCTGCATCCGTTTCGCCGCCCGATTCGGATGGAGGATCGACGAAGCGACTTATCAGGGAATGTGCCGCAACGTGGAGCGGCTGCGTATCGTCTCGCCGCGCCGCCTGCGTCTCGAACTGGAGCGTATGCTCCTCTCTCCCCGCCCTGCGCTGGCACTCCAACTGCTGCGCGACACCGGCGCGATGCCCTACGTGATGCCCATGCTCGTCCCCCTCTACTCGATTCCCACCCGCTACCCGGGCCATACGGTATGGGACCACACGCTGAAAGCCGTGACGCTCGTACCCGACGATATAAAGCTCCGCTGGGCGGCTCTCCTTATGGATACCGGAAAAGCTCCTCAGAAATGTGGCGACGACGGCGCCCGCCATCCTCATGATCAGGAATCACGCCGCATCGTGTGGAAACTACTCCCGAGATTGAAATATGACGAGGATTTCATGGAAGACGTGGCATTTCTCGTCAGGCACCACACCTTCTTTAAAGGAGCCGGGCCTGACGGAGATAAAATCACCGACGCCAAGTTGCGAAAGATTCAGTACCAGAGCATCACGCCCGAGCGATTCAATAATCTGCTCGAACTTGTAAATGCCGACAATCTTGCCTATCCCGACTCAGCCGGATTGAAGGATCAGGCCGCTGCCATAAGGCTAAGGTCTGACCGACTGGTGGAGGAAGGAAAGGGAATGTTTGGTTACAAACTACCGGTCAGTGTACAGAAACTCCGCCGTATCACCCGCGCCCGCTCGGCCAAAGAATTGCGTCAGGTGCGCGACCGTCTTCTCGCCATGGCCTACGAAGACCCGTTGAAGCCGGCAGCGGAATTTGAGGAAGCCCTCAGGTCGCTCAAGCCTAAAGCCGCCGGAAATCAGCGGACTAAACCCGCTGTCAATCAGCGACCTAAAACCAACAATCGCAAGCAAAATGGAGGTAAGAATAGACCCAACTTGGAAAAGCGCTCTCGCCGCTGAATGGGACAAGGAATACTTTGCCGACCTGACCCGTTTCGTCAGGCAGGAATATGCCACCGCAACCGTATATCCGCCGGCCGGACAGATATTCGCAGCTTTTGATTCCTGTCCTGCCGACAAGGTTAAGGTTGTCATCTTAGGGCAGGATCCCTATCACGGTCCGGGCCAGGCCAACGGCCTCAGTTTTTCGGTCAATGACGGTATTCCCCTTCCCCGCTCGCTCGAAAACATCTACCGGGAACTACATGATGATCTCGGCGTTGCCACTCCCCCGTCAGGCAACCTCATGCGCTGGGCCACGCAAGGAGTGCTGTTGCTCAACGCTACCCTTACAGTGCGAGCCCACACTCCCACCTCCCATTCACGTCGGGGATGGGAAACCCTGACCGATGCCGCGATACGCTATCTTTCCGACCACCGCGAGAATATCGTGTTCATCCTCTGGGGCTCCTTTGCCCGAAGCAAGAGCGAACTGATCGATCAGTCGCGGCACTGTATCATCACTTCAGTCCATCCGTCACCGCTCAGCGCCTCGCGCGGATTCTTCGGCAGCCGTCCGTTCTCGCGGGCCAATCAATATCTCATCAATCACGGTATCAGTCCCATAATATGGTAACAAACCTCAATCAAAGGATAGAGCGCGCCCTCGACCTGCGCGCGCAAGGATATAATTGCGCCCAATGCGTGGCAATGGTTTATGACGACGTCACGGGTCTTGACCCTGACCTGCTTGCCCGCACCACCGCCGGCCTCGGCACCGGAGTAGGTGGCTTGCGTGAAGTGTGCGGCGCCGTCTCTGCAATGGCAATAGTCGACAGCCTGACCGGTTACGGTTCGCCGGCCGACAAGCCGGCACTTTACTCCACAGTCAGCTCCGACGGCGAAAAATTCCGCAGCCTCAACGGCTCGCTCGTGTGCCGTGAACTGAAGCGTCCCGGCGGCAAGCCATGTCCCCAACTGATTGCCGACGCCGTCACTATTCTCTACCACCGTTTCTTCCCCGGAAATGAAGAATAACCTCCTTCTCATCACGTCTCTAATGTTGGTGGCCTGCATGATTCCGGCGCAGGCTGCCGATACCACTACTTCTATCTTTAATCCTTCATTCCGCACCCTGCAGGTGGAGGTGGCCGGGAATCCATTTGCCCCCGATGTCATAATGCTTGGCGACGACGGCGACAGAATTTCCATCTCTTTTGACGAGCTCGCCGCTGACCGACGCTACCTCCGCTATCAGCTCATACATTGTGACCGCAACTGGCAACCGGACCAACTCGTTGACTCAGAGTTCCTCGACGGTTTCAATGAAGCCACCGTCGACGACTATCGGTACTCGATGGCCACCCTCGTGCAATATGTCCACTACACAATAACCATCCCCGACGAAAACATGCGCATTACCGCTCCGGGCAATTACCTCGTAAGGGTCTATGACGAGAGCGACCCCGACGACACTTTGCTCCAGGCCCGGTTTTCGGTATGTGATTTCACTATGGATGCCGCGGCGACGGTCACTTCACGCACCGATATTGACACGAATGACTCGCACCAGCAGCTTGAAATAACCGTCGATACCAAGCGCACTCCTGTGCGCGACCTTTTCGGCGACATCTATGTGACCGTCAGTCAAAACGGTCGCATCGACAACACCGTCACCGTCAACCGCCCCTTGCGCGTCAGCGGCACAACTCTGCATTTCGAGCACAACCGCGACCTCATCTTCCCGGCCGGAAACGAATACCGCCGCGTGGAACCCATCTCAACCCAATATCCCGGAATGGGTGTGGAGAATATCGGGTATCATGCTCCCGTATATCAAATCGACCTTGCAACTGACTATCAGAGAACCAACTATCTTTACGACAGCACCCAGCACGGGCGTTACTTCGTCAGGGAATACAATTCCGCCGACTCCGACGTCCAGGCCGATTACGTGATGGTCAATTTCTCCCTCGCGATTCCCGAAATGACCGATGCCGACGTGTTTCTTGACGGCGACTTCGTGATGCGCCATTTCGACCCGTCGTCGCGCATGGTGTGGAATCACGCTACGGGAAGATATGAGACATCCATGCTGCTGAAACAGGGGGCCTATAACTATCAGTATCTCACCGTGCCTCGCGGCTCCATGAAAGGAAGCACCGCTCCCGTGGAAGGCGACTTCCACGAGACGGTCAACGAATATGAAATCCGCATCTATCACCGGCCGTCGGGCACCCGCTATGACCGCCTCGTGGGCGTGACAACCGCTACATCGGGGAAATAAAAGTACTAAAATATCCAATGGACGAAGAACAGATCATGTTTCAGATACAAGACACTCTCGTATCGCTCGACCTTGCCGAGCGGTTCTTCTGCTGCGACCTTGAAAAGTGTCACGGCCAGTGCTGCATCGACGGCGATGCCGGAGCACCCATCACCGAGCAGGAGCGCGACATCATCAACAGCATCACCCCCTCACTGCGCTCCGATCTGCTGCCGCGCGCCCTGGAAGTAATCGATGCCGAGGGCACAAGCTACATCGACGAGGAAGGGGACCTCGTGACCCAGATCATCGACGGGCAGAACTGCGTGTTCACCTGCTACGGCCCCGGCGGTATGTGCCTCTGTGCCATCGAGCGAGCCTGCGCCCGCGGCATTACCGGAGGATTCCGCAAGCCTTCTTCATGCGCCCTCTATCCGGTGCGCCTCACCGAGTACCCTACCTTCACCGCCGTCAACTATCACCGCTGGAAAATATGCCGCCCCGCCGAGGCTCTTGGCCGCAAGCTCGGCATAAGGCTATATAAATTTCTCGAAGGACCGCTGACCCAACGGTTCGGGAAGGAATGGTACGACGAACTCGTTCTCGCCTGCGAGACCTATCTTGCCGAAAACCCCGGCGCATAAAAATCCCCGCTTCCGGCAACCGACAGCGGGGAAAAATATGTCAAATAATACAATATCCTGATTACTCGTCAAATGTCATCTCGTCGAAACCGGCGGCATCAAACTCATCCTCGTTAAACTCGGTCGAGCCATAAAACTCATCGTCGAGATCAGCGTTGGCAGCAGCTTGAGCAGCCTTGGCATCGATCTTGGCATCAAATTCGTCCATATCCACCATCTGCTGCGGGGCCTCGCCCATCGACACCGTACACAGCGGGTCCTTGAGAGTCTTGCCGGTGATGATATTCTTCATCTCGATGAAGAAAGAGCGGTCGGTCAGATAGTCAAATACCCACACAAGCCTCTGACCCTCGTCCTCGATGAGATCGCTCAGCAGTGTATCCTCCATCAGATAGACATCCTCCGACGAATCTGAGCCCATGTCTTCGAGCGTGATCTCCTTATCGCGCTCCCAGCCGTCGTCACAAAGGAAAAACGAACTCATCTGCCCTTTGTCATATCCCGTGCAGTCGCATATAGCGTTACGCAGGTCAAGGAATGTGGCGTCGGAATCTATCTGTATTTCTCGTTTGAAGTTATCCACCTCATCCGATACGAGTCTGAAGTTATATATCATTGTCGGTAATATTTGTTTCGTTATGCGATGCAAATTTATAATACTTTGCGATAAGTACCAAACAATTTAACCGAAAAAAAATACCTCGTTTCTTCACTACGATTCAGTAAAATGGCAAGCAGCCGATGCGGTTTCCCTCAGATAAAATGTGAGGTACTGCTGTCGGCGGCGGCAGTGCTTCGCGACGATGCACTCCGAGGCATGACCCACGGGGGCCAATTTGACCCGTGGCATCTTTATGATGAAACTTATCCCGTGGGCGGAGGTCGTTCCGTCGGGCGCCCCTACATACAGTCGGCCATGACGCTGCCGATATACGAGACTTCAGCCGGATATTCAGGTCCGGCATTGATAATCAACGGAATGGCTGATGTTGTAGTTCCTTACACCTACGCCGAGCGATATAACAAAGTATTACGCGACAGCACTCTCCATCTCATTCCCGGTGAGAACCATACCTATAACTTCAGCCCGGAATATATAGTTGGTATAGTGACGGAATGGCTTAAGGATCAACTACTCTAATCCTGATTCATGAGCGAACTTTGCAGGGGCAGGTATCGATATGATCATCGATGAAACCGGTGGCCTGGAGGAAGGAATAGCATATCACCGACCCGAAAAAGCGGAATCCGCGCCGGTACATGTCGCGGCTCATAGCATCGGAGATTTCGTTTCTGACCGGTATCGACTCCATGTCCTTCACACTGTTGACCATACGCTTTCCCTCAGGAAAATAACTCATGACGTAGTTGTAGAACGACCCGTATTCATCCACAATCGCACCGAAAAGCCGGGCATTGACGATGGCGCAATGGATTTTGCGCCGGTTACGGATTATCCCTTCATTCTTCATGAGACGCTCCTCATCAGCCTCGGTCATTTCAGCTACCTTGCGGAAATCAAAGCCGTGAAACGCTTTCCGGTATGCCTCGCGTTTACGCAGTACGGTGAGCCACGATAGACCTGCCTGAGCTCCTTCGAGCGTGAGGAATTCAAAGAGGCGGTGGTCATCGGTCACCATCCTCCCCCACTCCTCGTCATGATACCTCACATAGAGCGGATCGTCGCCACACCATGGACATCTTACTGTTTTTTCCATTATATCAATCTATTATTATACGATGCGACCCCGGCTTGATGGATTCACCGGGGTCGCATCGATATCGGCTTATCAGAGTGTCTTATATTCGCGTGAGTAACGGAGCATCTGGGGAATGTAATCTTCGTCGTAGGAAATCTTGACATCGATGATATTGCCATCCTTGTCTGTCACGGGAGTGTAGACGGGGTTGACAAATCCCTTGTAGGGAGCGATATTGAGGCTTGCATAGCGGTCGAGGACTTCGCGATGGAGTTCGGGATCGACTTTCACGCCGTAGGTTTCCACAAGGTCGCGTCCGGCTTCGTAGTCACCCTCGCTCTTGATGCGCTGAATCTCGTGGAGGAGCTGGCCGAAGAGCTGACGGAGGGCATCGTAATCGTTGATCTTTACGAAAGTCTTGCCGTCGCGCTTTACAAGCTCGATTACACCGTCATCCTTACCCTTCTCATAGACCCATGCCGAGATGAGCTGGCGGTTGCGCATGTGGGCTTCCTCAATGTCCTTGCCCGGCTCGATGCGCATCAGCTGGGTCATGAGACCGTTGAGTATATACTTGTAATATTCAGCCTTATAGGCATCAGGGTTGTCGAGAAGACCGAGCTCGATGAGCTTGGGGTCGGCGAGATAGTAGAGGGCGAAGAGGTCGGCGCGCGCTTCTTCGAGAGTGGAGCCGTGGGCCTTGAGCGCATCGGGGTCAACACCGGGGAGGAGACGGCCCGAAGCATGGCCGAGGCACTCGTGAAGGTCAGTGTGGAGATTATCGGTGATGAACAGGTAGCGGTCAAGCAGGTCGGAAGTTTCGGCGTCGATCACAAATTCCTCGTTGAAACCGTTGCCGTGGGAAGCGGCGTCATAAGCCTGTGTGATATTTTCGAGTGTCACTGATTTCGAGCCGTGGGCAGCACGGATCCAGTTGGCATTAGGGAGATTGATGCCGATAGGAGTGGCGGGATAGGAATCGCCTGCAAGGATGGCGGCGGTTATCACCTTGGCCGAGACACCCTTTACATGGGGCTTGCGGAACTTGGGATCAACCGGAGAATTGTCTTCAAACCACTGGGCGTTTGACGAAATTTTCTCGGTGCGGTCGCTCGCCTCCACATTCTTGAAGTTGACGATAGACTCCCATGAGCCGGTCATGCCCAGCGGATCGCCGTAGCTCTCGATGAAACCGTTAATGAAGTCGACCTGCGAAGCGGTGTCTTCAACCCAGCTGATCGAGTATGCGTCAAATGTTGCGAGATCGCCCGTTGTGTAATAGTCGATAAGCTGCTGTATGGTGGCAGCCTGAGCGGGATTCTCGGCATATTTCTTTGCCTCGGCCAGGTGGGAAGTGATGCGCTCGATAGCCGGCGAATACAGGCCACCTATCTTATAGGGTTGCTCCACAACCTTGCCGTCTACCTTAGTCACGCGGGTGTTGAGGCCATAGGAGATGGGCGAGGCCGAAGTGGTGTCCTTTATCCCGGCGTAGTATTTCTCAACCTCGGCCTGGGTGACACCGTCATAGAGGTTGCAGGCCGACGTAGCTATGAGATCCTGACCCTCGGCCTGATTCACGCGCTTGGGCATGACAGCGGGATCGAAAATAACTGAATAAAGCACGGCGGTGTCGGCTGGAACATCATCGGCAGCGAGAGCGGCCACCTGAGCGGTGAGGAACTCGCGGCTGAACTCGGGAGTGAACTTGTCCATCGAATAGTGATGGTGAATACCGTTGGCAAACCATATCTGCTTCATGTACTTTTCCAGTGCGAGATACTGAGGGTCAGTCTTGTCGCCCGAGTAGGAAGTATATACTTTTTCAAGCAGGTCGCGGATGGGGAGGTTATACTTGCAGTTCTGATCCCAGAGGATGTCACGACCGGCCAGGGCGGCCTCGGTCAGATGATATATAAGGATGCGCTGCGAGGGAGTAAGGTTTTCAAAATCGGGCACCTGATAGCGGAGCACCTCGATATCGTTGAAACGGTCGACGTGATAATTGAAATCGTCGGCTTCGGTGGCCTTGTGGCCCGAGCATGAAGCTGATAGCATGAGAGCTGAGATTGATGCAGTGAAGAGATGACTGAGTTTCATGTAACTTATTGAGTGAGATGGATATTATTCTACCTGAATCACGAGTCCTTTAAGGTATTCACCCTCGGGATGATATATAGAAACGGGATGGTCCATAGGCTGAGAAAGCTGGGCAAGGACCTTGACGCGGCGTCCGGTGCGGGCGGCGGCGGTGAACACAGCCGTGCGGAACTGCTCCTTGCTTATGGCCTGGGAGCAGGAGAAGGTGAAGATTATTCCGCCGGGGGCCACCTTGGCGATTCCGGCCTCGTTGAGACGGCGGTAGCCTATGAGGGCATTGCGGATCGCACCCCTATGCTTGGCGAAGGCCGGGGGATCAAGTATGATCAGGTCATATTCACCCTCTTTCATGTCGCGGAGATAGTCGAAGGCATCCACGGCAAAGGAGCGGTGGCGGGTATCTCCGGGGAAATTCAGAGCCACATTGGCATCGGTGAGCGCAATGGCCTTGGCCGACGAATCGACCGAATCTACACTCCGCGCGCCACCGTCGAGGGCGTAGACCGAGAAGCCGCCAGTGTAACAGAACATGTTGAGTACCCGCGCGTCGTTGCTCAACCGCCTGAGCAACGCGCGGTTCTCGCGCTGGTCAATGAAGAAGCCCGTCTTCTGACCCTTGAGCCAGTCGACGTGAAACTTCAATCCGTTTTCGAGCGTTACGTCGGTGTCATATTTGCCGATAATGTAGTCATTGACGGGGTCGAGGGCGGCATTATAGGGCAGAGTGGTCTCGGATTTATAATACACATTTTCAATACCTGCATCGGGGAGTGACACGAGGTTGCGGGCAATTACATTGCGGGCGCGGTGCATTCCCGGGCTGTGGGCCTGAAGGACTGCAGTGTGACCATAGACATCTACGACGCATCCGGGCAGGAAATCGCCCTCACCGTGCACGAGCCGGAAAGTGGTGTTCTCAGGGGTGATGAGTCCGAGACGCTGCCTGAGCTGCCACGCCTCGGCGAGACGGGTGGCAAAAAGTTCATCATCGACGGGCGTATCGTCCATCGTCAGCATCCTGACGGCAATCGAGCCGGCCTCGTAATGGCCCGAACCGAGCAGATCGCCGGTTGACGACACCACGGTGACAGTGTCACCTTCTTCTATATCGGATGGTTTGGCTGCAATCGCGCCTGAGAAAATCCAGGGATGGAACCGCTGAAGCGATTCCTCCTTGCCACGTTTCAGAGTGATGGTTTTCATGAGAACAGTCGTGTCACTTAAAGAATGCTTTGAAAAGGTCGTTGCCGTTGGCATAAATGAGAAGCAACAGCAGGAAGGCCATGCCCACATACTGGGCGCCTATCAGGAAGTTTTCCGACGGCTTGCGGCGGGTGATTATCTCATAGAGAAGGAAGAGGACGTGTCCGCCGTCGAGTCCCGGGATGGGGAGGATGTTCATGAATGCGAGCACCACCGAGAGGAAAGCCGTGATCTCCCAGAACGACAGCCAGTTCCACTTGTCAGGGAACATGTTGCCAATCGCACCGAAGCCACCGAGACTCTGCGCTCCTTCGCGCGAGAACACCTGCTTGAGCGAGCTGACATAGGAAGTGAGAGTTGCCGTACCTATCTGCCATCCGCGGGGGAATGATTCAATCAGGGAGTACTGGCGGCTTACGGTGGGATAAACGTCGACAGGCTGGCGGAGCTGAAAACCGAGTTTTCCGTAGGAATCGGGGGTAGCCTCAACCTGAATCTTCTTGCCGTCGCGTATCACGGTGATTACCGTGGGAGTCGACGCGTAAGCGAGCAATGCCGGAGTCAGTTCGGTAAACGAAGGCGTGGCTATGGTATCGACCGCAACGATGCGGTCGCCCTCCTTCAGGCCGGCTTTGGAAGCGGCACCTCCTGCCACAAGACGGTCAACTACCACAGGGACGCGGAGCGTCATCAGGCCCTTGTCATCGTTAAGACGCAGCAGGAAATTATCAGGCAGCGACAGCGTTACGGTATCGCGGTGATCGCGCAGCAGAGTGACAGTCTTGGCCGAAGCGAGACGATACAGGCAATCGCTTTCCGAAGCATCGAGGGCGCGACCGTCGGCTGTCAGGGGTATGTCACCGTTGCGGAATCCGGCCTCCTGAGCCGTAGGTACGAAGTCAAATCCCTCGTAGGCATCGGAGAAAGGTATATACCGGTCGCCCCAGTGATAGGCGATGCCGGCGTAGATCACGATTGCGAGAATGAAGTTGAACAGCACGCCGCCTATCATCACCAGGAGGCGTTTCCACGCCGCTTTCGAGCGGAATTCCCAGTCGCGAGGCTCCTGCGACATCTGGGCGGTGTCCATCGACTCGTCGATCATGCCGGCAATCTTGCAGTAACCGCCAAGCGGGAGCCAGCCTATACCGTAGGTAGTGTGACCCCAGAACCGCTTGCCGCGTGACTCCTGCCGCTCCTGAGCGTCCTCGGCATCATAGCGGGCGGTCTTGGCGGCCACGCAGCGGTCGAGTTCCTGACGGGCGGCGTCGAGCCGCGCCTTGTTGTCGGGCGATTCATCTTTCTGATATGCCTTGTAGGCTACGGAATAGTCGCTCTCGGCCTTTTCAAGCTGAAGGGATTCTTCATACTCGGCCTCGGCGTCGGGGGTAGAGAATTTTATCTTGGAGCCGGCACCAACATAGCGGCCCGGTTTCCACTTGAAAAGCGAGAAGCCGGGATTGAAAAACATATAGAATTTTTCTACCTTGATGCCGAAGATCCGGGCCAGGATAAAGTGGCCGAACTCGTGGATTATGACAAGAAAGGCAAGAGCTACGATTAGCTGCAGGGCCTTGATGAGAAATGCTTCCAATATTGGATCAGGATGATAGGGGTTTTACAAAGAGTTGACCTTGACCCACTCCACGGCGGCGGCGCGGGCGGCGGCATCGGTGGCGATATAATCGTCGAGCGTGGGATCGCTGACGTGGTCCACCTTGCCGAGAGTGGCGGTGATAAGCGGGTAGATTGAAGTGAACGCTATGCGGCCATGAAGAAAGGCATCGACTGCTATTTCATTGGCAGCGTTTATGACACAAGCCGTGTTGCCGGGATTGTCGAGAGCGTAGCGGGCAAGTGTAAGACACGGGAATTTCTTAGGATCAGGCTTGGAAAACGTGAGCCGCGCATAGTCGGCCACGGTGAGTTTCGGAGCGTCTGACGGCAAGCGCCGGGCATCGGCAAGCGCATAGCGGATGGGGAGGTGCATGTCGGGAAGACCGAGCTGGGCCTTGACCGCACCATCGACAAACTGCACCATCGAGTGAACGATTGCCTGAGGATGGATAACGGCCTCGATCCGGTCGCCGGGTACGCCGAAGAGCCACCTTGCCTCAATTATCTCAAACGCCTTGTTCATCATAGTGGCAGAGTCAATAGTGATCTTTGCGCCCATGTTCCAGCGTGGATGATGGAGGGCCTGCTCCACGGTGACGGATTCGAGCTGCCGGGCCGAAAAGCGGCGGAACGGGCCTCCCGACGCCGTGATGATGAGCCTGTCGACGCTCTCGGGTGTCTCACCCACGAGACACTGATAAATGGCCGAATGCTCGGAATCGATGGGTACCACGGTCGAGGGAGATGACTGGAGCAACCGGGTCACGAGCTGACCGGCCACTACAAGGGTCTCCTTATTGGCAAGACCTATGCGCTTCCCGGCCTCGATGGCGCGGATCGTGGGCAGAAGACCGCTGTAACCCACCGTAGCCGTGACTACGGTATCGACTTCGGGATCGGTCATGGCATCAGCCACAGCCCGGTCACCGGCGGCACATTCAATGCCTAATGGCGAAAGGGCCTCGCTCAACTTGCCGTAAAGGTCAGCACGAGCAATAACGGCGCGCGACGGACGGTGCTTGCGGCACTGCTCGATGAGAAGGTCCACGTTGGAGCCGGCAATCAGCACCTGAGCCTTGAAAAGCTCAGGATAGCGCTCGATGACATCGAGGGTCTGAGTTCCGATCGAGCCGGTCGACCCTAAGACAGCTATGCGTTGCAGAGTCATGTTCAGCGGGCGAGCGATTTGATTACTTCCTTGACCGAAGCTGCGAGCGCATCAGCCTGCTCCATAGTGGCGGCTTCGCTGTAGATGCGGATGATGGGCTCGGTATTGCTCTTGCGCAGGTGAACCCACGAGTCGGCGAAGTCGATTTTAACTCCGTCTATATCAGTGATCTGCTCGCCGGCATACTTGGCCTTGACTGCTTCAAGTATAGCGTCGACATCGATTTCAGGGGTAAGCTCGATTTTGTTTTTGGCGATCATGTACTGCGGATAGCCGGCCTTGAGTTCGCTCACTTTCTTGCCGCTCTTGGCAAGAAGTGTCAGGAACAGGGCCACGCCTACGAGGGCGTCGCGGCCATAGTGGGCGGCGGGATATATCACACCGCCATTGCCCTCGCCGCCTATCACCGCTCCGGTTTCCTTCATGAGGGTGGTGACATTGACCTCACCCACTGCCGAGGCGCGGTATTCGCAGCCGTGGGCGCGGGTCACGTCGCGCAACGCGCGCGATGAGCTGAGGTTAGACACCGTGGAGCCGGGAGTGTGGCTGAGGATGTAGTCCGCCACTGCCACGAGAGTGTATTCCTCGACAAACATCTCACCGTTTTCCATCACGATTGCAAGACGGTCCACGTCGGGGTCAACGACGAAGCCCACGTCAGCCACACCTTTCTTCATCAGCGACGAAATTTCGGTGAGGTTTTCAGGGATAGGCTCGGGAGTATGGGCGAAATTGCCTGTGGGATCGCAATTAAGGGTAATAATATTGTTCACACCGAGAGCGCGGAGGAGCTGCGGAATCACCACGCCTCCCACCGAGTTAACGGCATCGACTGCCACGGTAAACCCGGCGCGGGCAATGGCGTCGCGGTCCACGAGGTCAAGGGCGAGCACCTGCTCGATGTGGCGGAGGTTGTAATTGTCGACCGTATATACCTTGCCGAGCTGATCCACGGGAGCGAAAGTGAAATCCTCCTCGGCAGCGATGCGGAGCACTTCCTTGCCCTGGGCGTCATTGAGAAATTCGCCCTCCTCATTGAGAAGTTTCAGGGCGTTCCACTGGCGGGGATTATGGCTTGCGGTCAGTATGATACCGCCACATGCTTTCTGGTCGGTCACTGCGATTTCAGTTGTCGGGGTGGAGGCGAGACCTATGTTGACCACATCGAAACCCATGGCTACGAGAGTACCGGTCACGAGACGGTCGACCATGTCGCCGCTCAGGCGCGCGTCGCGGCCCACGACTATGAGCCGGTTAGGGCGAGTGGTTATGCCGGCGATGAACCGGGCGTAGGCTGCTGTGAATTTAACTATATCTACCGGCGTCAGTCCTTCGCCGGAGGGTCCGCCTATTGTGCCGCGGATACCTGAAATCGACTTGATAAGTGACATAATATATTCGGTTTATCAGATTTGACTCTTGTAATAGCTGATGGTGTAGAGATAAGGGATTACGTCGGCTATCTCGGAAGTTGCACCTACCTGCGACTTCACCACGAGGTTGACCTTGGCATCGTAACCCAGGTAATGCATGGGCACCTGGATTCCGGTGCCGTATTGCGTCGACTGCTGGATCGACAGGTTGTCGAGGAGGAAAAATACCGGGACGTAACCCATATTGTTGGCGTTGCCTGAGGCGATGCCTGAGTTGTTCTCGCCTACCTTATAGTAAAAAAGATTGTAACGGAGATAGCGGAAATAAACCCGGTCGTTGCTCTCTGGCTTCACGTCGGTACCCTTTTCAAGCACCTGCATGTATACGTTGCCGTCGGCATCCATCTTGTAATAAGGAGCGTCGGGGCCGACCTCGAAATTATTGTCGGCGGGAATTTCTGTCTCTACGCGGTGAAGCGACAGGAAATAGTTGACCTGATGATTCTCGTCGGTCAGCAACTCGGCGTAACTCTTGGAGTCGCTGCAGGAAGTGAAACCTGCTATCATGGCCGCAGCAGCCATTATGGAAAGGAAGAATCGGCTGATTTTCATGTTATTTTGGAAGATAATTATCATATTGGGGAAGGGCCGCGATCAGTTTTTCAACAGCCCGGGGAAGCGTGCCGTGAAACTCGCCACCGGCGGCATTGAGATGACCGCCGCCACCGAATTCCTGCTCGCAGATGCGGTTGACGGGAAAATCGCCCACCGAGCGCATCGACACCTTGACGAAATTCTCGGCATCCTCGCGCATGTAGACCGAATACACTACTCCCGGAATACTCAGCGGGATATTGACGAGGCTCTCGGTGTCGCCCTTGGAGTAACCGAACTCGTCAAGTTCCTTGCGCGAGAGGGTGATGAGGGCGGCACGATGGCGCGGCAGCAACTCCATGCGGTAGCGGGCGTAGCCGCACAACCTGACGCGAGTCTCGCTGTTGGTGTTGCACACGAGGGTGTAGAGCCGGTCCTTGTCTATGCCCTTGCGCAGAAGGTCGGCGACTATCAGGTACAGGTCGGGGTCGTTGGAATTATAAGAGAAATTGCCGGTATCGGTCATCATGCCGGTATAGATGCACGCCGCTCCGCTGCGGTTGAGGTAACGCGTGGCGCGCATCTGCCACAGGAGCAGATATACAAGCGCCGAGGTCGATGACACCTCGGGATGCGAGATCACCACCTCAGCTTCTATCACGGGGTCAAGGTGATGGTCCACGACCACACGGCGACCGCGGAACTTGCTTTCGATCACGGGAGCTAACTTGTCGACACGCTTAAGGTCATTGAAATCAAGGCAGAAAAGAAGATCGGCCTCAGCAAGGCGGGCTTCGGCGGTCTCTGGACTCGAAGTAGCCACAAGCACATCCTTCATGCCGGGTAGAAACAGCAGCTGCCGCGAGGGACAGTCGGGAGTGATCACTACCGCATCCTTGCCCATAGCCCTGAGAGCCTGACATAATCCGAGCGATGAGCCTATTGCATCGCCGTCGGGGGTCAGGTGACAGGTGATCACGATGGATTTTGCCGCCAGGACGAGCGCGTGGACGCGGTCTACGGCCTCGGGCGACAACTGAGTGTTGAAGCGGGGTGGTCTCTGTGGATTCATGACTGCAAAGTTACTGATTTTTCACCACAATATGAATCCGCTTGACATTTTTTAATGCCTGCAACCGCAATTACCTGTGCTGGCAATAAAAGGTCATCGGCAATCGCGAAGATTTGTTGGACAATCTTAATGCCCTAATATACAATTACGGGAGCTGCTATGCGGCGCGGGATGACACTTTAGTGTCGAAAGCCGGGATGGCCGAGAGCCAGTCGAAGATGCGGCGGTAGAGCGGTATGACGAGTCCGCGTGACGACAGGGTAAGGTCATGCAGTCCGCCCACTACCTTTACACAGGTAACGTCAGGCCCGAGCATCAGGCCATATTTGCGAATGTCATTTACGTCGAGTACGCCATCGGCTTCGTTATGTTCCTCGGTCCAGTCACTTCCGTCTACACTCTCGGCTGAATACATCAGCAGGATGGGGACACGTATATCGGCCTTGCCGTCGCGCAACGCTTTCTGGGCGAGAGTGATCGCGCGCACCCACCCAGCCGTGACGTCGGGCGACTGAGTCAGTTTCTTGTCAGTATCATAATTCCATCGCCCATGATAGCGCGAGAGAAGGCTCTCGGCGTAGGCCTGCGAGGCCCCTTGAGGTATCTTCATGTTGGGAAACAGTTTCCCGAGAGCCGAAACCGCCCAGATGATTTTTTCCTTCCAACCCAAGTTCCAGTCAAGGAACGGACTGTTGAGGATCAGAGCGTCAATGCTCCGCGCCGCCCGGCTCTTGCTCCGCGACATATAAAGTGCCGTGATGAGTCCACCGGTGGAGTGGCCCATCAGCACTATGCGCGAGATTCCGGAGCGTTCCATGTCGACAAGGGCTGAGTCGATGTCAGGGAAATATTCCTCAAGGCTCCGGGCCTCATAGCGTTTCTGCCCGGGGAGGAGCGAGCGGCCATATTTGCGCAGGTCGACTGCGTAGAAATTATAACCGTGAGAGGCAAATTCATCGCCCATCTCGGTATTGAAAAAGTAGTCGTTGAACCCGTGCACATAGAGCACTCCCGGCTTGTCGGGGTCGGGCGTACCCTTGCGGATGATCGTGGACACGACTTTACCGGAATAGTCGTCGGGGTGGATTACTGTGCGGCGGAAATAGGTGGAATCGGTATCGGCCGCATCAGAAGTCCACAGTCCCGCCGCTGACCGCAACGGCCACAGCAGGACTGCAATGAGTATCAGATGAAAGTGTTTCATTTCATGTTGGAGTATTGCGGAAGGACTGGCACGGGGAATCGCGAGAAGAGCGTCTGCACTGCCTCGGCTATACCCTTGAGGTTGCGGAACTGGCTGTCGCCGTTTTCAAGAATAGTGGCGACCGAGGCCGAGAAAAGTGCCTCTTTCTTGACGGTGTTGACCATATCCATCGTCAGCACACCTTCTTTATATATTCCGGTGATAACCTGGGCATTGGAATAATAATTGTAGTCATAGCCGGGCCAGTAGTAACCGCGCGGATACATGAACCACGGGCCATAACCCTGATAATAAGGACCTGCGTATGGATAAGGCGCGCCCGGCGGGATAGCGGGAGCGGTAGCGATCTGCTGGCTTACTGTCAGGCCTATATTGATGAGAAGGGGTGAAGACGGATCTTCGGTGTAACCACGCTCCACCATCTGCTCGCGTATGGCGGCTGCAATGTTGTAGTAAGTCACCATGGTCATGGTGGGAGGAAGATTTTCGGCATCGGGGGTGACGATGCGGAATGTCTTGTACTCTGCCAGGTTGGCATCGTTATAAGTCGTGCTGCTGACAAGCGAGAACGGGGAGCAACCGCTCAGCAGGAGCATCACCAGTGCCAGGACGCTGAAAGGGAGAATCTTTTTCATAATTCTTCGGGAGGGATATTGAAGCGTGAATACTGTTAATTTATAACATATAAACACGCGACTCCCCCGAAAAGTTTACGCGAAAAGATTGCGGAAAAGTTCGTCGACCTTACCCACTTCAACCACTTTCATGGTATCACCGGCCGGTAGTTCTATACCCTTAAGATTGCCGCGCGGTATGTATAGCGTGGTGATTCCGAGTTTGCGGGCCTCGCTGATACGCTGCTCTATGCGGGTCACGGGACGGATCTCGCCCGACAGCCCCACTTCACCACACATGGCCGTATGGGCAGGGAGGGGCATATCGACATTGCTCGAAAGGATGGCGCAGATCACGGCCAAGTCAAGGGCCGGATCATTCACCTTCAGGCCACCGGCGATGTTGAGGAACACGTCTTTCTGGGCGAGCTTGAAGCCTACCCGCTTTTCCATCACGGCAAGGAGCATGTTCATGCGCTTGGCGTCAAATCCGGTTACCGACCGCTGCGGAGTGCCGTAGGCCGCCGTGCTGACCAGGGCCTGAACCTCGATCAGAAAAGCGCGGATTCCTTCCATGGTGACTCCGACAGCCACCCCCGACAGCTCGGTATCACTCATTGTGTAGAGCATCTCGGAGGGATTGGTGACCTCGCGCAATCCGCGGCGGCACATCTCGTAGATCCCTAACTCAGAGGTCGAGCCGAAGCGGTTCTTGATCGAGCGGAGGATGCGGTAGAGATGGCGGTTGTCGCCCTCAAACTGCAGCACCGCGTCGACGATATGTTCAAGTACCTTCGGTCCGGCAAGTGAGCCTTCCTTATTGATATGGCCGATGAGGATTACCGGCACGCCTGATTCCTTGGCATACCTGAGGAGCTGCGACGCACACTCGCGCACCTGCGACACGCTGCCGGGCGACGACTCGATGTCGCCCGACGCAATGGTCTGAATCGAGTCGATGATAAGTATACCAGGGTCGACCCGCCCGATGTGATGGAAGATATTTTCGAGCGAGGTCTCGCAGGCGATAAACACATTGTCGCTCGGACGGCCGATGCGGTCAGCGCGCATCTTTATCTGCCTCGCGCTTTCCTCACCAGATATATATAGGATGCGCCGCGACTTGATCGACAGGATGTTCTGGAGCACGAGAGTGGACTTTCCTATTCCCGGCTCGCCTCCGATAAGCACCATCGACCCTTCCACTAGGCCGCCGCCGAGCACCCGGTTGAGTTCTACGCTCGGCATCCTGATGCGCGTCTCCTCGGTAGTCTCGATACTCGAAACCGGGGTAGGGACCGACTGCGGCGCCACTCCCCCGCCCTTTCTTGATGCGGGAGAGGAGCCGGCGCGGGTGGCGGGAATTTTTTCTTCCACGATAGTGTTCCACTCGCCGCACGCCGGACACCGGCCCTCCCACTTGGAGGTCTCGTTACCACATGCTGTACAGAACCATGCTGATGTGCGGATCTTAGCCATAAGTTTTTCTTCTACGGAATTCTGCCACAATGATCGAAGCCGCTACGGCGGCATTGAGCGACTCGCCCTGACATCCCGCCGCGGCATAAGACGGGATCGTGATCCTGCGCGTGACAGCCGCGGCTACTGCCGGACTTATGCCCTTGCCTTCGTTGCCTATCACGATTACGCCGCCCGCAGTAAGTGGCGATGTGTAAAGGTTTTCGCCGTCAAGAAACGTCCCGTATACCTCCGTGCCTTCAATCCGGCCGAGGGCGGTCGGCAAGTCGCAGTAAGTCACGCTGACATGGGCGATGGCTCCCATAGTTCCCTGCACCACCTTGGGATTGAACACGTCGACACACTCGCGTGAGCACCAGATTTCAGTTATTCCCATCCACGCGGCCATGCGCATCACCGTGCCCATGTTTCCCGGATCACGCAGATCGTCGAGCGCGAGTATCAGCTGCCCGGCAGCGGGGAGTGGAGGCAATTCGTCACGATTGACCAAGGGGAGACGGTACACGGCAATTATGTCGCGCGGAGTGGTGAGCGAGGTCATCCTTTCGAGGTCGGCCCGCGAGCAGGGAATGATGCGGTCGGCAACCTCGGGAAACCTCCCGGCCACCTCTTCCACACTTCCCTTGGCAACCATCAGATAGACAGGGTCAAAGTGCCCAATGGTCTCCTCGACTATTTTCATGCCCTCGGCCTTGAACAGGCCGCTGTCGCGCCTGTGGCGGGCATCGTCGAGCGAGGCCGTCAGTTTGCGCATGGCATTGGTCAGTTCGATCATACTTTATTATATAAGAAAAGGGAGAACCGTCGCCACGGGACCCGGGCGTCGCTTCTCCCTGAATTTATCAAACCAATAGATTATTCAGCGGTAGCCTCGGGATTTACCATAGCCTTGAACTCATCGAGAGTCTTGGCCTCGCGGTCGAGGGTGATGGCTTCTTCGATTGCGGTGTAGAGCTTGGAGTTGAGCACCTGATCGAAGATGCGGTTGCGGGTTTCCTTGTTTTCAAGCTGCTCCTTGGCATACTTGGTAAGCACTTCGTCGTCGAGGCCCTGGAGACCATACTGGGCAAACTGACGGGCAGCCATGAACTTGGTGAGGTCGATCATCTCCTGCTCGTCAACCTTGATTCCGAAGAGATCCACGAGATTGGACTCGATGACTTCGTGAGTGATGAACTTGCGGTTGGCTTCAAAAGCAGCTTCGGGATCCTCAGCGTCGGCAAAGAAGATTTTCTTGATGGTTTCCTTGGGAAGCTCAATATTCTCATACTTTTTCATCATCTCTTCCTCAAACTTGTTGCGGAAATAGATGTGGCTGTTACCGGCGAGCTCGTTTTCGATCATCTTCTTGATCTCGGCGCGGTACTCTTCTTCGTTGTGAACCTTGTCGGGACCAAACACGCTGTTGTAGAGCTCTTCACCGAGTTCGGCGGGGATGTTGACGATCACTTCCGATACGGTCATCTCGAAGTTATCCTTCATGTCGGCAGCGATAGCCTTGTCGATACCGAGCATCGATGCGATCTCGGCAGCGTCGCCACCGGCTGCGGCATAGGGGTTGAACACGACCTTGTCGCCGGGCTTGCAGTCGGCAAACTTGGCAGTCTGCTCCTTGTCCTTGAAATAGAGGGGGAACACGATGCCGTTGGTCATCTGGATTGCGCCTTCGTTGGTGTTGATGTTGCCCTCGGCGTCAAGCTGCATGATCGAGCCTTTCACCACGCCGTCTTCCACCATCTTCTCGCCGGGTTCCTGCTTGCCGAAACGCTTGCGGAAAGCCTTGTCCTGCTCGTCGACCATCTCGTCGCTTACAGTGATGTCGTAGAACGGGAAGTGGAACTCCTTGTCGAGCTTGATGTCGAGCTTGGGGAGAAGGGCGAGATCGTAGGCAAACTGCTGGTCGCCTTCCATGACCACTTCCTTAACCTCCACGGGCAGGGGATGACCCATCACGCGGAGTTCGTTTTCCTTAATATAATCGAGGATGGCACGGTAGACCACGTCGTTCATCACGTCGGTGGCAACCTGCTTGCCGAAACGGCGCTTCAGTTCGCCGAAAGGTACGTGACCCTTGCGGAAGCCGGGCAGAGCGTGGGTGCGGCCTATTTCTTTAATCTTTTTGGTTACTTCGTCCTTGTAGTCATTTTCAGCAACGTCCACGGTAAGACGTACATCTACCGGGCTGATGTCTTGACGGGAAATATTCATTTTACTGATATTTAGATTGTTATTGTTATATTCTTGTCTTTACCGGGCGCAGTGCGCTCTTATCAAGGTGCAAATTTACAAATTTTTCGACAAAATATGACTACCGCGCCGAACTTTTTAATCCCAATCCTTGTAATATGAATATATCCGGTCAAATCCGTCATGGATGAAAGGATTAATTACTATCTTTGCAAAAATTAATTAAATTAACATAAACCACTATTTGAAATGAAAAGTATCAAGTTTTACGGCCTCTCAGGTCTCGCAGCGCTCATGCTGCTCTCAACAGGTTGCTCCTCGATGACCAACACCGGTAAAGGTGCCCTCATTGGCGGCGGTGGCGGTACTGCCCTCGGCGCCGGACTCGGCGCCCTCATTGGCGGCGGTAAAGGTGCCGGAATTGGCGCTGCGATAGGCGCAGCCGTGGGTGCAGGAGCCGGCGCTCTCATCGGCAACAAGATGGACAAGCAGGAGAAGGAACTCAAGGCTCAGCTCGCCGAGCAGGCCAAGGTCGAGCAAGTGACCGATTCCAACGGATTGCAGGCCATCAAGGTGACATTTGACGGCGGAATCCTCTTCCCCACCAACGGCACCACCCTCAGCGCCCACGCCAAGGAAGATCTTACCGCTTTCGCTTCCAACCTTATCAGCAATCCCGGCACCGACGTTCAGATCAAGGGATTTACCGATGATACCGGCACACTGGCCGTGAACGAGCGTGTGGCCACAGGTCGCGCCGATGCAGTACGCAACTTCCTACTCAACAGCGGAGTAGCTGCAAGCCGTCTTTCAGCCGAAGGTCTCCCCATGCAGGACTATGTGGCTTCCAACGCTACCCCCGAGGGTCGCGCACAGAACCGCCGCGTGGAAATCTACATCACGGCAAGCAAGGAAATGATCGATCAGGCCAACGCCGGCACTCTTAAATAAAATTTGCTTCACGCCGGACTGAAAGTTAACGAAAATCATCTTTCTCAATATACGTCACGGCTCGCGACAATAACCCGCGAGCCGTGATTCATTTATTCATTTCTTACCTATATGGCAAAATCGAAAACCCTGTTATGGGGCTTCATAGACAAGGATGGTAATTACGCCGTCCAACCGCAATATGACGGCGCCGGTGACTTCAGCGAAGGACTCGCCGCCGTGAAGACCGACTGGCGGCGGGGTTACATCGACCGCGATGGTAACGTGGTTATCGAACTCCGGTTTCAAGGTGTCGGAAGTTTCCGCGACGGGCTTGCCCCGGCCATGACCGACGACAAGTGGGGCTACATCAACCGCGAGGGCGCGTATGTGATACCTCCTGCCTACGACAAGGCTTGGGACTTCGACCGCGGCGTAGCAATGGTATATGTCGACGGCGAAACCTTCTATATTGACAGGGACGGGAACAGAACCGATGCTCCGGCTCCTGAAGAACTGCCATCGACGGGCACCCTGTCGCCTGTGGTGATCGACGGAAAAACCGGATATGCCGACGAAGCCGGGACCGTAGTCATCCCGCCCAAATATGTCGAAGCATGTCCTTTCAGCGAGGAGCTTGCCCGGGTGCGCTCGGGCGCGACATCCAAGTGGATGTATATCAATGAAGCAGGCAAACCGGCCTTCAAGGAAAAATTCAAGGGCGCGGGTGACTTTCACGAAGGGCTCGCCAGGGTGCTGGTGGAGCTGACAAAGGATTAACCTCCGTAAAAGGCTTTGATGACCGTCACCGTGTCGCCGTCGGCAAGCTGATATGATTCGCGGTTTGCGGCGGGAATCACCTTGCCGTTGACGGCGGTGGCAATTCCCTGTGGAGCAACACCATGAGCCGCAAGAGCTTCGGCGAGCGAAGTCCCGGCGGCTACCTCTATTTCCTTATTATTGATCTTCACTTTCATAGATGCGTAGTCTTGATGGTGAATAAAAATGATTTACCGGGCCGTGTCCCGATCCAATTGTCACACCGGCTCCGGCCGTCAGGGCTTCGTTGACATATTTCTTGGCCAGCTTTACCGCCGTGACCAAATCGTTGCCCAGGGCGGCGTATGATGCTATCGCAGCCGAGAGGGTGCAACCGGTTCCGTGGGTGTTGACCGTCACCACTGCGGGCGACGACAAAGCCAACACCTGCGGCTGACCATCCCCCGAGGTAACGAAAAAGTCAGTCTTGACCTCTCCGGTATCGGAATCTCCGCCCTTCAGCAGAAAATTACCGCACGATAATAGCCTGAGCTTCAGCAGCTGCTCTTCAAGAGTCACAGCCCCGCCGGTCAAGCGGCGCGTTTCGGCAACGTTGGGCGTGATCAGCGTGGCAAGTGGAAACAGCCGTTCCTGCATCGTGGCGATTGCATCGTCATCTATCAGCTGAGCGCCCGAAGTTGACAGCATCACGGGGTCAATTATGACAGGAGTGTCGGGGTGGACGGTCAGGAAATCACGCAACGCACGGTCAACCGCCTCAACGGTAGGGACATCATTGAGCATCCCGATTTTGACAGATAGAGGCGGGATATCGTCGCACACCGCCCTGATCTGCCCTTCAACCACCGATGGAGGAACAGGCGAAACCGCCCTTACCTCCCCGGTATTCTGCACCGTAATGGCTGTAATGGCCGACATCCCGTAGCACCCTAAGGCTGAGAAAGTCTTAAGATCGGCCTGTATACCGGCTCCTCCCGATGGATCCGATCCGGCTATGGTCAATACCGGGTAATAACGTTTCATAGATTCCGGTAAAAATAAAAAAAGCTGGTCACCAAATGGCAATCAGCTTGATTTTCCTTTTGTGTTGACGGTGTATAAACCGAAAATTTCGCGATTGGATTACTCGAAATTATTCATTAACAACTGCAGAGTCAGCGGGAGCTACGGAGTCAGCAGCGAGAGTGTCAACAACAGCAACTTCTTCAACTACAGTTTCAACAACAGCAGCAGTGTCAGCAGCGTTATCGGTAGCCTCAGCAGACTTGTGACCGCAAGAGTAGAGAGATGCGCTGAAAGCAACAGCGAGTAAGAGAACTAACTTTTTCATTTTTTCTTAGAAATTTATAAATAAATAAAAAATAATTTTTTGCTCTAAAACGTCGCAAAGGTATAACAAAAAACTGACATACCAAAAAAATATTCAGTTTTTTTCTCAAAATTCGCAGGTTTTAGTGAAAATATGCAAATTTTTGTATTTAAATCCATCGATTTTTAACAACCGTAGGGCATTTTCATCCGAAATATCAGGGCCGGTACCCTTTTTCAGATACCGGCCCTGATAATGAAGTATAATACGCGATCAGGGTATGCGCACCTTTCTTACGGTGGCTCCGCGGCGCATGATGTAGATGCCCTGCGAGGGATTCTCAACCTTGATGCCCTGGAGGTTGTAGAACTCTACCTGAAGATCGTCGTCATCAGCCACAGCCGATGCGATGCCCGAGAGACCGGTATCGCCGTCGATGGAGTACACGCCATTATCGCGGATCTTCACGTTGTCGCCGGTCTGAGAACCGTTGCCGTTGTTGAAGATTACATTCAGGCGGGTATAGTCCTTGTCGGTCGAGAGAGTATAGACGTAGTAGCCTGTTGCCTGGTCGAGCGTCATAGGTTTGCCGGGCCATGAGCCACAAAGCTCCTCATCGGAATTAGAACCGTAAATGTAGAGGTTGACATTGTTCCAGCCCGACTTGCTGTTGTCGAAGTATATCCTGACGTCGGTTGTAGAGGGCTTGTCAACCTTGGTGAAGGTCACTTCTCCAGTCTTGGTCATACCCTCGCCCGTGGCACCCCAACTTACAGTCACGCTCTGGCCTACTGCCATATCGGCTCCGAGGGTGAATGAAGCGGTGGAAGTGAAGTCAACCTGACTGCCGTTGCCTATCTTGTACCACGAAGTGGTGCAATAGCGGTTGGCAGTAACGGTGACATTTACCGAGCCGACAAACTCACCGCCCTTGGGCGAAATCTTCACCGAGGGTTCGGGACTGTCGGAGATGCCGGTGAGCACCTGATAGCCCGAGCCGCCGTCCCATTCATAATAGGTGTCTTCGGTTATGCCTGTGATGTCGTCGGTCTGCGCTCCGTTTCCGTTATTGAATATCACGTTGACACTTTCAGCCTCGTCGAATGTCATATAATAGAATGTGCGGCCGTCGATTTCCTTGGAGTTGGTCAGCACCTTACCGGGCCATGAGCCGTTGGGCTCAACGTTCTGGCCGGAATTGCCGGTGTACCAGGCATAAAGATAAGGCGCGGTGGCCGAGGTCACATAGACCGTGATGGTAGCGTCGGGATCGACCTTGCGGTAGGTCACCTTGCCGGTGATGTCGTCGGCACCCCAGCTTACGGTCACACTCTGACCGTAGGCCATGCCTTCACCGATAGTGAACGTGGAGGTGCTTCCGGGAGTGAGGGTAACCTTGGAGCCGTCGCCGATCTGATACCAGCCGGTAGTGGCAACCTCGTTGAGACTGGCGCTGACGCTGAGGGTCTCGGTCTTGAAAGCACCCCCGGCAGGATCAAAGATAACCGAAGCTTTGCCTACTGCATCATCAGCTGTATAATAATGTGGTGTACCGGGATCGTCAAATACCGGATTGCCGCCGTGGGCCACAGGAGTAGTGGTATAGATAAACTTGCCGTCGACGCCCACCTTGCCTCCGGTCCAACCCTTCACGAGGACACGGAGCTGGCCCTGACCGCGGGGTGCATCGACAGTGATCTTGCCACCGGCGGGAGTATAGGAAGTTCCGGTCACGAGGTCGACATAAGTACCGTCGGGGACGCCGGTGAAAGTTGCGCCGCCGTTGATCGACACGAGGGCATAAGAGTCGCGATAGGCGCGCTTGAATGCCCAGCCGCCGTTGGCCGAGCAGCCGTCAAACGTATACTGACCCTTGCGGAGGGCAGGCACGGCGGCGCGGATCTGGTTGAGGCGGATGATGTGCTGGGCAAGATCACCGTTGAGGGTAGTGGCGACGTTGCCTGAAGCGGTAAACTGAGCGAAGTCAGTAGCCTGAACTGAGCCCTCCACGTAGTTGCCGTAATATGCGCGGCCCGACTGGGAGCGGGGAGTCTTGTTGTTGCTGCCGCCCACGTCGATGGGGAGGCCCTTCTTGAACTCCACTTCCGAGCCGTAGTAAATACACGGAATACCGCGGAAACTGAACATCAGAGACAGGTTCTCGGCCCACTGTGCGGTGCCGCCGTTGAAGCGGGTGCCGTCGTTGGGACCGGGGCAGTAATCGTGGGAATCCACATAGACAACATTCCAGGAGGCATCGTTGTATTTATTGTCGCCTTTACGGGCGATATCGACTGCCGAAGCGGCATTGTTGAAGCAATAGTGCATCGGGAAGTCGATTACCGAGAAACCGCTGTACTGCGAGTAATCAGGCTCATGCCATGCACCGTTCTGCATCAGCACATTATTGCTTGTGGGCTTGTCCTTGGTATCTTTTTCACACACGGCCATGGGACCTACGGGCGTATCATGACCCTCGGGAAGATTCTGGGCGCGCCACCACTCGGCGTCACCGTTATACTCGTTGAGGAGCGACTGGTCAGACTTCCATGTGTAGAAATAGCTCGAAAGATTGGGCTGATCGCGATAAACGACCGATCCCTGAAAGCGCTGACAGCACTCGCCAAACATGAAGAACTCACACTCGTTCAGGCGCTTGTGCTTGTATTGCTCGGCTATGGCATGGAACTGAGGGATAAACTGCTTGTTGAATGTAAGCGGAGCTATGTGGCCGGTGGTATCGATACGAAAACCGTCGACACCCATCTTTATAAACTCGCCGTAGCAGTCCACAATATATTGTGCAACGTAGTCATTCTCAGTATTGAGGTCCACGCAGTCGCCTGCTATCTGGCCCCACCAGCGGTTGGGAAGGTCCCAGTTCCAGCCGGTACCGTAGTGATGGTAATAGTTGTTGGGCTCATACTGCGGATTCTTGAAATATTTCCATCGCTCGGCATACTGAGCCGTGGGGTCCTGATCGAAATAGTTGGCCGAAAGGCGATCGGGATTAGGCGTGAGCGATGCAGCGGGCGAAGCCTGGTTTCGGATATTCTGGTCGCGGGTGAAGAGCGGATTGAGGTTCACCTCGCCGAAGTTGCCGGTGTGCTGAAGCACCACATCGAGCACGATTTTCATGCCCTTGGCATGGGCGGCATCGATAAGGTCCTGAAACTTGACATCCTTTTCGGCACCCCATTCCTTGCGCGATTCATAGCGCAGATCAACTTTGGTGAAGTCCATGGCGTGATAACCGTGGTAGTCCTCACCCGAGCAGTTCTGCACCACTGGAGTAACCCATATCGATGTGAAACCGAGAGCCTTGATATAGTCCAGTTTCTCGATAAGGCCGGCGAAGTCGCCACGCCAGTCAGGGTCGTTCTTGGAAATCTGCACGTCCTGCTTGTCCCAGGAGCACACATTGTTGGTCGGGTCTCCGTCATAGAAGCGGGTGGTCATGACGAAGTAAATCGTTTCATCGCGGAAGTCGGAGCGATCGCCCACAAATGTGGTGGCAGTCGACATCAAGGGAGCTAAGCACATAGCACCCCCCGCTAACATTTTAATCAGAGAATTTTTCATCACAAGATATAAAATCTACATTTTGCGATCCGGCATTGGATCAAGGTTAATATTATAAAAAAGAATCACTTACAAAATAAACATAACCGATGGTGAAGTATATCGAATCATTGTATGAGCGGCACCGCGTTTCATCATGATGCACGGCTTTACACGTCGTCTACCATCGACTTTTTCAAAATTCAGTGCTAAATTATAACAAATTTTCCGTATTTCCTAACATTTTGACAAATTTTTGCAAAAAAACTATTTTGCTTATCGGATAGTTGCACGGAACGAAAAATTTTGTTTACCTTTGCCGTCCTGCCGGACAAGTACAGTCCCACGCACGCTTTTTTTAATTTCCATTATGAGAAAGATCTACAAGTTTTCACCTATATACAAGACCGCCATCTGGGGTGGCGACCGGATCGCACCCTTCAAGGGAGAGCCTCCCGTTGACGCTAATGTGGGTGAAAGCTGGGAGATTTCGGCAGTTAAAGGCGATGAAAGCGTGGTGGCCGACGGCGAAGAGGCCGGCACACCGCTGAGCGTGCTCATCGACCGCTATGGCCGGATGCTTGTGGGTCAGGCTGTTTATGACAAATTCGGCAGCGAGTTTCCGCTCCTTATAAAATTCATCGACGCGCATAAGGATCTCTCCATCCAGGTGCATCCTGACGATGACCTGTCGATGAAACGCCACGGCAAGCGGGGCAAGACGGAGATGTGGTATGTGATCGAGACACGAAAAGATGCCCGGTTGCTTTCAGGGCTGAAAAGAAGCGTGACACCCAGGGAATATGAGGAGGCGGTGAAGAATCACACTATCGGCAGCCTGCTCTGCAACTACGATGTCAAGCCGGGCGACGTATTCTTCCTGCCGGCGGGTCGCATCCATTCGATAGGCGCGGGGACCTTTCTGGCCGAGATCCAGGAGACGAGCGACGTGACCTACCGCATCTACGACTTCAACCGCCGGGATTCAACCGGGAAACTGCGTGAGCTACACACGGCTCTCGCCGTGGATGCCATTGACTATAAGGTCCTCGACAATTACCGGACACAATATAAACTGTCGCCCGACAGCCCGGCCACGATTGCCGAGTGCAGTCACTTTAAAGTGAATCTCCTTGACCTGACGCGCCGTTACACCGCCGACGTCAGTGACCGCGACGATTTCATGGTCATAATGGTGATCGACGGAGAGGTGACCATACATGCCGACGAGGACACCCGCCACTGCCACCGCGGAGAGACCGTGCTTGTCGCAGCAGCCACATCAGGCCTCACAATCGACCCTGCGGGTAACGCTAAGGTATTGATTGCCACGGCCTGAAATCAGTTTATCTTCTCGTCGAGCGGATTACGGTAGACCGGCTGCTCCTTGCGCCGCTTATCCTTATTTTTCTTTTTCGACTTTTTCGGCATCGGAGTAGCAACGGTGTCGGTAGGGAGCGTGTCAACAGGTTCAACCGTGACTATTGAATCAGGCACTCCGGCCCGGTCGGTATCGCCCGGCTGAGCGGAAGTGCCTGACTTGAGGATTCCGGTCACGAGAGCGGTTATCAGGATAAGGGCGATCAAAGCGATCAGTCCTTTGCGCTCTCCCGCCGATCTGAGTGTCATTGCTTTTCAGAAACAGGTTCGCCGGCCGCAAGCGGGTTCCATCCCTGCGCTTTCAGGGGAATCTCGCCTCCGTCGCGGGTGATCATGGCGCAGCCGAGGTCCTCGCGGGTGATGTGACCTATAAGTTTCACTCCGGGAATTTTCTCTATACGGTCATGATAATGGAGCGGGACGGTGAACAGCAACTCATAGTCCTCGCCGCCGTTAAGAGCCGCAGTCACGAGATTCATGCCGAGTTCCTCGGCCATCACAGCCGTCTGATAATCGATTGGAATACGGTCCTCATAGATGCGGCAACCCACATGGGAGCTCTTGCATATATGGATCAGTTCAGAACTGAGTCCGTCGGAAATATCCTGCATCGACGTGGGTTTAATATCGGCGTCCCGCAGTGCCTCCACGATGTCGCGGCGCGCTTCGGGCTTGAGCTGACGCTCCACAAGGTATTCCTTTCCCTGAAAATTAGGCACGAAATCGGCTCTGCCTGCCGACGCTACTTTTTCCCGCTCAAGTAGTTGCAGACCCATATAGGCCGAGCCGAGGTCGCCCGACACACATATAAGGTCGGTATCGCGGGCTCCGGAGCGGTAAGCGATACGATCGCGAGGTGCATCGCCTATACAGGTGATTGAAATCACAAGTCCCTGACGCGACGAGCAGGTATCGCCCCCCACGATGTCGACCTTGTAAATGTCACATGCCAGGCGTATGCCATCGTAAAGGGCTTCGATATCCTCCACGCGGAACCGGCTCGAAATTCCGAGCGATACCGTAATCTGCCGCGGAGTGCCGTTCATGGCGTAGATGTCGGAGAAATTCACAACCGCAGCCTTATAGCCCAGATGCTTGAGCGGGACATAGGTAAGGTCGAAATGCACGCCTTCAAGCAGCAGGTCGGTCGTGACCAGGACATCGCTGTCGGGATAGGAAAGCACAGCGGCATCGTCGCCCACGGCGGTGAGCGACGACGTGTTGACCTTGGGTAACTCGCGGGTGAGACGGTCGATCAGGCCGAACTCGCCAAGCTGAGAGATTTCCATGATCAGATGCGGGCTACGAGTTCCTTCATGATCGTCAGGCAAGCGGGCTGGGCTATGACAGCTGCCTGCTGTACCTCCTCGTGGGTGGGCACCTGAGTGACATCCTTACCTCCAAGGTCGGTGATCACCGACAGGCCGAATACTTTCATGTGGGCGTGGTTGGCCACGATGACTTCAGGCACAGTCGACATACCCACGCAGTCACCGCCGATTATGCGGTAATACTCATATTCCGAAGGAGTCTCGAAAGTGGGACCGGTCACGCCTACATATACACCGTGCATCAGTCGTATACCCTTCTCGGCAGCGATCTTGTCGGCCTTGGCGATGAGTTCCTTGGAATATGCCTCGGTCATGGCAGGGAAACGATCGCCGAGTTCATTGTAGTTGCGTCCGCGCAACGGATTTTCAGGGAAGAGGTTGATGTGGTCGGTTATGATCATCACGTCGCCCACTGCAAACTCCTTGTTCATGCCACCCGACGCGTTGCTGACAAACAGTGTCTCCACACCCAGAGCCTTGAACACGCGCACCGGAAATGTAACCTGCTTCATGTCATATCCTTCGTAATAGTGGAAGCGGCCCTGCATGGCTATCACGCGCTTGCCGGCAAGAGTACCGAAAATCAGGTTTCCGCTATGTCCCTCGACGGTCGATACCGGAAAGTTGGGAATCTCGGAGTAAGGAATCATCTGCTTGTCGTCGATATGGTCAACCAACGGGCCCAGACCGGTACCGAGGATTATAGCTATACGAGGCATCTCGCCTGTGACCTTTCCGCGGAGAAAATCAGCGGTAGCGTTTATCTTATCTAACATAATCTTTATATATAATAGTAAATAATATTGTCAACGTAAATTCCGGGACAACGCCCGACCACAAAGATAAATATTTTTTCCGGTTATTCGCGCGGTTTTTGAAATTATATGACTAACTTCGTCGCATTGCAATCAATAAATCTCCATGACAGCATGAAACCTGAAATCATTCAGCACCACGACCCGGTCGACATCCGGGCGATTTTCGAGCAGTACCGCAATGGAATGACAGGTCCCGACCCACGCGATCACGAGCAATTCTTCTATGCCCCCGGCGCAAAACACTCGTTCATGGCCTCGGCTACGGGTAATGACCGCATCAAGAGCGCTATTCAAGACATTCTTAGCGTCCCCGGCCATCGCGACATCGTCATGAAAGCCGACAGGCTCATGATCATGATCCTCAACAGCGACCGGACTCCGTTGACAATCAAAGAAATCACCTACCTCAACGACTTCGTCACCACCCTCCCCTCCACCACCGCAATAACCTGGGTAGTCACCACCACCGTCCCCGCCCCCACCCTCCGCATCCTCCTCCTCACCTCCCACCCGGAATAATTCCCGGGCCAACTGATATTTAACACTTTTTTAGATGAATCCAAGCAAGGTAGTGGTGACATAAACTGTCGGAGCGCGAGATTCTTTTAACGGATTTTCGGTAGGTTGAAAAAAATTTGTTACTTTGCGGTGGAAAACAATTGAAATTTCATGATCGAACTGACTTATCTCGCCAGGCCGCTGATAGGGGCCGTAATCGGCTACATTACCAATGACATCGCCATAAGGATGCTTTTCCGTCCCAGAACGGCTAAATATATCTTCGGATTCAAGGTCCCGTTTACCCCCGGATTGATACCCAAGGAGAAATCGCGCATAGCGGCTTCGATAGGCGACGCCATAAGCAAGAACCTCATGAACCGCGAGGTTCTGGAAAAGACGCTGCTCTCGGCCGATATGCTCGATAAGATCCGCAACGGAATCAACGGGTTTGTCGAGACCCAGCGCCACAATGACGCTACCGTGGAGGAGTTCCTGCTGTGCTTCCTCTCTCCCGACGACATTAAGTATATGAGCGAAAACATTTCGGTCGACCTCTCGGCTCAGATCCATACGGCCCTATCGTCGTCGGGCCTCGGGCCGAAGATAGCAAGAATCGTGGTGGCCCATGTCATGGAGAAGGTTAAAAACGGGATGTTGGGAATATTCGGTGCCGACCAGGTGATAGGACTCATCGCCTCACCGGTTGAGAAGCTGCTTGCCAAGAATATCGACGAGATGCTGGCCAACAACTCTCAGGCGATGGTGGAGAGTCTCATCGACGACCAGATAGGCAACTTCATGGAGAAACCGGTCAGGAGCCTGTTGACCGGCAGGGAGGCGCAGATCGAGATGGCCGTGGACACCATCATGTCGCTCTACACCACGCTCGTGACCGAGCAATTGCCACGTATACTCGACGCCATCAACATCAGCGGCATCATCGAGTCACGCATCAATGAAATGGATGTCAAGGAATCTGAAAAACTGATTCTTGAGGTCATGAACCGCGAGCTGAAGGCAATCGTGTGGCTCGGCGCGTTGCTCGGCTTCGTGATGGGGTGCATCAATCTGCTGTTCTGAATACATCCTGAAAATATAAAATTTAACTTACCGAAATTAGGGAATCAGGGGAATTTGCAGTAATTTTGCACTCCTATGGAATTTGAAGTCAAAGCTACGGCACCTTCCACTGCCGCCCGTGCGGGACTCATCACTACTGACCACGGTGTGATCGAGACCCCGATATTCATGCCCGTCGGCACTGTGGGCAGCGTCAAGGCTGTCCATGTCAATGAGTTGCGCGACGACGTAAAGGCTCAGATCATCCTCGGCAACACTTATCATCTTTACCTCCGCCCGGGCATCGATATCCTTGAACGCGCGGGAGGATTGCATAAATTCAACGGCTGGGACCGCCCTATCCTGACCGACAGCGGCGGGTTTCAGGTTTTCTCGCTTTCCGACAACCGCAAGTTGACCGAGGAGGGAGCATGGTTCAGGTCTCATATCGACGGATCAAAGCACCTTTTCACGCCCGAGAAGGTGGTGGACATACAGCGCTCGATAGGATCGGACATAATGATGGCTCTCGACGAGTGCCCGCCGGGCACCGCCGACCGCGCATACGCCCGCAAGTCGCTCGACCTGACTCTGCGATGGCTTGAACGCGGCTGGCGTCACTTCAACGAGACCGAAGGCAAGTATGGCTACCGGCAGTCGTTCTTCCCCATAGTGCAGGGAGTGACCTATCCCGACCTCCGCCGCGAGAGTGCCACTCGTGTGGCTGAACTCGGAGCCGACGGCAACGCCATAGGCGGCCTGGCCGTGGGCGAGCCTGCCGAGGTGATGTATGACATGATCGAGGTTGTCAACGAAATCCTTCCCGCCGACAAGCCCCGCTACCTAATGGGGGTGGGTACCCCGGCCAATATACTGGAAGCGATAGACCGCGGCGTGGACATGATGGACTGCGTAATGCCTACCCGCAACGGCCGTAACGGAATGCTCTTCACCGCCCACGGCATCTTGAACATGCGCAACAAGAAGTGGGCCGACGACTTCTCTCCCCTGCAGGAGGACGGCGCGAGCATCGTGGACAGAATGTACACGAAAGCCTACGTGCGTCATCTCTTCATCGCCAATGAGATCCTTGCCATGCAGATAGCCTCGATCCACAATCTTGCCTTCTACCTGTGGCTCACCGCCGAAGCCCGCCGCCATATCGTCGCCGGCGACTTCAAGGCGTGGAAGACCGAAATGGTCGAGCGCGTCACCCGGAGGCTATAAACCTACCTTCATGCTGCAACATGTTCAAGATTCTTGACCGATATATTATAAAGAAGTTTCTCGGGACTTATATTTTCGCGATCGCGCTGATCCTGGCCATCACGATAATGTTTGACGTCAACGAGAAACTCGACTCGTTTCTCAAGGCACCGCTTAAAGCCACGATATTTGACTACTTCATCAACTTCCTGCCCTATTTCGCCAACCAGTTCAGCCCGCTGTTCACGTTTATCGCCGTGATCTTCTTCACCTCCAAGCTGGCCGACAACAGCGAGATCATCGCCATGCTGTCCACCGGCATGAGTTTCAGGCGGTTGCTATGGCCATATATGGTGTCGGCAGCCGTGATAGCGTGTGCCACCTACCTGCTCAGCGCCTACATCATCCCTCCGGCCAACGTGAAGAGAATCGAGTATACCAACACCTACGTGCGCAACAAGCGCGTCGATTACGGGTCAAACATACAGCTTCAGGTCGCCCAAGGTGAAATCGCATCCATGAGCCGCTATGACAACACCCAGAAAACCGGCTACAAGTTCTCGCTCGAACACTTCGAGGACAAGAAACTCGTGTCGCGACTCACGTCGCAGACCATCAAGTGGGACACGCTCCACCACTGGATCGTGCGCGACTACATGATTCGCGACTTCCGCGGCGACAGGGAATACATCACTCGCGGCAACCGCCTTGACACCATCATACCCTTTGAGCCACGCGATTTCCTAATAGCCAAGAACGACCACGAGACCATGACCTCGCCCCAGCTGAGGGAATACATCTCGCGGCAGCGGGAGCGCGGGGTGGCCAACATAAAGTCATTTGAGATCGAGAATCACCGTCGCTACGCCATGACAGCCGCGGCGTTCATACTGACGGTGATCGGCATGTCGCTCTCCTCGCGCAAGGTCAAGGGCGGCATGGGTGTGAACATCGGCATCGGCCTTGTGCTGAGTTTCAGTTACATCCTGTTCATGACCGTCACCTCCACATTTGCCGTCTCGGGCCTTACGTCGCCAATGGTGGCGATGTGGATTCCCAACATAATCTACGCCATCATAGGCATAATCCTCTATTACAAAGCATCCCATCAATAACCTTCAAGCCTTTCATTATTTATGAACGGATGGATCACCATATTGCTCCTCATCATCTCCAATGTCTTCATGACCTTTGCATGGTATGGCCACATCAAGCTCCAGCAGATGAACGTAATCACCTCATCGACACCGCTCATCATCGTAATCCTCATCTCGTGGGGCATCGCCCTGCTCGAATACCTGTTCATGATTCCCGCCAACCGCATGGGTTTTCATGAAAACGGCGGCCCATTCTCACTCATGCAGCTCAAGGTGATCCAGGAGGCCGTCACCCTGGTGATATTCACCATCTTCACCATATTCTTTTTCCGCAACGAAACTCTCCACTGGAATCACTTCGCGGCCTTCGTCTGCCTGATACTTGCCGTCTACTTCGTGTTCATGGACAAGTGATTCCACCCTCTCCTCATAAATGAAACTGATAGATCAAGCCACTGTACAACGCATCCTCGACGCTGCCGACATCGTGGAAGTCGTATCTGACTTCGTCAGCCTGAAGCGTCGCGGAGCCAACTATATAGGCCTGTGCCCGTTTCACAACGAGCGCACGCCGTCGTTTTCCGTATCCAAGGCCAAGGGAATATGCAAGTGTTTCAGCTGCGGCAAGGGAGGCAGCCCGGTCAACTTCATTATGGAGCACGAGCAGATGTCCTACAACGAAGCCCTGCGCTATCTCGCCAAGAAATACAATATCGAGATCGTGGAGCAGGAACTCACCGAGGAGCAGCGCGAGCGCGAGCGTGACCGCGAAAACATGTTTGCGGTCAACGAGTGGGCCATGCAGCATTTCGAGAAAAACCTCGTGGACACGCCTGACGGGCGCGACATAGGCCTCTCATACTTCCGCCACCGTGGCATAAGCGACGAGATGATAAAGCTGTTTCATCTCGGATATGCCCTTGAAAAAAGCGACGCACTCTACACCGAGGCCATCGCCCGCGGATTCAGCGAGAAATACCTCCTCTCCACCGGGTTATGCAGCAGGACTGACCGCGGCACGGTCTACGACCGCTTCCGTGGCCGCGTGATCTACCCGGTGCTGACCCTTTCGGGCAAAGTGGTGGCCTTCGGAGGCCGCACGCTCAAGACTGACAAGTCGATGGCCAAGTATGTCAACTCGCCCGAAAGCGAGATTTATCTCAAGCGCAAGGTCCTCTACGGGCTTTATCAGGCCAAGAAATCCATCGTGAAGCTCGACCGCTGCTATCTCGTGGAAGGCTACATGGACGTGATCTCGATGTACCAGTCAGGGATCACCAATGTAGTGGCGTCGTCGGGCACGTCGCTCACCTCCGAGCAAGTGTCGCTCATCCATCGCTTCACGTCCAATGTCACCGTGATCTACGACAGCGACGCCGCCGGCATCAAGGCTTCTCTGCGCGGTATCGACATGCTTCTCGCCGAGGGCCTGAATGTGAAGGTAGTCCTCTTTCCCGAGGGCGAGGACCCTGACTCCTACGCCCGAACCCATTCATCCACCGAGGTCGAGCAGTATCTTGCCGACCATTCCACCGATTTCATCCGGTTCAAGACCGACATACTGATGCAGGGCGTGGCGAGCGACCCCGTGCGCCGCTCCGAGGCGATTTCCGACATCGTCCGCTCTATCGCCCATATCCCCGATGAGATCACCCGTAACGTCTACGTGCAGGAATGTGCCCGCGACTTCGCCATCGACGAGAAAGTGCTTCAGCGTCAGGTTGCCAAGCACTATGAGCAGCTCCGCGAAAAGGAGTTTCACGAGCGCGAGAAAAGCGCCGTAGCCGGCGAAGCGACCGCACCCGCAGCCATAGCGTCGTCACCCGAAAGCCCTGCCGAAGCTACGGGTCAGCGCGCCGGGCAGTCGGGCGACACGGCAGCGTTTCTGCGTCCGTTTGAGAAAGGGGTGCTGAAACTCGCCATAAAATACGGATTGCTGTCGTTCTGCGAGTCAGGTACCGATGACGGGACATCGACCACGCTCACAGTGCTTAAATATATCACCGACGAGCTCGGAGCCGACGGAATCACATTTTCCAATCCCGACTGCCGGGCGATTTTCGACGAGATCATCCTCCTTTCCGCCTCCCGCTGGCCCGAAGATTACAGGGCGAAATATGCCTCGCTCGAAGTCACCCGTTCACGCGAGTTTGAAGAGGGCATCCGCCACATCCGCGAGACCGCTACCGACATAGGCAGCATCAACGCCATGGAGCAGCAGCTGCAGGAGCGTGTCGATGCCGATTTCAACACGCGCATCGACAATTTTGCCGTGGACTATCTCGCCCAGTCGTTTCTATCTCACCCCGACTCGGCCATTCGCCTGCTTGCCAACGAACTCGTCATCGAAAAATACCAGCTCTCCAAGGTCCACACCAAGTTTTCCCATATAGAGACCGAGCAGGAGCAGCTGCTCGATCTCGTGCCACGTAAACTCTTCGAGCTGAAGGATGCGATACTTTGCCTGCGGCTGCGCGAAGTCCGCGCCGAAATGACAGCTGCACAGCGCGACACCGACTTCGCCACCGTGATCGCCCTGCTGTCACGCCAGAAGGAAATCGAGGACCTGCGCAAGGAACTTGCAAAACTCATCGGCGACCGCGTAATCTCCCCCCGAAGGTGACATCCACGGCGGATTTGTAGAATGTCGATGTTGAAAATATGCCGCTTTTTCAATAACTTTGCGGTAACAGAACTCCTCCGACAACATTAAAACATGAGATACTTAGGAAGTAAGGATAAAATATTACCGGCCATCCAATCCCTTCTTTACGAGAAAGGATTAATGAATCCTTCATTTCGTTTTTTCGATGCTTTTTGCGGCACAGGATCAGTAGCCAACAGCCTTAAGAACATCTATAAAATCATAATCAATGATTCGATGCAATGGAGCGTATTATTTTCAAAAGGGCGCATCATTGGAAAATCATGCGATTTCAAGAAATTGGGATTTAACCCGTTTCAATACTTTTCTGAGCATCAGGATATCGAAAAGGGGTTCTTCTATCATAACTATTCTCCGGGAGGATCTGAACGAATGTATTTTACATCCGAAAATGCAGGAAGAATAGATTTTATCCGATCTACAATTGAGCGGTGGAAGCAAATGGGCTTAATCTCAGATAACGAATTTGCTTATCTAATCTATTGTTTGATTGAGGCGGTATCAAGTGTAGCAAATACGGCTGGTGTATATGGGGCATATCTTAAGCACTGGGATCCACGCTCTCAGCATAAACTAAAAATTACACCTATAACCGAGAATTTATTTGACGATGTAGATTCGACTTGCCGGTTAGAAGCACATTGCTCCAAAATTGAGGATATCATAACTCAGATAGATTGTGATATTCTGTATCTTGATCCGCCATATACCCAGAATCAGTATGGAACTCAATATCATTTACTGGAAACACTTGTACTTAATGATAATCCGGAAATCAGTAAAGTGACCGGCTCAAGACCGGTTACACCCATGAAATCTTTATGGTCAAAAGATATATATTGCCAGGTATTGTTTGATTACGTTATATCCAACACTACCGCCAGATATATAATTTTGAGCTATAATAATGATGGCATCATGTCAAAAGATTTTATTGAGGCTACACTCAAACGTTATGGTAGGAATGAGACGTATGAGTGCATCGAAATTGATTATAAGAAATATAATAATTTTAAATGCAGGGAACGAAATGGTCACTTGGAATACCTTTTTTTCATCGAAAAAAAATGTGAGAAAGATATAATCTTTGAATCACCTTTGAATTATAGTGGCAGTAAAGCAAAGATGATACCTGACATCAAGTCACACCTACCTGATAATATTGAGACCTTTGTGGATGTATTCGGTGGTGGTTTCAACGTGGGAATAAACGTGGAGACCAATAGAGTAATCTATAACGATATTAATCAGTATGTGGTGGGGCTGATTCATTCTTTTTACGAAAAAGATTCAGTTGAGTACTTTAAAGCAATCAACCGATTGATAAAGGAATATGGACTTGCCCCCAACAACAAGGAAGGCTATCTTAAGATTAGAGATAAATACAATTCAATAAGTAAGTCAGAGAGATCGGCCATAATGTTATACGCCCTAATTCTATTCGGATTTCAGCAACAGATCCGATTTAATGCCGATCATGGTTTTAATGTACCATGTGGCTCAAGGCGATTCAATGACAGGATTATTGCGAAATTCATTTCTTTTTCCCGCATGATAAAGAAATTGAATATTGAGTTCAGAAATAGCTCGTTTGTGGAGTTAGAGGACCTGATAGGTAATAACTCCTTTTTCTACTTCGATCCTCCTTATAGGGAGACTAAAGCTACTTATAATGATGGTAAACGAGGTTTTGAAGGCTGGAGTATCGAGCATGAGAGAGAACTGTGCAGGTTTATAGACAAAATCAATCTTGCCGATGACAAATTTATGCTGTCATATATTATTCAAAATGATAATTTTTATAATTATGAAATTGAGAATTGGGCTTTAAAGCAGGGATATAACATTATACCGGTGAAAAATACTCAGGGTAGATACAATGACCGTAATGAAGTTCTGATTACAAACTACAATAATGGCAGCAATAATCTCTTATAAGACAAATACTCAGAAGAAAGCAAATGGTTTTAAATCCATTTTGACACCTGGCATTCTGAGAGATATATGTGTACGTCTGATAGGACAAACTCATTATATTGTACACGAAATCACCGACAAATACAATAAGGGAAGACTTCTTACTGTGAAATACGGTGACATGACTCATTATGTTACAGTATCGGAACAAAAAATCGATGGAAGAAATTCGAGTTTGCAGAGCGTATCCACTGCTTTAAACCAATACTATGCCGATCCTGATAATAACAAGCAACTTTGGTATTATTTCGTTCCTTATGCGGGAAATCCTTTCACCGATTATCATCTGGTCTATTATAGACTTATGTTAACCGCCGGAATAGGATTCCTAAATATTGACTCATATTATAGCGGTTCCCTATCCCCGTTCTCAAGCGTTGATGAAATAATCACTGAGCGTAGCGAGAATCGGAATAGTAACAGGAGCAACAACTCTTCATTTGTTACAAAAACGCAAGAACGAGTTCAATTATATGCCAAGACTTATGGGGCAAACAAATATGAATCCACAGTATTTGGTGTAGCTCTTTCCAAAATCACTGATCGTCCGATTGATGTTTTTTCAGTATCAGAGCAAAATCTGAAAACACTGCCACGTCCATCAATTAATACTTTTAATCAGTTAGGTAACATCACCGTTTACAATACCTCGTTACATCTAAATAGACAGATAACTGATTCTGATGATCCACACCGTCTGCGGTCAGCCGCTTATTGCTTTAATCTATTGGACCGCATCGGAATAAAAAGGTGCGCTCTATGTAGTTGTGAGATTCCGGAAATCATTCATGGTGCCCATATATGGAGTGTGGCCGACATCAGGAAGTGCAGCACAATCAATGACAGTCAGAAATATGCTCACGCCATAAACGCTCATAACGGATTATGGTTATGTCAAAATCATCATAAACTTTTTGATTCCAATTTCCTGGCTTTTGATTCTGAGGGCCGATGCCTGATAAAACGAGACATTCCCCAACGTAATGAATCATTTATTCGCAATTCGGTAAATGTTACAATGTTAGGGAATCAAATAATCAGTGATGAATTTAAGTATTATCTTTCTCTACGAAATACAGTAATTGATCTCAGCAGGTATCAATCTATATAACGAAATACGAAAATACTGCGAATAACATCCCGGCACATATATTGTAACTCTTATCGCATATTGTAACTCTTATCGCAGGGATTGTCAAAATTAATGATTATATTTGTAGCGTTAACACGTAAAATCTCTGCACCGCAATGATTACCATTCAGGAAAACATATCTCTGAAGCCCCTCCACACCATGGGCCTTGACGTGAACTGCCGCCGGCTGATCAAGTTCACCACCGCGTCTGACCTCAGCCGCATCCGTGGCATGTTAAGTGCCGGCGAGCCGCTGCTGGTGATGGGAGCCGGAAGCAACCTGCTGTTCACAAGCGACTTTGACGGAACGATCATAGTTCCTGCCATCAACCATATCGACTTCTCGGGGAGCGACGTGACCGCCGGTGCCGGAGTGGAGATGGACCGCCTGGTGGAAGAGGCTTGTCTACGCGACCTGTGGGGACTTGAAAACCTCTCGGGTATTCCCGGCACTGCCGGAGCAAGCGTGGTCCAGAACGTGGGTGCCTACGGCGTGGAAGCCGGGGATCTCGTCAAGACTGTATATGTATATGATCTCGCCACAGGCTTTCAGGAGAGATATGATCGCGAGCAGTGTTGTTTCGGCTACCGCGACTCAGTGTTCAAGCATCAGAGCGGGAAGATAATCCTCGGCGTTACCTTCAGGCTGTCGGCATGGCCCAATCCCCGCCTCAACTACGGCAACCTGAAGCAGATGCTTGCCGGAATCCCCATGTTGCGGCCCGTCGACGTAAGGCGTGCGGTGCTGGAGATACGCGACTCCAAACTCCCGGCCCCCGGGGTGACGGGAAGTGCAGGCAGTTTCTTCAAGAATCCGGTAATGAAGGCCGAGGAATTTGAAGATCTGAAAAGCCGCCTGGGCGAGACCGACATACCATTCTTCAGCGGCGAGGACGGCATAAAGGTCCCAGCGGCATGGCTCATTGACCGCGCCGGCTGCAAGGGCATGACCGAAGGGGGAGCTGCCGTGTGGGACAAGCAGCCTCTCGTGATTGTAAATTCCACGGGCGACGCGTCGCCCGACGACGTAATAAATCTCGAAAACCGCATCAGAGAGGCGGTAGAAACCTACTGCGGTATCACCCTCGTCCCCGAAGTGCAGCACGTATAATCCTGTCATCAATCAGAAATCAACATCACTCCATAACACGAATCAAAATTGAGCACATATATCATTGAAGGCGGACACCGCCTCCACGGTTCCATCAGGCCTCAGGGAGCAAAGAACGAAGCCCTGCAGGTAATAAGCGCGACACTCCTCACACCCGACCCGGTCGTGATCCACAACGTCCCCGACATCCTCGACGTGACCAATCTCATAGGCCTCCTCCAGGCCATGGGCGTAAAGGTGGAGAAACTCGGACCCGGAAGCTACCGTTTTCAGGCCGACGACCTTAACGAGGAATACATTTCAAGTACCGATTTCGTGGCCCGGTGCGCCTCGCTGCGCGGTTCGGTTCTGGTGGTGGGACCGCTTCTCGCCCGCACCGGTCAGGCCTATTTCGCCAAGCCCGGAGGCGACAAGATTGGCCGCCGCCGTGTCGACACTCATATAGCCGGATTCACCCGCTTGGGCGCGATGATTTGTTTCAACGAAGAGCGTCAGGCCTATTACCTCGTCGCCGTCAATCCGCTCAAGGGCTGCTACATGCTCCTCGACGAGGCATCGGTGACCGGAACGGCCAACATCATCATGGCTGCGGCCATGGCTCAGGGCGTGACCACAATATATAATGCCGCCTGCGAGCCTTATATCCAGCAACTGTGCCGTATGCTCGGTCGCATGGGCGTGAAGATCGAAGGTCTCGGCAGCAACCTGCTGACCATCCACGGCACCGACCGCCTGCACGGCACCGAGCATACCATCCTCCCCGACATGATCGAGGTAGGATCGTTCATAGGTATGGCCGCGCTGACTCGCAGCGAGTTGACTATCACCGATGTATCGCCCGAAAACCTCGGCATAATCCCCGATTCGTTCCGCCGGTTGGGCATAAATCTGACCGTAACCGATACTGACATCATCATTCCCGCTCAGGACACCTACGAGATCGAGACAAATCTTGACGGTTCAATCCCCACGATAGCCGACGCCCCCTGGCCCGGACTGACACCTGACCTTCTGAGTGTGCTTCTCGTCACTGCCACCCAGTGCAAGGGGAGCGTGCTGATACATCAGAAAATGTTTGAGTCGCGACTCTTTTTTGTCGACCGTCTCATCGACATGGGAGCGCGCATAATGCTCTGCGACCCACATCGCGCCGTAGTCATTGGTCTCGATCACCGTTTTCCCCTGAGAGCCAACAGGATGCTGTCGCCCGACATACGTGCCGGAATCGCCATGCTGATAGCTGCGATGTCGGCTAACGGAGTGAGCCAGATCGACAACATTGACCAGATAGATCGCGGATATCAGTCGATAGATACCCGCCTTAACTCGATAGGTGCCTGCATCCATCGCCGTGATTAACAGATATCAAGTCTTTGCGCTACATGTTGCGAATTAAAGTTAAAATGGTCTTGTCAGTTTAAACTTTCAATCCTTAATCCCGTCATAATTACGTAGGCCGCAGGAAAGCGACCTGAAATTAAAAGTTGAAAGTAATAAACATAGAATAATTATAAACTTAAAACAATAGCAATTATGAAAAAGACTATTTTAAGCCTCGCCGTACTTTTCGCAACCACTTTCTCGTTCTCGGCTCTCGCCCAGACTCCCGCAGCCACCTGCCCCGCAGGAGGCGATAAGACCGAGTGCTGCGACAACTTCCTCTTCGAGGGCATTATCCTCACTCCCGAGCAGCAGTCGCAGATCGAAGCCCTCAAGGCTTCATGTGATGCCAAGGCTAAAGCTGATAAAGATGCCAAGAAGGCCGACCGCAAAGCTGCCGCCGATGCAAGGAAAGCCGCCAAGAAAGACCGTCTCAACAGCCTCAAGGCTATCCTTACTCCCGAGCAGTATGTGATCTTCCTTGAAAACTCCTTTGTCAACGCTCCCGCCCGCCCCGGCAAGAATTTTGATACTTCCCGCATTGCACGCCACGGTGACAAGGGTAAAGCAAAAGCCAAAGACGGACGCAAAGGTGACCGCAAGGACGTAAAGAAATCTGACAAGAAATAATCGTTTGAAATAAACAAGTCCATCATGAGGGTGAATCACTTATCTGATTCACCCTCATTGCTTTATTCTTGTTTCATCGTACCGCCGCCACCTCCGCAATAAAATCGCGCGCTATCTCACGCGCAAAATCAATTTTTCCCATAAATTACAATTCCATTGAACTTTGACAACGCCCTGATAAAACATTTTCGGCCCGGCACGGGTTATAATTTCATACTATATACAAGATAATAATTTAAACACAACGATATATGAAGACATTTGAAGAACTTGGCGTCAGCGAGCCGCTGCGCCGTGCAGTTGAAGATCTCGGTTTTGTAGAACCCATGCCCGTTCAGGAGCGCGTGATCCCGCGCCTGCTCGGCGATGCCAAGGATATAGTGGCCCTTGCCCAGACAGGAACGGGCAAGACAGCCGCATTCGGTCTTCCGGTGCTTCAGCGCATCAATCCCGACGAGCGCCGTCCACAGGCCCTGATCCTCTCGCCTACCCGCGAGCTGTGTCTTCAGATCTCATCAGATCTCGCCGATTTTTCCAAGTTCATGCCCGGTGTCAAAGTGATTCCCGTATACGGCGGATCGAGCATCGAGAGTCAGATCCGTGCGCTGCGTGAGGGCGCGCAGGTAATCGTGGCCACTCCGGGCCGACTCATCGACCTGATCAAGCGCGGCGTGGTAAAGCTCGACAGCGTCAACACGGTAGTGCTCGACGAGGCCGACGAAATGCTCAACATGGGCTTCCTCGATTCTATCGAAGAGATTCTTTCCTACGTACCCGAGGACCGCAAGATGCTTATGTTCTCGGCCACAATGCCGGCCGACATCCTGAAGATAGCGCGCCGCTACATGAAGGATTATGAGGAAATCGTGGTGGGCACGCGCAACGAAGGCGCTCAAAACGTGCGCCACATATATTATATGGTCCACGCCAAAGACAAGTATCTCGCTCTGAAACGTATTGCCGACAATTCACCCGGCATCTACGCAATCATCTTCTGCCGCACGCGCCGCGACACCCAGGAGATCGCCGACAAGCTGATAAAGGACGGCTACAACGCCGAAGCTCTTCACGGCGACCTCTCCCAGCAGCAGCGCGACATCGTGATGAAGAAATTCCGCGACCGCGTGGTGACGCTTCTCGTGGCCACCGACGTTGCCGCCCGAGGTCTCGATGTTGACGACCTGACCCACGTCATCAACTATGGCCTGCCTGAGGATGTGGCCGTCTACACCCACCGCTCAGGCCGAACCGGACGTGCCGGAAAGAGCGGCGTCTCGGTAGCGATCATCCACTCCCGCGAGAAGAACAAGTTGCGCGAGATCGAGCGCATCATCGGCAAGAGCTTCGAGCGCAAGGAAGTGCCCACTCCGCAGCACATTATCGAGAAGCAGCTCTACAATCTCGCCGACAGGCTTGAACGCGTGGAGGTCAACGACGACGAGATCATGCACTATCTTCCCGGTATCAACCGCAAGCTGAGCTGGCTCAGTCAGGAAGACCTGCTGAAGCGTGTCATCTCTCTTGAATTCAACCGCTTGCTTGAATACTACAAGGATGCTCCCTCGATTGATTTCATTGATGAAAAGCCGTCAAAGAAATCGCGCAAGGAGTCTAAAAAAGGCGAGCCGCGATCAGATGCCGAGAAGGACCGCCGCACGGCCGAGCGCGGCATGGAGAGAATATATGTCAACGTGGGCAAGCGCGACGGTTTCTATGCCGGAAACCTCATCGATATGCTCAACCATCTCGTCCACGGCAAGCGCGTCGACGTGGGCCGTATCGACCTGCTTCCCGGCTACACGCTTTTCGACGTCAAGAAGTCAGAGGCCCGCAAGGTTGTGGGCGCGCTGACCGGCGCGGAGTTTGTGGGGCGCCGGCTCCACAGCGAGATTGCCGTCCCTGACAGGGATTACGCCCGCATTGCATCCAAAAAGGCCAAGAAATAACCCGAAAAGGCTATACTAATCGCGGCCGGTAAAACGTTAACATTACATGATGAAGAAATTTTTTATATCGGCTTCAGCCCTTTTGGCAGGATCGCTTGCCATGATGGCCCAACTGACTGCCACCGAGGCTTTCACCTCGGCGCCCGTCAAAGTGTTTCCTCTTCTTGACCCGTCGACGCGCATGGACATGGTCGACTACTTCAACAGCGGGATGAGTCGCTCGTCGACCAATAACCTCAACGGCCAGTCGTCGGTCACCGCCCTGTCGCCCGACGCCCTGAGTGTCAGGATGACCGATTCCTCAACAGCACAGATCATCGTGCTCCCTGCCGACAAGAATCAGGTTGTGGCGGTAATATCCACCGTTGCCGCTCCGGGGCTCGACAGTTCGATCACCTTCTTTGATCCCGACTGGAATCAGCTCGAAGCATCGGGATATTTCACCCGTCCCTCGCTCGACGACTGGCTCACTCCCGAGGGAAAAGCCAACAAGGCCGATGTGGAGGCTCAGGTGCCTTTCATACTCGCCTCCTACAACTACGATCCTGCTACCGGCAAGTTGCTGATTGTCAACAACCTCAACCGTTTTCTCGACGAGGATATCTACGACATCATCAGTCCCTATCTCCGCCCCACCCTTTCCTACTCGTGGAACGGCAAGAAATTCACCCTTGACCGATGACCGGCGGCGGCCCCGAATCATTGACCCTTGAGCAGTTCAACAATCTGATTGCTCAAGTGGTCAATTCCGCTCCTGCACTCCGCTCGGCATGGGTCACTGCCGAGACATCTGATCTGCGCCGAAACGGACATTGCTATCTCGAACTCGTCCAGAAGCACCCCTCGACGGGCGAGACAATCGCCAGGGCACGTGCCACAATATGGCGCTCGACATTTCAGCGCATCGATGCCGATTTCTTCATGGCCACCGGCACCCGCCTCGACAGCGGAATGAAGGTGATGGTTAAGGTCACGGCCAACTACCACCCGGCCTACGGCCTCGCACTGAACATCACCGATATCGACCCCGCCTACACTATGGGCGACCTGCTGAGGCTGCGCCGCGAGATACTTGCCCGGCTGACGGCTGAAGGTGTCGTCGACCTCAACCGTAACCTTCAGTGGCACATTCCGTCGCTCCGCGTGGCCGTCATCTCAGCCGAAGGGGCAGCCGGATACGGCGACTTCATGCGCCATTTAGCCGACAATCCCCGGCATATCTCATTCTCGACAAGGCTTTTTCCGGCAATGATGCAGGGAACATCGGCCCCCGCGTCGATTATCGCCGCTCTCGACGTGATAGCTGCTGATGAAGACCAATGGGACTGCGTGGTGATAATACGCGGCGGCGGGGCTACGAGCGACCTGGCATCGTTTGAAAACTACGAGCTTGCCGCCAATATAGCCCAGTTTCCCCTTCCGGTAATCGTAGGTATCGGACACGAGCGCGACGTGACGGTACTTGACTACGTAGCCAACATGCGCGTCAAGACCCCCACCGCAGCTGCCCAGTGGCTTATCGGGCAAGCCGAATCGCTGCTTGACCGTCTCGACGATTCCGCGCGCGCCATATCCCTTGCCGCGGCCCGCATCATGGGCGCGGCAGCCGAGCAACTCGCCTATATATCATCGCGACTGCCATTTCTTCCGGGAGCCGCCGTGGCCAATTCCCGTGGGAGGCTCGACCGGCTCTCGATGCGCATGGTCGCCGCTTCATCATCGGCGCTAAGACCCTATATTTCAACCCTTGATGCTACTGACCAGCGCCTGCGCTCCGCCTCGGGCAGAATTATCTCGCGCCGCATGGATCGGCTCGACTCCCTCGCCCGGCTTATGGAGGCACTCTCGCCGGCGGCGACACTTCAGCGCGGGTATTCGATAACCCGCGTGGATGGCCGCGCCGTGACCGATTCCTCGGCCATCGTCCCGGGCACCACCCTCGTCACCACTCTCGCTTCGGGCAAGGTGACTTCCACAGTCAATTGATTTTTGCTATTACAAATTAATTTTGTAATTTTACGGCCTGAATCACTCGCTAAGATGACTTCACGCCTGTTAAGATATATCATCACGTCAATGCTTGCGGCACTGCTGTGGGGGGCTTTTCCCGCGGCGGGTCAGGAGCGTTTCTCGCGGGGTATAGAGATGAACAAGTTCATCCCTAAAGGCCAGTGGATCACCGGAGTGAACGTGAGTTACAGCCAGAGTGACCAAAGCAATTACCAGTTTCTGATCATCGAGAACATCAAGGGCGACACCTATACTTTCAAGGTCAGCCCCATGTTGCTCTATGCTTTTCAGGACAATCTCGCCGCCGGCGGTCGTTTCAGTTACTCGCGCTCGCGCACCCATCTCGACAACGCGAGCATAATCCTCGACTCCGAGACGAGCTACGACATCAACAATCTTTACTCCATCAGCCAGAATTATTCAGGCTATCTGGCGTTTCGCAACTACATCTCGCTCGGCAACTCGATGCGCTTCGCCTTTTTCAACGAGCTTCAGCTCAGCTTAGGGGGCGGTCAGTCCAAGATAATCAACGGCACCGGCGACGACATCACTGGAACCTATCAGGAAACGTTTGACCTCGGTATCGGCCTGACGCCGGGCATGATGATGTTTCTCAACAACTATTCGGCCATTGAAGTGAGCATCGGCGTACTCGGCTTCAACTATTCCCGCTCCAAAGCCATCACTGACCGGATCTATGTGGCCCACACCGACTACAAGAGCGCGAATTTCAAAATCAACCTGTTTTCAATCTCCTTCGGAGTAGTGTTCTATCTATGAGACAGTCATTTATATACCGCCTGATAGCCACGCTGCTCCTGATCATTGCGGCCGCGGGCACCTGTTGCGCCGTGGAATCGCCCGATTCGGTGACGGTGACTGTCGTCTCGGCCAAGCCCAATTACTCGGTTACGGTGACTGTCACGCCGGTTTCTCCTGCAAGTACATCTGCGGCAGGCGTGCAATCCGAAATCCCGGCTGAGCCGGTCGTGGTCAAAACTGCCGTCCCCGACGAGACTGTCACGGTAATTCCTGCCACCCCGGTCGAACCGGAAATTGTAGTTATCAACGAACCCGCCGACAGTATTACATTCATTTCCGCTCTCCCTGCCGACACAATAACGGTGACACCCATAGCAGCTGCACCCATAGCAGCGCGCCCCGATTCCCTGTCACGGCGCAACGGCAAAATCGTGATCGGTGACATCGATCCGGCCATTTTGACCCGCAAGGTCATCGTGGGCAACGACACCGTGGATTTCATCATACCACAGCGCAACTATGGCCGATATGACCGCGGACTGTTTAACTTCCTCTTTGTGCCCCGTGGCCAGTGGCAATTCGGCCTGACTGCCTCCTACGGTCAGCTCAACACCGAGGATGTCCAGGTACTCTCCCTGCTCAAGAACCTCAACCTCAAGGGGACGCTCTACTCCCTGAAACCCACCGTCAGCTACTTCTTCAATCACAATCAGAGCATAGGCTTGCGGTTCACCTACTCCCGCGGCGAACTCGACCTGGGCGGACTGTCGGTAGACATTGACGACGACATGAACTTCTCGCTCAGCGACATAAGCTACTACTCCAACTCATACACAGGATCAATATTCTACCGCAACTACGTGGGCCTGAGCGAGCAGAAGCGCTTTGCCGTGTTCAACGAAGTGGAGTTCAGCGTTGGCAGCGGAGCCTCGCGCTTCAAGCGGCTTTATAACGGCGAGCCTCGCGACACCCGCACGTTGACCACCAAGCTCGGTCTGAATTTCTCGCCGGGACTATGTGTCTTCATTATGGACAACGTGTGCTTCAACATATCATTCGGAGTATTCGGACTGCACGTCACCCGCGAGCGGCAGATCACCGACGGTGTCGAGGAAGGAACCCGCACGTCGTCGGGTGCCAACTTCCGCTTCAATTTGTTTAACATTAACTTCGGCTTAGGTGTCAATATTTAAACCATTTTCCCGGTTGACAGCTCTGGCGGTGATAATGCTGGCAGTGCTCGCAGGATGTATCAGGAACGACATCCCATATCCGCGCATCCACCCGCAATTCCTCAGTTTCGAGACTCTCGGCCAGCTTCAGCCGGCCGCCATCGACACCGTAAACGCCACCATCACCGTGTATCTCGACGAGACCGCCGACCCTCTCAATGTCGTGGTTAAGGAATTTTTCCTTTCTCCGGCCGGGGCTGTGTGGAATGATTCCGTACAATTTCTCAACGGCGTCGACCTGAGCCGCCCCGTCGCCACCACAGTATCGCTTTATCAGACCTACACGTGGCAGGTATCGGCAGTCCAGAATATCGAGCGGTACTTCACCGTCGAGAATCAGGTGGGATCGGCCACTATCGATGTCCCCGCACGCCGCGTGATAGCCTATGTCACTGACCGCACTCCCATCGAATCCGTCAAGGTCACTTCGATAAAGCTCGCCGGCCCCGAGGCCGTGATGAGTCCCGACGTCGACGGCAAGACCGTGGATTTCAACTCTCCGCTGACAATCGACGTAACCGAGCATGGCCGCACCGAGCAATGGACCATCTACGTGACCCGCACTGAAACCACCGTGTCGACCGACCGGGTCGATCCCTGGTCGCAGGTGGCATGGGTCTACGGTACGGCTCAGGCCGGCAAGGAAAACGGCGTGGAATACCGCGCTGCCGGCACCACTGACTGGACCCGTGTGCCTGATGCCGACGTGACCCACGACGGCGGCTCGTTCTACGCCCGCATCTCCCCCCTCCAGCCCCTCACAGCCTATCAGGCACGTGCCTACTCGGGCTCTGACTATGGCGAGATCATCGACTTCACCACCGACGGTACCGCTCAGCTCCCCAACAGTTCGCTCGACGACTGGTGGCTCGACGGGAAAGTGTGGAATCCGTGGGCCGAAGGCGAGCCTTCATTCTGGGACACCGGCAACAAGGGAGCCACAACCCTCGGCCCGAGCAATACCCAGCCGAGCGACGAAACCCCTACCGGACACGGACGCTCGGCCCGGCTCGAAACCCGCTTCGTGGGCATAGGAATCCTCGGCAAGCTCGCCGCGGGCAACCTCTTTGCAGGCTCCTACGTGAAGACCGACGGCACCAACGGCATACTCTCTTTCGGTCGAGAGTTTACCCTCCGGCCCACACGCCTCAACTGCTGGGTGCGCTACCACTCCGCACCCATCAGCTCCACCACCGAAGGCTTCGCCGCCCTAAAGGACCGCCCCGACACTGCAGTGGTATGGATCGCCCTCATCGATTCTCCACAGCCATTCGAGATACGCACCAATCCCAAGAACCGGCAGCTCTTTGACCCCGACGGCCCCGAAGTGGTGGGCTACGGCATCGTCCAGTTGGGCCGCGACATCACCGATTGGGAAAAAATCACCGTTCCGGTGAACTATAAGTCGACCTCGCGCGTTCCTAAATATGTCCTCGTGGTTGCTTCGGCCTCGAAATACGGTGACTACTTCACCGGAGGCAACGGATCACTCCTCTACGTAGACGATTTCTCACTCGACTATTTTTATTGACAAGACTTAGGAATAATGAAACGAATTTTCTCAATCATCTGCGCGGCGGTTGTCATGATGGGCGCCTCGCAAGCATCAGCCCAGTTCAACCTTGGCAGCCTCGGCAACCTCATCGGCGGAGGCTCTTCATCGTCAACCGAATCAACCGACTCCACTTCCACATCAGGTGGCTCAGGATTGGGAGGACTCATCAAAGGTGTAACTGATGCCATAGGCCTCACTTCGGCCGACGTCGACATAAAGGCCATGACCGGCACATGGGACTACTCAGGACCCGCAGTAGTGTTTAAGAGCGACAACCTGCTCCTTAAAGCCGGCGGTGCCGCAGCATCGGCCACCGTCGAGAGCAAGCTTGCCAACTACTACAAGCTCGCCGGATTTGAAAGCCTGAAATTTACCGTCAACGCCGACTCTACCTTTACTTTCAAGGTAAAGTCGATTCCCCTTCAGGGAACCATCACCCGCAATGATGAAACCGGCAACTTCATCTTCCATTTCCAGGCCTTCAAGAAAATCAACATCGGTAAGATGGAAGCCTACGTCTCCGTGAAAGGCGGCAAGGAAATGTCGCTTACATTCGACCTCAGCGGCCTGCTCAAGATCGTGGAGAAAGCCGGATCCATCACAGGCAATTCTACCCTTAAAGGCGTCACTCAGCTCCTCAATCAATATGAGGGCCTGACAGCCGGCTGGAAACTCACCAAGTCAGCCGACGCCCCCGCCCAATAACCCGAATCAACCGATTAACTTATCCCGTCCTGCCCGGTCATCCCGACCCGGCAGGACGGCGTTCTTTCCGGGAGCAACCGGTCTATTCCCCGTGATAGGAAATAGTAAAACTTGAGATAATCAAGAGTATTCCTATAATAAGATTGAGACAAGCCACCATGTTGCGCCTGAGCCCGTTTTTCCTCACGCTCCCGCAGAAAATCACTATGTTGCAGCAGCCTATAATAAACAAAGTCCAATTCATCAGAAATCTTTTTTCTTAATTAGACGCAACATACCCCGAAAAGTTACACATCATCGTGACCCCAATCATCCTAACCCCATTCACCAAAGCCTGCGGAGCACGCCGAAACGGTGGTCATATTGCACCGCCTCCAGAGTGCATGTTTGCGGTGGACCCGTCCCGGGCTTCGACGAGTATCATGGGGCTACGCACTGGGCATGACTGCCGTTTCGGCGTACATCCGCACGCCTTTTTTGAGGTGGAGTGGCGGTAGCCCTACACGCCTTCGCAGGCTGCGGCGTGTAGGGTTACGGTGGCTCGGCGTGCTCCTGCACGCCCTATACACCTTCGGTCTGCCTCTCCCAGGCATGGGAAAACGTATTGACAAAGCGTGCCATATCCGCAGGTGGCGCATTGACTGTCGTGGATGTTGTGGCCGTGCGGAGCACGCCGAATCATCGTAACACCATTCGCCGTAGCTTGCGGAGGCGAGTGGTGCTCAATGCACCCGCCCTCCAATCCCCGGGCGTGCCTCACACGCCCGCTTCGTCTCGGCAACCGGGACAACCGCTTAACCGGAGTTATCAAAAATCTATTGAATAAACAATAATTTCAGCCGACTTCGCGGAAGTACGCCAATTTTTATTATCTTTGCCGTTGAAACCGGCTTGATGACGGTAAAGTGCAGTTCTTCACATTTTTCAGATTGCTTTTTAAGTGATGAATAAGTTAATAGAGCGAATCAACGACACTTTTAAGGATTATTTTTCCCTGTCAGGCTATCTGGTGTCGCAGCAGGATGCCGAGGCGGCGATACGCGAGGGCGTGTCGTTTCGCGGCACCAACATCGTCATCCTGATCATCGCCATCTTCATTGCATCGCTGGGTCTCAACACCAACTCGACGGCAGTGATAATCGGCGCCATGCTCATATCGCCTCTCATGGGTCCTATCATCGGCATAGGTCTGGGCGTGGGTATCGAGGACTACGAGCTTCTCAAGCAGAGCGGCCGCAACCTTATCATGGCCGCGGGATTCTCGGTGATCACCTCTACGATCTACTTCCTGATCTCGCCTGTCAGCGAGGGTCACAGCGAGTTGCTGGCGCGCACGTCGCCCACGATCTACGACGTGCTGATAGGATTCTTCGGCGGCGCGGCGGGCATCATAGCGATAGGCAGCCGATCAAAGGGTAACGTAATCCCGGGCGTGGCCATCGCCACGGCCCTCATGCCTCCGCTCTGCACCGTGGGCTACGGCATAGCTACATGGCAGCCCCACTATTTCCTCGGTGCCCTCTACCTGTTTCTGATCAATTCGGTCTACATCGCCCTATCAACTTTCATCGGGGTGAAGCTTATGCACTATCAGAAAAAAGCGCAGAGCAACGAGCAGCGCGCCCGCAAGATACGCCGCCTCGTCTACACGGTAGCGATCCTGGCCATGATACCGAGCCTGTGGATGACCTACAGGATGCTCCAGCAGTCGAGATTCGAGATCAACGCGGCGCGGTTTGTCAACGAGCAGTTCCGCTTCCCGTCGACCACGGTGCTGAGCGAAAACACCATGAATCAGAACGGCCAGCGCACCATCTGCGTCACCCTGATAGGCAAGATCCTTCCGGCCGACTCGCTCCAGAACGCCATGGAGAAGCAGCTGCCTCTCTATTCGCTCGAAGGAGTGAAACTCAACATCATCCAGGGCGAGACGCGGTCACTTGCCGCCGATGCCGACCTTAGCAATACTTCGCTGCGCGACATCTATCAGATCTCCCAGGCCGACATCGCCCGCAAGCAGCAGCTCATCGACTCGCTGACGACGGTGATCAACTCCGGACGCTCCGCCGACTCGGTAGCGGGCAAGATGATGCCCGAGATCAAGGTTGTGTTTCCGCAGGTAAAGGACCTTGCCATGACACAGGCAGTGTTTGCCCACAGCTCTACGGGCCGGCTCGACACCGTCAACGTCGCACTCGTGAAATACTCCGGTCCGCCCGACAGCCGCAAGCGCGACGAGTTCCGCCGCTATCTTGAAGCGCGCCTCGGACTCAGCGACATAAGCATAGTCGAGGTGGGCAAAGCAATAGATTTTTCTCCAACCGATATCCCTACTGTAAAGTAAAGATGACCACCTCTATCAATGACTCCTGCGTACAGTCACTGCCTTCAGTCCTCGCGGGAAAGAAAATCCTCCTTGTCAACCACAGCGAGACCCTGGGCGGAGCTGCCGTCGTGACCTACCGGCTCATGCAGGCCCTGATCAAGGCGGGCCTCGACGTAAGGATGCTCGTCTACACCAAGACAGGCAGCGACAAGAATGTCGACGTCATCGGGTCGCGTTTCACGCGCTCGGTGGGCTTCATGCTTGAACGCGCCGGCATCTTCCTCGCCAACGGTTTCAGCCGCGAGAATGTGTTCAAGGTCTCGACGGGCAATTTCGCCCACGGCATCATGTCCCATCCCTGGACGCGCGAGGCCGACATAGTGTGCCTCAACTGGATCAACCAGGGTCTCCTCGGCATCAAAGATCTTCTCAAGCTCCACGAGGCCGGCAAGAAACTCGTCTGGACCATGCACGACATGTGGACCATGACAGGAATATGCCATCATTCCTATGAGTGTGACAACTACGAGGCCGAGTGCGGCAACTGCATGTTCCTGGGCCCGAAAGCGGGCCCCGATGACCTGTCACACCGAATATGGCGGCGCAAGAATGATATTTATTCCCGCATCGACGCCAAATATGTGGCCGTGTCGACATGGCTTGCAAGGCGAGGGGCCAAGAGCAGCCTGCTGCGCGACGCCGACATCAGGGTGATACCCAATGCCTTTCCGGTCGACGATTTCTACACGTCGCCCCGGTATACTGTACCTACTTTTGATGCCTTCCGCAATAAGAAGATAATACTTTTCGGCGCGGCCCGTCTTGACGACCCCATCAAGGGGATCGACATGACTATCGATGCCCTGAATCATATTTTCGACAATTTCCCCGAGAGGGCTTCCAACTGCGTGGCGATATTCTTCGGTGCCATCCGCGATGCTTCGATTCTCGACCGCCTGCGCATGACCCATTTCCACACCGGCCGCATCAACGAACCTCAACTGCTGCGCCACCTCTACTCCATGGCAAGCATAGTGTTGTCGACGAGTCTCTACGAAACCCTGCCGGGAACTCTGATAGAGGGGCAGGCCGGAGGCGCGATACCGGTATCATTCGGCCGCGGAGGGCAGAGCGATATCATTGACCATCTGTTGACCGGTTATATCGCCGACTACCGCAGCGTCAGCTCCGTGGTCAACGGCATCCTCTGGGCTCTCGATGCAGGCATCGACCGCGACGCGCTCCACGAGAGCGTCAGGGAGAAGTTTGCCGCCGAGAAGATAGCCGGAAAGTACATCGACCTGTTCACTGAATTTTACACAACCGATAAATGACCAAGCGAGTTCTCATTATAGGCGCCGGCGGGTTCATAGGTGGATTCATAGCCCGCGAGAGCCTCAACCGCGGCTACGAAACGTGGTGTGGCGTGCGCGAGTCCACGTCAAAACGCTACCTGACCGACGAGCGCCTGCATTTCCTTGTCCTTGACTACGATAACACTGATTCCATGACATCGGCTCTCGCCGATGCCCTCCCCGACGGGGAGCGATGGGATTACATCATCTATAATCTCGGGGCGACGAAATGTGTCAACTTCCTTGATTTCAACCGCATCAACTTCACTTATCTGCGCAGTTTCCTGACAGCTCTGACCGAGGCCGGGAAGGTGCCTGAACGGTTTGTCTACATGTCGTCGCTCTCGGCATTGGGACCGGGCGACGAAAAGGGCTACACGCCGCTCCATGACGGCCTTGTGCCTATGCCCGACACGCGCTACGGCCTGTCGAAGGTCAAGGCTGAGACCGAGCTCATGGCCCGCGGCGACATGATACCGTGGATAATCCTGCGTCCCACCGGGGTCTACGGTCCCCACGAGCAGGACTACCTCATGATGATAAAGACCATCGACGCTCACTGGGATTTCGGCGTGGGATTCCGCAAGCAGATGCTGACGTTCATCTACGTCGAGGATCTGGCCCGCGCCATATTCGACGCCGCCGAGCGTGCCCCCATCCACCGCCGCTATATAGTCTCCGAGCCGCGAGCCTACACCCAGGCCGAGTTCCGCAAGATCGTGTGCCGCCACCTGGGACGCAGTTTCGCCATTCCCGTCAGGCTCCCGCTGTGGATAGTCAGGATAGCCTCGGTGATAAGCGAGAAATATGGCGTGGCCAAAAACAAGGCCACGACACTCAACAGCGATAAATTCAACATCATGAAGCAACGCAACTGGTCGTGTGACGTGTCACCGGCGGTAACCGACTGGGGTTTCTCACCACGGGTGGACCTCGACGAGGGAATACGCCTCACCGTCGCAGCCTATCGTGAGGAACAGGCCCGCGAGCGCGAGGCCAGGAAGCAGGCCAAGGAGGCTGCCCGCCGATGAGCCGCTACCCGATGGGCGATACCCCGCTGTGGGTCAAGGCAGTAATCATCATCCTGATGCTGCCCGTCTTTTCCACCCCCGCGCTGTTATCGGCCCTTCCGCAGGGCCACGAGGAGTGGAACGTGATCCTGTGGTGCTACCCGTTCTACCTGCTCGTGTCGGGGTGGCTGGCGTGGATATGCTATCCGCAGCGCCCGGTAGTGTCGTGGATTCTGATGGTGCTTATGGTCATGTCGACCGTAGCAGTATGGATGCTCGTCAACATGTAACCGATATGAAGAAACTATTGATAATCAACGGCCCAAACCTCAACCTGCTCGGCAAGCGCGAGCCGGGAATCTATGGTACCGATACGTGGGACGCGATACTGACATCGCTCCGCAGCCGGTTTCAGGATACAGCCGAAATCGGATATTTCCAGTCCAATCATGAGGGCGAAATAATCGACTGCCTTCAGCAGACCGATGCCGAGGGGGTAGTGCTCAACGCCGGAGCCTATACCCACACGTCACTTGCCATAGCCGACTGCATCGCGGCCATCGACGTGCCTGTAATAGAAGTGCATCTCTCCAATGTCGCCGCCCGCGAGGAGATACGCCGCCGGTCGCTCATCGCTCCGGCCTGCCGCGGAGTGATAAGCGGATTCGGAGCCGACTCCTATCGTCTTGCCCTACAGTATTTTCTGCCATGACTCCCGAACTTGAGCAATATATCCTCGACCATATCTCGCCCGAGCCTGAACAGCTCAGGGCGCTGTATCGGCACACCCATCTTCACCGGCTGTATCCGCGCATGTGCTCGGGCCACCTTCAGGGTCGGCTGCTGAAAATGCTCACGTCGATGATAGCCCCTGAGCGCGTGATCGAGTTAGGAACCTATACTGGATATTCCACACTCTGCATCGCCGAGGCCCTTGCCGGAGATGCCGAGTTGCACACAATTGAGATCGACGATGAATGGGCCGATGATATTCAGGCCACATTTGACGCCTCACCTTTCGGCGACCGCATCACACTCCATATAGGCGACGCTCTTGAAATCATCCCTACGTTACACGGCGGCTGGGATCTGGCCTATATCGACGCCAACAAGCGGAATTACATCGAGTATCTGACGGCACTCCTACCGCAGATGAAATCAGGCGGGTTCATCATCGCCGACAATACACTATGGGACGGCAAGGTGGCTGACACCGAAAAATCCCACGACAGGCAGACCGTGGCGCTGGCAGCCTTCAATGATTATGTGGCCCGCAACCCCAACCTTGAGACAGTCATCCTGCCTGTGCGCGACGGACTTACGCTGATACGGGTGATTAAGCCCGCCGTTACATCATGAGCCCGTATTTTTCCCGTCCCAAGTCGCGCCCGGCGGTGGCAGCCACGGCAATCGCCCTGCTCGCCACGCTATTCATGTCGTTCTCCTTCACGGTGATGTCGCTATGGTGCCGCGTTATGCCGGGACCGTTCATTTTCCCGGCAGCCGTTGCGGTGGCCGTCGTCACCGCTCTCTGCCTCGTCCCTCAGGCGCGGCTGGGGTCACGACCGGTTGCGGTCACGCTCTCAGTGCTTGCGGTAATCGCCGGGGCGGTTGCAATCGGGGCATTGACAATTGACTATTCATTTGACGGACTGTATTATCATCAGGAAATGATAGCGGCGTTACTCGACGGCTGGAATCCTTTCTATCAAGATGATACCTACGGCAAAGAGCTGTCAATCTGGACGCTTCACTACGCTAAAGCGGTCGAACTCTCTGCCACCTCGATAGTGGCCATGACCGGAAACCTTGAATCGGGAAAAGCCGTCAACATAATCGCCGTAGCTTCGGCAGGATGTGCTGTTTTCGCATGGCTGTGTTCACGCGGAGGAAACCTGGCGCGCCACCGGTGGCTCATCACACTCGCCGCGGTAGCGTGTCCGGTCAGCCTCCAGCAGATGCTGACCTACTGCATGGATTTTTATAAATACATCTATGCAATCTTCTTTCTCATAAGCCTTTACGACATTAGTTCATCAAGTGAACACCGGCGCGGCTGCGGGGTGCTTTTCATGACTCTGATCCTTGCGATGGCCACGAAATTCAATATGTTTTTTGAAGCCGGAATATGGACTCTCGCGGCGCTTATATGGATCGGTCTGCACCGGGAGAAAGGCGCTTTTCTCAGAATACTCTTCACCGGTGTATGCGCGCTTGCCATTGGTGCGGTTCTGAGTTATCATCCCTACGTAACCAATTGGATTTCAGCCGGGCATCCACTTTTCCCGCTGATGGGCGACGGAGCCGAGGACATAATGACCTCCAATACACCGCCGCAGTTTGAGGGTCACAACCGGTTTGTGACATTCCTTTATTCGATATTTTCGGTCACGTTTCCGGCCGTGAGTCAGCCCGTGGGTGGTTTCACGCCTTTTATGCCGGTGATACTGATATTGAGCATTTGGCTCGCCGTGCGCCTCGCAGGGCATGTTTCGACAACGGTCGTCTACATTCTTGCCGTCATCCTCGCTTCTTGTTTCTTCTTTGAGCAGGCATGGTGGGCGCGTTACATCTGCCAGCTTTGGCTCATCCCCGTGATTCTCGTAGGGGCTGCGGTAAAGGCCCGCGTGGCCCGGATCGCGTCGCGGGTCACTGCATGGCTCATGATAGCCGCCGGGGTACTGACCGTGGGCTACGCCGCCAAGCAGCTGGCAGTGGTAGGACTGTGGCAGAAGTGTCTGCTCGAAGCCGCCGCAGCCTCAGGTGAAGTCGAGGCCGCGGGTGAGAACATCGAGTGGGGACCTCAGTTTGAGCGACATTTCTACGAAGCCGGCGCTACATGCCGGCTTATGGATTCAATTCCCGGAAATGATACATCGACCGTGCAGGTATATTTCCAGGAATATCACGGTCCCGTGATAGCAATATCGGCTGAAAGCGCCGGAGAAATCAGCCGCCTCTTTGAAAAACTGCATCTGAATTACGCGCGACACATCGTAGGGTCGCCCGAATCAATAGAATACCTTTCAACACACGATGAATAACAACACCGATCTCCACGCTGTCATGAAACTGATACGCCCGTATCAATGGGTGAAAAATCTTTTCGTGTACATGGCTCTGATATTCGGCGGACGGTTGCTCGACACGTCGAGCTGGCTTCATGTCACGATAGCCGCAGCCTGCTTCTGCATAGCCTCCTCGGCCATATATTGCCTTAACGATATTATAGACGCACCCGCCGACCGCCTTGATCCCCGTAAACGCTTTCGTCCGGTTGCGTCAGGTGCAGTCAGCCCTGCGACGGCGGGATGGATCGGCGCAGTGCTGGGCATTGCAGCCATGGGTACGAGTTATCTGCTTCTGCCTGCGGGGGCAACCGCCGTGCTCATTGCCTATCTGATTATCAACGTCGCTTATTGCCTGAGGCTTAAGAATATACCGCTGCTCGACGTAATCATCATCGCCCTGGGATTCGTGCTTCGCGTAGCTATGGGCGGACTCGCCGCCTCGATATGGATCTCACAGTGGATCATAATAATGGTGTTTCTGCTCGCGCTTTTTCTCGCCATCGCCAAGCGTCGCCACGAGACACTCCAGGTGGAGAGACAGGAAAAGGAATCAGGGCGCCCGAGCATCGAAAAATACAACATCGCCTTTCTCGACACCGCTCTCTGTCTCATCGCCGCCGTCACTCTCATCGGCTACATCATCTACACCCTCCAGCCCCGCACAATCGAGCAGTTTCACACCGACTACCTTTACGTCACCGCCCTGCCGGTGCTGATAGGAATACTTCGCTATCTGCAGCTCACGATTGTTGACAATGCGACCGGCGACCCCTCGGAAGTGGCATTTTCCGACCGTCCGCTACAGCTGACCGTGATAGTGTGGCTCGCGTTGTTCATATTGATAATCTACGTGTTATGACCCATGGCCGGGAATCCTCTGATAATATTTGACTTCGACGGCACGCTGACGCGCGACGACACATTTATCACGTTTGCCCTGCACGCGCTCAACCCGCTAAGAGTAGCCGGCGCAGTGATACGCTCGTCGATCTCCCTGCTGAAATGGAAGGCAGGACTCTTATCTTCGGGCAAGGCCAAGGAGCGGCTGTATCGCTCTCTCTACAAAGGACTGAAAAAAACCGATATTGAGGACTCGGCCAAGACCTTCAGCCCGCGCTACAACCACCCTATCCTTGAAGCACTAACGGAGCATCGTGACCGTGGCGACGAAGTGTGGATAATCTCGGCAAGTCTCGACCTGTGGCTGAAACCGATTGCCCGGCAGCTCGGAGTAGGACTGATATGCACCGGTTCCGAAACCGATCCGCAGGGACGACTGACGGGACGCTTCTCAACCCCCAACTGCCACGGCTCCGAAAAAGTACGCCGGCTCGCTATGACAGTACCCGACTTCGGGTCGCGCCCCATAACCCTGTATGCCGACGAGATCACCCGCGGCGGAGACACAGCCCTGGCCGAAATCGCAACTACAATAATAGCAGTAAAGTAGACGCCGGTAATCCTGAGTATCGGGATTACCGGCGTCGAAAAATATTCTGTCAGGTCAGCAGTCGACCTTATTATTCTGCGACAACTTCAAAGGGAATTTCTACAGTAACGTCGCGGTGGAGCTTCACGGTGGCTACATATTCGCCCACTTCCTTAACGGATTCCTTGAGCGAGATGAGCTTGCGGTCGATATTGTGACCGAGCTTTTCGAGAGCCTCGGCGATCTGGATAGCGTTGACAGAGCCGAAGATAGTGCCGGTAGAGCTGGTCTTAGCACCAATGGTGAGCTTCACGCCTTCGAGAGCGGCGGCGGCAGCCTCAGCGTCGGCCTTGATCTTGGCGAGCTTGTGGGCGCGCTGACGCTGATCTTCAGCAAGCATTTTAACAGCGGCGTCAGTTGCAATCACAGCCTTACCCTGAGGGATGAGGTAATTGCGGCCATAGCCGTTTTTAACTTCAACCACGTCGTCCTTGTAACCGAGGTTGGCGATGTCTTCTTTAAGGATAATCTTCATAGTTCCTGTGATTTTTAAAAGTTATTTCATCAAGTCGGTAACGTAGGGCAGGAGAGCCAAGTGGCGGGCGCGCTTAACGGCCTGAGCCACGCGACGCTGGAACTTGAGCGAGGTGCCGGTGATGCGGCGGGGGAGGATTTTGCCCTGCTCGTTGAGGAACTTCTTGAGGAATTCGGGATCCTTGTAGTCGATATACTTGATACCGCTTCTCTTGAAACGGCAATATTTTTTCTTCTTGACGTCTACTGACATCGGGGTCAAATAGCGGATTTCTGATTGCTGTGCCATGGATTAGTCCTCCTTTACTTCTACGGTGGTTGTTTCGGTTACTTTGGCGCGGTTCTGACGGCGCTTCTGAGCATATTCCTCAGCATACTTGTCCTTGCGGAACACCAGGAAGCGAAGCACGCGCTCGTCGCGGCGGAAAGCGGTTTCGAGCTTCTTCACAGTGTCGGGGGTAGCGTCAAATTCCACCAGGGTATAAAAGCCGGTGCTTTTCTTCTGGATGGGATAAGCGAGCTTGCGGAGGCCCCACAGTTCTTCATTTGTGACGGCAGCGCCGTTGTCGGTCACCACCTTCTCAAATTTTTCTACCGCTTCCTTCATCTGAACATCAGACAAAACGGGAGTTAAAATGAAAACGGTTTCGTAAAGCATTGGTTTACTTTAAGTTGGGTGAATGTTATGTTGCTAGCTATCAAAGCCGGGTGCAAAATTACGTTTTTTTTGTTAAAATGCCAAATGTAAAGACGTTATTTTTGCGTCAATTCAGCACCACGCCGGGAAAACCTGCAACAGGCGCCGAATAGGCGCGGGCAAACTGGCGCAGACGGGCCAGTGTGTCGGGGCGGGGACTTCGGTGGTTGCTTGACATGGGGAGAGAGGTGGAGGGTTGGATGTGCGCACGAACGCCGGGAGTAGAGGTTTTGCTCATAGGCAATACATGTGATGATGGGGGTTAGGAGACTTGTTTGATTGTTACGTCTTATAAACGCGCCGACCCGCGATTTATTGCGCCCGCGGCAGGAAAAATGTTAATAAAATATATTTATATTGTGTGTACGGATTATTTTTTGTAATTTTGCATTCGGAAAAACGCCCCAAGGGGCAAGAGGTGTTCCACAAGGTACAATTTCATAATAAAAAACTAATCAATCCCGCCTATTGCACACAGCTACTCTAAACCAATAAAATTACGATTAGAATGCTATCATTAAAGACGTTGACCGACGATATGCTGGTCGCATCTTACGCACAAGGCAATAACGAGGCTTTTGACGAACTGCTTGCACGCCACCAGGCGCGCATCTACAACTATATTCTCATGATGGTGAAGGACGAGGATGTGGCCAACGACATCTTCCAGGACACCTTCGCCAAGGTGGTGACCACCGTGAAGCAGGGCCGATACACCGAAAGCGGCCGCTTCGCCGCCTGGCTCACCCGCATAGCGCGCAACCTCATCATCGACATGTTCCGCCAGGAGAAGAGCCAGGCCACCGTGTCGACCGATGCCTCGGAGGTGGACATCCTCAACCGCCGCGAGTTCAGCGACGGCACCATCGAAGACGATATAGTGGACCTGCAGATACGCGACGATGTGCGCTCGCTGCTTCGTCAGCTGCCCAAAAACCAGCGTGAGGTGCTTGTGATGCGATACTATCGCAATCTCAGCTTCAAGGAAATAGCCGCCGCCACCGGCGTGAGCATCAACACGGCCCTGGGCCGCGTGCGCTACGCCATCATGAACATGCGGCGCATGGCCTCGGAGCGTAAAATCGAACTTACAAGATAAGAGCCACAGCTCGTTATCTATCCATGGAACAAATCACTCACTACATCACGCGGATAGCCGACACCCTCGGCGGGTATCCGCTTTTTTTTCTGCTGATAGGCGGCGGCCTGTACCTGTTTCTCAGTTCGGGCATGGTGTCGCTGCGCAGGTTGCCCCATGCCGTGCGCGAATTGCGCCGCAAGGGGTCGGCCGACGGCTCGGGGCAGATAAGCTCCGCCCAGGCGCTGGCGTCGACCATCGGCGCCACCGTGGGGCTGGGCAGCATCGCCGGCGTGGCCATCGCGCTGGTGCTGGGCGGCCCCGGCGCCATTTTCTGGATGTGGGTGAGCGCCGTGCTGGGCATGTGCACCAAGTATCACGAGGGAGTGCTCACGACCATGTTCAAGGGCCACGACGACAAGGGCGTGCCCCAGGGCGGCACTATGCACATGATTGAGCGTGGCCTGGGACCGCGATGGTCGCCGCTGGCCAAGTTTTTCGCCATAGCCGGCATGTTCGGCACGCTGTGCATCATGAATGCCAACCAGCTCACGGAGGCCTTCATGAGCACCTTCACCACGCCCGAGGGCGTGGCCTCGAGCGGGCTGCTGAGCAGCGTGGGAGGCACCTTGGGGCTGGCCAACGACCAGGCTTTCAAGCTGCTTTTCGGCTGCGCCGTGTGTGTTGTGGTGGCCCTGGTGATATTCGGCGGCATCCGCCGCATCGCCACGGTGGCCTCCGTGCTCGTGCCCTTCATGGTGGGGCTGTACTTCGTGATGGTGCTCTATATCATCATCACCAACATCCACGGTGTTCCGGCCGTGGTGAGCCGCATCTTCAGCGAGGCTTTCAGTCTGCGGGCCGGTTTCGGCGCGTTCATAGGCATAGCCATAATAGGCGCCCGCCGCGCGGCGCTGGTCAACGACGCCGGCATAGGCACGGCAACCCTGATGCACGGTGCATCCTGCAACGAAAATCCTGTGCGCGAGGGCCTCATAGCCATGCTGGGCCCCAGCATCGACAGCGGCCTGGTGTGCACCCTCACGGCCATCGCCATCCTGCTGTGCGGCGACATCAATGTGGAAGGCGTGCAGGGCCTGCAGGTGGCCGTGGGTGCCTTCAGCAACGCCATTCCCGGCGGCGAGTATCTGCTCATGCTCGTGGTGGCGTGCTTCGCGCTGTCGTCGATGTTCAGCTACTCGTTCTATGGCAGCACTTGCGCGTCGTATCTCTTCGGCTCGCGTGCGGCCGTGTGGTACAGGCTGGTATTCATCCTGTCGATGGTGCTCTTCGCCATGATTCCCCTGGAGGCGGCCGTGGGTGTGTGCGACCTCTTCTACGCCCTGATGGCCTTCGCCACCATGACCACGGTGATACTCCTGAGCGGCCATGTGCGCCGCGCCACCCGCAGCTATTTCAGCAAGGTCCCAAAGTGAAAAGAAACTCTTCAGCATCGTGAATTATGCTTAACTATATCGTGTGGGACGCCAGTCCCGACATCATCACCTGGCCGATAACCGTGAGGTGGTACGGCCTCATGTTCGCCATAGGTTTCTGGGTGGGCTTCAACATCGTGGCCCGAATGTTCCGCCGCGAGGGTGCGCCGGAGAAGTGGATGAGCAGCCTGCTCATATATGTGGCCATCGCCACGGTGGTGGGCGCGCGTCTCGGCCACGTGTTTTTCTACCAGTGGGACTACTACTCGCAGCATCCACTCAAGATATTGGCCACATGGGAGGGCGGTCTCGCCAGCCACGGCGGCGCCATCGGCGTGATTATCGCCGTGCTCCTGTACAGCCGTTTCGTGACCCACCGCAGCTCGCTGTGGACCTTCGACCGCCTCACGGTGGCCATAGCCTTCGTTGGCGCCCTCATCCGCATAGGCAACCTCATGAACAGCGAGATCTACGGCCATGCCACCACGTTGCCCTGGGGCTTCATGTTCCCGCGCTCGCAGGAGTGGCACATGTTCTACGAGGGTGTGGCCTGCCACCCCACGCAGATCTACGAGGCCCTGACCTATTTCGCCATCTTCGGCTTCATGATGTGGATGTACTGGCGTCGCAACGCCGGCGAGCGGCCGGGCCTGCTCTTCGGCATCTTCCTCACGGGCGTTTTCGGCTCGCGTTTTTTGGTGGAGTTCATCAAGAACCCCCAGGTGGAGTTCGAGACCACCATGGCCCTGAACATGGGGCAGTGCCTGAGCATCCCCTTCGTCATTCTGGGCGTGTGGCTCATCGTGCGTGCCCTGCGGCGCCCGCGCGTGAAGCTCAGCTACCCCGACCGCTGGGCACCCGTGGCCAAGAAGTGATCACTCGCCGATGATGCCGGCCACCACGGGCTGCATGGAGCGTGCGAACTGCACGAAGCCCAGGTCGGTGAGGTGGTAGTTGTCCACGGTGGCTTCCGGGTCGCTGAGCACCCGGTCGCTGGTCATGTAGTGCACATTCGGGTCGCCGGCGGCAATACGGTCGTAGATTTCCCGGAGCACAAGGTTTTTGTGGGTGAGGGTCTCGTGCACCTCGGTGCTGAACCTATGGGCCGGAAACATGGGACTTTCAACGAACAGGATAGGGGTGTCCGGGCGCGACTCCCGCAGGATTTTCACGAAATTTTCGAGGCGTTCCTCGAGCAGCTCGGCGCTGCAGTTTGGCAGCGTGTCCAGCACGTAGAGCGAGGCGTCGGCACTCGCCATCAGGCGTGCGATCTCATAGTCGAGACGGGCGTTGCCGCTGAATCCCAGGTTTATGACCTCGCGGTTGAACATGCGCTCCAGTATCGACGTGTGCACCATGCCCGGGCGGGTGGCGCAGCCGCCCTGCAGAATGCTGGTGCCGTACATCACGATGGGTTTTTCGCGCCGCGGCAGGTCGACGGCCGGCGCCTGCACCACGGCGGCCGAGTCGGTGAGAATGTAGATGGAGTCCACGCCGTCGTAGAGCGGCAGATACAGCATGTATTCGCGCATCCGGCGGGGCATGTTGTCCATGATTAGCGACTTCGAGTTGTGGGAGCTCATCGACGGGCGCGCCGAGGCCACGGTGGTCCAGCCCGAGTCGGGCTCAAGCACGTAAAGGTCCATGCCGCGTATGCCTGTGGGCGTCATGTGGTTCATGCTGAATTTGTTGAGGGCTTTCCAGGAGGCGCCAATGTCCGTGGCGTCGCTGCGGAAGCGTATCGACAGGCCGGCCGAGTTGAGCCCCAGGGCCCAGAGGTCGGTCCTCACGGCTTGCTCCAGCGAGTCGGGCAAGCGTGAATAGGCTTTCGATGCGTCCGGGGCGAGCGTGCCCAGCACGGGCATTCCCGATATGTCGTGGGCCACCATTTCCGAGGTTTTTATGGCCCGGCAGGGTAGGGAGGCCAGGGCGGCAAGTGCCGCGCATATAAGAGCTTTTTTCATGGAATTATTTCATTCAAGGGTTGAATCGCATTTCTATCCCAAAGTTAAGAAAACTTTCCGAAATAATGAATAATTTGAAATACGTGATTTGTTTTAACAATTTTTTATTACTAAATTTGCGGCAACAATCATTAATTCAAATATTATGGACAACTTTCAAATTACTCCCGGTCCCATCATGCCTTTCGGCGAGGCCGTGAAGCGTTGCTTCAACAAGTATGCCGACTTCAACGGTCGTGCATCGCGTGCCGAATACTGGTGGTTCATGCTCTTCAACTGCATTATCTCCGTAATCTTCTCCGGTCTCGGCAACGCAGCTACTTTCTTTAACTGGCTGGGCGGCCTCTACTCTCTTGCAGTGCTTGTGCCCACCCTGGCAGTGTCCTGGCGTCGCATGCACGACATAGGCAAAGGCGGCGGCTGGTGGTGCATCAACTTCGTGCCCCTCATTGGCACCATCTGGTTCATCGTGCTGGCTGCTACCCGCGGCGAGGCCGGTGCAAACCGTTTCGGCGACGTTCCCGAGTGCTAATCTCCGAATAGCGACAAAGACACATAGACGCGCGGCTCCACAGCGGACGCCGCGCGTTTTTCGTGCGTGCGCGCGTACATTATAAAATATATAGGGCGTATACGTGCAACAGCGTTTTTTTAGAAAAAACTGCGGGGGGAGTGTAATTATCGGCGGGGGCGTGCGTCTTATGTATAAAACGATCTATAAATGATTATCGAACTCACCGACATCAACAAAACCTATCCCGGCGCAGTGCCCCTTCATGTGCTCAAAGACATAAACATGAGCATCGAGAAGGGAGAGCTCTGTTCCATCATGGGAGCCTCGGGCTCGGGCAAGTCAACGCTGCTCAACATCCTGGGAATACTTGACACCTACGACTCCGGAAACTACACGCTCGACGGCATCGAAATACGCAACCTCAGCGAAAACCGCGCGGCCGAGCTGCGCAACCGCCTGATAGGCTTCGTGTTTCAGAGTTTCAACCTCATAGGCTACAAAAACGCTCTGGAAAACGTGGCCCTTCCGCTGTTCTATCGCGGAGTGAGCCGCCGCAAGCGCAACGCCCTGGCCATGGAGCAGCTCGAACGCATGGGGCTGGCCGACAGGGCCCACCACCTGCCCGGCGAGCTCTCCGGCGGCCAGAAACAGCGCGTGGCCATAGCCCGCGCGCTCATCACGCAGCCCTCCATCATCCTGGCCGACGAGCCCACGGGCGCGCTCGACTCCCACACGTCGCAGGAAGTGATGCGGGTGTTCCGCGACCTGAATGCCGACGGCATGACCATCGTGATCGTGACCCACGACCCCAAGGTGGGCGCCCAGACAAACCGCGTGATCCGTATCTCCGACGGCCGCATAATCGACGGCGCCGATGCTTGACCTCATAAACGAAATTCTTCAGACGCTGCGCCACAACAAGCTGCGCACCGCTCTCACCGGCATAGCCGTGGCATGGGGTATCTTCATGCTCATCGTGCTTTTAGGAGTGAGCCGCGGGCTTTACAACAACATGCAGCGCAGGAGCCCGATGGAGGCCAACTCGTCGATGTCGGTGTGGGGCGGCATGACGTCCATGCCCCACAAGGGCTACAAGGAGGGCCGCTGGATCAGGCTCATGGACACCGACATGGCAAAAATCACCCGCCACCCCGGCGACCACATCGAGAGCGCCACAGGTGCCGTGAGCATCTCCGATTCCAAAATCAAGAGCATGCGCGACTACATCAGCGGCGAAATATCAGGCGTTTATCCCGATGCTGTCGTGAACGACCGAATCAATATGACCCAAGGCCGGTTCGTGTCGCAGCAAGACCTCGACGACCGCCGCAAGGTGATGGTGATGAGCACCGAAAGCGCCCGCGTGCTGTTCGGCTCGGAGGAAGACGCCGTGGGAAAGCGCGTCGACTGCATGGGACTGTCGTGGATCGTGGTGGGGGTGTACTTCGACAAGTGGCAGCGCACCACCTACATACCCTTTACCACCGCCATGATGCTGAACGGCAACGACGGCCATCTCTATAATATCAACGTGAAGCTCCACGACATGGAGAGCGCCGAAGATGCCATGAACGCCGAGCAGCGCGTGCGCGAGGCCCTGGCCGCGTCCCATGAGTTCGACCCCGACGACCGCGGCGCCGTCCACATCTGGAACCGTTTTGAAAATTACCTTCAGAGTCGCACCGTGTCGACCATCCTCAACACCGTGGTGTGGGTCATCGGCCTGCTGACGATGCTTTCGGGCATCGTGGGCGTGAGCAACATCATGTTTGTGAGCGTGCGGGAGCGCACCCATGAGATAGGCGTGCGCCGCGCCATCGGCGCCAAGCCCCGCAGCATCCTGGTGCAGGTGCTGGCCGAGAGTGTGGCCATCACGGCCATATTCGGCTATGTGGGTGTGTTTTTAGGCATCCTGGTCACGGAGGTGATCGACCGCATCTTCAGCAGCTCCGACGTGCTGTACAACCCGCGCGTAGACATCTCCATAGCCATCCAGGTGACCGTCGTGCTCGTGATTGTGGGCGCCCTGGCCGGTCTCTTCCCGGCCATCAAAGCCACAAAAGTGAAACCCGTAGAAGCCCTCCGCGACGAATGAAAGCAACGATTTTCGACATTGACAACTGGCGCGAGATCGGCGCCACGCTGTCGCGCAACAAGACGCGCACTTTCCTCACGGCCTTCGGCATATTCTGGGGCACGGCCATGCTGGCCATGCTGCACGGAGGCGCCACCGGGCTGGCAGGCACCGTCACCCGCAATTTCGAGGGTTTCGCCACCAATCTTGCCGGAATGGTTCCGAACGAGACATCCATCAGCTACAAGGGTTTCAACAAGGGTATGTACTGGAGCCCAACTACCGAAGATACCGACCTGCTGCTGCAGATCAACGACGATATCGACCTGCTCTCGCCCATAATCTCCCGCATGGGTCAGCTGGGCTACGGCACCAAAAGCTCGTCGGCCTCGACCAACGGCGTCTCGGCAGACTTCTGGAAGATGCAGGACGTGAACGTCCTGGCCGGGCGAGTGCTCAATGCCGCCGACGTGCGCAACCGCGACAAGGTGATTGTGCTGGGAGCTAATGTGGCATCGGAGCTGTTCGGGCCCGACCCGCAGGAGGCTGTGGGCAAGTATGTGAGCGTCAACGGCCTGTTCTACAAGTGTGTGGGCGTGGCCTCGCAGAAGAGCGAGGCCACCATCCAGGGCCGCGTCGAAGACAGCGCCTATGTGCCCGAAAGCGTGATGCGTCTGGCCTTCAATATGGGCAACCGCATGGACTTCTTCCTGTTCACGGCCAAGCCCGGCTCGAAGCCTAAGGATGTTTTCCCCTCCATCCGCCGCGCCGTGTGTGCCCATCACCCCATACATCCCGACGACGAGAAGGCATTCATGTTCATCGACGTGAGCGAGATGTTTGAGATGGCCACCAATATCTTCACCGGCATCGACCTGCTGGCCCTTTTCGTGGGCGCCGGAACGCTCATCGCCGGCATCATAGGCGTGGGCAACATCATGTGGATAATCGTGAGGGAGCGCACCCGCGAGATAGGCATCCGCCGCGCCGTGGGCGCCAAGCCGCGCGACATCATCGTGCAGGTGCTCTCCGAGAGCATGGTGCTCACTGCCGTGGCCGGCACGGCCGGAATATGCTTCGCCAGCCTCGTGCTCTACGTGGCCGACACGCTCTCGGCCGAGCCTGGCCTCTCCACTGCCGGCTTCCAGCTCAGTTTCGGAGCGGCCGTGGCGATACTGGTGATATTCCTCGCCCTGGGCACCTGCGCCGGTCTCATCCCCTCGATCAAAGCAATGAACATCAAGCCCGTGGAGGCTATGAAAGATAAATAAACCGTCAAAAATAAATCTATATAATCTATATATGAAAAAATTCTTCCGCATCTTGCTGTGGACATTAGTAGCCGCTGTGTTCGTCGGCACGTTTGTCTACCTGTTCATGAATTCGCGACCCAAAGAGGAACGCTATGCAGTAGTCACCCCCGAGCGCGGCGACATCGTGCGCACGACGGTGCTCACCGGCACCATCGAGCCGCGCGACGAAATTGAAATCAAGCCCCAGATTTCCGGAATCATCAGCGAGGTGCTGGTAGAGGCCGGCCAGACGGTGAAGGAGGGCGACGTGATAGCACGCATCAAGGTCATTCCGGAGGCTTCGTCGCTGTCGTCGGCGCAGAACCGCGTGGACGTGGCCGCGATTGCCCTCGAGGACGCCAAAGCCAAGTACGACCGCTGCGCCCTGCTCTATGAAAAGAAGGTGATTTCGCTCGAAGAATACGAAACGGCCAAGGCCACCTACGACCGGGCCCGCAAGGAACTGGCCGGCGCCCGCGACGCCGTGCGCATCGTGCGCGAGGGTGTGTCGGAGCTGAACGCCAGCGAGAGCAACACCATGGTGCGCGCCACCATCACCGGCCTTGTGCTCGACGTGCCCGTGAAGGTGGGAAGCTCCGTGATCCAGAGCAACACATTCAACAACGGCACCACCATAGCCACCGTGGCCGACATGAACAACCTGATATTCCGCGGCAACGTGGACGAGACCGAGGTGGGCCAGCTGGCCGTGGGCATGCCCATGAGCATAGCCATAGGCGCGCTCCCCGACGAGCATCCTTCGGCCATAATCGAGTATATATCGCCCAAAGGCTCGAGTGCCAACGGTGCCAATACCTTTGAAATCAAGGCCGCCCTGAGCGACCTGCCCGAGAACGGCCTGCGCGCGGGCTATTCGGCCAACGCCACCGTGACGCTGCGCAGTGTCAACGGCGTGCTCACAGTGCCCGAGAGCGTGGTGGAATATGCCGGCGACAGCACCTTCGTGTACTGCCTGGCCGACTCCACCGCCGGCCAGAAGTGGAACCGCGTGGCCGTGGAGACGGGTCTGGGCGACGGCATCCGCCTCGAGATCAAGAACGGAATCGACAGCTTAGCACGCGTGCGCGGCGCGAAAATAACCGAATGACGGCCATGAGAGCTATACTTCTTCTGTGCTGCGCAGCAGTGGCCGGCACAGCCGCCGCGGGGCAGTGGAGCCTCGACAGCTGCATCAACTACGCCCACGAGCACAATATCAACGTGCGCATGAGCAGTGTGGAATGTCTCAACGCCGAGTATGGCGTGACCGAGGCCAAGGACCGCTTCCTGCCCTCGGTGGGCGCCGGAGCGTCGTACAACTTCGCCTTCGGCCGCGGTCTCACGGCCGACAATACCTATGCCAACCGCAACACCCAGAACTTCGGGCTCAACGTGGGGCTGAACATGCCCCTGTTCCAGGGCCTCGCAGGCGTGCGCCGGCTGGAATACGCCAAGGCTGCCCTGCGCACCATGCTGGAGCAGCACGAGGCCACGAAAGACGATGTCACGCTCAACGTGATGGCCCAGTACCTGCAGGTGCTCTATTGCGGCGAGATGCTCGAGGTGGCCGCCGACCAGGCCGCGCTGTCGCGTACCGAGCTTGAGCGCCGCCGCACGCTCCTCGATGCCGGCAAGATTCCGGAGCTCGATGTGCTCGAGGCGGAGGCCCAGGCAGCTCGCGACGAGCTCACGCAGGTCAACGCCGAGAACGACCGGCAGCTGGCGCTCGTGGCCATGTGCCGCCTGCTGCAGCTCGACGACATGGAGGGCTTCGACGTGGCCCCGGTGGACATGCAGGTGCCCCCGCTCCCCGATGTGGACTATGTCTACGCCTCGGCTCTGCGTTGCAACCACGGCGTGCAGGCCGCCGCCCTCAACGTGCAGGCCGCTGCCGGCAATGTGTCGCTCGCTCGCACCGGCTACATGCCCACGCTCTCCTTCTCGGCCGGCCTGGGCAGCAACTACTACACCGTGAGCGGCATCCCCGGCGACACCTTCGGCCACCAGATGCGCGATAATTTCAGTAAGTCGCTGGGCTTCAGCCTCAGCATCCCCATTTTCGACGCTTTCGGCACCCGCAATGCCGTGCGCCGCGCCAAGGCGTCGCAGATCACGGCAGAGCTGCGCCTCGACGATGCCCGCATGCAGCTCTATCAGAATATACGCCAGAGCCACAGCCAGGCCCTCGCAGCCCTGCGCAAGGTGGAGAGCGGCGAGGTGGCGGCCCGCGCCTCCAAGGCTGCCCTCGATGCCGTGGCCGAAAAGTATAGCTACGGCCGGGCCAACGCCACGGAGTTCGAGCAGGCAAAGAGCGCATGGTTCCGCTCGCGCTCGGAGCTCGTGCAGGCCCGCTACGAGAGCATCCTCCGCTCCCGCGTGGTGGAATTCTACCGCACCGGCCGCTGACTTGACCGTATAGTACGCAAAAAAAGCCCCGCGATTCCGGAAGAAATCGCGGGGCTTTTTTTGTGTGTACTTATAACTGAATTACTGCAGGGTGCCTGCCTGGGCCTGCTGCACCATCTCGGGCGAGGCCGTGATGTAGATTTCCACGCGGCGGTTCTGGGCACGGCCGGCGGCTGTCTCGTTGCTGGCCACATAGTCGGCCATGGGGATGCCCTGGGCGCGCACGCGGGTGGGGGAGATGCCGCTGTCCACGAGGTAGCGGAGCACGGCGTCGGCGCGTCCGGTCGAAACCTTTTCATTGGCGGCCAGCGAGCCGGTGTTGTCGGTGAACCCGTAGACCTGCACGTCGGTGCCGGGGTTGTTCTTGAGGTTCACGGCAAAGCGGCTCAGGTCGGCCTGGGCCTGTGCGCTCAGGGTGGTGCCGTTGGTGGGGAAGAGGATGCCGCCGTCGAAGGTCACCTTGATAGCCTGCAGGCCGTTCTGGTCGGTGGTCTGCTCCACCTTGGCCTGGTTGGCCAGCTGTTGCTCCAGCTCCTGCTGCTGCTTGTCCATCTTGCGGCCGATGAGCGCGCCTGCGCCGGCACCCACGGCTGCACCAATGGCGCTGCCGATACCGGCACCCTTGCCGCCGCCGATGATGGCGCCGAGACCGGCACCGAGGGCTGCGCCGCCGCCACCGCCTATGAGGGCGCCTTTACCTGTCTGATTCATGGACGAGCAGGCTGTCTCACCCACGAGGAGGGTGGTGCCCAGCAGGGCTATCACTGCAATCTTGATAAGTTTCATGTCGATTCTTTTTTTAGTGGTTATGAATATTTTAGGCTCAAAATCTCTACAAATATACAAATATATCCCCGTAATAGTTTTGCCTTTGACGTTTTTTTATAGTAATTTTGCATACCCACTCGCACAAAACACATGCAAAACGGCTATAGTATATGTCGCCCGAAACAACCACAAAACGCTCTTCTTCGCCTCTGAAACCGCGTCATGCCATGATTTTGGCCCATCTCGGCGCGCTGCTGGCGGTGTCGATGTGGGGTGTGTCGTTTGTCTCCACCAAGGTTCTTCTTGAAAACGGCATGAACCCGGTGGAGGTGTATATCTACCGCTTTGTGATCGCCTACATCCTGGTGCTGTGCATCTGCCACAAGCATCTGCTCAGCCGTTCGTGGCGCGACGAGATGCTCTTTGCCGTGTGCGGTCTGTGCGCCGGCAGCATCTATTTCATAGCCGAGAATACGGCCCTTGAGTACACTCTCGTGAGCAATGTGTCGCTCCTCACGAGCACTTCGCCCTTGATTGTGGTGTTCCTTGTGGCGCTACTCTACAAGGCCGAGCGGCCCAATAAAGGCGTCGTGCTCGGGTCGTTCGTGGCTTTCGCCGGTGTGGCGTGCGTGATATTCAACAGCGGTTTCAACCCTGAGATACGTCCCTTAGGCGACTTCCTGTCGCTCGCCGCGGCCCTGAGCTGGGCCATATATTCGCTGGTGCTCAGGCGCCTTAACGTCTTTTACGACGCCTGGTTCGTCACCCGCAAGACATTCTTCTGGGGCGTGGTCACGGCTATCCCCTTCGTGCTCTTCGAGCCCGAAACTACGTCGATAAGCAGCATCGTCGAGCGGCCCGTGGTGCTGGGCAACCTCCTGTTCCTGGCCATTGGTGCGTCGGTGGTGGGCTACATCATGTGGGCCCGCAGCATCAAGAGCCTCGGAGCAGTCAAGAGCAACAACTATCTGTACTTCCAGAGCATTGTCACCCTGGTGGTGTCGGCCGTGTGGCTGGGCGAACGTGTGTCGCTCGTAGGCTACTTCGGCTGTGCCCTCATCATGGCCGGCCTCTGGCTCAGCGACAGCCTGGGGCGCCGCTGCGCTTCCGCCAAATGCTGACGCCGCCGCGGCACCAAGCCGGCGGGCACGCGTCGCACTTTTTTTAAGCGTATTTATTTTGCTGTCCTGAAAATAATTATTATCTTTGCGCAACAACATTTGTATATCAACCTTAACCCCAACACACACATCTATCATGCGAATATGTAATGCGCTAATTATGAGTGCAATAGCAATGGGGGGGGGTATTAGCATCCTGCTCTAACGACGAGCCCCTGGAGCCCTCTACCACCGAGATTTACAACCGCGAATTTGTAAAGCAGTTCGGAGTTCCGCCCGAAGGGCACTCTTTTGCAATGGCCACTTCCGCCGGCCTCAAGGTGAAAACCGCTTGCGGAGGACACGTGCGCGTAACGGCCGACTACGACGGCAAGCGCTATCTCTTCGCCGATCTTTACGTTGCTCCGGGCCTCCACGCCCTGCCCGTGACGATTCCCAACAACGTGCAGACACTGTATATCACCACCGATGGCGGCACCGTGACCGTGACCACCGATCAGACCGTCGACATCGACAAGATAGCAGCCGGAGGCAGCCGTTACGGCGACTACGGTGCACACACCTTCGACAACTCAGGCATAATATTCAATGGAGAGAGCAGTGAAGACGGTCCTTACCTCGTGTTTGACCCGGCCGACCTGCTTCCCGAATATTTCGCTGCAAACCCCATAGGAGCCGACAACACAGACTATTGGTACCGAAAGGGCAAGGACGGAAGCATCGACTACCATGAAGGCTTCAACGAGCAGGTGTTCTGGGGCGAAACCGCTATCGGCGACGGCGACACCCGGAAGGGACACAGCCACAATATGTCCTACTACATCTTCCCCATCTGGTGGCAGGCGCGCAATGGCGTGAAAGACTATGAAGTATTCTTGTGCCAGTCGAAGGAAGACCCCTTGAAGCCGTCGGAAACCGGAGCCTATACCGTGAACAACTGGCGCGCCTATTTCGACCGCAACTACAACCCCGTGGGTCATCCCGCCGAGCAACTCACCGATGCCACCCATCCCTTCCCATGGCTTGGCTATTCCGATGCAAAGCGCAGCAAGGAAGACGTGGAAGTGCTCGACCCCAAGACTCTGTTCACCTTCGACGACGGCTCGTTCCAGCAGGCCTACGACCCCAATTGCCCCGGCACTGTGCTCAGCGCCGGTATCAAGATTACTTTCGACGACCAGCGCTATTCGTTCCAGGGCACTTCTGCCGGCACGCAGGATTTCACCAAACATAAATTCGGCAAGAACGCCATAGGCTTCTATCTCACCAGCCACGGAGGCACGAACGAAAGCTACTCGGTGCCCCACATGGCCCGATATATGTGGGATGGCAAGTACTACGACGAACAGCTCAAGAATCTGTTTTTCGCCTGCGTGAGCACCAAGCGCACGATGATTCCGGACAAGACCTTCCTGGTGCGCGAAAATCACTACGACATAGGCCTGGGATCGCTGCTCGGCGGCAACGGATTCCAAGAAATCAAACGCTCCGGCTCGTTCATCCTTGCATTCGACTCCGAGCCCTCGCAGGCCGGCGACCGCACCGCTCGCGATTATGCCGACGTGCTGCTGCTCGTGGTGCCCGTCAACGACGACCAGACCGATTTCTGCTACGTGCACGAAGAAAAGGCCGAGCCCTTCGTCTGGACCATGGCCGCCGAAGACCTGGGTTCCACCGACGACTGGGACTTCAACGACGCCGTGTTCCAGTTCACCGACGTGATCGTGAACCTGAATTCCACCAACAAGAATGCCGTGGCCACCAATGTAGACGGCCCGCTCGATGCCGCTTCCGTGCGCGAAATCACAGTCACCCCCATGGCTGCCGGCGGCACGATGCCCATCTATGCGGCTTTCTATATCAATGCCATGCAGCTGCCGGCCGTGAGCGGAGCCTCCGACGACGACTGGTACAGCCTGCAAAACGCCCTTATCGGCGAGGCAAGCCAGTCGCAGAAGCCTAAAGCTGCCACTTACATTATAGGCAAAGAATTCCACAGCTGGCTGGGAGCATCGTCGTACACCCAGATGGTAAACACCGGTGCTAAGCGCTCGAGCTTCAAAGCCAAGCCCGCGGTGTTCAACATCGCGGTGGATTACAATATGGGCAACAACTACAAAAATCCGCAGGCCAGCTATTTCCCCAATAATGGTTACGGACTGTATGGCTTCGCCGTTATTGTCGACAAGGAAAACACCCTGAGCCTCGACAGCGGCAAGGACTTCCAGGAAGTAGACCTCACCCGCGGACAGGGTATATTCGTATTAGGCGCTCCCAACTCAGCCGAAGGACAGGTGGCTCCGCAGATTTTCCTCGTGCCCGGCGACTGGGAATGGCCCACCGAGCGAACCGTCATTTCCGATGCCTACCCGCAGTTCAACGACTGGGTTTCCTGGGGCGGAATGATGCAGAAGCAGTGGCCGTCAAACCAAAATTCGGCTAAAGTGACGAAGAAATAAATACTGTTATTATATTCCAAAACCGAGAGGAGGCCGTTTGTGAAAATGGCCTCCTTTATATCATCCCGTCCGCGGGGCGCGCTCCGGCGCGTCAGGTGCATTGGTTTGTTTGCCAGTTAATTATATAATTCTCTGCGCCTCTGCGCGAGTCTTTCATATTATATACCTAATAGCTGAATATTTACATGTGAAGGGGAGCGGGCGAAAATTACCCGAAAATTATTGAAAAAGTTTTTGAAATATTTGGTAGATTGCCGAAAAATGAGTTACTTTGCACTCTGAATTTGTGGCTCCTCCTAAAAAGCCGCAGAGAATGATGCGCTCTGCTGCGATATGAGAACTGAGATGGCGGCCTCAAATGCTTCTATAAAAAGGAAAAACGAAATAAGATAAACCACAACAGCCATGTCAAAGATTTGTCAAATCACGGGCAAGAAGGCGCTCACCGGCAACAACGTCTCGCACTCGAAACGCCGCACCAAGCGCAAATTCAACGTCAACCTCTTCAGCAAGAAGTTCTACTGGGTAGAGCAGGGCATCTGGATTACTCTCACCGTAAGCGCTGCCGGTCTGCGCACCATCAACAAGCTCGGCCTCAACGCTGCCATGATGCAGGCTGCCGAAAAGGGTTATTTAACAGACAAGGACATTAAAGTTATAGGATTCTAAACTATGGCAAAGAAAGCAAAAGGCAATCGCGTGCAGGTAATTCTCGAATGCACCGAACACAAGGCCAGCGGTATGCCCGGTACCTCCCGCTACATCACCACCAAAAACCGCAAGAACACCACCGAGAGACTCGAGCTTAAGAAATACAACCCCATCCTTAAGCGCGTAACCGTTCACAAAGAAATCAAATAATAACCCTACGATATGGCAAAGAAAACCGTCGCCTCGCTCCAGAAGGGTGAAGGCCGCACCTACAGCAAGGTTATCAAAATGGTGAAGTCGCCCAAGACCGGTGCCTACGTCTTCGAGGAGAAGATGGTGCCCAACGACGCAGTCAAGGACGCCCTCAAATAAAAATACAACGCACTTTTGGGTGCAGTTCCATTTTTGTAGTTAAGGCCGGTTTCGCAGTTGTGCGAAACCGGTTTTTTTATGTGCCGCCTTGTTGCGATATGTTGAATAAAAAAGTTATATTTGCAACATTATTTATGTGTTATGAAGAAGAAAGTATGTAGCAGCAGTTTTTCGTGGGTTCTCACCGCTGTATTGCTCGCCGGCACAATCGCCGGATGCGTGTATATGCGCCACGAGCCGTGGGGACTCTATGTTCTTTTGGCAATTCTTGTTATCCTTATAGCCTCCACACTCTTTTACGCTCCGCTGGCCATTGCGGCCGACGACGAGAATGTCACTGTCGTTAGCGCCGTCAAGCGCCATCGCATTCCGTTGCGCGACATAGCGTCGGTGAAACTCTTTCAGCCCACGATGGGGGCCGTGCGTGTGTGCGGTTCAGGTGGCTTCATGGGCTACTGGGGCCTGTTCCGCGAGGGCGATATCGGCCGCTACTTCGCCTACTATGGCAAAGCCTCCGATTGCTTCCTCGTGGTGCTCAGGAATGGCAGGAAGTATGTGCTCGGATGTGAAGAACCGGCAGAAATGGTATCGTATATAGCAGCCCGCATCAACGCCTGAACCCGAGCGCATGGAGCAATGTTTAATCCTTACAAAACAACTTACCAAATAATCCATAACCATGGCAAAAGTTAAACCGTTCCGCGGCGTGCGCCCGCCGCGCCATCTGGTAGAAGAAGTGGCTTCGCGCCCCTACGACGTGCTCAACAGCGAGGAAGCGCGTGCCGAGGCCGAAGGCAACCCCAAATCGCTCTACCACATTATTAAGCCTGAAATTGACTTCGCCCCCGGGCAGGACGAACACGCCCCGGAGGTCTACGACAAGGCCGTCGAGAATTTCAATGCCTTCCAGCGCGAGGGCTGGCTGGTGCAGGACGACAAGGAACACTATTATATATATGCCCAGACCATGG
>CAZJKU010000003.1:0-143157 GCA_964546905.1 uncultured Staphylococcus sp.
GTGAAGATGTAGGAGCGGGAGTGGTGGCGGAGGAAGTTGGTGATTTCCTTGTCGGTGGCTATGAAGCCTCCGAGCGATGCAAATGACTTGGAGAACGTACCCATGAGGAGATCCACATCGCCGGCTACGCCGTAGTGGTGACACACTCCGCGACCGCCGGGGCCGAACACGCCTATGCCGTGGGCCTCGTCGACCATCACTGAAGCATCATATTTCTTGGCGAGTTCGGTGATCTTTTTCACGTCGGCCACGTCACCTTCCATCGAGAACACGCTGTCGGTCACGATCAGTTTCACTTTGTCGGGGTCACAGCGCTGAAGCTGGCGCTCAAGCGACTCCATGTCGTTGTGCTTGTACTTGAGTTGCTGGCTGAACGACAATCTGCGGCCCTCGATGATTGAAGCGTGATCCTGCTCGTCCCATAGAATATAGTCCTCGCGGCCTGTCAGGGTGGAAACTACACCGAGATTCACCTCAAAGCCGGTGGAGTAGATCATCACGTCTTCCTTGCCGGTGTATTCGGCCAGACGGGCTTCGAGTTTCTTGTGAAGGTCGAGCGTACCGTTGAGGAACGGTGAGCCGGCGCAACCTGTGCCGTATTTGCGGGTTGCCTCGATTGCGGCTTCCTTGATGCGGGGATCGTTGACGAGGCCCGTGTAGCAGTTAGAGCCGAACATCAGCACTTTACGTCCGTCAATGATTACTTCGGGGTCCTGCTCCGAGGAAATCGCGCGGAAATAAGGATATACTCCGGCTGCTTTAGCTTCCTGTGGTGCGGTGTATTTTGCAAGTTTCTGCTGTAATAGTTTCATGTTTTCTGTACCTGCTCTATGGATTTGAACGTGTCGATGAAAATTCGCTGCAAATTTAGCGATTTTATTTTATATTTTATTAGCTATTCGGCAGTTTTTGTGCAAAAAAATGTTATCGAGGCTCGCTTGAAGTCAGCTGATGAACGAGTCCTTGAATCCGAGGAAGTAAAGGATGCCGTCGAGTCCTATTGTGGAGATGGACTGGTTGGCGGTGTTCCTGACCTTGGGCTTGGCGTGGAAGGCGATGCCGAGTCCGGCGGTGGAGAGCATAGGCAGGTCGTTGGCTCCGTCGCCCACGGCAATAGTCTGCGCTATATTGACGTTCTCTACCTGAGCAAGCAGTCTCAGCAGCTCGGCCTTGCGCTTTCCGTCGACAATATCGCCCACGTAATTTCCGGTGAGTTTGCCGTCGACGATCTCAAGTTCGTTGGCATACACGTAGTCAAATCCAAACTTCTGTTTCAGATAGTTGCCGAAATATGTGAAACCACCTGACAGGATGGCGGTCTTGAATCCGGCGCGTTTCAGCACCTCCATCAGTCGGCCGAGACCCTCGGTGATGGGCAGGTTCTCGGCAATCTCCTTCATGACGCTTTCGTCGAGACCTTTCAAGAGGGCGACCCGCTCCTTGAAACTCTCGCAGAAGTCAATCTCGCCGCGCATGGCCCGCTCGGTGATTTCCTTGACCTTGTCGCCCACGCCGGCACGGATGGCCAGCTCGTCGATTACCTCAGTCTCGATCAGCGTAGAGTCCATATCGAAGCATATCAACCGGCGGCAACGGCGGTACATGGTGTCTTCCTGAACCGATATGTCAAAGTCTTCCTCCTGCGACAGCACCATGAAGCGTTTCTGCATCTCGGAATAGTTGGCCGGGGTACCGCGCACGGAAAACTCCACACACGACTTGGCCAGCGGCTGCTCTTCCTCGCCCAAGGGCATACGGCCTGTCAATCGCTGGATGCCGTCGATGTTGAGGCCCTGCTTGAAGATTTCATGGGACACGTCGGCAAACTGGCTTGCCTTCAATCTCCTGCCAAGGAGCGTAATTATCCACCTGTGCTTGCCCTGACGGCCTACCCATTGCTCGTATTCCTCAAGGCTGACCGGAGCGAAACGGATGTTGATGTTAAGTTCCGTGGCCTTGAACAGCAGCTCCTTCATTATGTCGCCCGAAACCTCCGAGCGAGTCTTGATGAGGAATCCGAGAGAAAGGGTGTGGTGTATGTCGGCCTGACCTATGTCAAGTATTCCGGCATCGTAGCGGGCGAGGATTTCGGTAAAGGCTGCCGTGACGCCCGGGTGGTCCTGACCGGCGAGAGTGATGAGGATGAGTTCGAGATTATTTGAATCCATGATCGGGAAATGGAATAGGTTTCTTACTGGTGTAATTTCCGCAATGGGGTTGCAAAATTAGCTAAAAACGATTTCAAATGCTAATTTTACATTAATTAATCATCACTTTTGTGTCTCGTTTTTGAGAATTGCGGGGAAATACCTACCTTTGTGGCTGTTTTTGCGGGGGATGCCATCTCCCTTGATTTTTATCGAAATTGAGAAATTCTCATATATATATATTGTTGTTGCTTTTTTTCAGTGCCGTATCTGTGGCCGGATTCGGACGGGCATCCGCTGTCGGGGAAGAACCCCGGCTGCCTCTCGATATGGTCCCTGCCGATACGGTCGATTCAGTGGTTGTGGATTCAGTGACTGCCGATACTGTCGCGGTCGATACCATTGCCCGGGTCACCGAGCCTGATTCCTTGTTGCGTGCACCGTCGGCTGCCAGTCGCGGATTGTCGCGGCGACGCATTTCCCCGCCCCCCACGGGTGTCAGGATCGTGCGCTCTAAGGTGGATCTCGACAATAAGGTTGAGTTTTCTTCTAAGGACTCCCTCGTGCTCGTCGGCACTGATTCAGCCTACATGTATGGAGAAAGCAGCGTGACCTACGGCAACATCAAGCTCGATGCCGCGGTGGTCAGCATTGACCTCCGCAACAACACGGTAAATGCCGTGGGCGCCGTCGACTCGATAGGGGAAGTCATAGGCACTCCGGTATTTGAGGAGGACGGCACCAGCTACGAGGCTAAGACAATGAGCTACAACTTCGGGACCGGCTACGGTTATATCACCGACGTGATAACCCAGCAGGGCGAAGGATATGTGACGGGAGGCCGCACGAAGAAAGTAGACGAAAATACATTTTTCACCGAGGATGCAAAGTATACCACCTGTGAAGACCATGAGCATCCCCACTTCTGGTTTCAACTCACAAAAGCCAAGCTCCGCCCCGGGCATGATGTGGTCTCCGGTCCGCTTTACATGGTGCTTGCCGGACTTCCGCTTCCCATCGCGCTGCCATTCGGTTATTTTCCGTTCTCGTCGAAGTATTCGTCGGGTGTGATCATCCCCACCGTGGGCGACGACTATAACCGCGGATTCTATCTGCGCAACGGCGGATACTATTTCGCGATCAACGATAATATTGATGTGGCCCTGACGGGCGAACTTTACACGAAGGGTTCGTGGGGCATCTCGGCGGTGTCAAATTACAACAAGCGATACAAGTATTCCGGTAATTTCAACTTTTCTTACCTGACTACCATCGACGGTGAGAAAGGGATGCCCGACTATGCCAAGATGACCAACTTCCAGTTGCTCTGGAGTCACACTCAGGACGCGAAGTTCAATCCCAACATGACCCTCTCGGCAAGTGTCAACTTCACCACGAGCGGCTATACCCGCAACGACCTTAACTCATATTATTCCAACGCCTTTACCGAAAATACCAAGAGCAGTACGGTCAACATGACCTACCGCTTCCCCGGTTCCAAGTGGTCGCTCTCGGCCACCGCCAATATTTCGCAGCGCACTCAGGACTCAACGCTCTCGGTCGCTTTTCCCAACTTCACGCTGACAATGTCGCAGTTATATCCCTTCAAGCGCAAGAAGCGTGTAGGCGACGAGAAGTGGTATGAGAAAATCAAGATAAGCTATTCGGGTCAGTTCAACAATTCACTCACCGCCAATCAGGACCAGTTTCTGAAGAAGAGCCTCATCAAGGACTGGCGTAACGGAATGAAACACTCGCTCCCTATTTCGGCTACATTCAACGTGTTGAAATACATCAATATAACCCCCTCGGTATCGCTGACCGACCGAATGTATACCAATAAGGTGCGACGCCAGTGGGACCCCAACGCGTCGGCTGAAGTTGCCGATACCACCTACGGTTTCTACAACGTGTGGGACTTCTCAGCGTCAGTGTCACTCGACACCAAACTCTACGGCTTTTATCAACCGCTGCCGTTTCTCGGCGACAAGGTGAAGATGATACGCCACGTGTTCACGCCCACCATTTCATTTAACGCGGCTCCTGACTTCGGCTCATCGTTTTTCGGATATTACGGTCACTATCAGTATCCCGATGCCGAGGGTAATCCGCAGACCCGCACATATTCCTACTTCCCCAATTCACTTTTCGGCGTGCCGGGACAGGGCAAGAACGGATCGGTATCGGTATCTCTTTCCAACAACGTGGAAATGAAGGTGAAGACTGACAACGATTCGATCGGCGAAAAGAAAATCTCGCTCATTGAGAATTTCACCGTGTCGCAGAGTTATAACTTCGCTGCCGACTCACTCAACTGGAGTAATATCAACACCTCGCTCCTGCTGAGGCTTACTAAGAATTTCAACCTTAACCTCAATGCGACCTGGGACGTGTATACCTATGCCCTCAATGCCTCGGGCACTCCGGTGCGTGTCAACCGCACCCGTCTTGAGGCCGGAAAGGGACTGGGAAGACTGTCGAGTACCGGCACGTCGTTCAGCTACACGTTCAATAACGATACATTCCGTAAGAAAAAAGAAAATACGGGCAAGAAGGCTCAGAGTGAGGACCAGCAGTTTGCTGCCGAGACCTCTGATTTCTCTTCACGACCCTCTCAGGAGTCGACTGAAAATGAAGATAATTCTTTCGGTCCCGACGGATACATGAAGTGGGAATTCCCGTGGAGCCTTACGGTGAATTACTCCGTAAGCTACGGTTACGGATCATTCAATTACAAGAAGATGGAGTATAACGGCCGCTTCACCCAGAACCTTAGTTTCTCGGGCAACATCCGTCCGACCAAGAACTGGAACATCGGCTTCTCGGCAAGCTATAATTTCGATACCCACAAGCTCGCTTACATGAACTGCAACATCTCGCGCGATCTTCACTGCTTCACTATGTCGGCAAGTTTCGTACCCGTTGGGCCTTACAAGAGCTACAATTTCCATATTGCCGTCAAGTCGTCGATGCTTTCGGATGTCAAGTATGACAAGCGGTCATCGATCAGCCGCGGTATAAGCTGGTATTGATCAATACAGGTGATATTTTTTCTTGGTGGCCGTGAATGTTTCCACGTCCTTGTTCCACAATGTCAATATGTCGTCTACGCGGTAACGGCGGCTGAATTGCTGTCTTACCCTTCGGTCGCCGATCACCTTGTCCATCATCGATAACCGCGCGGGTTTCTCCTTATCGAGCAGTCTTAACCCCGGTCGCATTGCTTCGGTCTCCTGAAGAAGATAGAAGTTGATGAGGGTAAGCGGAGCTATCTCAGGGTCCATTATGTAGACCTCTACGCCTGAAAGGTTCGTCCCGGCATGTTTGCTGTAACCCGGCTTGAAAGTGATGGGGCGGAACGCAACGCCGGGAATCTCTAAAGCGTTGAGCCGCCGGGCAAGTTCGATGCCGTCAGTACCCGGCACGGCGTAGAGATGAAACGGAAGCGTGTGACCGATGCCTATGGAGAGTCCGTCGAGTTCGCCCGCGATACCCGTGGCCGGATAATAGAAAGCCGTCTCCATAGTCGGGATATTGGGAGAGGGGAGCACCCATGGAAGTCCGGTGTCGGCATAGGTCATGTCACGTTGCCATCCTTCCATTTCAATGACAGTGAGACGCGGATTATTACCGCTACCGAGCATCCCTTCACCCGCGAGCAGCCGGGCAAGTTCTCCCGGTGTAAGACCGTAAATGTAGGGAATAGGGTATTGGCCCACAAATGATTCCTCACCTTGTGCCACGACCGGCCCTTCCACTATCAGTCCGCCTAAAGGGTCGGGACGATCAAGGACCATGAACTCAACCCCCGCGCGGGCACATGCGGCCATCGAGCGGCCAAGCGTTGAGACATAGGTATAGGAGCGGCTGCCAACATCCTGAATATCATAGACCATCACATCGATGCCTCTGAGCATCTCGGGAGTGGGGGCGAGATTCTTCCCGTGGAGGGAATGGATTTTTATACCGGTGACCGGGTCGGTTTCATCGGCCACACTGTTGCCGGCGGCCACGTTGCCGCGTATGCCGTGCTCGGGGGAAAAGAGAGCAACGAGTTCCACTTCAGGCGCCTCGTGGAGAATGTCGATAGTGGAGCGCAGCGTGCGGTCCACGCCCGTAGGATTGGTGATGAGTCCTACGCGCTTGCCTTTCAAGGGAGCGAAATCCATATCCTCAAGTTTCTCGATACCGGGAGTGACCTGGGCGTTGAGGAATAGAGAAATAGATATAAGAATGGTCAGGATGCCTATGCGTTTCATTTCTTAACGTATTCAGGGTCGATTTTTAACATTGAAGCCACTGCAATCGTCAGGATACAGCAGGCAATGGTGATTGTAAAGAAGACAGGATAACCCACGTGTTCCTGAATCCATCCGGCGGCCATGCCGGGGAGCATCATGCTCAGGGCCATAAAGCCGGTACAAATCGAGTAGTGGGCTGTTGAGTCTTCGCCTCTGACGAAGTATATCATATATAGCATATAGGCCGTGAAGCCGAAGCCGTAACCGAACTGCTCGATGAACACACAAGCGTCGATCACTGCGATTGATACCCCGGTGTGAAGGCTCAGATACAGGAATGTCAGGCACGTGAGCGACATGCTCCATGCCATAGGTTTCATCCATTTTTTCAGGCCTCCGCGCGACACGGTTATACCGCCTATGATGCCGCCTATGGTCAGTCCGGTTATTCCTATCGTGCCGTAGGTCAGACCTACCTGGGCCGTAGTTAGTCCCATGCCGCCGGCCTCGTGAGGATCGAGCAGAAACGGACTTATCAGTTTCACGAGCATTGCCTCGGGCAACCGGTAGACGAGCATGAAGACAATGGCCTGAACAACTCCGGGACGCAGGAAAAATCTCTTGAAAATATTGAAGAATTCCTTTACCGAGGGCTTATCTGCCGGCTTTCCGCCGGGATGCCGTGATGCGTCGGGGAGCACGAAAAAGTGATAGAGCGACATCAACAGGAAAATGGAAGAAAGGCCATAGAATACCCATTCCCATGCCGTAGGTACCGAGCCTGTATAGTTTTCAAGCAATCCGGCGGCGACTACGATTCCTCCCTGACCGGCTACGGTAGCCACGCGGTAGAATGTCGAGCGGATGCCCACGAAGAGCGACTGGTCGTGAGTGTCGAGGGCAAGGATATAATAACCGTCGGCTGCAATATCGTGGGTGGCCGAAAAGAAAGCCACGAGATAAAAACAGGCGAGTGATGCGGCGAGGGTTCCGCCGACGGGTAGTGTCAGGGCCACCGCCGAAAGTGACAGGGCGATAAGCAGCTGCATCACCACAATCCACCCTCTCTTTGTGCCAAACATATCCACGAGCGGTGACCAGAACGGCTTTATGACCCACGGAAGGTAAAGCCACCCGGTGTAGAGGGAAATGTCGGTATTGGATAATCCGAGGCGCTTGTAAAGTATCACGGCTATGGTCATGACAGTGACGTAGGGCAGTCCCTCGGCGAAATAAAGTGAGGGGACCCATGTCCACGGTGACCGGCGCGATGTTGATGATTTCGACGTTTCCATCTTTTTAATAAAGCGTGGTGATTTCGGTATCGGGATAATAATGGGCAAGGATTTCGCTGAACGTGTAGCCGATCTCGCCCATCACGGCTGCACCGATCTGACACAACCCTACACCATGACCCCAACCGGCACCGCGCAGAGTGAAGCGGCCCGAGGAACGGTGGACTGTAAAGGCCGAGCTGTAGAGATGGCTATCAGACAACACCCTGCGGATTTCCAGCTCTTTGCCTATTATAACTGTTTTTTTCGAGCCCTTTATCTCCAGTCGGCTGATACGGCCCGAGGCTCCGCGGGATAGCGGCTTGATATCGAATATTTCGCCGAGATCATCGTCGAGATTCCGGTTGACCAGTGCGGTAAGTTCGGCCGTAGTATATGACACCTCCCACCGGAAGAAATCGGGGGTCTCGCGGTCATAATTGTTGAGCACCTGCGAGAGGATGCGCTCGTCGGTGGTGTTGCAGAACGCTTCTGGAGAACTTTCAATCCACTTGCGTGCTCCCGCCGGTGTAGTGGCATCGGGTACCGGAACAGTTTCGACATAATCCCTCAGCGGCTTGAGATATTCCACCGGAGTGTCGTCCCAGCAAGTCTCGAAACTCTCCATAATCCCGCCGCAACATTTCGAGAACCGGGCATCGCATATTTCGCCGTTGAAAGTCAAAACCTTGCCACGGGTGGATGTAACAGCACCTATGGCATTGGGCGACGTTACCCTCGTGATGCCCTGATAACGCTGGCAATGATCGTCGGCACACACATCAAATCCCCGATGATTGTTACGGTCCCACCAACGGATGCGTTCACCGTCGTGATCACGTATGATGGCCGAAGAAGCAACTTCGCGCGGTGTTGAAATCTGAGCTAAGAGCCAACTGCGGGAAATTACAGCATGGGCCTGCAGGAGGTTGAGTGATGCTGTCGCGCTCATCTCGCTTGAAATCACACTCTTAAGGTATTCTTCCACATCAATGTCGTTGATAGCCCTGATCTTGCCGGCCTCCACGACGAGGCGCAGGGCTCCGCGGAACCGCTGGGATTCCTTGCGCTCCCAGTGGAAATTCACTCCTATTGTCACGCCTTCGATCTCAAAGTAATCTCCGTCGTCGCTCGTCGGGGTCAATGTCAGGGAAGTGAGGGTCTCTCCGTTCCATTTCAGTGCCATGCCCGATGACGAGAGGGTCACTTCCTGGCGTCCGGTGACGATGGGATGGCCCGGCGCTGAGAAGATGCCTGTGAGGGTGAAGGTCACGGAGGGTTCGAGAAGGAGGCCTACGGCTATAACAGGTTGCATAATCGGTTGATTTCGAGAGGTGAATAAGTTACTTGATCCAATATTTCGCGGGCAAGCGCGGTATCGATACGTTCAAAATCCTCGCGGCGGGGTGTCACCATGTATCCTGCCATCTCCACAGCGGCAGGACTCACTATGATATCGCCGTAACAAGCGGGACGGTGACGGCGGCGGGGAATGACACACAGGCATTTACGGCCATCGGGGAGCCGGTCGAGGAGAAGGTTAATCATTGGCTCCGGTTCATCGCCGGGAAGTAATAGCATTAGCCGGGAAAAAATCGCGGCGATTTCTTCATCGTCGGTCGATGCAATCTCGATAGAGTGATCAGACGGTGTCACTAAGCCCTGTGACTCGGGGTGAAGAAGACTGAAATCCGCAGCCTGGAAATGATGATGGTCAGGGGCCGACGCTCCGCATTTCGGGCCGTTGTAAAATACCGTCAGTGTAGGGAAGAGGTCGGCAAATCCAAGCATGTTCCGTATATGGCCGCTGATGGATTGCGGTTCATGTCGTAGGCTTGAAATCGTGAAATGGATAGGGAAAATCGGAAAGGGATTTACGAGTATCTCATAGTCACCCGACACGATGAACGATTGCTCGGCCGGGCGGTTGTCACGGCACAGGAAGCAACGTCGCTCGGTGGCGGCGGGAGCTGCCGACGAGTGTATGCGTGCCGGATTGTGCAGCAGTGTAGTGATTACACTTCCTTTCTCATCAAGCACAGGCCTTGACTCAACCCCGGCAAGCGCGGCATAGTTACGGCGACACAATTCCCATTCCTCACATTGGCGGGAGATTATTGCGGCGGCTTCTTCAGTGGTCATTTCAGGGTGGAGTTGAGCGCAATGCGGGCGTGGAGCTCACGGGTGCGCAATGAGTCTTTGTAGTAATTGTTGCGGTTGACTGCATCCCGGTTGAGCGACGCGTCGGTATTGTCGTGCCAGCGGCGGCAATTGTAGAGCGAATTAAAGATGCGTCCCACCTTATAGGTGCGCGAAACGGCAAGAGCCATCGCGTAGTCCTCGCCATAGCTCGATTCGGGAAAGGTGATCTCACGTGCCACGGGGGTGAAAAAAGCTCTGGGCGCACCTATGCCGTTTATACGCAGCAGATTGTTGCGGCCATTGAGCGGTGTCCACTCGCGGTGATCGATAAGTCCCGGCGGGATCACGTTGAGGTCAAAATCAGTCAGTGTATAGCTTCCTACTACCATCCCGCATTGTTCCTGCCTGAATTTGTCAACAATTGCAGCGAGCGTGGATTGAGAGCTGTAAACGTCGTCGCTGTCAAGCTGAACGGCAAACCGCCCGCAGTGGCTGCTGAAAATCGCCCGGTTCCAGCACCCGCCTATTCCCGGAGTGTTATATCCGGGGTCAACTTCTATCACGTGAAGCCGCGGGTCAGTGATGCCGCGCAACACTGAGCGCGTGCCGTCGGTCGAGCCGTTGTCCACCACGATTACATTGTAATCAAATTCCGCTTGCTGACTTAGTGCCGACTCCACTGCCGAGGCAATAGTCGTGACTCGGTTACGCACGGGAATGATTACCGATGCCTCTACCGGAAAGTCGCCTTGCTCAATATCGGCTTCACGGGGAGGAAAGGTGAGTAGTGCACCGATTTCTCTCAGGTGTTCGGTGCAGATACGCTCCATCTCAATCTGATATTCGCGGTTGCGGGGATCGACATAGTCAAACTGGCTGTCACTTCCTCCGGCCGTATCGCCGACTGAATAAAGTGGCTCGGCAATGTGGATTATTGAGTCCTTGCGCGAGAGCGACAGCCTGAGTTGATACCACTCGATATTGTTGCGTGGTGCAGTGAAACCGTCGGGAAGAAGTGAAGTCCTTACGGCTGCGAGAAAACCGAAATCGAAATCGTCGCGCAATGATCCGTCCTGACAATCGATAAGGTTCACTCTTTCGCCATTAATGAAATAGTCAGAATAAACCATAGCTACGCCCGGTGTCGACATCAGGCCGTGAAGACGATCCGCTGCAAGGGGTTCAAAACTTACTGACCCGCATCTGCGAAGTTTTATGACAGTGTATAGTGAGGTAGACATAAGCCGGTAAATTATCTTTTACGTTTTTTAGTTTTCTTGGTCTTTGATTTCTTTTTTGTCTTGGCCGGTGACTTCGGACGATGGTCGGGAGCCGGACTGTCCTTGACCGTGACGGGCGAAACAGGGGCATTGAAGAACTTCATGGTTGCGGCCATGAAGTCGGAAAGGTCAGATGTATTAGTCACCGTTTCGAGAGGAAACCCTAAGGCAACCACCTTATGGCCATCTTTTTCAATAGCCGTCGCTGCAGGATAACCGTTTTCAGTATACCTCATTATCACCGCTCCGCCCGGAGCCGTAGTGAACGACGACGGCGATTCCACAGGGTAAATCTCAGCAGCGACCGAAGTATTGAACCGGAGAGGAATGGCAGTATAGTACCTGAAAGGTGATTTTACAGTATTCACTTCTCCGGTTACCGATGCCTTGGCCGAGGAATGGACTACACCTAATGCTTCCTTAAGCCAACTGATATCGGCCTGCTTTAGGGAATCACCTGAATAAGGATTTTCGGCAAGGTCGGTCGACAGGTAGCTTCCCGAAACGAGCAGACGGCCACCGCGGTCAAGAAACCGGTTGAGGGCATTCTGCAGGGCGGGAGTAAACGTTTTGCGCTTTTCGCCACCGGGGGCGTTACCTGTATGGATTTCTTTTTGCTTCCCGAGGATGAGATCGACGATTTTGACTTCAGGCATCGAGGACGTGAACCCTTCACGACTTGTGGAGATAAACGGTATTCCGGCTGCATGGAGGGCGCGTGCATGGATGAAAACATTGTCCATCGTGTTGCCGGTCACGAGTAATTTGTCGTATTCGGCCCGGCTCGCTCCGAAACCAGGGGCATCATCGCTGAGCCACTCGCGACCGGGGGTGAAATCATATTGCTCGCCGGTGAATGAAGCATCAGTTCCCGCCGCTACTCCATGGTCGTTGCTGAAGTCAAATCCCGTTTCACCGGGCATGAGGTCAGGCCCTGAAAAGCGGGTGAAGCCATTGACGATCAGTACTTGCTGGTGATCATCAGTCCTACGGTTGCTGAGACACAACACCTCCGATGGGAATGAGATACCACCCGAATTTACAGCCTTGACGCGGTAGGAATATATCCTGTCATCGTCGGGCGACACTGTGATCCAAGGCGAGTCAGTCACGGCAAGTTCGGTGAACGGGCCATCGTTCACCCGCTCTTCTACGATATAATAATCGGGACGGGCCGACGGTTCGAGCGCATCTGCAGTGGGTTGCCATGAAAGGATATAATCTTTTCCGCTCCCGGCTATATTGAAACTGTTGACCGGCAGGGGCTGGACAGTGAACCGGCGGCCGTCGCGCGCCGCAAGGTACCGGCCTATTCCCTTATACACGGCTCTTGCCACGGTAAAGCGGAATTCCGGGTCAAGGCCATAGATCATGTCATCGTAATTCTGATGGCTGAGAAGTTCGATGAGCAGGGCTGGAACCACCGGAGCCGCCGCTTCATGATAAGCCTTGTTGCGGGTGGGCCGTTGCGACCATGCCCCGTTATACAGGGCGCGGATGTCATTTACAATCTGCGATGTCACTGCCTCGGCATAGTCGGCCACAGCAGAGCGTGGCCTGCCGTCGCCGAGCTTGTCGCGCTTTCCGTAATTGACTATTCCCAGGGTCCCTATTGTAGAGCCGTCGGTCGTGACACCGGCGTCGGTATGAAAGGCAAGCGAAAGGTCGACAGGTATTCCGAGTCCCTCCTGCAAGGGATTACGCGCCGATCCTCCCGAGAGGAAGTTTACCCAAAGCGCGCGCGACTTGTAATCATCCACATAATCGTCGGTGAAACCGGTCGTGGAGTAAACCGAGTCGGGCATTCCGGCCCACTGGAGCCAGTAGCGGGCTCCTTCGTTGCGGCGGGGATGGCTGCTGACACGCCCTCCGCGCTCCACCGATCCCATGCCGCCTCCGATTTTCACGGCATCGGCTGTCACCGTAGCCCCTGGAGTTGATGAAGATGCGATGAGCTCCACCCTTGGCCGGTCGTCGTCACCGGCGTTGAAGAAGAATGTCCCGAGATATATCCATGTGCCACCCCCCATGCGCTGGTCCACGACGAAATCCTCGCTCCCGGCTGCTGAATTGACGCGATAGACCACGTCGCGGGCACTTCCGGGGGTGGAAGCGTAACTTATGTAAACGGCTTTCATTCCGCTTTCGGGGATGGATGCATACCACTCGGCGCGCGGAGAGTCAGTTTCATCTTTTCCGGCGCGTACCTCCTTCACTTTTCCGGCCCTGAATGGATTATAACCGTTGCGGAGGGTAGGAGTGAGGTGGGCGAATCCGGCGAGCGATTGCGAAGTCGTCCAGTGATTGTGATGGCTATTGTGGGTCTTGAAGTGGCCGGTACTAAGTCCGCCGTCGCCGTCTATTATGATTTCTGTCGTGCAGTAATCTCGCTCGCGCGGGGTCAGGACATAGGCCCCGGCATTTTCGAGCATAGGGATCAGAAACGGCACGACGTAGCTCTGGGAATAAATATCTTCGACTGTGCCAAAGAGACGTGCCCGTTGCCACTTCCACCTGTCTTCGCCGGAATTGTAGTAAATCCCGTGACTCGGCCACACGGCGATAATGCGTTCATCCAGCCCCGATGATACGGGAGTGGCGTCGGCTTTCTTCACGATTGCCGCGCCACTGTGCAGGGATGTCAATAAAAATAGAGGGAGAATATATCGTAACATCAAGTAGAATCATGGTTAATGTCTACAAATGTACGAATAATTCACCAAGTCAACAAATCAACGTTAATTCTTCTGCATCTTCTTTTCATCATATTCACTTATGCCTGCGGCAAAAAGTATCACTAACAGTTCTATGTTCGAAATCTTCTTACACATGGCAAAAAAGTATTTATAAGAATGACTCATTCTTCGCTGATTGTAAGGCAAATATCTCTTTCTGTTTATTTATTTCAGTGGCAAGTTGCTCCTTGGTTGGAAGATAAGTGAGATATTTAGCTGCATAGATCTGTTTACTATCTTTCAGGATTGAGTAACGTGCCAAATCTTTACTTGTCTCGGAACACAACAACAATCCGATAGTTGGATTATCTCCTTCAGTACATCTCAATTCATCGTACATTCGGATATACATGTCCATTTGTCCCAAATCCTGATGTGTGATGGGTGATGTCTTAAGGTCGATAAGCAAGAAACACTTTAAGATATAGTTATAAAATACGAGATCAATGTAATACTCGCCCATATCCGTTTTGATACGCTGCTGACGTGCAACAAAAGCATATCCTTTACCAAGCTCCATGATAAACTTCTGAAGATGATCGATTATCGCAGTCTCAAGATTAGATTCAGAGTACGCCGCATCCGAAGGAAAACCAAGAAATTCGGCAACAACAGGATTACGCATAAACTGGTGCCGCTCCTTCTGATAGTCTGTTGTCAGTCGATGCATCTCATCAATTACTTCGCCACGTTTTGATTCCGGCGTTTTGAGTAACCGATGGTAATACTGGGACCCAATATTACGATTCAAGGTTCTCACGCTCCATCCTTCGTATGCGGCCTCGCGCATATACCAATCCCTCTCATCCGCGTTATCAATACGCATTAATCTTTCATAATGCGACCATGATAGATTTGCCGGAAGAACGTGTGACAATTCCAATTCAGCGGACGCTGTCTGCTGAATTGGTAAATAATTGAATTTCAGATAGAACTTTCGAAAATCTCGTATTTGTGTAGGACTATAACTTTTCCCGAACTCTTCGGTAAGAGCTGTTGAAGCAATTTAAATAATGTGCTTACCATATTGAGCACGACTTTTGCCTTTCTGCTCCTGTTCAACAATTCGTCTACCTATGAGCCAATTGCTTGCCACATTATAGAGGTCAGCGGCTTGGTATGCTTTCGACTTTGCTGTATATACAATAGCCTTAAGATCTGAAATAAATTTCAAATCATCAGGCAATATATCATTATGGCTAAATATTGAGTCTTCCATAATACAAAGTTAGCGAATAACCCTGACATTAGCAATGATGTAATTCAATACAATATTACTTTTACTGTCTTGACGCTTTGGCTGCGTACATCTATATACACCTTTCCATATTAGTCTGCAGCTCATCGACGATGCTATCCACATTAGTGGTGTATCTGTATTTTATCACCAGAGTCCTGGTATGCACGGTCGCCGACATTGCAATCAACGTCAGGAGGAGGATAAGCTCTTTCACGATGCCGGTTATTTCAGGGCGTCGTATTGGGCATCAGACACCGGTTCGAGCCATTCGTTGGAAGTGTTTTCTCCGTCAAGTTCAAAAGCCAGATGAGCGAACCAACTGTCGGCGGCAGCACCATGCCAGTGCTTAACGTTGGCAGGAATGTGGATTACAGTTCCGGGAAGTATCTCCACGGCAGGTTTTCCCTCTTCCTGATACCACCCCCTGCCGGCAACTCCCACGAGCATCTGACCGCCACCTTTTGTTGCTCTATGGATGTGCCCGTTGTTGCGGCAGCCCGGCTCGAAAGTCACGTTGAAGAACTTAACCTGCTCGGTGGAGACAGGAGCGAGATAACTCTGACCGATGAAATATTTAGCGTATGCGGTATTAGGTTCGCCGATGGGGAAAATCATCTGCTTCTGAAACTCAGCCTTAGCGTCGTCGCCTTTTATGTCATCGTTCCACACGTCTTTTGCAAGCCGGAAAGCAGCCCAAGCCTTAGGCCATCCGGCATAGAAAGCAATATGGGTGATGATTTCGGCGGCCTCAGTGCGGGTGATACCGTTCTTTTTAGCTTCCTGAAGATGGAAGGTGAGTGATGAATCGGTAATTCCCTGCGAGATTAACGAGGTGATGGTGACGAGGCTACGGTCGCGCAACGAAAGAAGGTCATTGCGGCTCCATACTTCGCCGAAAAGGATGTCGTCGTTAAGATGAGCAAACTCGGGAGCAAATTCTCCGAGCTGATTGCGACCTGCGGTCTGAACTATTTTCTGCTGTGCCATAATGCTAAGTGTTAATGTCATAATTATTGAAAGAATGAAGCATCTTCTCATGTCATCAATATACTAGTTGTCATTCAAATTCTATTCTTCAGAAAATTCGATAATGCAAAAATAATAGAATAATCGCAATCAGGTGTATCAATTTCAACGCACTCTCAACCAATTTCACGAAAAAAAAATTCTACAGGCAATTTAAATCAGATTAATTGTTGCTACCTTTGCAGATGAAATGAAGAAGATACTCAAAGTCAATTCTCCAGGAGATTACAGCTCCTATCTCGGTCAGACCGACCGTCACAGACTCGTGAGCGTGATAGATTACAATGCCTTGTCGCCTATCAGGTCGAGCCTTAACAATTACGGGGTATATGCAATCTTTCTGCGTGACGATGACACGGTAAACCTGCAGTATGGTTGTGGAAAATATGACTACAAGGAGTCGACACTGCTATGCGTCTCGCCCGGCCAGATAGGTGGAAAGGAGGATGACGGTGACACCATTTCAATTTCGGGGTGGGCTCTGCTATTTCATCCTGACCTCTTGCATGGGACCCCGTTGGAGAAACGTATCCGCGAGTATTCCTTCTTTGATTATCACATCAACGAGGGCCTGCACATGAATAAGGAGGAACACGATATAATCGTCTCGTTGCTCAAGGCCATTAAGAGGGAAACCGAGGAGGAACATGACAACGAGCAGGACGAAATAATAATAGGCTATATCAACGTGTTGCTCAGATATTGCGAGAGATTCTACAACCGCCAGTTTCTCACCCGCCGTAAAGAAAATTCCGATGTGCTCGCGCGCTTTCAGGATGCACTTGCCGGCTATTTTACCGACGGACTTCAGCTTAAGCACGGCATCCCCTCTATCCAGTATCTTGCCGACCGCTTGTGTATGTCGCCCAACTATCTCGGCGACCTGATCAAGCGCAGTACCGGCGACACGGCAGGAATCTATATCAGAAATTACCTCGTCATTAAAGCTAAGAACGGCCTTGCCGCAGGAAAGACAATCTCGGAGGTGGCCTATGACATAGGGCTTGAATATCCCCAGCATCTCAGCCGCATGTTCAAGAGGCAGACGGGTATGACACCATCGGAATACCTCAGGAAAGTTAAGGATTGAAGCAGGTACCGTTTTTTTGATTACCGGGTTTGTTTCTTCAGCCATCCGGCGATGTATTCAGCCGTCAGGTCAGCCGTCTTGGTGAATCCGTGGTCTTCCCCTTCGACTAACTTTAATTCCGCTCCCGGCATCACTTCGGCATAACGGATAGCCTCATATACTTCAACCGTGATTCGGTAACGGTTTTCACGACTTCCGCCATACTCATCAGTGCGGTGATTCTGAGCCGGAGTCGCAAACTGATTGAGCAGATAACCGTGACAGGCGTGTATCTCCACTCCGTCATAACCTGCCTCCTTAGGATAAAGGGCGACATTTCCAACAAAATGTTTACTCAGATATGCCGTGATCTTGAAACCGCCGGGGTCATACACCGGGAGGTGTATCCGGTTGTACCGCCGAAAGTAGAGTACAGCCTTACTGAACTTGGCGAAACCATAATCCCCAACATCCTCCGTCTTGCCCAATGGGGACGCCGGGTCGGCACGAAAATCGTGTGACTTCAGTTGTGCAGAAGATATGAAAAATATGCGCCGCTCCCCGGTTGTCGCGGGGGCGGCGCTCCTTGAAGGATAGGAATGTAGAGAATCAGAGAATACCCTGGGCCATCATGGCGTTGGCAACTTTCATGAAGCCGGCCACGTTGGCACCCTTGACGTAGTTGATGTAACCGTCGGGCTCAGTGCCGTATTTCACACACTGATTGTGGATTTCCTTCATGATGCCGCGAAGTTTCTCGTCGACTTCTTCGGCGCTCCAGTTGAGTTTCTGGGAGTTCTGGGCCATTTCAAGACCTGACACGGACACGCCGCCGGCATTGGCGGCCTTGCCGGGTGCATAGAGGAGCCGGGCTTTCTGGAACACCTTGATGGCATCGGGGGTGGAGGGCATGTTGGCTCCCTCGCTGACAGCTATACAGCCGTTGGCCACGAGAGCCTCAGCGTCGTCGCCGTCGATTTCATTCTGCGTTGCCGAGGGCATGGCGATGTCGCACTTTACGCGCATCCAGGGACGCTCACCCTCGAAGTATTCGCAGTCATATTCTTCGGCAAACTCCCGGATGCGTCCGCGGTAGATATTCTTAAGTTTGAAGATATAGTCGAGCTGCTCCTCGGTGAGGCCGTCGGGAACATAGACGGTACCATCAGAATCGCTCATCGACACTACTTTCGCGCCGAGTTCGAGGAGCTTCTTGGCCGTGTAGGTGGCCACGTTGCCCGAACCCGAGATTGCCACTTTCTTGCCTTTGAGATCAATGCCGCGGGTCTTGAGCATTTCGAGGAGGAAATACACGTTGCCGTAGCCGGTTGCCTCGGGGCGAATCAGCGAGCCGCCAAATTCCAGTCCCTTGCCGGTGAAGGTACCTGTAAACTCGCGGGCCATTTTCTTATACATACCATACATATAGCCCACTTCGCGGCCACCTACGCCTATATCGCCTGCGGGCACATCGGTATCAGGGCCGATGTGACGCCAGAGTTCTTCTACAAATGCCTGACAGAAACGCATCACTTCCATGTCGCTCTTACCGCGGGGCGAGAAATCGCTGCCGCCCTTGGCGCCGCCCATGGCCAGTGTGGTCAGGGAGTTTTTGAAAGTCTGCTCGAAAGCGAGGAATTTCAGAATCGAGAGGTTGACCGAGGAGTGGAAGCGGATACCGCCTTTGTAGGGACCGATTGCATTATTGTGCTGGACACGGTAGCCCATGTTATTGTGTACCTTTCCCTTGTCGTCGACCCACGATACGCGGAACGAGAAAATTCTGTCGGGTATACACAGGCGCTCGATAAGATTGTAGCGCTCCATTTCGGGATGCTCGTTGTAGACATCCTCGATCGAGGTGACTACTTCTTCCACTGCTTGCAAGTACTCCGGCTCGTGAGGAAACCGGCGGTGAAGATCTGCGATTACTTCTTTCGCTTTCATTATTAGCTGTTTTGACTTTAAGTATTATAGAAAATTGTAATCAATATTGATGATTCGGTTGCAAAGGTAAGGAATTTTTTGATAAAACGAAACAGTTTGTAAGATTTTGTAAATGAATTAATCAATTATGTATTAATTGTCAGTGATGTATATTTTCAAAAAAAGTTGTATTTTTACGTTTTCCGGTGTCACCTTTCCGCGGCTGGATGGGTCAAACAGTCGAAATTAACTTAATAAACAATACTTTTTTATGGAATACTTCTTTAATACACTTGCTGATGCTTTTATTCCGGTATCAATCGTAGTAGTGCTACCCATCGTAATCGTGTGGCTTGTGACCCGTTGCCGGACGAACCGTGATGACAAGAATGCCGAGATCCTGATGAAAGCAGTGGAAAACAATTCAGTTCAGGATGTGGACAAAATCCTCGTAGGACTGCGTACTACTTCCAAGACACGCTCACCTCAGGAAGTGATGCTCGTCCGTCTGCTCTGGGGTTGTATCTTCTCCTTCATAGGGATTCCGCTTATTATTGCAGGGCTGATCATGATGATCACCGACAGCTTTTACTCCGATGCCGAGATGTTCATGCTGATAGGCGGAGCGATAAGTCTGAGCGTGGGTGTTGCCTATCTGGTAGTTTACCGCGTGTCTCGCAAGATGCTTTTCCCGGAAGAAGCCCAGGCAAAAGAAGAAACTGAAGATTGAGATTCTCAGCCTAATGGATCGAAGGGAATTCATCGACTGTGTGGAGCGGAATCAGGAGACGGTGCGCCGTTTTCTGACCGCTCTGTGTTGCGGTGATGCTGACAAGGCCGATGATCTGGCTCAGGATACCTTTCTGAAGGCTTACCTCGCTTGCGGAACTTTCAGAGGCGACAGCAAGTTTACCACATGGATATTCAAGATCGCCCACAATACATTCCTTAATTCATGCCGGGGCATGGAAAGGACAACAGGCATTGATGAGGCCCGGATGGTGGAAGGGGATGACCGGAGCGACCGGTCATTTGAATACCAGGACCTTTACGCTGCTTTGGAGCGGCTGAACGAGGCTGAGCGGTCGACTATCCTGCTGCATTACATGCAAGGTTATCAGATAAAGGAAATATCAGAAATCACCTCAGCGACGGTCGAGAACGTCAAGCAACGGCTGTCGCGCGGACGAAAACACTTAAAATCACTGTTGGAAAAATGAAAGAAAAGAATGAACATGTCACTGACGATGCTTCGTTGGAAAAAATGTTTGCCGATTATAAGCCCGACATGAAATCAGGTCAACTCTTCATGTCGCGACTCCAGTCATCGATGAAATCGGTGGAGCCGGTCAAGGAGCGACTTGATGCCGACAGGCGCGTGAACAGGATTGCGGTAGCAGCGGCAGCCGTGGCCGGTTTTATCTTCGGTATTCTCGTCGCTGTATTCTACCCGTTGATTTCGGATGCGGTGACCTCATTGACGCAAGCGATAAAATTTATTAATGTGCAGTCGGCTGTCACCCCGTTGACATGGAGCCTCATCAGCCTTACAGGCATGTTGCTCGTCTATTTTACCTACGATGTTGTAAAGATGGTGACCCAACGCAGGTGACACTGTACCGGGATATAACCGATTGGCAGGAATATGTAACACATCAACGGTCGTAAAGCGGTAATTTTGCACAAACCAATCCAAATTACCGCCATGAGTTTTATCGATTCACTACTTTATATGCTCAATGAGATGTCGCCTTACATCCTGTTGGGCTTCCTGATAGCGGGAATCCTCCATGCTTTTGTTTCCCGCGAGACATTCGCCCGTCACCTGTCGGGTAATTCATTTTCCACGATAGTAAAGAGCGCACTGATAGGAGTGCCCCTGCCTTTATGTTCGTGCGGAGTGCTTCCCACAGCCATTGCCATGCGCCGCAACGGAGCTTCACGCGCTGCCTCCTCGGCCTTTCTTATCTCCACTCCTCAGACCGGAGTGGACTCCATCGCTGCCACATGGTCGCTGCTGGGACCGGCCTTCGCCGTGCTCCGTCCCGTGGCCGCCCTCGTCACGTCGGTGGCCGGAGGAGCTGCGGTTGCCCGCACTGAGGAAGCCGCTCCAGAGTCAGATGAGGAGTGTCAGGTCCCGGTTGATGCAATGGAAGAAATCCCCTCGACTTTCCTCGGGAAGGTCAAGGCTTCGCTCCGCTACGGCTTCGTGGACCTTGTGTCGAGTATCGGACTGTGGCTCATCGCCGGACTGATCATAGCGGCACTCATCACTGTTTATGTCCCCGCCGATTTCTTCTCAATTCTCGGCAACCGGCCATTGCTGTCGATGATCATAGCGCTGATTGTGGCCGTCCCGATGTATGTGTGCGCCACCGGATCCATTCCCATTGCACTGTCGCTCATTCTCAAGGGCCTTTCGCCCGGCACCGCTTTTGTGCTCCTCATGGCCGGCCCGGCTGCCAACTTCGCTTCATTCACACTGATAAGCCGCGAGATGGGACGACGTGCTGCCGTGACATATCTGGCCTCAATCATAGCGGGCGCGATGGCAATGGGACTCGCAATCGATTACCTGATGCCTGCCGAATGGTTCAGGATCGGTGACGGCGGTGCAGTCGAGGGTGCTTGTCACCACTCATTCTCCACCTTCTCCACCATCTGCTCGGCAATACTCGCTTCGCTTCTTATCTATTCACTGATCAAACGATTTTATAAACCCAAACAAAACTTTACGACTATGACAAAAGAATATATCGTTACCGGCATGAACTGCCCCCACTGCCAGAACTCCGTCAAGAAAGCCATTGCCGCAGTTGAAGGTGTCAATGATGTAGTGGTGGACCTTTCCTCAGGCATCGCAACTGTCGACGGACAGGCTGATCATGCCGCAGTTATCGCCGCCGTCCATGCGGCCGGTTTTGAGGCAAAGGAAAAATGAGTTATATTTGCGGATATTTTCTAACCGCATAAATTAAGAAAAATGGATAAGTACGATACCCTTGTCAACAAAATCACCGATGCCGTGGAGGAATTCATAGCAGGTGAGGAACTCTACGACGACGACACTCAGCTCGAAGTCAATCCCGCCACGCTCGAAGTGAAGCTCGTAGACGGTGACACTGACAGCGACGACCTTGATTATTATTCAATCATGGATCTTGTCACGATGCCCGCCGACGATTCCGGCGACTGGTCGGTAGATGTCGATGCAGTCCAGAGCGTGGCAGGCGAATACTTTGAAGATTAAGAAAAACTTGTTTCAAAACCCCGTGTCAGGGTGACGCAGCAGATGTGTCACCCTGATTTTCTTAAAATGTTAAATTTTAACTTAAGATTATTAAAAAGATAGGATATTTAGCGTCAGGCGGTATAACATTGCATGATTTTTGCCGTCTTATAGTAAAAATCATTAGTCATAACTCATTATGAAATTCAGCACCAAAATCATTATTGCAGCAGCAGGAGCCGGTATTGCCGGATCAGCCGTAACCACTCTGGCACTTCAGAAAGTAATCGAGCCTGAGGCCCGTCTTGCCGACATCGTCGTGACCGATCCGGCGGTCGAGGCCGGATTCTACCGTGTCAACTCTCCCATTGAAGCCTCGAAAGCCGATTTCACTTCGGCAGCCGAAAATACTATCAACGGCGTTGTATCGATCAAGAGTTACGTCACCCCGCGCTATCAGAATCGTGGTCAGGGCGGTTACTTCGGCGATCCGTTTTTCGAATACTTCTTCGGAAGTCCGCGCGGACAGCGCGAGCAGCAGCAACCCGAGCAGCCCAAGCAACAGCAGTCGGGACTCGGTTCAGGCGTGATCATCAGTGAGGACGGATATATCGTTACCAACAATCACGTGATCGATGAAGCCGAGCGGCTTGAAGTCACCCTTAATGATAACCGCACGTTTGATGCCACCGTGGTTGGATCAGACGCGACTACCGACCTTGCCCTTATCAAGATCGATGCTTCTGATCTTCCCGTCATTCCCATCGGTGACAGCGAGAGCCTGAAAGTGGGCGAGTGGGTTCTTGCTGTAGGTAATCCCTTCGGATTCACCTCGACTGTTACCACCGGTATCGTTTCGGCCAAGGCCCGCAGTATTTCGGGCGTTTCACATTCGCGTCCCATGGGTATCGAGTCGTATATCCAGACCGATGCGGCAGTCAATCCCGGTAACTCGGGTGGCGCTCTTGTCAATCTTCAGGGGCAGCTTATCGGCATCAATACCGCGATTTATTCCCAGACCGGAAACTACGCCGGATATTCCTTTGCCATCCCCACCTCGATAGTCAAGAAGGTTGTGGGAGATATACGTCAATATGGCGCCGTGCAACGCGCAGTTCTCGGCGTTTCGATCCGTGACCTTAACAATGAAGTGGCCCGCGAGCACGATATTACATCTGTCAGCAAGGGTGTATATGTCAACTCCGTAGCCGACCGTTCCTCGGCCCTCGAAGCCGGAATCAAAGAAGGCGACGTGATAGTGAAAGTAAACGGAACTGACACTGACAACGTGGCCCAGCTCCAGGAGCAGCTTGCAAAGTACCGTCCCGGCGATACTGTCAAGTTGACTTACGTCCGCGACAACAAGGAGCATACCGTTGACGTGAAACTCCTCAATAATCAGGGTACCACTAAGGTGACCAAACCCGGAACTTTTGATTCTCTCGGGGCCACTCTCGCTTCGGTCGATGATGATACGCGTCGCCTGATAGGTATTTCGGGCGGTGTTCAGGTCAAGTCGGTCAGCGACGGTCACATGCGCGATGCCGGTGTCCAGAAAGACTACATAATCCTCTCGATCAACAATGTGAAAGTTTCATCGCCTGCCGACGTTGAAAAAATCTACCGTCAGATCATGAAATCTGACGACGACGAAAAGCTGATGATCCTGCGCGGAGTATATCCCTCGGGAAAGACAAAAGCCTATCTCGTCAACCTATCCGAAGACTGATCCACTCATTCTCAATCTCCTCTAACTCCTTGACCCGACCGGTTACCATGCCCGTCGGGTCATTTTTTTGCAAGTGGTTTAATTATTCGAGCGGTTGCGTGAAAGAAGGACCCAGATTACTACCGGGGCGCCGACGAGGGGGGTGACGGCGTTGAGCGGAAGTACTGTGTCGGCTGAGGCTACACACAGCAGGTTGCACATAAGTGCCACTCCTGCACCGGTGATTATGGTAGCTGGCAGGAGGCGGCGGTGAAGGTCGGTGCGGAAAATCAATCGCGCTATGTGAGGCACCGAAAGGCCCAGGAACGCCACCGGGCCGCAATAGGCTGTGACGGTGGCGGTCAGCAATCCGGTAGCGAGCAGGAGGATGTTGCGCAACCGCGAAGTGTTGACTCCCATGTTACGGGCATAGCCGTCGCCGAGCATCAGCAGGTCGAGGGGCTTTACAAGGAATATTGAAATCACGAGGCCCGAAACGGTCAGGATGGCAAACAGCGGTAACTGCTCAACAGTTACTCCTGAAAAAGTACTCATGCCCCACATCACGTAACTCTGCACTCCTTCGGCCGAGGAGAAGAAATTAAGCAGCATGATGACCGATGAAGCGAGATACCCTATCATGATACCCGTGATCAGAAGCATGAGGGTGTTGCGCAGGAGCGAGGAAAGGAATATGAGTATGCCCATTATCGCCACGCTCCCTATGAACGCTCCGGCCACAACCGCAGCATACCCTTGCAACCCCGATGCACCTATCCCTATATCGCCACCGGCCATAAGAAGCACTACGGCAACTCCAAGCGATGCACCTGAATTGATGCCGAGCACCGAAGGCCCGGCGAGCGGGTTGCTGAACGTGGTCTGCAACATCAATCCCGTCACGGCGAGCGAACTTCCGGCAAGCAGGCCGGTCACGGCCATGGGTAGCCGCGAATTAAGGATGATGAACCGCTCCACCTCGCTTCCTCCCGTCCCGATAAGAATGTCAGTGACTGTTGCAGGGGGTATGTCCACCGAGCCGATAAAGAGGTTCAGCAGAAAAAGAATCAAGGTTACGATTACAGCTGCGGCGTATTTCATTTCAGCTTGTGAAAGAATCGGGGTGAAACCGTATCGATTGCCTCGGGATGGATTACCCTGATTAGATCTTCAAGAAATACCGACGGATGGAAAGGAATGATGGAAAAATAATCCTCGTCGGCTGAATTGGCTCCCCACACGTTGCCGTTTTTCCACGCTGCGAGAGCCTGACACAGATTGTTCTCTTTCCTGAGTTGCTCAAGAGTCATGGGCGATGCCTGAGAATACCTAACGAGCCATATCGGTGACTCTCCGGCCTTGATCACTACCTTCTCGGGGCTCAGTGCCGCACTTCCGGTTCCGGCCATGTCGTCAAACGGACTGCTCGCACCCGCGTCGCGCAGATATCGCGCCGTAGTGGAGTCGCGTCGCGGAACATACCACACGCCGCTGTATACGGCATCCATAAGCACTTCCGGCCGATAGGCGACATTTTCCACCGAGGCCCTGAGGGAATCATAGCGTGCTTCCTCGGCGGCGAAAATTTCGCAGGCTGCGTCGTAACGGCCAGTGAGAAGTCCGAAGAATTTGATCCATTCTGCCCGGCCTAAAGGGGATTCCTCAAGATAATCGGCACACTCTATCAACGGTATACCGGTAGCCGCAAGTTTGCCGCCTGACCCACCGTTTTCGTAAGGCGAAAGCAGGATGCCGTCGGAGGCGGTGGATATGATTCTTTCCACATCGGGCGCGGCGTGATTGCCGCAGTCGGTGATTTCGCCCGAGCGCAGGCGCGCCAGCGTAAGGGAGTCAGTGATATACTGCACATCCGCTACTCCCTTGACTGCATTTCCGGCTCCGAGTTCGTCGAGCAACTGAGTGTGGATGGTGGAGTAGACCACCGCCCGCTTCAGTGGAATCCTGACAACAGTCGCGCCGGGCATATCCACACTCTGCTTCACCGAGTCATGGATAAGGATGTAGGACCGGAGGAGCCGGGTGGTGTCCCAGGGGTTGGTGATCCGCACGATATGAAAACTGTCGGCGCTTTCTATCGAAATTAACTTTGCGTGGTTGAATTCTACGGGTTGAGTATCGGCCTGTGCGACTGCATGATTGATGCTGCCTGCACATGAGGTGGCAAGCAGCATCAATATCAGGAGCAGAAAAGAAAACGCAGTTTTCATCAGCGGTCAAGGAAAACCATGGCGCGGGGGTTCTGACCGCCACACCCGAATTTCTCAACAAACGCTCCGCTGCGGTCAAACCGGTAGCAGTCGCCGTCGCTGTAAGTGTAGAAAGTAGTGTTGACATAGATGTCGCCGGTCTCGTCGTCGACAGCCATGGAGTAAACGCTTGCCGATTCAAGTTCGGCGGGCTCGCCGTTCATGAACGATGCGGGGCTTACGGTGCCGCGCTTGAGATCGTAGGTATAGAAGCGGTTGGTCGTAGCGAAGGGAATCGCCATGTAGTCGGTGCGGGAATCCACCAGATAGAGCTTGCCGTTGCCGGCTGCCATGTCAGTAGCCCAGCCTAACACGGTCACTTTGTTGCCCTTGTCAGGCTCGATCATCTGCAGCACGTAGCTTTCCTGAGAATAATCGTTGGAGATTACGAAGATCTTGTCGTCGGCCTCGATCACGCGGTTAGGATTGGATGCCACAGTGACAGGGGAGAGGAGCTGCAGTGTCTTGAGGTCAAGGACGAGGATTTCGTTGAAATAATTGTAGGTATTGTAGCCGGTCGATGGATCGGGAACGATTTCGTAGGAATTTGCCACATAAAGCTTGTCGTCTTCGATGGCAATGTCTTCAAGATTCTGTCCCGAGGTCTTGATTTTTGCCTTTATTTCAAGAGTGTTGCAGTCGATCTTGGCGATATATCCACCGTAGAATGATGCGTAGATGTAGCCGTCATCGGCATCTATGTGGCGTATTCCTCCCTGTAAGTCGGGATCGGCGACGAAGCTGACGCGGTCGATTTCCACAGCAGCGGCATTGAGCCGTGCAAGATAATTGGACCCGTATACAGCTACATACATGTTGTCGCGGTATTCTATCATGTCAACTGCACTGTCGCCGAGATTGAAGCCGTTTTGTGTCAGGAAAATGTTGCTGTAAAAGAGATCAGGGTTCTTGGTGTCGAAGTAGGCGATTCCGGCGTTGTTCATATTGAAGGTGCCTTCGTTGAGGATAAACGCTCTGTGGCTGCCTAATGTGATATTGGAGCCGCTGTCGTCGAAACCTGATTTGTCGTCGTCACTGCAGGAGACCATTGCGCCTCCTAACAGAATTACGGCTGCCGCCGAAAGGTTGAATCCATGGAGTTTCATAAATAATCTTGGAGTATATTAGGTTAGAATTTTATATTTGCGGTAAGCCGCCAGGCCCGTCCCGGCATGGGGTAAAACTTGATAACTTCGTAGTGCGCGTCGGCCAGATTGATTACTTCAGCCCTGAGTGAAACCGAGGTATCTCCGAAGTTGAATTCTCTTCCGGCAGTCACGTTTTGTTCCACATATCCGTCAATGAGATTGGCCGGTACATTCTGCGACATGTAATACCGGTCGCCAACGGCTATGAGCGAGTAACCTATGGTGATCCAGGGCGTGGTCAGCGTCAATCCGGCGTTGCCGCTATGGCGGGGCGTGTAGGGCAGTTGCTGCCCGTAATTCTTTGTTGTTCTTGAGGTCACGTCCACTGCTTTCTGCATAGTGTAGGCCCCCGTAAGCGAAAGATTCATGTCGAGAGGTAGCCTGAATGACGCGGCCAGTGTCAGGTCGAATCCCGTGATCCTGACACGCCCGTAATTGGCCATGTGCCAGGCATAGGTAGAGGGGAAAGCTACGATTTTGTCGCGCACGGAGTTATAGTAACCGTCGGCCGTCAGGGTGAGGTAGTCGAGCAATCCGGTGAATGAGCGGGTGAAAGTGACACCGAGGTCATACTCTTCGGCGCGCTCCGGCCGCAGGTTGACATTGCCGATGCGGTCGTAATAAAGATCATTGAACGAGGGTGCGCGGAACGATTCCTTTACCATCGCACGCACGAAAAACTCCTCATCGGCTATCGGTCGCCATGATAGGGAAAGCGAGGGGAGAAGCCTTTCTATATCGTCAGGCCGCTTTCCTTGCTTCACACGTTCGGTTATGAATGTGTTGACCACTGTGGCAGTCACGTTGAGTGGTCCGGGATTCCAGCGCGCGCTGACAGCCGTCAATGACGTGACGCGCTCGGGGAACGGACACTCGCCCATAGTGCTTGAAAGGGTATTGTAATAACCGTCCTGAGCGAGCGAAAGTGAAAATTTGCTGCCGACGATATATTGAGCCGATGCCGATAGCATACCCTCGTGCTGAATATGCACGTCCTTATATACGCCCCCGGTAAATTGCTGTCCTGTCTCGCGGTCGCGGTTGAAGCCGTAATTGTATTTCGCCACTGCCCTAAGCCTCCACTTAGGGGACAGACGGGTGGTAAGGACAGCCTGAAGAAATGCGTTCCTGTCCCACAGCCGCTCGGTCGACACGGGATTGTAGAGCGTGACCGCTCCCGGGAGACCTCTTACCGATGAATAGTAATAAGCCTTGATTTTAAGGTCGGTATCGTTGCCTGTATTATAGAATACGTTCCCTTCGGCCTGCCACGAGGTAATGTCGCTGTTGTTGCGTCGCTCGGTGGTGACATGATGACCGTTGACCAACCGATAGGAATAATTGCCGTCGGCGCGCTGAAACACTCCCCCTGCGCTTACAGCCCATTTTTCAGTCGGTTTCCCGCTTAGCATCACTGAGGAGTTGACATAACCGAATGACCCACCCTTCACCTCGGCCCGACCTCCGAATTTCTTGCCTGACCGGAACGACGGCTTGACGGTAGTGATGTTGAGTACTGCTGCCGAGGAGTAAAGTCTGGCCGGTTGAAGCGGGTCATTATCTTGCCCGACGGCAAGCGAAAGCATTTCTACATTGTCGAGCGAGAAACGCCCTATGTCGATCTGTCCCCCCTGGCAGTTGCTGACGGGAACACCATCGTAACTTACTCCGGTGTGGGCGGCTCCCATGTTCCTGACCGATACCGTCTTCAGTCCGCCAAGACCGCCGTAATCCCTGACGTTGACACCGGCAAACCTCCGCACGGCATCAGCCAATTCGTTGACTCCCAGAGTAGCGAGATTATCGGTATAAAGCATCTGGACCGGAGTACCGGATGTTATCTTTGTGGCGGGACGTCGTGCCGTGACGGTGACTTCATCAATATACTCACTGATGCTGTCGGCACTTTCATGGGCAAGCACCGGCAGCGGACTGATGAAACATAAGGTCAGAAGACCCCACTCCGTAAAGGAAAGATACATAGATGTTGAGCTGTTTTATTTCCCGAAAACGTCAATCTTATATAACTGTTCCAAGGCAGGTCTTCCGACTTCCCGGTCAGCAGCGGCCTTCCCGTCGAATATGGTCGTCCGACAGTGGCCTGCGTCATAGACACAAAAGCTACTGATCCCTGCGAATGATCGCAGGCAAGAGTTACGGCAGCGGGTCTGTCAGGGATTTTCACCCTGTTCCCTTTTCATTGCTTGCGGCAACACCTTGAAATCGATGCAAAGTTAAGCACTTTTTTCAGAAATGCAAAAAAATTCGGGGACGCGATGTAATGATCGCGTCCCCGGCAGTTGTGGTGAAGGTATCGGAATTATTCCGAAATGCTTTTTTGTCCGTTTGACTCATTGGTCTTGGATGGATGAGTTGCAATCCATTCCATAAGGGTGCTGACTGACCAGAGTACAAAAGAAACCCCCGTCACGAGCACTACGACATTGTTGAGTGTGCGCACGCTCGTGGTCAGCAATACTATACCGGCTATCACCATCAGGATAGGTATGATATAGTAGTAAACGGGAAGGATGAATGGCCGCGAGAGATAGGCCACAAAGATTATGTGGTAGATTCCGCCTATAATCAGCAGTCCGGCAAAGATGAACACGAGGATTCCGGTAAACGACGAAGGCATCAGAATCATGAAGGCACCTAAAGCTGTTGCGCCGATTCCGGTAAGGATTCCGGTTGTGCTACCTCCTTTTTCTTTGCTTCTCATGCCCAGGATAATGGAGAAAATCCCCGGGATGGCAAACATTGCTCCAATAAGGATCACTATCCACGACAGCAACTCGATGCGCTGGTAGAGACATATCATCACGACGCCCACTGCGGCGACGACTATTGATGTGAAAAGGTCAGTTTTTCCGCTCATAATAAATAGTTTTTTGAGTTTGTTTTAACTTTATAACGCATAATCATTCGGGTTGGTTGATTAGCCGATACCTTAATGAAGATTTTTTTGATTATCTTTGCAGAGAGATTATAATTTCAGATCATGAACAGATTATTAGTAGTATTTTTTGCCATTTTCTCATGCCTTGCGGTGAAGGCTGCAAGCGCCGATGCCCTGCTTAATAAAGCCGCTGACCGACTGCGCGGGTGCAAATCGGTCACGGCCGACTATACCGTGACAGCCGACGGACGGTCGATGAACGGTACAATCACCGTGGCCGGCGATAAGTTTGTCATTGACAGCCGTGACCTGAAGGCATGGTATGACGGGAAGACCCAGTGGACTTACTCAGCCGAAATCGATGAAGTCAATGTGGTGGAACCGACTGAGGAGGAACTTGCTCAGGTAAATCCTTTCGCGATAATCAGCGCTTTCCGCTCGCTTTACACGCAGCGGCTGCTCAGCACAACCGGCGGCATGTCGACAATAGAACTTCTGCCAAAGGAAAAGGGGAGAGATGTTAAAAAAATCATCATCACGCTTTCCGATTCAACTTTTTTCCCGTCGAAGGTTGTTATATATATGGTGTCGGGATCGGTACTTGCCATCACCGTGAAGTCAGTAAGCGAAGGTATGGCTCTGCCTGATTCACATTTCAGGTTCACACCCGCCAGGATGCCGGGTGTGGAGGTGATCGATCTACGATGATACAATAACTTGAATATTAACAATAACCCCATATTACTGAAAATAATGGAACGTCAAAAAGTCACTACACGTTGCCTTATCATAGGCTCAGGTCCCGCCGGCTATACAGCTGCGATTTATGCTTCACGCGCCAATATCGGTCCTCTCATGATTGAGGGAAACCAGCCGGGCGGACAGCTCACGATTACAACTGAAGTCGAAAACTTTCCCGGTTATCACGAGGGCGTGGAAGGCTCGCAGCTCATGGCCGACCTGCGCAAGCAGGCCGAGCGTTTCGGGGCCGACATCAGGTCGGGGCTTGTCACGGAAGTGAACTTTGACCGGCGTCCGTTTGAAGTAAGTACCGACAGTGGTCTCGACATTACAGCCGACACAGTGATTATCTCCACCGGAGCTACGGCCCGCTATCTGGGTATACCAGATGAGGATAAGTACAACGGCATGGGAGTGTCAGCTTGCGCTACTTGCGACGGCTTCTTCTACCGCAATCAGGTCGTGGCCGTGGTGGGCGGTGGAGATACCGCATGTGAGGAAGCACTGTATCTGAGCAACATCGCAAAGAAAGTCTACATGATCGTGCGCAAGGATTACCTCCGTGCGTCGAAGGTAATGCAGAAAAGAGTGAGCGAAAAAGAAAATATCGAGGTGCTTTACAACACCAATACCCTCGGCCTGACCGGCGACGGCGTGGTGCAGGGAGCGCGGCTGGTAGAGTATGCCGGCACTGACCGTGAGCGTGAATTTGAAATCGCCATCGATGGATTTTTCCTCGCCATCGGTCACACCCCCAACACCGGCGTGTTCAAGAAATACATCGACCTTGACGAGCAGGGCTACATTAAGGTTAAAGGAGCGTCGACGGCCACTAATGTTCCAGGAGTGTTTGCAGCGGGCGATGTAGCCGACCCTACTTACAGGCAGGCCATCACTGCAGCCGGAATGGGATGCAAGGCGGCTCTCGACGTTGAACGTTTCCTCATGGAAGAGGCGTGACACTGACCGACGGAAAAATACTCCTGCGCGCTCTTGAGCCGGCCGATGTCGACCTGCTCTATGAGTGGGAGAACGATGCCGAGGTGTGGGACGACGGAGCAACCCTTGCTCCGTTTTCCCGCGCTTTACTTGCCGATTATGTGGCCAATTATGAGACCGACATTTTCACGGCCCGACAGCTAAGGCTGATGATCGAAGTGGTGGAAACGGGACAGGCCGCGGGCACGCTCGACCTCTTTGATTTCGACCCGCGCAACCGCCGCTGTGGAGTAGGTATACTTATCGCGACTCCTTTCCGAAGACGGGGTTATGCACGCTCGGCACTGAAACTCGCCGCCGGATACTGCGGGCAACACATAGGGATGCACCAGTGGTACAGTATATGCGGAGTCGACAATGCCGCGAGCCGCGCGCTGTTTCAGTCGGCCGGATTCAAGATTTCGGGTCGGTTGAGGTCTTGGATAAGGTCAGGCCGCAGTTACCGCGACGCCTATATCATGCAGCAGTTAATTCTTTAAGGAATCGGCAAAAGGAGTGCGGTTGAGAAGCGACCTGCCCAGTGTGATTTCATCTATGTATTCTATCTCGTTGCCTACGGCCACACCGCGCGCGAGCTGAGTTATCTTCACGTTGGAGTAGGGCGCGAGGCGGCGGAATATGTAGAAATTGGTCGTCTCCCCTTCCATCGTGGCACTGAGCGCGAGAATCACCTCGGTGATTTCACCTGACGCTACCCTCTCGACGAGTGAATCAATCTGCAGCGCGTCGGGTCCTATGCCGTCCATGGGTGAGATTACTCCGCCAAGCACGTGATAGAGACCGTTGTACTGACCGGTATTTTCAAAAATCATCACGTCTTTCACACTTTCGACCACGCAGACCGTGGAGGCGTCGCGGGTAGCCGACGCGCAGATAGGGCACAGCTCTGACTCGGAGATGTTGTGGCATACGCCGCAGTATTTCACTCCCTTGCGCATGTTGATGATCGCCTCGCCGAGAGCGATGCCGGTAGACTCGTCGGCACGGAGCAGGTGCAACGCAAGCCTGAGAGCTGTCTTGCGCCCGATACCGGGAAGTCTTGACAGTTCGGTGACTGCGCTTTCAAGCAGTGTAGAAGCATATTCCTGTTGCATACAATTATAACGCACTCCGCCGGTGGATATTGTTGCACCGATTTCATAATTTAAAGCCACGGCGCAAGGCAGAATTTTCAATTTAAATTGTTAACTTTGCAACCACATTCCCAAGAATCAGAAAATGAAAATATTTACTACCGAAAATATCCGCAACATCGACCGCGCCACCATTCAGGAAGGCATCTCACCGATGGAACTTATCCACAGGGTTGCCGAGGGGGTGGTGAAGGAGATAACCCGTCGGTTTGGCCCGTCGAAACCGATTGTTGTTTTCGCGGGTTCGGGCAATAACGGAGCCGATGCCCTTATCGCCTCCCGGCTTCTGATAGAGGCCGGCTACTCGCCCGAGATATATCTCTTCAACATCCGCGGCAACAGCCTGTCGCGCGACTGCAAGGAAGCCTATTCTGAGCTCATGAGACTCCCTGTCGTGAACATGACCGAGATAATCGACAAGGCCTCCATTCCCGAGCTGAGCCGCGACCATCTGGTGATTGACGGATTGTTCGGCACCGGGTTGAGGGATGCCCTTGAGGGGGGATTCAAGATGCTTGCACGCTACATCACCGATTCGGGAGCCACGGTTTATTCGATCGACATTCCTTCGGGACTGTTCTGCGACTGGAATCAGGGAGCGCTTTCGCGCGACATGGTCCACGCCACCATGACGCTTGCCGTCCAGTTTCCCAGGCTGTCATTTTTCCTGAGCGACAATGCCGACATTGTGGGCGAATGGAAGGTGCTCGACATCGGATTGAGCAAAAGCGCCATTGAGGCCACTCCGTCCAAGTATTTTTATGTCGAGGCAGCCGACGTGGCCGAGGTATTACGTCAGCGAAGGAAGTTCTGCTCCAAGGCTGATTTCGGCACGGCACTGATCTACAGCGGGTGCTATGGAATGATGGGAGCTGCCGTAATGGCTGCCAAGGGCGCGCTGCGTGCCGGAGTGGGGAAACTAACCGTTCACTCGGGCCGGTGTGGATTTGATGTGTTGCAGTCGCAGGTACCCGAGGCTCTCTTTGAACCCGATCCCAAGGATATTCTGATATCCGACATGACTCCACGCCGGTCGTTCAACGCCATCTGCGCGGGTCCCGGCATAGGTATCAACGATGCTACGAGAGGCGCATTGAAATCACTGGTGATGAACGTGAAATCACCAATGGTGCTTGATGCCGATGCCCTCAACATCCTTGCCAAGGAGCCGGCTCTGTTCAACCATATCGCGCCCGGAACCATCCTCACACCTCATTCCGGAGAGTTTGACCGAATCTTCGGCCAGCACAATTCTGCCGAGGCCCGGTTGCTGAAAGCGGTCGAGGTCGCCCACAAATACAGGCTGATAATCGTGCTGAAAGGTCACTACACGGCTACCGTGCGTCCCGACGGGAAGATCTTCTTCAACTCGTCAGGTTGTCCGGCAATGGCGACTCCCGGCAGCGGCGACGTGCTTTCCGGAGTAATCACCGGATTGCTCGCCCAGGGTTATAAACCCGAGGCTGCAGCCGTAGCCGGAGTCTTTATCCACGGTCTGGCCGGAGAAATCGCGGCTGAAGTGAACGGTGAATACGGTACCACTGCAATCGACATTGCCGAAGCTGTGGGACGCGCCATCTCATCAATAATGAAACTTAAAAAGTGACTGAAACATGATGAACTTGATTCTCAGATATATCATTGCCGCTTCGGTAGCGTTATCCGCTCTCGGCGCAGCGGCTCAGACCACGCGGAAGCTCCCGGCTTCCAAAGCCAATGAGTACGCCCTGGTGTATTCTCTTCCCGTGACGTCGGTCGACATCACCATCGCTGCCGACAAGACGGTAGAGACCCCCGGCGAGTTTGCCCTTTATGCAAAGAAATATCTCAATGTAGCGCCGATTTTGTCACAGTCAGTGAGATGGACTCTTAATGAGGCGGTCATCACCCCTGTCGCTACCGCCGACCCCGACGAGCGGTATGCAGTAACCCTCAAGGGTGGAAACGGAACTTATATCACTGTTAATGAGCAGAATATCCCCGTGAGTATCAACGATGAGGAATATCGCCCTTCGCCGGCAGAGGTAAATCTTCCGGTGGCGAGGAAAGCCGAGCCTACGATTCTCGACCAACCGGTTGCGCGGCAAGCTCAGACCGAGGAAATGCTGCAGAGCCGGTCGTCGGTTAAACGGGCCGAGTTTGCTGCGGCTAAGATCTACGAGCTGCGCAATAACCGCAACGAGGTCGTATCCGGTCAGGCCGATGCGATGCCTTCTGACGGTAATGCCATGAAGATTGCTCTTTCTACAATCGATTCTCAGGAGGAGGCTTTGACGGCAATGTTTACCGGAACACGGTCAGTTTCTACCGAAGTCGCCATATTTCATGTCGAGCTCCCCGAAGCAACCGAGGTGGGAATCTCGTCGGAAAAAATCGTTGTAGCCCGCATTTCGGCAACCGAAGGTATAGTGCCTGCCGACGACCTTTCGGGAGCACCCGTTTACCTTACCGTGACTCCGCTTTCAGTCGGTACGATGCCCGTCAACGAAAAGGGCGAGGAACTTCCTTTCCCGAAAGGGGGCGTTGCTTACCGTATTCCCGGAAGTGCACGCCTGACGTTGACCTACGATGGCCGGAATATATATGACACCACCATCGATGTGGCTCAGTACGGGATAGTCTACGGAGTAGACCCCAGCCTGTTCACCAACAAGAAAGCACCCTCTTACGCGCGCTTCAATCCGCTCACCGGCGCGATCGTAGAGATAGGAGAAATCCACTGACAGCTTGCCTGAAGGAATAAACGAAACTTACTTGAATCGCGGAGATTACATCCGCGATTCTTTTGTAATGTGGTGAAAAAATCGTAACTTTGCGGCAATTTTGAGAAAAAAAGATATTTATGCAGAAAATCAGGAATATTGCCATCATTGCCCACGTTGACCACGGCAAGACCACCCTCGTGGACAAGATGCTTCTGGCCGGAAAACTGTTCCGCGAGAATCAGGAAGCGGGAGAACTTATCCTTGACAACAATGATCTTGAACGTGAACGCGGTATTACGATTTTGTCTAAAAACGTTTCGATTGACTACAACGGCTATAAGATCAATATAATCGACACCCCGGGACACGCTGACTTCGGCGGAGAAGTGGAGCGAGTGCTAAATATGGCCGACGGCTGCCTGCTTCTTGTCGATGCCTTTGAAGGCCCCATGCCCCAGACCAGGTTCGTGCTTCAGAAAGCTATTCAGATGGGACTTAAACCGGTGGTGGTGGTCAATAAAGTCGACAAGCCCAACTGTCGTCCTGAAGAGGTGCAGGAGATGGTGTTTGACCTGATGTTCAACCTTGACGCAACCGAGGATCAGCTCGATTTCCCCACACTTTACGGCTCGGCCAAGCAGGGCTGGATGAGCACTGACCTCAGCAAGCCCACCGACAATATCACTCCTCTGCTCGACGCTATCATAGAGAATATTCCGGAACCTGAGGTTATCGAGGGCGATCTTCAGATGCTTATCACTTCGCTCGACTATTCCAACTATGTAGGCCGCATCGCCATAGGCCGCGTGCACCGCGGTGAGATACGCGAAGGTCAGGAAATTGCCCTGTGCCGCAAGGACGGAACGGTAGTGAAACAGCGTGTCAAGGAATTGCACACGTTTGTTGGCATGGGACGCAAGCGCGTGGAAAGCGTAAAGAGCGGAGATATATGCGCGCTCGTGGGAATCGAAGGATTTGAAATCGGCGACACGGTGGCATGTGTCGAGAATCCCGAGCCGCTTCCCCGCATAGCTATTGACGAGCCTACCATGTCGATGACGTTTACCATCAACGACAGTCCTTTCTTCGGCCGCGACGGAAAATACGTTACCTCACGTCACATCAACGACCGTCTTGAAAAGGAACTTGACAGGAACCTTGCGCTCCGTATCGCGAAGGCCGACCGCGAAGACGCGTGGATCGTATATGGCCGCGGTGTGCTCCACCTTTCGGTGCTCATTGAGACAATGCGCCGCGAAGGATTCGAACTTCAGGTAGGCCAGCCTCAGGTAATCGTGAAGGAAATCGATGGCGTGAAATGCGAGCCCGTGGAGCTCATGACCATCAATGTGCCCGAGGAATACTCGTCAAAGATCATCGATATGGTTACCCGGCGCAAGGGTGAGATGATATCGATGACCACCCAGAACGACCGCCTGCATATCGAGTTCCTCATTCCCTCGCGCGGTATCATAGGACTGCGAAACAATGTGCTGACAGCATCGGCCGGAGAGGCGATCATGGCCCATCGTTTCCATGAATACCAGCCTTGGAAGGGTGATATCGAGCGTCGCACCAACGGCTCGCTTATCGCTATGGAGGCAGGTACAGCCTACGCCTACGCAATAGATAAACTTCAGGACCGTGGCCGTTTCTTCATCTTCCCGCAGGAGGAAGTGTATGCCGGTCAGGTCGTGGGCGAGAACGCCAAGGAAAACGACATCGTGGTCAACGTCACGAAGTCCAAGAAGCTGACCAACATGCGCGCGAGCGGTGCCGACGACAAGGCGCGTATCATACCGCCGGTTGTATTCTCGCTTGAGGAGGCTCTTGAATATATTAAGGAAGACGAATATGTGGAGGTCACTCCCCACCATATCCGTCTCCGCAAAATTATTCTTGACGAACTGGAGCGCAAGCGCGCCAATAAGTCCTGAATCACCCGGCCACGATGCCAAACTCCCTGTGGAGGGCATCGAAACGCTCCAGTGACTCCGATGATATTTTACCGAGAGAGGCTCTTACGACATGTAGGGGCTTCTCCTGCATATCGCCGCTTTTGGAATAGAATTTATCGGCATAACATATCAGCCGTTCAAGCTGAGTTACAGGAAGATAGTCTCGCTCGGGAATTGGAAGGTGCCCGTCTCTGACTTCACGGGCAGTGATTCCGGCTCCGGTGTGCCGCTCGGCCACGGCAGCCAATTCTTCAGGACAACCCAGCTCCCTCAGCAACTTAGCTCCAATAATCCCGTGGCAGATGTAAGGCTCGCTTCCGTGGCAGCCTATCGACGGTGCATCGGTCATGAAAATACCTATGTCATGGAGCATGGCGGCTGCCCTTATATCTTCCTCGGGGAGGTCAAGCCTTTTGGCCCTTGCAATGTCGAGGGCCTTGCGTGCCACCTGACCGCAGTGGCGCAAATATATATCCCACCGGCGGCTACCGACGGGATAATGATGGTCAATTATTTCCTGATAGTTCATATCGGTCACAGATCGACTACGGTACACCATCCGTGGGTATCGGGTAATTCACCGTACTGGATTCCGCGCAGGGTGTTATAAAGAGCCGTGGTTACGGGGCCGGGATTTCCGTCACGCGCTATTACATATTTCTTGCCGGTATCGAGATCGTCGACCTCGGCAACAGGCGAAGCAACAGCGGCGGTGCCTGCAGCGGCAGCCTCGCTTACGTCTTCAAGTTCATCTACGGTGATATGACGCTCCTCGACTTCGATACCCATGTCGCGGGCTATCTGCATGAAGCTGCGGTTGGTGATCGACGGCAGGATTGAATCTGATGCCGGAGTGATGTATTTCCCGTCCTTGATGGCGAAGAAATTGGCGGGGCCGCACTCATCGAGATATTTCTTTTCGCGGGGATCAAGGAAGAGTACTGCCGAGTAGCCCATGGCGTGGGCGCGCTCACCGGCGGCAAGCGAAGCAGCATAATTGCCACCGACTTTCCACCGTCCGGTGCCCTTGGGAGCGACGCGGTCATACTCGCGCATGATGCAGATCTTGGTGGGACGGAATCCTTCCTTAAAGTAGGGTCCTACGGGCGACACAAGTATCACGAAGCAGTATTCGTCGGCCGGCTTTACGCCTACACGTGCCGTCATGCCCACTTCAAATGGACGGATGTAGAGCGAAGCACCGGTGCCGTAGGGGGGAATGAATCGCTCGTTGAGTTTCACTACCTTCAGCACCATCTCGCGGAAAAGTTCCTCGGGTATCGGTGCCATCAGCAGACCCTTGGCTGAATCGGCTATGCGTCGGGCATTTTCTTCGAGACGGAATATGCGCACTTTGCCATCCTTGCCCCGGAAAGCCTTAAGGCCCTCAAAGATTTCCTGGCCGTAATGGAGGGCGGTGGCGGCGATGTGCATTTCCATGTAGGGCGACGAAGAGACTTCGATTTCACCCCACTTGCCGTCGCGATACCAGCAGCGCACGTTATAATCGGTGGGGACATAACCAAAGGCTAAGCTGCCCCAATCAATATCTTTATCCATGATCTGATTCATTTAAGATTGATAGATATCGCAAAGGTACAAATTATCGTGAAAAATACAGCAACTTACCAGTGATAATTTTTAACCGCGGGCTACTATGTCACACTTCAGGCAGGGGAGTGCGCACGCCGATAGAGCGGAATTGAGTGGGTGTCAGACCGGTGGCCTGCTTGAAACGGTTGCTGAGATGGGGTACCGACGAGAAACCCGTCTCAAATGCGATTTCGCTCAGCGACAGGCGGTTTTCAAGAAGCAGCTCCTTGATGCGCTCTACGCGGAGCGCGGTAAAATAGTTTTCAATCGTGCGCCCTTCAACTGAGGCAAATATGCGCGATAGTGAGCGGTAGGAGAGCGGAATGGCTGAGGTAAGTTCCTTTTCAATATCGGCTTTGGCGCCTTCGCCGCTCCGCGACAGGGTGATGAGTCGCCGCTTGATATCCTCGACTACAGAGTCGTCGCGCGAGCGGATGACCTCAAATCCTTCCGGGCGCAGCTTGCTGTCAAATGTGGCAACGACATCGTCGGTCACGTCATCGTTCACCGTAACCGAGCCCAATTCCACGCCGTTGAGATTCAATTCCGGAACCGAGGAAGCAACCTCGGCGACCTTGGCGACGCAGTGGCGGCACACCATATTTTTGATTTTTATTTTCATTGTTACAAAGATATAAAAAAACTGCAATCCCGCGAGGGACTGCAGCCGAGAATTAAGGAGAACGGGTAAATTATCAGTCTGCCACATCGGCAGTTCTTTCAAGAGTGCCACCCTCGGTGACACCTTCATCATTTTCATTATTTCCCGGAATGTCAGCCGCATCTGTCACAACCACGACCGGAATGGAAAGGTTGAGCGAGGCGAGCGACTTGTCCTGCTGGGCAATCGTGCCGCTGAGCTGGAGAAGATGACGGCCCGGGTTCCTGATTGAGGTATCGAATGTCACTCCGTAGGGAGCGGCATCGGCGGTACCGATATAAGAGTAGTCCCATGCGTAGCTTACGGGACCAACCACGGCATTGCCCGTGCCCTGGTCGGGGACGACCCTGACAGCTGTGATTGAAAACGGTTCGCCCTGCACCACATATAGGATTCCGTCGACTTCTACTGCGCCTTCAAAGTCAATCTTGACCGATACCCGCGGCACGTTGTCATCGTCGCTGCAGGAGGCGAGGAGTCCGAGGATGGGGAGAGCCAAAAGGAGATATAAATACTTCTTCATGATTCTATTTCGTTTATATTTTAAAACAAATGTGGCGCCGCAAGGTTCGGTTCCCTCCGGCGCCACGATAGTTATTATTCCTGAATATAAGTTAAAGCTATCAGTTACGGAAAACGATCTTGTCGTCCTCTACATCAATTACGATGGGTTTCTCCTTGTCGACCTTCTGAGCAAGAATGTCCTTTGACAACTGGTTGAGGATCTGACGGTGGATGACTCGCTTGACGGGACGTGCACCGAACTCGGGATCGTAACCTTCCTCGGCCAGATAGTGGAGGGCCTTTGGAGTGACCTGAAGGGTAACACCGTTGCGCTCAAGCATCTTCTGGATGCTCTTGATCTGGAGTCCGACGATTTCTTCGATTTCAACCTCGTTGAGGGGTGTGAACATGATGATCTCGTCGATACGGTTGAGGAACTCGGGACGGATCGTCTGCTTGAGCATTTCAAGTACCTCGCCCTTGGTCTTCTCGATGGTCTCGTCGCGGTTCTCGGGAGTCATTTTGGCGAAGTTATCGCGGATAACGTGAGAACCCATGTTGGAGGTCATAATGATGATGGTATTCTTAAAGTTGACCATTCGGCCCTTGTTGTCGGTCAGTCGGCCATCATCGAGAACCTGAAGGAGGATGTTGAACACATCAGGATGTGCCTTTTCGATTTCATCGAAGAGAACTACCGAGTAGGGCTTGCGGCGCACGGCCTCGGTGAGCTGACCGCCTTCGTCATAACCTACATATCCCGGAGGCGCTCCGACGAGTCGCGACACAGCATGTTTCTCCTGGTATTCGCTCATGTCGATACGGGTCATCATGTTTTCGTCGTCAAAGAGATATTCGGCGAGCGCCTTGGCAAGCTCAGTCTTACCGACACCCGTTGTACCGAGGAAAATAAACGAACCGATAGGACGCTTGGGGTCGTTAAGCCCGGCGCGGCTGCGGCGCACGGCATCGGCAATGGCTGCAATGGCGTCGTTCTGGCCGACGACTCGGTTGTGGAGTTCGGCTTCGAGATGCAGCAACTTCTCTTTTTCGCTCTGCACCATCTTGTTGACGGGAATTCCTGTCCAGCGCGAAACAACGTCGGCAATATCTTCGGAATCAACCTCTTCCTTGATGAGCGACTTCTCGCCCTGCATCATCTTGAGCTGTTCCTGAATCGTGGCGTTTTCATCTTCCTTGGCGCGGATGCGTGAATAGCGTATTTCGGCTACCTTGGCGTAATCGCCTTCGCGCTCGGCACGGTCAGCCTCAAAGTTGAGCTGCTCGATGTCGATCTTGTTCTGCTGTACGCGGTCGATAAGATCCTTTTCAGCCTTCCAGCGGGCGGCAAATTCCTTTTCCTGATCGCGGAGGTCGGCGAGCTCTTTTTCAAGGGTCTTCACTTTTTCGGTGTCACCCTCGCGCTTGATGGCCTCGCGCTCGATTTCTTTCTGGGCGATAAGACGGGTGATTTCATCGAGAGCCTGAGGCACGGAGTCCATCTCAAGACGGAGTTTTGAAGCAGCCCCGTCGATAAGGTCAATAGCCTTGTCGGGGAGGAATCGGTCAGTGATATATCGCTCGGAGAGAGTGACGGCGGCGATAATAGCTTCGTCGCGGATGCGCACGTGGTGGTGGTTCTCATATCTCTCCTTAAGTCCGCGGAGGATAGCGATAGCCGCTGCCTCGTCGGGCTCGTTGACCATCACTTTCTGGAAACGGCGTTCAAGAGCCTTATCCTTTTCAAAATACTTCTGATATTCATCGAGAGTTGTGGCACCGATGCTACGGAGTTCACCGCGGGCAAGAGCGGGCTTGAGAATATTAGCGGCATCCATCGCGCCTTCTCCCTTGCCGGCACCAACCAGGGTGTGGATTTCATCGATGAAGAGGATAATCTCGCCATCAGAAGCGGTCACTTCATTGACGATGGCCTTGAGTCGCTCCTCAAATTCACCTTTATATTTTGCACCTGCCACGAGGGCACCCATGTCGAGCGAGAAAATCTGCTTGGAGCGGAGATTCTCGGGGACATCGCCGCGCACGATACGCTGGGCGAGACCCTCGGCGATGGCTGTCTTACCGGTACCCGGCTCGCCGATGAGCATGGGATTGTTCTTGGTGCGTCGGCTTAGGATCTGCAGTACGCGACGAATCTCGTCGTCACGGCCTATCACGGGATCGAGTTTACCTTCGCGGGCACGCTCGTTGAGGTTTATCGCATATTTGGAGAGGGCCTGATAGGTGTCCTCGGCACTCTGGTCGGTGGCTTTCTTTCCTTTTCGGAGTTCGGCTACCGCGCTTTCAAGTTCTTTCTCAGTAAGGCCGGCATCTTTCAGGATTGCCGACGCGGGGGAGTTGACGGCAAAGATAGCCATGAGAAGCGCTTCGAGTGTCACATACTCGTCGCCCTGCTTTTTGGCAATGTCAACTGCGCGCTGAAGCACGTCGTTGGATGTGCGTGACAGGTAAGGTTCACCGCCTGATACCTTAGGCTCAGAGGCGATTTTTGCGTCGACCTGACGCATCACAACCTGAGCGTTGGCTCCAATCTTGGCGAAGATGAAGTTTACCAATGATTCTCCCTCGGTCATCACGGCCTTCAGCAGGTGGACCGGCTCAATGGCCTGATTGCCTGCGTTGCGGGTAAACTCAATGGCTTTCTGCAACGCTTCCTGCGATTTGATCGTAAAATTGTTGAAATTCATGTTATGGAGATGTTTGTTAAAATTTTTATTCTGTTTATATCATTTTAACAAAAATCGTGCCAATAAGTTGAATTCCCACGAAAAAAAGAAATTTTGTCAGTAATCAGGTGTCAGTTACCCGGATGAAAGCGCAGCTCGTGGCGCGGAGCGGCGAGAAGATCATCGAGTTGGCCGCGGGCTATGGCATCGGACAGTGACTCATGCAGCACATTGCGGCTGCGGGCCACGATCGTCCCTCTTGTCAGCGGCTCCATATAGTCGCCCCCCGAGGCAAGATAGTCAATAGTGGCGAGTGAATAAGTTTTTTCAGGGTCGATGGGTAAGCCGTCGATAGTGGCTGACAGTAGCTGACGGGAGGATGGATCGTATGTTGCAGTGACGTTGTCGCTGATACCCTGACCTTCCTGACGGGCCATTACCGCGAAGTTGTCGAGAAGATCGCGGCCCGAGATTTCCATGACTACGATACGGTTGTCAAAAGGCGCTATGTCGATCACCGAGCCGCGGGTGATGTCGCCCTCGGGCATATCGGCTCGAAGGCCACCCTTGTTCATGATCGACAGATCGATCTTGCGGCCGGGGGCATATTCCGTAGCTCTGCGACGCACGAAGTCGCTGAAGAAGTTGAGTAACTCGGGCGATTTACGCGACAATGTCTCGCCTACGTGGCCTATGACAAGGGATCTTATCGAGTCCACGCCGTGGCGGTAAGGGTCCAATAGGGCCGCATAAGCCGGATCGAGACGATCGTCAAGGCGGCTGTCGACCGGAATGAGGCTCGGATTGACTGACTTGGTTGCAAGATCAATCTCGATATGGCCCAGATTCACGCCTTTGGAACCCGTCTGCACGATTGTCACCGGCTTGCCGTCGAGATTTGTTACAGTCCAGTCGAGTGCGTCAGGGGCACCGGAGGGGGTGACGACCTGGTGGGAATGACCGCCGATGATGAGGTCGATGCCGCGTGACTGCCGGGCAAGCGTGATGTCGTCGGGACGCGAGGGGTCTTCCTCGTCATAGCCTATATGGGTCACGGCGATGACCATCTCAGCTCCTCGCTGACGCAAGGAGGCGGCAGCGGCATTGGCGGCTTCAATCGCTGGAGAATAGGTAATTCCTTCATAGTTGAAGTCAAAGACAATGCCGTGGGGATCGAGGTTGATGCCTATGAAACCGATGTTGTGGCCTGCGACTGATCTGATTTCGTCGGTTACAAACAGGCTGTCAAGGGCTGTTCCGGAAAAATCGTAGTTGGTGGACAGGCGCGTACCGTTGATCTGCTTCCACTCGCGGGCGAGCAGCGGAAGTCCCTTGTCAAACTCATGGTTTCCGAGGATGCGGATGTCATAACCCATTCCGTTCATCAGCAGCCGCTCAACTTCGCCGTCAAACAGGGTGTAGTAAAGTGAACCTTGCACGGCGTCGCCGGCATCGATAAGCAGGACGTCGGGCCGCGTGGCACGGACACTGTCGACGAGCACCTTGCGGCGCACGATTCCACCCATGTCGTTCCTGTCAGGTTCGATCTGGGAATGAGTATCATTGGTGTGCAGTATGACGAGTTTTGGCGACTCGCTGCCGACGCTTACCGCCTGACTGTGTGAGCGGCACGACGCGAGCCCAGTGAGCAACAAGGCTGCTGAAGAGAGGAGTGAAAAATATGATGATTTCATGGGACAGTAAAAATCGAAATGATGAATAACTGATACAAAAATAAAGAAAATTCTCCTTTTCAGGAGAATTTTCCGACCTATTTTTTCAGTACTTTGTCAAGGAAACCGGCTGCATGGACCGCCGTGGAATGCAGCCACGGATGAAACAGCCAGAACGGATGGATGGGGGAGTGGACCGAATGGACTTCGGTATACACACCGGCATCGTGGAGCAACGGGCGGATTTCATCGCGGCCGTCGCGGTAGCGCGGCAGGTCGCTGTTGATGAAGCACACGGGCGCCGACTGTGGTGTGACCCAATTGATAGCCGAGGCCTCATTCCAGTTGTCGGGCGTCTCGTCGGGCATTCCGCCGAGCCATATCGCGTTGACCGGTAGCTGACCTCCCTGCTTTTCCCTACGTTCATAGACGTCGGCAAGATTATAATCGGAGACGAAAGTGGTGATACCGTCGACACACACCACGGCGCTAACCTCGGCCTGACGTTCTCCATCAGCCAAGGTGCCCTCGTGACGTTGCGAGCCATTGGTGATTCCCGTAAGGGCTGCGAGGTGACCGCCTGCCGAGCTACCCGCCACGGCGATACGAGAGGGGTCGATACCATACTCTGCTCCGTGTTGCTGAATCCATCTCACGGCTGCCTTTACGTCATGAAGTCCCGCTGGATAGAGGGCTTCGGGCGACAGCCGGTATTCGACCGGCACGGTGACATATCCGCGCTTTGCAAGTTCGATGGCAAGGGGATATTGCAGTGAACGGTCACCGGAACTCCATCCGCCGCCGTGTATCATCACGACTGCCGGCTGCGGTAAGGTGATGGAATCGGAGCGGAAAATGTCGAGATGCAGGTCGCGTCGTCCGTAAGGGGTGGAGTCAAGTGTACAGTATACGACATCGTTGATCACACTGATTCCTGCAGGAGCGGTCTTGGATGCGGGACGAGCGTAGGGAAATTTCTTGTAAATCTTCCGATAGGCTGAATGAACCGTGAAGGAAGTGTCGCGTGGCACGGCGTCGGCGACGGCTGTACCGGCGGCAGCGGCGATAATGGCTAAAGAAAAAATGATTTTTTTCATTTCGTTGATTTTACTGTTATCACTTGACCGGGTGTAGTGACTATGTCATATTCATAGACGTGCCTGAGCGAGGGCTTAGTGAGTGTCGTTTCAGGCGAAACCACAACCTTCTTCACTTCGGCGGGAGCATAGAGGGGATTGGGACACTCTCCGGCTGCCTTGACAAGACCGTCGCCTTGCAGCGGGGTGTAGGATCGGATCCTGAGTACTCCGCCGTTTCGCGAGGTCAGAGTCGCCGACGATAATTCTCCATCGGCCCATCGGATGTCGACGTTGAAGCCTCCGCGGGCTCTCAACCCTTTTACCTCTCCTTCATTCCATTCCTGAGGGAGGGCAGGGAGCAGGTGGATCGCTCCGTCGTGGCTCTGGAGTAGCATCTCGGCCACGCCTGCCGTGAGGCCGAAATTACCGTCGATCTGAAACGGCGGATGCGCGTCGAAAAGATTGGGATAAATTCGTCCGTCGGGATAGTCGTTGGCCAGACTGTCTGCCGGCAGGATGTTTATAAGGTTGCTGATGATTCCGAGTGCATGATCACCGTCAAGCAACCTCGCCCAGAGATTTATTTTCCAGCCTATGCTCCAACCGGTGGCCATGTCGCCGCGCTGCCTGAGAGTGGTTGCGGCGGCACTGAAGGCTTCGGGAGTGGCCTCGGGTGAAATCTGATTGGATGGATAAAGACCATAGAGGTGGCTGACGTGGCGGTGCTGGTCAGCAGGATCATCAGCATCGACTCTCCATTCCTGGAGCTGGCCGTGGCGACCCACCCGCATGGGCGACAACCTGTCAATCGTGGCCTCCAGTGAATCGAGATATGCCATGCTTTCGCAGCCCAGTATACGTGCGGCAAGGAGTGTATTGTTAAGGGCATCGAAAGCAATCTGGTTGTCCATGGTGCATCCGGCGGTTATCGACGATTTCCCATACCCATGTTCGGGCGACATGGATGGAGTTGTGACGAGATGACCGGTTGACGGATCCTCGGCAAGGTGGCTCATATAGAAGTCGGCTGTCCCGCGTATAGCAGGGTAGTAGCGGGTGAGGAAGTCAATATCGGGGTCAAAAAGGTAGTGTTGCCATAAGTGCGTTGCGAGCCATGCGCCTCCGTTGGGCCACATTCCGTAACGCGCGCGGTCAACGGGGCCGGTGATGCGCCACAGGTCAGTGTTGTGATGAGCCACCCATCCGTCGGCATCATACAGTATCTTTGCCGTTTCGCGGCCGGTAACAGCCAGGTCCTCGATCATGTCAAACAACGGGTGAGCCGTCTCGGCGAGGGCGGTGACCTCGGCGGGCCAGTAATTCATCTCGGTGTTGATGTTGATGGTATATTTGCTGTCCCATGACGGGTGCATCCTGTCGTTCCATTTCCCCTGGAGATTGGCCGGCTGGGTGCCGGGCTGCGAGGAGCATATCAGCAGGTAGCGGCCATACTGGAAGAGGAGGGCAATGAGCGAGGCATCCCTGTCGGAGCGGAAATTCTCTATGCGGGAGCGTGTATTCGCGCCGGGAGTGCCGGTGGAAGGGAGAGTGAGCGAAACGCGGTCAAATTGCGACCGGTATTTCTTGATGTGCCGCCTGAGGAGTGTGTCGTAGCTAACTCCGAGAGCCGATGCCATGTTGCGCTCTACACGCGCAGCCGGGCTGGCGGTGACATCGTAGTAGTTAAGATAGTTGGTCGATGCGGTCAGATAAATTGTTGCCGTGGTCGCGCCCTTGATTTTCAACATGTCGCCACTCGGTTTTACTTTTCCGTCGGCGACCACCGTGATGCGGCACTCGGCGTTGATTGCTGCCGGTACACCCTCGTGCTCTTCGGCCGAAAGTGTCACCGTCATGCTGTTGCGGTCGGTTTTGAGGGAAGTGACGAGCGGAGAATCATAGGCTATGTCAAAAGTCAGGGCATGGTCTTTTGAGGCCGTCAGGTGCATCGCTATGACATTGTCGGCAAGAGATGCGAATGTGGTGCGCTCATAATCCACGCCGTCACATTTGAAAGAAGTCGTGGCCACGGCATCATTGAGGTTCAGGACGCGCGAATAATCCGTGATCGCACCATTGAGGTCGAAGTGAAGCCGGAGACTGCCGAAAGGCAGATAGCGCATTCCGTGCTGACCGGTAAAATATACACTGTCGATAAGTTGCTGGGCAACGTTTTCCTTGCCTTGAAAGATTAGGTCGCGGATTTCCTGCAGTCGGGGAAGGCCGCGGGTGGAATTGTTGGAATAAGGACCACCGCTCCAGAAAGTCTCCTGATTGAGCTGAAGCTCATCATTGACCGTGCCGCCGTAGACCATGGCGGCAAGCCGGGAGTTGCCGATGGGGAGAGCCTCCACCCAGGTCGAGGCCGGAGAGTCATACCGGAGTTCGAGAGTGGAAGGAGTATCGGCCATAGTGACCGCAGGGCAGATGATCGCTGAGATCAGAGTAAAGAGATGTTTCATGATGATTTGAAAATCCCTCTCCCGGGCCGGAGCACGGGAGAGGGACGGAAACAGTTGGGTGGTTACATTATTTTACCATCTTGGTTGCGACGGAAGTACCGTCATAGAGAGTGTCGACTTTGATCACGAAACCCTTGTAGGAGTCGCTGACGCGCTCGCCGGAAAGGTTGTAGTAAACGGTCGACATCACGGCTGCATCGGCCTGAACGCCGGTGATACCGGTAGTGTAGACAGCGGGAGTCATTTCGCTGAGACCGCCCATCTCGTTGGCTGCGCGCACGCCCCAGTTGGATTTGGGATCGTCGATAGCGTAGACGGGTTCGGTGGTGAAGGCGACAACCTTACCGTTCTTGACCACGGCCCAGAGGAGGCAATAGTTATTGTCGTTCCACTGCATGTTGTGATCGTCGACAGTCACGCCGGTGGGAACGGCTGCCTGTTCGGCGAGCGAAGCGGGATCCCAGTTGTCGTCACCGCCCATCACGTTTTCATAGCAAGCGTCGGCAGCTTCGAGAGCACTGAGAACGGGATTGTTGGAATGACCGTCGCCGAAAGTGGTCTTGCGGCCTGAGAGATCGACGGGAGTACCGTTTCCGGTCATCGAGTTATACTCGGCGAAACGTGCGGGATAACCGCCGCTCATCTCGTTCCATCCTGCGGCTGAGGGCTGTACGGTCATCTTGGTGTCGATGTAAAGACAGGTGGGAGTACCCTGACCCCAGGGACGGCCGAGAGTGAACTTGCCGTTGATACCGGAGCCTTCGCCCACGATTTCACAATCCTTGAACACATATCCGTATTTCAGGGGCTTGGAGGGAGCGGTGATATATCCGCCTGCCTCACACATCTGGATAGTCACGCCTTTGTAGAACACGTCACCCTTGCCGCAGAGGAAGTCAGTGCGTCCGCGGAGAAGACCGCCTTCAAAGTAGAATCGTGCATTCTCGTTATTGGATACGTAGGTGTCCTGATATGCCCAGAGGCATACGTCTTTCATGATGGTCTTGTTGGAGTTATCGTTGAGCACGATGTCACGGCCTTTGTTGTCGCCCATTGAAGACTTCATGGTAAGGTTCTGGAAATAGGTGCCGGTGGCATTCTTTTCAAGACGGAGCACGTCGCCCTTGCCTATACCTTCGAGAACTGAGCCGTTGGAGGGAAGGGTATTGGTGATCACAACACCGTCAGTGCTTTCACCGATAAACGAGATGTTGGGGGTTGAAATCACGGTGGTGGGGTCGGGGTAATTCTGGTTGTCGCTGCCCACCTTGGTTGCGGTGGTGCTTGCGGGGAGCTTGTAATTACCGTTGTGGATGAAGACGCGGAAGCGGGCCGACTGGTCTTCGCGGGCCTGAGCGGCTGCGATGGCATCTTCGAGCTTACCGTCGGTAGGTACGACGAAATCATAGAGGGCCTTTTCAACAACCGGACGGGTCCTTGTGGAGAAGTTGATTACGATCTCGGAGGTCAGATAGTTGTCGGTAAGGTCGCTGACAGTGTTTCCGGGAAGCACAAACTTGTAGGCAGAAGAGTAGTCGAGGTTCTTGTAGTTGAACAGCACGGTGTTGCCGGTTACGACCGGTTCGAGGGGCTGCTCGTTGAGAGTGGCGGTTGTACCGGCCTTCACCTTGACTTTTTCGTCGAATGAAAGCACGATCTTACCGTTGATCGAGGCATTGTCATTGCCTTCTTCTGGTACGAACGATACGAGCACAGGAGCGGTGCCGTCGTTGACGAGTTCCTTGTCGCCAATGATATAGGTTGCGCCGAGGGCGATACCGTCGTTATCGGAAGTAGTTCCGTCTATGGGCGAAGTCTTGTCGGCGATGAAGCGGATGTAGAGTGACTCCTGATTGTTGGCGGCAGCGGGGAGGCTGAGGGTAGCGTCGACCCAGTTCTTGCGTCCTTCAATCTTGATTGAACCGAATTTAGTCCAGTTGTCACCGTCGAGAGAGTATTCCACATTATATATAGTATAGGCATTGTAGTTGAGGCACATTGCGGTAATCACCTTGATATTAGTGAAAGCCGAAGCATTGACCTTGGTCTGCCAGTAATATTCGCCGAGACCGGTAGTACGCCAGTTGACGGCAGCCGGGCGACCTTCGTAACCACCGGCAGCGTCCTGACTCTTGTCGAGCCAGCCGGAAGTGTCACCGGCTGCATTGCGGAGCAGGAGTGAAGCGTTATCGTTGTCCTCGCTGAAGAAGTCGGCGGGGCGACCGGTTCCTGAAAGATAGAAGTCCCAACCGGCTATGAAGTCGATTGCCGAGAAGTAGGCGGTGAAGTCCTTGTCCTCAGTCATCTTGAAGGAGATTTCTGACGATGACTGGCCATCGCTCCAGTTGGTGAACGTAAGGATGGGATTGCTGAGGGCCTGGAGAACGACTGTGGAGCCTTCCTCATACATATTCTTTCCGTCGACGAGGCGGGGAGCGGGGATGGGCTGCACCTGGTAGAGATTGGCGCCACCGGCCACGTTGTAGTTGAGCTCATAGGTGGGCACGGCCTCAAAATTGGCCACATAGTCGATGTCTTTGTAGATCGAGAAGCCGAGGCTGGGTGAATCAGTCACAACATTACCTTCGGCATCGGTCCAGTTGACAAACTTATAGCCGAAATTAGCGGTGGCCATTATGGCTACAACCGTGCCTTCCTCGTAAGAGTCGAGAGCGGGGGAGATAATCACCTCGCCACCTTCGGCAGGTGAAGCCGAAACCGTGGCTGTGTATTTGGGCACATCGATGACAGTACCGTTGAGTTTACCGTCGATTACGATGTTGCTGAAACCTCCCTGCTTGTTGTTGGCTACGCCTACGCTTGCAAGAAGGGTGAAGCCGTCGGAACCCTTGAGAAGATTCTGCTGCTCGGCGGTCAGGGTTATGTCGAAATGGTCAGTTCCCTTGTCGCCGAATTTCTGGGTTGCATCCTTGCCGTTACGCCAGGCGGTGTAGGTGCCGAGTGTCACGAGCTGGCCGTTGCCTAAGCGGGCGCTGACGGTGACACCGTTCTCGGAATCGGTTCCGAAACGCACGATGTAACCGAACACATGGGTGGGAGTGAAGGTAAGTCCCTTGGCGGGTTTCACACTCCATTCCACCACGTCACTTGCTCCTGTAGAAGGCTGGATCTTGAGGAATGTGACGCCATCGGCGGTAGGGGTGGTCTTGCCTTGCTCGGTACCCACGATTGAGGAGCTACCGAGGTTGACGGTAGCAGCCGAGAAGCCTCCCTCGGGAGTTGCCGTGTAGGCCGAATAATTGTCGACGCTGTTGAACGGCCATGTAACTGAAGCCGGTTCGTCAGCGAAAGTCTGGGCCGAGGCCGGAATGGCGCATAGTGCAGCCATTGCGGGGACGGCAAATTTAAACAGTTGCTTTAACATTGTGATTAAGGTTGTAATTAATTGTGATTAAGGTTGTAATTATAAGTAATATGTTATTTCTTGGCGGGATTGGTCACCTTCTTGCCGTTGACTGTCACGTTGTCAAACACCACCTGCGGGTACTCGCAGGTGAAATCGGGGTTGGTGGCGCGTATGTTGATGTTTTCGAGCTTGAAGTTTTCCACCACATCGCCGGGATTGCCGGCTATGATTCCGAGCGAGCGTCCATCCACGTCAATGTCCTTGACAAGGATGTTGCGCACGATGCCGTAAGGCCGCTCGTCGCTCCCTTCGAGGGTGAAGAACTGTTTCCACGGCTTCATGTCCACGACCGAACCGAGCGTTCCCCGGCAGTTTTCGATGTGGATATTTTCATAAATCTGCCATGTATCGGGGCGCATCTTCATGCGCAGCAGTGCGCAATGGGTCTGGAGAGTGCAGTTCCTGACTATGATGTCGGATGCATGTAGGCACTCGCTGCCGAGTGTGAGTATGCCGTGATTGTTGGGACCGAATGTGCAGTCTTCCACGACCACTCGCTCCACAGAGCCGCCTTCGTAACTGCGGTTGGCATACACTCCTTTGCCACCCTTGATGGTAACGCCGTCGTCGTTGACACTGATGTAACAGCCGCGGATGGTGATGTTGCGGCACACGTCAAAGTCCATGGCATCGCTGCTCGGAGCCTTGACGGGCTTGGTGGGAGCGAGGAACTCGCAGTTTTCGATGAGGATGTTCTCACACTGGTACAGGTGCATGGTCCAGAAAGCCGAGTTGCAGAAGCGCGTGCCTGAAATCTTGAGGTTGTCACATCCCCACAGGAAGACGAGGCGCGGACGGGAAACTTCAAGATTGGTGCATACGCGCCCTTCTTTCTGAGCCTGATCGCGACGCTCCCAGAAGGCAACCCAGAAATTATAGGCCGCGCCATCAATCACTCCCTGGCCGGATATTTCAAAGTCATCGACGAAATAGGCGTTGATGAGCGCTGCGTAATACATCAGGCTTCGACCTTCCATTCGTGATGGAATATACGGGTAGTCGGCAATATCGTCGGAGCCCTTGATCACTCCGCCTTTCTCGATGTGAAGTCTTGTGCCGGGCTTGAAAAACAATGCTCCCGAAAGATATGTTCCTTCAGGCACCACGACTATGCCACCTCCGTCGGCCTCGGCCTTGTCGATCGCGGCCTGAATGACGCGGGTCTGGACCACGGTGCTGTCGTTGACAGCGCCGAAATCGGTTATGACATATCTTTTGTCACTCCTTGCAGGAGTTCCGTTGTCGACAAATCCTATTCCTTCAGCCTCGGCCTTGTCAGGATCAACGTCCTGTGCGCTCATTACTGCCGGAAAACTCATGGCAGCGAAAAGCGCGGCGCTGCAAATTGCTTTATTGATTGCAGATTTCATTTTATAGGTTGTGTATCAGTAGGTGTAATTGTATTCAGTGACAATGTAGGGGCGCAGCGAGGGGACAGCCTCGGCAATTGCCCTGGCTGCTATCCCGGCCACGATGGTAGCCCCGCCTATGTTTAGATGGGTATTGTCGACCTTGCCCTTGGGGCAGAATTCATATTTTCCTTCAGGAATCCACATGAAGAGCTCGCGTGATTTCTCTTTACCGAGCCCCTGCACGAGGTTGTGGGTCAGCGTATTCATCTCCACAAATGGCACCGCCAGTTCACGCGCTACCCTGCGCGGAGCGTCGAGATATTCCTTGTGGGTGTCGACGAGCAGATCTCCCTCAACCGAGTGCTTGACGTTCTCGAATCCCTCGGGGGCGATATAGGGTGTCGCGACGGAAACATCTGCGCTATCCACCGGGAAATTGCGGCGCACAATGGAATTCATAAGAATCGGAGACGCGCCCTTGCTGCGGGCATCGGTGACGAAGCGGCGCAGATTGTCGTCAAACGAACCTCCGGGTACTGTGTATTTCTTGGGTTTGCCGGATTTTTCATCATTGTGGCCGAACTGTATCACCACATAGTCGCCGGGCTTGATAAGTTCCATTACCTTATCCCACCGGCCTTCATCTATGAAACTTTTTGAAGAACTGCCGTTTACTGCATGGTTGTCGACCTTCACCGCACCGTGGAGCATGAGAGGAAGCATCTGTCCCCACCCGCGCTCCTGATTTTCCTTGTCGAGGGGCTTGTTGGCCATGGTGGAATCGCCTATCATGAACACGGTTACGGTATCAGCAGGTTCAGCGGCCTTGATGGTGAAGAACGCTGTGAGTGCAAGCAATATGGGAAAAAATTTCATGGTATGTAAAAATCGTGATTATCAGCTGAGGTCTATTCAAGCAACAAAAATAGTGAAATTCCCTGATATTTCCACTATTTCGTTGTGTTAAAATATGTAATATGTCCGCGATAACACTCTAAGAAATGATACCGATGTTCATTATGTCGCTGTCAAAAGTCTCCCGATTGATGGCGCGGGAGCGTATCTTGTTGCGGTAGGTGTAGATAGTGTTGAGCGACAGGCCGAGGAAACGTGCAACCTTGGCAGCGTCGTCGATTCCGAGACGCTGGAAAGCGAGAATACGCAGTTCGGTGGTCAAGGCGTTACCGCTCACGGCTATACGCTTGTCGGGTTCCATGAGGGCGTTGATTTCGCTGACGAAATTGGGGTAGATGTGGATAAACGTGTCGTCGAAAATATCATAGAACTCGCGGCGTTGCTCGTCGATGGTCTTGCCTGACTTGACAAATGAAAGCAGGTCCTCGATCTGGCCGGCGGTGATCTTGCGGCGGCAGGTCTTGGCGAAACCTTCGAGTCGTTCCAGGAATGTTGAGCAGAGGCTTAGGTATTGGCTGATATAAGTTTCTTTAGCGGTATTTGCGTCACTGAGACGTTGCTTCATTTCCCGGAGCGAGCGCATCTCGTGGCGCAGCGACAGGAGAATTTTCAGGATTACGATGAGCGCGATCACGAGTATTCCGGCCATTATGGCGAGCAGAAGCATTCGGCGGTTCTCAAGGTGCCTGAAGTCGTCGGCGACAGGCTTCAGCGCGGTTGAGATCGCCATCTGATTGGTCTTGGAACCGACCCGGAGGGAGCGGTCGAGAGCATTGGTGAGATAGTCATACGACCGTCCTATATCGCCCTGATCGTAAAGCTCTTTGGCGAGAAGAATCTGAGTAGAACCGTGGAGATTGGAGTTGCGGATGTCGGCGATAGTACCGAGGGCATATATCCTGATCGCTTCGTCGTGATTGCCTATTTCGCTGTAATAGTCGCCAAGCATCTTCGCCGCCATCGAGAACCGCGGATCGCTCATCGAGGCGGAGTCCATAATAGCGTTGAGCAGAGCCACCATTTCGGCCATATTGCCGTTTTCATGGGCAAGGAAAGCCGGTGCGATACTGATGTTGGGCGCCGCATCGGGATTAGCGGCCGATATTTCGATTATCTTGTGGGCGCAGTTGATAGCCTTTTTCCGGTAATCGCGTCGCCGCTCGCTCTGGGGATATATTTCATAAAGAGCGGAATTGACCGATAGAGATACCTGATTGTATTCGAGCCGGTTATCATCGGTAACTCCCATTGCGGCCACATTGTCGAGAATATTGATGCTTTCGAGATCAAGCCCGAGCAGATGGTATTGCATGGCGTTGCGCAGGAGGAATTTCTGCAGCATCGGAGTGTCGTCGGCAGCCTTTGACTCCTCCAGTCCTCGCCTGTACACCACCAGGGCAGAGTCACTGTTGATGTTTCGGAGCAGGTCTCCAAGCCTGAGCAGCGAGCCGAGTCGTTCCGGTCCGGGCGACAGCGAGTCGATGCGGGCCGAGATGGAGTCAGTCTGCATGAAAACTGAAGCCGAGAAGCGGTCGATGTGACGGCTTTCGGAGTCAATAAGTTTCAGAAGATCAGATGAATTGCCCGGCATTGAATCGTGGCGTGCGCTCCACGAGGAGAGATATCCGGCAATCATGATAATCGAAATAAGGTAACGAAGCATGTGGACGTGATGGCTGTTAGGTGATGCAAAGTTAGTCAGAAATCTTAACAAATACAAAATTTCAGGTCGCAAGGCTCAAAAATTCTACGTTACGTCCCGCGCATTTCGCTATTTTTGCGTAATTTTGTAGCTGATTTGCACTGTTTCCCCAATGGAAAAAATTAAGATTGACAACATAGAAGTCGCCTACGATGATCAGGGACAATCTGACCGCGTCATCGTGCTTATGCACGGCTGGGGATGCTCGTCGGCCACATTGCGCTCAATAGCTGCCGTGGCGCTCTCAGCAGGTTACAGGGTTGTAAACATCGACTTTCCCGGATTTGGCTATTCCACAGAGCCGACAGTTACCTGGGGTGTGGATGAGTACACCACGGTGGTGGAGCGACTGGTTGACAGTCTCGGCATCAAGTCACCCGTATTGTTAGGACACTCGTTCGGCGGCAGGGTAGGGATTCTCTATGCGTCACGAAATCCGGTGGATAAACTTATACTCGTGGACGCTGCGGGTGTAAAGCCGCGCCGCTCGTTGAAGTATCATCTGAAAGTTGCATGGTTCAAGACATGTAAGGCTTTTGTCAAGGCCTTCCTTAGCAAGGAGAAGGCCGAAAAGGTTATCGAGGAGATGCGTGGTAAGAAAGGCTCAAGCGACTATGCCGCCGCTTCACCGCGCATGAGGATGATACTTTCCAAAGTAGTCAACGAAGACCTGTGTCATGTAATGCCTCTCATCAAGGCACCCACATTGTTAATATGGGGCAGCAATGATACCGCCACTCCCATAAGCGATGCCCGGAAGATGGAACGGTTGATTCCTGATGCCGGCCTGGTTAATTTCGAGGGTTGCGGCCATTATAGTTTTCTTGATAATCCGGCAGGTTTCAGCCGTGTACTGACTAACTTCCTAAATTCCTGAATATGATGATTCTATCCATAATTGTCTTATTGATCGTGCTTGTCAACGTCGGGGCTGAATTTGCCCGCGATGTCATGATGATGCAACAGAATTCCTATCGTATCGACCGCTACCGCCGCTGGCTGTCACAGTCAGGCGACACCACATCCTACATGAGGCTCGTCGCGCTTCTGATCGTGTTCATGAGTTTCTCCCTCCTGAAGCCGTGGTATATAATGTGCGGAGCGATAGGGCTTGACTCGCTCATCAATTCCATCAACCTGCTGTGCAGGAAGTATAAGAAGCCGCTCGTAGTGACACCCCGTGTGCGCCGCATCCTTGCCGTGATGACGGTACTTGCAGCCGGAGTCTTGTCGGCGGTATATTTCCTCTGCAACCGTGAGCTGTATCTGCTGCCGTTGGCCGGACTTAGCGTGTATGTGGCATCCCATATCTTCGTCATGGCTGCCGTGTGGTTGCTCACGCCCGTTGAGAAAGCCATCAATCGCAGATATTACCGAGATGCCGAGAATATATTGCGGTCGATGCCCGACCTAAAAGTTATCGGCATCACGGGCTCCTATGGCAAGACAAGTACAAAGCATTATCTCTACCGTATACTTCAGGAAAAATTTGATGTGGCCATGACTCCGGGCAGTTTCAACACCACGCTCGGCGTGGTTCGCACCATCCGTGAGTACCTTAAGCCTTACAATCAGATTTTCATCTGCGAGATGGGCGCCAAGCAGATAGGCGATGTCAAGGAGATATGTGACCTCGTCCATCCCTGTATCGGCATCATTACGGCAGTGGGTGAGCAGCACTTAGAGTCGTTCAAGTCCATCGAAAATGTGCAGAAGGCGAAGTTTGAGCTTGTCGACAGCCTGCCCGTCGACGGCCTTGCGGTACTCAACGATGACTTCGAGTATGTGGCCAACCGTAAGGTCGACACCGTCGAGGCCGTGCGATATGCCTGTACAGCAACCGGTGAGGCACAGTATGTGGCCTCTGACATCCGCTATACGTCCGGAGGAACTGAATTTACCGTAACGGGCCCCGACGGTCGCGGCATGACGTTCATGACCCGGCTCGTGGGTGCTTGCAACGTGTCAAATCTTATGGCGGCCATTATCGTGGCGTTGAGACTGGGCGTTGAAGAGGAGAGGATCAGGTATGCCGTTGCCCATATCGAGCAGGTTGAGCACCGCCTCAACATGAAGCGTACTCCCGGAGGAATCACGATCATCGACGATGCCTTCAACTCCAATCCCACCGGCTCGGGCATGGCTCTCGAAGTGCTTGCCTCCATGACGTCGGGCAAGAGAATAGTAGTCACCCCGGGAATGATAGAACTCGGTGACCGCCAGGCCGAACTCAACAGGGAGTTCGGGCGCAAGATTGCGTCGTCGGCTGATGTAGCCATTATCGTCGGTCGTTACAACCGCGAGGCGATCACGTCAGGAATCGACGATGTAAAGGGATCATGCAGTGTAGTGACCGAGGTGGATACGTTTGATCAGGCGAGGGCTCAGCTCGCCCTGATAATGAAACCCGGAGATACGGTCCTTTACGAGAACGATCTTCCCGACACTTTCAAATAATCCCGTTTTAACATTTTATATAATATTAATACAAAGATAATTGCTAAATTTGCAACTTCAATCATAATCGCAACAAATATTTAGAACAAAATTCAGATATGGCAACCCAGGACGAAGTATTCAAGAAGATAGTAAGCCATGCCAAGGAATATGGCTTCGTGTTCCAGTCAAGTGAAATCTACGACGGCCTTTCGGCGGTGTATGACTACGGCCAGAACGGTGTAGAACTCAAAAACAATATCAAGCGCTACTGGTGGGATGCAATGACGCTCCTCCACGAGAATATCGTAGGTATTGACTCGGCTATCTTCATGCACCCCACTATCTGGAAGGCCTCGGGCCACGTGGATGCTTTCAATGACCCCTTGATCGACAACCGCGACAGCAAGAAGCGCTATCGCGCCGATGTGCTCATCGAGGAGCAGCTTGCCAAGTATGACGAGAAGATAGCCAAGGAAGTGGCTAAGGCACGCAAGCGTTTCGGAGATTCGTTTGACGAAAAAATGTTTGTAGAGACCAATCCCCGCGTTCTTGACATAGCTTCACGCCGCGATGCCCTTCACGAACGGTTTGCCACCGCGCTCAACGACAACAATCTCGATGAGCTCCGTCAGATAATCCTCGACGAGGAAATCGTGTGTCCCATTTCCGGTACCAAGAACTGGACCGAGGTGCGCCAGTTCAACCTCATGTTCAAGACCGAGATGGGCTCTACTGCCGACGGCGCAATGACCGTTTACCTCCGTCCCGAAACCGCTCAGGGTATCTTTGTCAACTATCTCAACGTGCAGAAGACCGGACGAATGCGTATCCCCTTCGGTATCGCTCAGATAGGCAAGGCATTCCGCAACGAGATCGTGGCCCGTCAGTTCATTTTCCGTATGCGTGAGTTTGAGCAGATGGAGATGCAGTTCTTCGTGCGTCCCGGTCAGGAACTTGAATATTTCAAGAAATGGAAGGAAACCCGCCTGCGCTGGCACAAGGCCCTGGGGCTCGGGGATGAAAAATATCGTTTCCACGATCATGACAAACTGGCTCACTATGCCAACGCCGCAACCGACATCGAGTTTGAGATGCCTTTCGGATTCAAGGAAGTGGAGGGTATACATTCACGTACCAACTTTGACCTTTCACAGCATGAGAAATTCTCAGGCAAGAAGATACAGTATTTCGATCCTGAACTTAACGAGAGCTACACTCCCTATGTGATCGAGACCTCGATCGGCGTTGACCGCATGTTCCTCTCCGTGCTTTGTTCAAGCTATGAGGAGCAGGAACTCGAAAACGGCGAGAAGCGCGTCGTGCTCCACCTTCCTGCCCCTCTCGCACCCGTCAAGTGTGCCGTCATGCCTCTCGTCCGCAAGGACGGCCTGCCTGAAAAGGCCCGCGAGATTGTCAATGACCTGAAATTTGACTTCTCTACCCATTATGAGGAAAAGGATTCGATAGGCAAGCGCTATCGCCGTCAGGATGCCATCGGCACGCCTTTCTGCATCACTGTTGATCACCAGACTCTGGAGGACAATACAGTAACGCTGCGTCACCGCGACTCAATGGAGCAGGAGCGCGTGAATGTAGCCGACCTCCACAAGATCATCCATGATACCGTCAGTCTGACTTCACTTCTGCGTAAACTCTCCTAATCATTGCGTAAAATGAACTTTTTAAAAATCTTCATCCTGGCCGTCGTGACACTGGCCGCTTCGACTCTCACTTCCTGCAACTACAACTCGCTCGTGGAAGAAAAGCAAGCTGTGGAGCAATCTTGGGCCGAGGTGCAGAACCAGTATCAGCGTCGCGCCGACCTGATTCCCAACCTCGTGAATACAGTCAAGGGATATGCCACTCACGAAAGCACGACCCTCGAAAACGTAATCAAGGCCCGCGCGGCTGCAACTTCGGTCACCATCAACGCCGATGACCTTACCGAGGAGAATCTTGAGAAGTTCCAGAAGGCTCAGAATGACCTTTCGGGCGCGCTCAAGTCGCTTCTCGCCGTCACCGAGGCTTATCCTGACCTGAAGGCGAATGAGAATTTCCGTGACCTTCAGGTTCAGCTCGAAGGAACCGAGAACCGCATATCAACCGCACGCACACGCTACACTGAGGCCGTCAGGGAATACAACACATCCATCATGAAATTTCCCACAAATATTTATGCCGGATGGTTTGGTTTCCAGAAGCAGCCCCAGTTCCGCGCCGACGATGCCGCCCAGCGTGCTCCCGAGGTTAATTTTTAATTGTAACTGATGAAAAAAATCCTGATATATATTAGTTCGGTACTTGCCTTGATGTCGATTGCAGTAACGACTGTGTCGTGCAACGAGGACAAGGATAAGAATACATGGGACACCTATTCTGACTGGCGCGACCGGAATACGACATGGTATGAGGACCGGAAGTATGCCGTCGATGCCAACGGTAATCCCGAATATCTCACTATTACCGCTCCATGGAATCCCGGTGCCGAAGTTTTGATAAAATATCTCAGCGACAGGTCACTGACCGTGGGAAATCTAAGCCCCATGATCACGTCGACCGTCGACGTGAAATACCGTGGCGAGCTTTATAACGGTATTCCTTTTGACTCGTCGTATCTCAAGACCACTCCTGCCGACAGTATTTTCCGCACTGTACTCTCGCGCACCGTCGAGGGCTGGTGGATCGCATTGACCGACATGAGGGTAGGTGACTCGGCCCGCGTTATCATTCCTTATAACGTAGGTTACGGATCCGTATCTACCGCTTCAATTCCCCCGTTTTCCACCCTTGTCTTTGACGTGAAGCTGGTCGACATCCCCTATTACGAAATCCGCAACTGAATGTTACGCGAAAAAAATAGAACGTGCATCTCCGCTCTGGCAGGGATGCACGTTTTATTATTGCGGTTACAAATCAGGTCACTCGCCGTAACTGAGGGTGGTCAGGTATCGTAAACCTCCGGTGGGGGACGAAGTGGCAGCGTAGCTCAGGGTGATGAACCCGGAAGTACCGAACCATGTGGCACCCATTGAGCCGGTGGAAACCGGAGTGCCGTAAATCGAGGTGAGGCGGGAATACACGAGGTTATAACGGGTCATGTCATTATAGGGTGTCGAGTAGTAGAAAGAAGATGACTCTAAACGACCTGACGGGCTGTAATATAACGCAGCATCGGGCCAATTGACTGACAGTTCGGTGACGTTGCGGAGGTAGACCGTATTATCGGCATAACCGTCAACGGCATAGCCTCCGGAGTTGAGAATGTTAAGCGAAACCGACAGCCCTGTGCCGAAAGTAAGACCCAAGAAGCCGTTGATGGCGGGGACTCCGGGACGCACCACCCATCCGGCCGGACGCACGGGGCGCGGTACCGGCCTCATGGCGATGGGGCGTGAAGGCCGCGGTGGGGGAGGTGCCGGATAGTTGAACGACGGTCCGATGTTACCCCATCCGGGGCGTACATTGCCAGGACGGGCAGGAGCAGGCGGAGGTACCGGTGCAGTAGGTCTGTAAGCCGGATTCCCGGGATTTACCTGAGGTGGCCGGGCCTGATCATTTGGTTTGGAAGTAGCTCCGGGTCTCAATCCCTGATTGCTATCGGAGGGCTTGAAGTTGCCCACGTGATTGCCGTTATTGTGCCCGGGACGATTTCCATTTCCGTTGCCCGGTCTCGTGCTGCTGTTACCGCTGCTGTTGCCGGGACGGGTAGCTCCCGGACGTGAACCCGACGGTCGTGTTGTCTGTGTCCCTGATGCTTCAGGGCGGCGTGCCGACGCATCGGGTACTGCAATGAGCATTGCCAAAGCTGAAAGGCATAATGCCGGCAGATGTAAGATCCTTTTCATGTCCTGATGAATTGAACGGTTGATATTCTATGTTCCTTATCTATTAGAACAGTCAGGGAAGGAGAAGTTAAATAAGGATGTGATTAAAAAAAGTTAACGGGCGAATGTGGCAGGTTGCAATACGAAGGGCATGGGTTCGCGCAACACAAGCCCGGAATCGGACTTCACCTTGTTGTAAAGCTCGGCTGCCTCGGCTGCCGTGGAACACGCGGCGGCGATCACGTAATACAGTGGTTCGCGTGTATTGAGAATCATGGCATCCTCATAGCCGGCCGACAGCAGTCGCTGACGCATGGCATTGGCATTGAAGATCTGCTTGAACTGACCCACGACAATATTGTATCGCAGTACTTTTTCGCGTGAAGCTCCGCCATCTTTCGGATAGCCGATGTATTCCGTCTTGATGGGAAGAGTGTCGTTACCGGTAGCGAGTTTTGATTCAACCGCCTGATTGCGGATGCGGGCATAGATTGTGGAATCGAGCCCCGAGGCCTCCTCGCGGTGGGCCACGGCTGCTTGATAGGCGGCGCGGTAATTATTCTCGTTGGTCTTGCATGAGACCACGCCGAGAGCCAGAATCAGTCCGGCCATGTAAAAGATGATCTTTCTCATTACTTCAATCGGTTTTTTAATTCTATAACGTCTAAGTCAGAGATATTTCTGTTATCAAGTGTTAATCTCACGAGTGTCCTCACCTTATGCCAGCCGTAATAACCGGCAGCTCCGGGATTCACGTGAAGGAGATTGAGTTGATGATCGGGAATTACCTTCAGGATATGGGAGTGGCCGTCGACCATGAGCCGGACATTTTCACGGCTCAACAGCGATGCCATGCCCGGCGAATACTTTCCGGGATAGCCGCCGATGTGGGTAAGGAGCACTCTCACTCCCTCCAATTCAAAGATTTCAAGCTCGTTGCACACGCGCCTCACTTCGCCGTGGTCAATATTGCCGCTGACGGCTCTGACGGGAGCGATCTCCTTCAATCGGTTGAGAATGGAGATGTCGCCTATATCGCCGGCGTGCCATATCTCGTCGCATCCGGCGAAATAGGTGGTGAAGCGGTCGTCCCAACACGAATGGGTATCAGAGAGAATCCCTATCCTCTTCATCAGTTTTCAAGGATATATATTGCTCTTGGAGCGAAGGTCATTTCGGGGGTTATGGTGATAGTTTCACCTGAAAGCATGTCGCGCAACTGCGTCCCGAATGGCATGATCTCAACCGTGGGGGTCATGTCGACGTTTTTTTCGCTGTCATTACCGTTCATGATGACAGTGACGTGCCGGTCGCCGAGCGCGCGGCGGTACACGTATATGCCATTTTCGGGCATGAAGTGCTTGAGCGAACCGCGCGCCACGACTTCGTTGCCTTTACGCCAGTTGAGAAGCGTGCGTAGGAAATCAAATGCCTCATTCTGCTGCGGAGTGCGTCCGTCGGCAGTGAATACCGAAATCGTGTCGCCGGGGAAACCACCCGGCATGTCGCGGCGCACGTAGCCGTCGCTCCCCTCGCGGGCACCGTTCATCAGTATTTCGGTTCCGTAATATATCTGCGGGATGCCGCGCGAAGTGAGAAGGAACGTCATGGCCTGTTTCCACCACCCTAATTCCTCAGGTTCTTCGAGCAGGAATCGGTCGGTATCGTGATTGTCGAGAAACGTCAGTATCTTTGACGGATCGGGGAAGAGGTAGTCGAGAGAGAGATGGTCATATATTTCATTCAGTCCCGAAAGACGGTCGGTCTGTGACGAAAATGCGTTGCGGGCCTTGATTGACAGGACAAAGTCCATGACGGTGGGAAGCCGGGGATCACCGACGGGATTCACCTTAGAGCCGCGCTGCCAGAATGCCTCGCCACCCTCGTTGGCATACCAACATTCACCCACGATATTGAAATTAGGATATTCACGTTCTACGGCATCGATCCACCGGGCCATCCCGTGGAAATCGGCGTAGGGATAGGTATCCATCCTGATACCGTCGATTCCGGTGTGCTCGATCCACCAGATAGAGTTTTGGATCAGGTATTTCATAAGGTGTGGATTGCGCTGATTAAGGTCGGGCATCTCTTTCACAAACCAGCCGTCGACCGTGCGCGAAAGATCATAGTCGCTCACGTAGGGATCGTGGAGTGTAGACAGTCGGTAATTAGTCTGCACGAATGTATCAGGGAAATTATACCAGTTTCTGAAAGGCATGTCCTTGAACCACTCGTGGTTGCTACCAGAGTGATTGAAAATCATGTCCATCACCACCTTGATGTCACGGCTGTGGGAGCTGTCGACGAAGTCGACCCATTCCTCGGTCGTGCCGAAGCGGGGATCAATATTATAATAGTCGGTGGTGGCGTAGCCGTGATATGATCCTCCGGGCATGTCATTTACCTGCACGGGGTTTACCCACACGGCGGTGACTCCCAAAGTGTCAAGATAGCCGAGATGAGATTTCATGCCGGCAATGTTTCCGCCGTGGCGGGCATTGGGATTATTGCGGTTGACGCGCGACGGATAAGTAAGCGTGTCGCGCGGTGCAGTCTTGTAATTACTTTTGCCGCGGGCAAAGCGGTCGGGCATGATTAGATAAAGCACGTCGGAGGCGTCAAACCCTCCATGATTCTTCATGCCCGGTTTACGCTCCTTAAGCATGTAGTCAACAGTCGCGGTCTTATCGTCGGGCGAGTTGAACGTGATCCTGACCGTGCCGGGACGGGTCTCCGGCGAGATGGTGAGATAGAGGAAAAGATAGTTGCGGCTGTCGGGAACGACAGTTTCGGCGATCTTCACTCCGGGGTAGGAGAGTGAAGGTGTCGTCGCGGCAATGTCGTGTCCGTAGACCATGAGTTGCAACGTGTCATTCTCCATCCCGGTCCACCAGAAAGGAGGTTCGATCTTGTCGATGCGTGGAGTAGCCATAGCGGTAATGAATGAGAACAGTAAAAACAATAATCCGGCTATTTTTTTCATTGAGTTATACTTTTGGGTAAGAAACGAAGATATTCAAGGCACACGCCCGACTGGAGGTTGCCCGTCGGGAGAGGATGGTAAATTAGTTGCATACGGTTAAGTCCCCGCCTGAGTTTTACAGTGACGGGATTGGAAAAACCCTTAGGAGAGTACATCACGAAAGTTCCGGAAAGCGAGTCGTTCACGACCACGTCGGTCAGGAAACACTCGTTGACCGTGGGTCGCCAGTAACTCATGTCCACGAAATACTCGCCCTCTTTTTCGGCTCTGACCTTAACCTGAAGCGAGGTATTGATTATGCTCGTCATTTCGAGATGAGTAGGAACCGGATGGCGGTTTTTGCGGCGGCGTGACGCGGCGCGATTGAGCCGGTTCACTATCGCCTCGCGCAGTTCATGAGGAATTGACGAGCGGTATATCATCATAGTGTCGGCAGGATCGAATACCAGCCTCGGGAGCGCCGGAACCGAAGTATATCCGTTACGGTCAACTGCCATAGCGGTCAGCACCTTGCTCCCTGAGAGAGCCGGCCGAAGGGAGAAGGCTCCCTTGTCGATGAGCTGACAAGAGATGCCGTTGACAGCCATGTCGAAACTGTAACCTGAACGTGGAGCCTCAACAATGAAAGTATTTCCGGCAATAGAGTCTATAACCGGTCGCGGAGGCATGGACGTCAGTACGGGGTAATTCAGTTGATCAGGCGCCGGGGCATTATTGGCCATCACAACTTCAATGCGGTGATGCCCCTTCAGCGTGTCGGGAATCAGATGATCGGCGGCCGGCTTGCCGTCGATTTCCATTCTCGCTACCTTGCTGCCGGTGCCGGTGATATGAAGGTCGATCGTGTCACCGCGATACACGAGCGAACTGAACATCTTTCCGCCCCTGAACACTTCGGGAATAAACGGGTCTATGTCAAGGCCGTCGGGTGAAAAGGAGATTCCGGCTATGAACCCGAGCATCGCGGCTGCCATTGACGCGCGGTCTGATGTATCGTGTGACTGTTGACGGAGTCCCGCCGCGGTCATGGAAGAAAATCCCAGGAGCATGGCCTGCTCATTGATCATGGACGCACCGGTTGAAAACAATGCAACCTGCGTCGCCGGTGAGTAAACCGGGCGGTGACCTGAAAGAAAAGGCACGTAGTCAGGCGCACCTTCGTCGGAAAGCGGCATGGCCTTCATGATTGACCGTGCCATGTCGGGGGTTGCTATACCGTTGGTTATGGCCATAGCCTGGGCGAGATTATCGCTCGACTTCAGGAGTATCGGATAATATTCTCCCCAAAGAGCGCAACCATACCGGCCCTTTTCGGGAATCCAATATCGGTCGTTGATCGCAGCCGTTATACGTGAAGCGAGTGAATTATACCGTTTGCCCTCTTCGCCTCCAATGATCTCACCTAAAGCCCGCAGGGCGGCCACGCGGTCGATGTTGACCCTGAGAGAAAGAATTTTGAAAGCATCATTACCCGTGATTTCCGGCGGGACTTCTTGATGAAGGCCGCGATACAGGCCGAGTTCATTATCAAATGCGATATCGAGCTCGCGGTTGACGATTTCCACGGCATCGGGGACAATGGCGGCTATTAGCGAGGAATCGCCTGTGACCTTGACAAGTGTCCTCGCGGCGGGAATCCATGAAAGATTGTCGGCTTCAAGGGGCCAGTCGCGACGGGTGTTGAGCGATCGTCGGGCAGCGGCAACCACGGCATCGTAAACTATGTCAGGATCAAGAAGCGCCAGAATTGCAGGATCGATTGCCGAGGGGCGGGCAAACAGTGGCGTGTCAGAAAAAAAGTCGTCGACCCCGGCCGCATATATACGGTCAAGAACCGGAGTTGCCGAACTCAGCACCGGGTAATCGCGAGTGGCTGAATCGGCCTCAAAATGCAGTTTCAGGTTATTGTCGGAATAGGAATCGGTAGTGACCCTCCATGATGAGTTTTCGCATATAATCACTCCGCCGCCGCTGTCGCGCGAGGTGCATCCCCAGGCTGAAATCAGCAGGAGCAACATCGGCAGAATACGGCGCAAGGGTCTCATATAGCTATCGGGCCCGGTAATAAATGTTCATGACACACCGCTTGCAGTCAGGACATAGATGCAGTTTCATGCCCGGAGATTCGAGATACAGGTCGCGGGGCAAGCGTCCGGGGGTATCACCGAGAAGACAGGCACCAAGCTCTCGGCGTATGCAATATTTTGTAGTCATCACGAGTGTCTCGTCATTCTTGTCGACGGTAGATATTTCCATCGCCGGAACGATTTTCGCGGCTCCATGTGATTCATAAAAACTGCGGGCAAGATGATTGGCCACGTTGTCATGAACCGTGATTTCAGCTGACGGGAGCGCGACATCATACCGTTCAGGTTGCCTGTACCGGAACCTGTAAGTGGCCCGGGCCGCAGTGTCGAGCGCATTTATAGCCTCGCGCCGCAAAGATGTCAGCAGTGAGGCGGGGATGAACAGATTTCCGACCGTATCCTCAACCGAAACTACATCGTAGATCGTGTCACCCGTCTTTGTCAGCACTCGCCGCCGGGCCTCGTCCTGCGCCGATTTAGCAGGCTCTAAATTAACGTTCAATACCGATGTTATACAGTTGCCGCGCTCATCTTTCGCAGTCAGCGTCAGTCCGGAGGGGAATGTCGACAGCTGTAAGTCAACCTTGATTTTGCGTGATGGCTCGGCGCGCTCTAAACTGTCGTCAAAAACTTTATCGCGGTTGCGGTAAAGTATAGTCCCCGGCATGGGGTGAACCTTTGTTGCCGGGAATATCCGGTCGTTTTCCACACGGTTCACGCGGAAGCCGGTGAAGATACCCTCGGGAGTGAAATATCCGAGTCCGTCGCCGTTTGCAAGATTACTGTCAGCCTTTACAACGATATAATTTTTATCGCTTCTGACGACTTTTCCTACCGGCCTCCCGGTCATCTTGGGGGTGTCGACCGAGGCCATGCGTGCATTGCGCGAAGGCGATGTGAAGAAATAGGAAGTGAAACCGCGGTTGAAACTCTTGTCCACGTCGGGCAGGAACCCCGGCGAGGATGCTCCGCACGACGAGCGGACATACCGGCCATCGCTCTCAGCAATTATCTCATCGAGCCGCTTGCGATAAGCTGCGACTGTGTTCATCACATACGATACATCCTTCAGCCGCCCCTCGATTTTCAGCGAGGATGCCCCGGCTTCGAGAAGTGGCTTCAGGTCGGCAAGGCGGTTGAGGTCGCGCAGCGACAGGTAGTGACGCGCAGGGGCAAGTGGCGTGCCTGCGCCGTCGGTCAGGTCGAATTTCAGCCGACATATCTGGGCACATTCTCCCCGGTTGGCGCTCCGTCCGGTAGCGGCGAAACTTGCGCGGCAATCACCGCTGTAACTCACACACAGTGCGCCGTGGATGAACGTTTCAAGTTCTACTTCGACCTCCTCATGTATTCTTGCGATCTCTGCAAGCGACAGTTCACGGGCGAGCACGAGCCTCGAAAATCCTGCCGCGGCGAGAAACCGGGCTTTTTCGACCGAGCGGATATCACATTGAGTACTTGCGTGAAGGTCGATAGGGGGAATATCCATGCGCAGTATGCCCATGTCCTGAACTATAAGGGCATCGCAGCCTGCCTGATACAGGTCGCGTATCAGACTTTCCACCTGCTTTATCTCCCGGTCATAAACGATAGTGTTGACTGTGGAATAAATCTTTACCCTGAACCTGTGGGCATATTCCACAAGCCGGGCAATGTCGTCAATACTGTTGGCGGCAGCCACTCGCGCTCCGTGACTTGCCGGACCGATGTAGATTGCATCGGCTCCGCAATCTATGGCCCTGCGCGCGACTTCAATATCGCGGGCCGGTGCAAGAAGTTCAATGGATCGTGGACTCTGGACAGGCATGGCTGCTAAAAGATGTTAAAACTTTACTTGAGGCAATTAACTTATCGGAATACGGAAAGTCAGATAAATAGAAAAACCGAATTAGCTTTTTGATTATTAGCTCTGCGTCGGCTCGTGAAGAGTGGCGCAGAGCTAACATTATTGATAAGATTTAGATGATCAAAGGGCTGCCAGGGCGGCTTTCAGAGTCTCCAGACGGGCGACGGCATCGGCAAATTTCTTGCGCTCGGCCTCGACAACCGCAGCAGGAGCATTGTTGACGAATCGCTCGTTGGAGAGCTTCTTTTCAACTGATTTGCGGAATCCCTCATAGTATTCGATCTCCTTGACGAGTTTGGCTTTTTCGGCTTCAACGTCGATATTGTCGCGCAGAGGGATACAGAACTCACGGGTTCCCACCATGAAAGTGGCCGATGCGGGATCTTTTTCGCTTACGGTCTCAATGGCCGAGAGGTTGCCGAGTTTTATCACCACGTCGGCATACTCCACGCTTCCGTTAACTGAGTCAAGGACAAGCCGGTTACGCTGAGGAATGTTGCGCTGTGCACGGACTCCGCGCACTCCGTTGACGATTTCCTTTACGGTCTCCATAGCCTTAATCACGTTTTCGTCCACTTTCCCTTCCACGGGAATCGTTGCTACCATGATTGACTCGCCGGGACGACGGTCAGCGAGGTGCTGCCAGAGTTCCTCGGTGATGAAGGGCATGAACGGGTGAAGGATGCGGAGAAGGGCGTCGAAATAATCCAGTGTGGATTTCAGCGTGGCCCTGTCGACGGGCTTTCCGTACTCTGGCTTGACCATTTCGAGATACCACGACGAGAATTCATCCCAGAACAAGCGGTAGATAGTGGTCAGAGCCTCGCTAAGACGGAACTTGCTGAAAAGGTCGTTGACCTCAGCCGACACTTCGGCGAGCTTGTTTCCGAACCATTCCACAGCGATGCGGGCGCTTTCGGGCTGAGCTGTATCGTCTGACACTTCCCATCCCTTGACAAGACGGAACGCATTCCATATCTTATTGCAGAAATTACGGCCGTTTTCACACAGTTTCTTGTCGAAGAAAATATCGTTGCCGGCCGGGGCTGCCATCATGAGGCCCATGCGCACTCCATCAGCGCCGTAAGTGTCGATCAGGTCAAGCGGATCGGGCGAGTTGCCGAGCTGCTTGGACATCTTGCGGCCTATCTCGTCGCGCACTATTCCGGTGAAATACACGTTGTTGAACGGCTGTTTTCCAACAAATTCATATCCTGCCATGATCATTCGGGCCACCCAGAAGAAAATGATGTCGGGCCCGGTCACGAGATCGGCGGTGGGGTAGTAGTAGCTTATCTCCTTGTTGCCGGGATCGAGAATACCGTTGAAAAGCGATATGGGCCAGAGCCATGAGCTGAACCATGTGTCAAGGCAGTCCTCATCCTGACGGAGTTGAGCGGCAGTAACGGCAGGATCGATTTCACGGGCCAGGGCAAGAGCTTCTTCGGGAGTCTCCGCCACGACAAACTGACCGTCGGGGAGATAGTAGGCCGGCACGCGGTGACCCCACCAGAGCTGACGGGATATGCACCAGTCGTGAATGTCGGTCATCCAGCGGTTATAGGTGGTCTTGAATTTTTCAGGAACGAATGAGATTGTGCCGTTCTCGACTGCTTCGAGAGCAGGCTTGGCGAGTCCTTCCATCTTGAGGAACCACTGGTCGGAAAGACGGGGCTCGACGGCAGTATCGATATTGCGCTCGGAATAGCCCACCTTATTGTCGTAATCCTCGATCTTTTCGATAAGACCGGCGGCCTGGAGGTCTTCGGCAATTTTCTTGCGGACGTCGAAACGGTCCATGCCTACATACATTCCGGCGGCTTCGCTTATGGTGGCATCGTCATTGAAGATGTCTATGCTTTCAAGATTGTGTTTCTGGCCGAGCATGTTGTCGTTCATGTCATGGGCAGGAGTAACCTTGAGGCAACCGGTACCGAAATCGATCTCCACATACTCGTCTTCGATCACGGGAATCTCGCGGTTGACCAGAGGCACGATCACGCGCTTGCCCTTGAGATGGGCGTTTTTCGGGTCGTTGGGGTTGATGCACATTGCCGTGTCGCCCATGATGGTCTCGGGGCGGGTTGTGGCCACGATAGCATAACCGTCTTCACCCACGATTTTGTAGCGGAGATAGTAGAGCTTGTTGTGCTCTTCTTTATATACCACTTCAATGTCGGAAAGAGCGGTGCGGGCTGCAGGATCCCAGTTGACCATCCTCTTGCCGCGGTAAATCAGTCCCTTCCGGTAAAGGTCTACGAATACCTTGATGACGCTGCGCGAGCGGAGGTCGTCCATGGTGAAGGCTGTGCGCGACCAGTCGCACGAGGCTCCGAGTTTCTTAAGCTGTTCAAGAATCTTGCCGCCGTGGGTGTGGGTCCAGTCCCATGCGTGTTCAAGAAATTCCTCTCGTGTAAGGTCGCTTTTCTTGATTCCTTCCTTGGCGAGCTTGGCCACAACCTTGGCCTCGGTGGCGATGGCTGCGTGGTCAGTACCTGGAACCCACAGTGCATTCTTGCCGGTCATGCGGGAGCGGCGCACCAGAATGTCCTGAATAGTGTTGTTGAGCATGTGGCCCATGTGGAGGATACCGGTGACGTTTGGCGGCGGAATCACTATCGTGTAGGGTTCGCGACTGTCAGGCTCGGAATGAAACAGGGAGTGTTCCATCCAGTAGCCATACCATTTGTCCTCGACCTGCTTGGGGTCGTATTTCGTAGCTAATTCGTTCATGCTTATAGAAGTGTGATAATTTTTACAAAGGTAGCTAATAAGTTTCACTCCACCAAGTTATTTTTTCACTCTTTTGCGCACAGGGTCGCACGTCAGACCCACACCGAGCTTCTTGAAAATCTTGTGGTCGACCTCGCCGAGCATCACTGTCGAGTGAACCTGGCAGCCGTTGAGTTCGGGGAGCTTCTCAAGGGCGCGGCGGCAATTCTCGTCGCGGGTGCTGAGAACCGACAATGCAACGAGAACTTCATCAGTGTGCAGTCGTGGATTTCGGCTGCGCAGATAATTGATTTTCGTGTACTGGATAGGCTCGATCATGAGTTGGGGTATCAGCTTGATGTCATGGTCGATACCGGCGAGGTGCTTTATAGCGTTAAGTATCAGGGCCGCGCTGGTACCGAGCAACGAACCGGTTTCGGCGGTAATGATGGTACCGTCGGCAAGCTCGATCGCCGAGCACGGTACGCCGCTCTTTTCAGCTCGCTTGCGCGCGGCGGTGGTGGTGCGACGGTAGGCGGTGTCGATTTTAGCCTGCTTCATCAGTAGGGCTATCTTATTGACTTCGCTATCCTTTCCGTCGCCGGTGGCGAGATTGCACAGCGCGGTGTAGTATCGGCGGATGATCTCGTCTTTTGACGCGCGGCTGCACACATCGTCATCGTCAATACAGAATCCCACCATATTCACGCCCATGTCGGTAGGCGACTTGTAAGGATTCTCTCCATATATACCCTCGAAAAGGGCGTTGAGCACGGGAAAGATTTCTATGTCGCGGTTGTAGTTGATAGCTGTCTTGCCGTAGGCCTCAAGGTGGAACGGGTCGATCATGTTTATGTCGTTGAGGTCGGCTGTCGCTGCTTCGTAAGCGATATTAACGGGGTGTTTCAGAGGAAGACTCCACACGGGGAAAGTCTCGAATTTAGCGTAACCGGCTTCAATTCCGCGCTTGTGCTCGTTGTAGAGCTGACTGAGACACACGGCCATCTTGCCGCTTCCGGGTCCGGGCGCGGTAACGATGACGAGCGGACGGGTGGTCTCCACATAGTCGTTTCGGCCAAATCCTTCGTCGGAATCGATCAGACCTACGTTGGTGGGATAACCCTCGATAGTATAATGTATATAAGTGGTGATGTCGAGGCGCGCCAGTTTTTCCCTGAAGGCATCGGCACTGCTCTGCCCGTTATAATGTGTCACCACGACCGAACTTACAAGGAATCCGCGGTTCATGAACTCTTCGCGCAGGCGCAGCACATCCATGTCGTAGGTGATGCCGAGGTCCTGACGTACTTTGTTTTTCTCGATGTCGAGAGCACTGATGACGATCACGATCTCGGCATTGTCGCTGAGCTGGCTGAGCATACGCAACTTGCTGTCGGGCTGGAATCCCGGCAGCACGCGGCTCGCGTGATAATCGTCAAAAAGTTTTCCACCTAACTCAAGATAGAGTTTGTTACCAAACTGCGCTATGCGCTCCCTGATGTGCTCAGATTGTATTCTGAGGTACTTGCTGTTGTCAAATCCGTATTTCATAACGGATTGCAAAGTTAACCGATTTTTACTTAAATTGCAAAAATATCCATATATTTGCAAAAAAAATATGAAAAAGATTGTCTTATTAATATCATTATTGATTATTGCCGCAGCTCCGATGAGAGGCTGTGATTTTGAAACGCGACGTGTGGAGTTGCGCGATTCCATACTGAATAATGTCACCGGAGCATCAATTTTTCCCGCTGTGCTTAAGATAACGGATTTCGGCGCTGCAGGTGACGGAATTCAAGATAGCCGCCCGGCTTTTGATGCGGCGATATTGAGAGCGTCAGAAATGGGCGGTGCTACGGTAAATGTGCCGGCCGGTACATTCTATATAAAGGGCCCCGTGACATTTCGCAGCAACGTAGCGCTTCATCTTGAAGACGGAGCGGTTATACGTTTCTCACCCGATGCGGGCGATTATCCTTTGGTTGAGACGTCGTGGGAAGGAACTTTTCTGAGCAATTATTCCCCTTTCATATATGGAAAAGGGTTGCATGATGTTGCGATTACCGGACATGGTATAATTGACGGCAACGCCGGTGAAACTTTTTCCGGCTGGCGAAAACTTCAGAAGGAGGATCAGATGCTTTCCCGGAAAATGAACCATGAAGAGATTCCTGTCGCCGAGCGAGTGTTCGGTCAGGGGCATCTTCTTCGTCCGCACCTGATTCAGTTTTATGACTGCGAGAGGGTTACGATTGAGGGAGTGAAAATCATCAATTCTCCATTCTGGTGTATTCATCTGTTGATGAGCGAGAATATCATTTGCCGCGGGATAAGGTTTGATGCTAAACTTGTGAACAACGACGGAATAGATCCTGATTGCTCGCGCAATGTAATAATTGAGGACATTGACTTTGATAACGGCGATGACAATATCGCCATAAAGAGTGGCAGGGATAATGACGGATGGCGCCACTCGCGACCTTCATCGGATATTCTGATCCGCAACTGCCGTTTTAAGGGGCTCCACGGAGTAGTTATCGGCAGTGAAATGTCGGGCGGAGTGGAAAACGTCATTGTAGAAAACTGCACCGCTGCGGGCTACTGCAAACGCGGGATATATGTCAAGACAAATGCCGACAGGGGTGGATACGTTAGGAATATCTATGTCAGTGACTGTAGGTTTGGCGACGTGGAAGACCTTTTTTATGTTACATCCCGTTTTGCTTCGGAGGGCGACGGGAACACACGATTTTCCAAGATAAGCGACATCCATGTAGATGGCCTTTCCTGTGAAAATGCTTCTGCCGCGGCTCTTGTGCTTCAAGGCTCGGCCGATGAAAAGATATCGCTGGTTACATTTGACTGCGTTGAAGTGGGGGCAGCCCGAATTGGTATCAGTTTTGAAAATGTGGAGCATGTATCGATGGGCGAGTGTCATATCGGCGGACATGCCGGTACGCCCACCCAGATAAGTGAAAAAGACAATATCTTCAGATAACCTGAGGACCAGAGTTGCAAATTTGATTGTACGAGAATATTATGAAGTTAAGCACAAAAATATTAAGTCTTGTGGTTGTCCTCCTGATGATGGCTGCCGCTGCCATATCGGTAAATAAAAAAGTATTGGGTCATGATATCGGCGGTACCTCATCCCGCTCGCAAGCCGATGTGACCGATACGGTGACTGTTCACCCTGACGGAACGACTGTGATCCACACGGCTCCGTTTGCCGGTTCTCATCCCGGATATTCCGGACCGGTGCCTCTCGATATAACTGTAAGGGACGGGAAAATTGAAAAGATCGTAGCCCTTCCCAATTCCGAAACGCCATCGTTTTTCAGTCGTGCTCAGACCTTGTTTTCAAGATGGGAAGGAAAAAGTCCCGATACAGCTGCCCGGTTGAAAGTCGATGCAGTGAGCGGTGCAACTTATTCTTCGATGGCTATTATTGACAATGTTGAAGAAGGTCTTGATTACTACATAGGCAGGAGCACTTCCACTCATGAAAAGATGCCGTTAAAGATGTGGGTGGCACTGATAGTGACTCTCTGCGCCTGCATCATTCCGCTTTTTGTCAGAAACAAGATCTACAATTATGTCCAGCTTGTGGCCAATATCGTGGTGCTCGGCTTCTGGTGCGGTCAGTTCATTGACTATTCGCTGATGCTCAAATACATGTCGGGCGGTTTCTTCATGCCGGGTGCACTCGTTGCAATAGTGATGCTTGTAGCAGCCTTTATTTACCCCCTGTTTGGCAAGCAGCAGCATTATTGCAATCATATCTGTCCGCTTGGTTCCGCGCAGATACTTGCCGCGCAACTGTGTGGCTACAAGATTCACCTTTCGGCCAAATTCGTTAAAGTGCTCGATTGGTTCCGCAAGATTCTCTGGGCTGTTCTTATGCTCCTTCTTTGGGCCGACGTGATGACGGGCTGGATGGATCTCGAACTGTTTCAGGCATTTCAGTTTGAGTCGGCCTCTACGGGTATAATCATAGCAGCGATAATTTTCGTTGCGCTCTCGGCAGTTGTGGCGCGCCCTTATTGCCGCTTCGTGTGTCCGACAGGTTCGCTTTTCAAAAGAGCCGAAAACCTTGATTAATATTCAATCCTTCATAATTATGAAAAATTCCTCATATCTCATTATTCTTCTCGCCCTGGGCCTCGTGTTTGTAACCTACAAGTGGGTCAGTGGAAATAATCAGTCACAACCCGAAGCAGGCCCGGCAGCCAATGCGGCATACGAAAACATTATGACGCGCACCAGCGTCCGCACCTATTCTCAGGCACCTGTATCTACCGAAGCAGTTGACTCGCTTTTGCGTGCCGCCATGGCTGCCCCAACTGCCGGTAACAAGCAGCCCTGGCGCATAGTCGTGGTAAACGACAGGCAGAAACTCGATTATATCGCTGAAAACTTCGGCTCGATGAAAATGGCCGCGGAAGCGCAACTCGCGATAGTGATGTGCGGTGACACAACGGCGACCTACGACGGCGAGGGCCGTGATTATTGGATTGAGGACGTGTCGGCCGCTACCGAAAATCTTCTGCTTGCAGCCCATTCGATGGGACTCGGAGCAGTGTGGTGTGGCGTTTATCCTATTTCGGAAAGAGTGGATAAGTTTTCGTCGCTGCTTTCACTTCCGAAGGAAATCCTGCCTATGGGATGCGTATGTATAGGTTATCCTGCTGCCGAAACTACCCCTAAAGACAAGTGGAAGCCTGAGAATGTAAGGTATGACAGCTGGACTAAAGAATAAACGTGGGTTTCAAAGTCTCCTTGCAACCTATCGAGAGCTTGAAGGAGCATAATCCGTAATTAGGTTCGCTGTCGAGGGTAGAGGGGCCGATGTCAACTATCACCGTGCCGCTGCTGCGGGCGATTCTGAACACTTCGGGTGCGAGCGCATTCATGGGTCGGGCAGCGGAATACTCCCTCAGGTCGCCCCAGTACACTACCTGCCATATTCCTGGAGCTACGTCGGTGTGAATGATCGCCGAAGCTATATCTTGCCCATCCTTGCCGAGGACCACGCAAAGGGTTCGTCCCAGGGGCGCTGTTTCAATCATGTCTTCTTCAGTCATTCTGAGGGGAAATCCCCTTTCTGCGCGGTTGCGCCGGATAACGGCATAGGCGCGTTGAAAGAGCTCCGGGTCGTCGGTGGCGAAAGCCGATTCATATTCAAATCCCTGAGCCATGGCGCGACGGTAGTTCTTTATCGCCGCGCGGTCAGTGAGCACAGCCGTGTAATCATTCATCCCGGCGACATCGAAGTGGTAATTGATATCCATTACGGTCAGCCGTCCGAGACGGAACAATCCGTTGACTTGCTCGGCAATCAGATCGGGTGCATAAAACGGTGGGGGAAGGGTGATCCTGACAGGTTTGCCCTGACTCTCACCGAAAGATTTTAGTTCGGACAGGGCCGCAGTTGTCCTCTCGGGATTTATGCGACAACCCTTGGCAGGGACCAGTCCGCCGAATGGCGCTGAAAAGGGGCTTGATAATTTCTCTCCGTCATCACCCAGCGTAATGCCAAACCTATGTTTCCCTTCACCGATGGAAAGGAAATGTACCCGGCGGGTTTTCCGCCGGTTAAGAAGTGAAAATTCCGGGCGGTGATATAGCGTGACACCGTCGCCGAATATTCCGGCAAACTCTTCTGGCGATAATTCTTCAAGACTGTGCATCAGTTTCAGTGGAGTTGGATTAGTGATGCAAAAGTAAGATTATCCGCCCTAAAATGCAAATAAGATTTTTTGACTTAAGTTTTTTGGTCATTTTCAATAGTATGAGTAATTTTGTTGAAAATTTTCAAAAAGCTAATGATGAATATTAAAAAGATACTTTACGGAGCCCTGGGTACACTTGCACTGGTGCTGACCGGATGCGGATCGCGAAACGAATGGACGGTGAAAGGAGAACTGCCTGCGGTTGCCGACAGTAAGATCTCGGTCGAGGCATGGGACAATGGCCGATGGTATGTGCTCGATTCCGTCAATGTAGCCGGTGACGGCAAGTTCTCATTTTCCCACGCCCCGCAAGGTTATCCCGACGTGTTCAGGCTCAAAGGCGACGGTGTCACCGTATATTTCCCTATCGACAGTATCGAGACCGTCAACGTGTCGTCGCGTGACAACCGCTATTATCTATCCGGTTCCCAGCAGGCCGTGATGATGATGCGCGCCGACTCCATCCTGAACTCTGACCTTCCCCGCAGTGAAATGATCAATTCCGTGGCGCGTCTGATTCTTGAGGATCCCGCCTCGGTTACGGCCTATTATGTCATTAACCGCAAGGTAGGCGGGAGCCCGCTTTTCAACCCGGCTGACCGCAGTGATCTGAGGATTATCGGTGCCGTGGCCAATGCGTTTAACGCCAACCGTCCCAACGACCCGCGCACGTCTTACCTGAAGAAGCTCTTCATCAGCAATATGCGTCATCCTGAAAATCCGGGCATGTCCATAGAGGCCAATGAAATAGGTGCGCCTGAAATCAATCTTTACGACAATACCGGAGTGCGCCGCGCGCTGAGTCAATACACGGGAAACGGTGATGTGGTCCTGCTGAATTTCACCACTTATCTTGCCGATGAGTCGCCAGCTTTCAATGTCATGCTCAACTCGATTTACGAAAAATACCGCTCGCGCGGTTTTGAGATCTATCAGGTATCGCTTGACGATAACGAATATGAATGGAAGCGCACTGCCGATAATCTTCCCTGGGTAACGGTGATCAATGATGCCCATGACAACAGCCGTATACTCCTTGATTACAACGTAGGATCTATACCTGCAATCTTCATCATCAACCGCAACGGCGAGGTGGTGGAACGCGTTACCGATCTTGACCAACTCGACTCCCTCGTGGCGAAATATCTTTGATAACGGAGCGCAGGCCGTGAAGTGAAACTGATCTACAGGATAGCAAGATTCTTATTTGTATCGCTGCTGCTGGTCTTGCCGGTGGTGGCGGTCATGCTTTATGTATTGCTGTCGGTACCGGGTATTCAACGAGCCATTCGTGATCGGGCTGCCGGTGAATTGACGTCCCTGCTCGGGACGCCGGTAGAGATCGGTGAGGTCAATATCGCACCGTTCAATCGAGTTACCGTCACTGATGCCGTGATTATGGACGACAACGGGGTCGAGGCGTTGCGTATCGGGCACCTCGGCGCCGGACTGTCGCTTACCGAACTGTTCTTGCGTGGCCGTATCGTAGTTTCCTATACCGAACTGATCGATTTTCACGTCAACGTCTATCGCGATTCAATAGGTTCCCCTCTTAACGTCGAGCCTATCCTCGCAAGGCTTAGAGGCAAGGATGATAAGAAAAATTCAACTTTTGATCTCGCCGTGAATACTATCGTGATACGTCGCGGATCGATGGACTATAACGTGAAATCGATCCCGGCTACCGATCCTGACCGCTTTGATGCCAACCACGTTGCCCTGCGCGGATTCAGAGCCGACGTGACTATTCCACGCCTCAGTTCACGGGAAATAACGGTTGAAGTGAAACGACTTGCGGTAGAGGAGCGGTCGGGAACAGCATTGAAAAACCTTAGGTTTAATTTCACGACCGACGATAAAGTTTCATTCCTGACCGATTTCCGCCTCGATTTCGGTTGCTCGACACTCTTGTTCAACGAAATCGAAGTTGCAATACCACTGCTCGACATGAAGGGCAGAAGTATCGCCGACGCATCGGTGAGAGCCAACACACTTCCGGGAACGGTGATTAATCCAAGCGATCTGGCTGCTTTTTTACCCCAACTTGCTTCGGTTGACTCACGGTTGGTTCTCGAACTGGAGGCCGCCGGCACTATAAGTGATATTGAGTTGAAGCGATTCACCATTGATGATAATAACGGTAACTTGGCAGTGAGTCTTACCGGCGACATAAGTGGTCTCGCCGGCGAGAAAGAAAGAAAGGAAATCCAGCTCAGGCGATTGAGAGTATTTGCCATGTCGGAAACCCTATGCGATATCCTTAGTGGTTTTGTTGACCTGAAGCCCTTACTACACGCGGTCATTGAAAATGCCGGTGAGGTTGAAGTTACAGGGTCGGGTTCGCTGGGATTTTCGCCATTCTCGTCGAGTTACACCGGGACGGTGCTGACGCAGGCCGGCGCAATTGATGTGGATGCAACATTCATGAAGGCTAATGGCTCAGGTAAGCCCGAAATAGCCGGGCGCATAGATTTTGTGAACTTTACACCCGACCGACTGCTTGAAAGCCATGCCATGAAGATCTCACGTCTATCGGGATCGGTCACCGGTAAGGTGGCACTTGCCGGAAAACTTACCAACGGGCATGTCGAGGTGGATCTTGACGACATCGTAATAAATGACAAGGAAGTTCCCGGTCTCTTGCTGACATCTTCCATGAGTGATGGTGTCGTGAAGGCCGATCTCGCCACTTCCGGTTCAGCAATGGGTATGAGGTTGAGCGGAAGCTGCAATCTTGCCGATGACCTTCCGGTAACAAAACTCGTGGGACAATTCGATAATATTGACCCATCGCTGTTTTCACCGTCGGTACCCGGGTCAATTACATCGGGAGGCCTTACATTGTTCGCCGACTTGAAGGGTAACAATCCCGATAACCTCTCGGGAATAATCAAGATCAGTGACCTGTATCTTGTAGATGAGACCCGTAACCGACGCCTTTCGGTAGACCATCTTTCAGCCGGGATTAAACGGGATGGAGAAGAATATGAAATTACAGTCGACGGTGATTTCATTAAGGCTGACGCTTCGGGCGACCTGAAGTTCAGCGGGATGGTACCGGCAGTGAAACGAATGTTGGCCGCTAATTTCCCTGCCCTGATCAAAATTCCTGATTCGGCCCGCGGGGAGTCAGAACCTGCCGGAGGCGTGGCCTATAATGTCATTGTAAGGCCCGATTCTGCACTATGCCGGTTTTTCAACTTTCCCGTTGAGATTATCGATGATGTCACCGTCAGCGGCGTGATTGACAATGTAGCCGGTCGCGCTGAGATCAATCTCGATGCTCCCTACCTGTGGCAGAAAGGGAAACTGATTGAGAATACGGCTTTTTCTGCCTCAGTCGACGGAACGTGCAGGCAGACTGATGTTCATGCGTCGGCACTCCTGCCATCGAAATATGGACCGATGACCCTATCGGTTAATTCTCAGGGGTCGGTTGATACCATCGCCACGGCCCTGTTGTGGCACATTGATGCACCCTCGCTTTTTGACGGAGCTATCAGGGTCAACACGTCGCTTGCTCTCGACACGGTTGATAACGTAGCGGCCTTACGTGCCCGGTTTGATGTACTGGAGTCGAAAATTATCTTTAATGATACTGTTTGGAAAGTGTCGCCGTCAACGGTGAGTCTTGATCCGGGACGTATTGCAGTCGACAATTTTCTGATAGGTCGTCCGGGTCAGCAACTTGACATCGATGGGGTCGTATCGCCCGATTCCACCGATGTTCTCACAGTCGGACTCACCAACATTGACCTCGGATATGTCTTCGAAACACTTGCTATAAACCATGTTACATTCGGCGGCAGCGCGACCGGACAGTTTTATGCTTCACGCTTGTTCAGCGATTCCCGCGCCATGTTCACTCCGCGTCTCGACGTGAAGGATTTCAGTTACAACGGCTGCGTGCTTGGCGATGCCCGTATCGCTTCGCACTGGAACAATGAATCTCAAGGAATATTTCTCGACGTGAACATTGACGGTAGCGACGGAAAGCTGACACATGCGCTCGGCGAGATCAGGCCGTTAGCATCGGAACTGGATCTGAGTTTCGATGCCGATCATTTGCCGGTGGGATTTCTCGCTCCTTTCATGGATGCGTTTGCGAGTGACGTTTCGGGATATGCTTCGGGAAATGCTCGATTATACGGAACTTTCCACGACATCAATCTTGCCGGCCGCTTGCTTGCCGAAGATTTCAATATGAAGGTTTCGTTTACCAATACTGATTATACCGTGGCCCGCGACTCGGTGATTATTGTTCCTGGAAGAATAGAACTGAATGATATTGTACTTCACGACAGGTATGGCAACACGGCTCTGCTTTCGGGCGAGCTTACACATAATTGCTTTCATGATGCCTCATTCCGTTTCGACGTGACCGATGCAAAGGACCTCCTATGTTACGATATCGGGGAGAACATGACCGACTATTCCTGGTATGGCAAAGTGTTCGGTACCGGGGGTGTAAATATCAGGGGCGTGCCGGGAATGATCAATATAGGTGTTAACCTTGCCACGGCTCCCGGTACATCCTTCACCCTTAAGCTCGACGAAACTGAGGACGCCACTGTATATGATTTCATCACGTTTCACGACCGCGATAAGGCACGCAAGGATTCGATTGCAGCGCTCGACCCGCTGCCGCTTATGATCAAGGAATTGCGTGACAGGCGTGTGAGTGAGGACGAAAGCGATCCGACCGAATATGTCCTCGACTTTAACCTTGATGTCACCCCGGCCGCTCATCTGACCCTACTCATGGACCCTAAAGGTGGCGACAAGATCAATTCAACGGGCGGGGGACACATAAGGATGAACTATGCCTCGACCGGCGATTTCCGCATATTCGGTACCTACACGATTGACCGCGGCAGCTACAATTTCACGCTTCAGGACATTATCATCAAGGACTTTCAGATTGTCGACGGCAGTTACATTAAGTTCAACGGCAATCCCGATGCCGCCATTCTTGATATCAAGGCCACTTATACAGTGAATGCCAACCTGACTGATCTCGACGAGTCGTTCAGTCAGGACAAGGAGCTTAACCGCACAAACGTTCCCGTAAGCGCAGTGTTGCTTGTCACCGGCGATATGCGTCAGCCCGATATAGATTTCGACCTTGAGTTCCCGACACTTACGCGTGACGTTGACCGCAAGGTGCGGTCAATTGTCTCCACCCGGGAGATGATGAACCGGCAGATAATATATTTGCTTGCCCTGAACCGGTTCTATACACCCGAATATATGAACGCTACCCGAGGCAACGAGCTTGTATCGGTGGCATCTTCCACCATTTCATCGCAGTTGTCGTCAATGCTCGGCCAACTCAGCGACAAGTGGTCGATTGCACCGAATTTCCGTAGTGACCGCGGTGATTTCTCCGACATGGAGGTCGACGTGGCTCTCTCATCGCATCTTCTCAACAACCGCTTGCTTCTCAACGGAAACTTCGGTTATCGCGACAAGTCGCTTAACAACAACAGTTTCATAGGCGACTTTGACATCCGCTATCTTCTCAACCGGTCGGGGTCGATTCAACTAAAGGCCTATAACCGTTACAACGATCAGAATTATTACCTGAAAAGCGCACTTACTACTCAGGGAATCGGCGTGGTGTTCAAGCGTGATTTCGATAACTGGAAAGAGTTTTTCAGTCCCATCAAGTATTTGTTCCGCCGCCGTCCCCGCAAGGAATCCGTGCCTGAACCCGACGACCAAAAAGCAGCTCCCGCCTCTACCACTACCACCGAGAAATAACCGCAATTCCGACAGTAGATTAACCGAATCGGAACTCTTGGTCCTTACTGGAACGCGAAGCTCCCGAGGGGTAGATGCAAATACAGAGACCGGGAAAGGTCTCTGTCAGGATTTTTAAGGAGCAGGAAGTAAGAAGTCAGGACTTCTTGGGTAATTCTTCGGCGAATTTATTGGGGAAGTCAATGTGGACTTTAGGCCGCGACATCGCGTAGATTATCAACCCTATTCCTATAAGGATAAACGGTATACTGAGCCATTGACCCATGTTGAGAGTCATGGTGGACTCAAACGCCACCTGATCGTTCTTGATAAATTCGATAAGGAACCGGGGAAGGAATATGCCGATAAAGAATACACCGAAGATTAGGCCGGGCCGACACTCGGCATTTTTCTTCCAGTACATCCACATGAGCAGCGCAAACAGCGCGAAGTAGCACAACGCTTCGTAGATCTGGGTAGGGTGACAGGCCATGCCTTCATAGAGGGCGTGCCACTCGCGGGAACGCACAAACATGAATCCCCAGGGCAGGGTAGTGGAGTGACCGAAAATTTCGGAGTTCATCAGGTTGCCGAGGCGTATCAGTCCGCCCACGAGCGCGATAGGAATCACGAGACGGTCAAAAGTCCATAGCGGATTCCGCTTGGCAGTGAACCACGAGAAGCAAAATACGCCTATCATTACACCTATCGTTCCTCCGTGGCTGGCGAGACCCCCTTGCCACACGTAAAGTATTGAAATCGGGTCATGCTTGTAGTAATCCCATTCATAGAAAAATACGTGACCTAAGCGGGCGCCGATGATAGTTCCTGCCACGGTCCAGATCAGAAGGACCGACAGCCAGCTTTCGGGAGCTCCCTCATGCTTGAAGATGCGGGCTTCTATCTCATATCCGATGATGAAGCCTATCATGAAAGCCAGACTGTACCAACGGATCTGAATGATTCCGTCGTAGAGATACGGACTGACATCCCACGTGATGTATTGCAGAATCGTGTTGATCATCTTGTAATCAATTGACGCGACATTGGTTCATTTCATCATAGGCGAGCCATTCGGGATCGTTTTCAGCCGAGATGGTCAGGGGGAGGAGCGGAAGGTCGCTGAGAGCCTCGTTAAGCTTGCGGCCGAAGATGTGAGTGCTGAGGGTGTAGAATACCCATGTGCGCTCGTTGTCGCCGGTGAATACTCCGGTGAGCACCGCCACGGGGTCTTTTTTGAAAGTCTCCTGAAGGGCGTTCTGGACCTGTTCCATCAGTTTCGACAGTTCATCATCGGGCATCCCCGACGCGTCGCCCTCGTAATGCCAGGCCACTTCAACGCGGATGTTGTAACGCGGATTGCTGCGGAATTTCTCCACATCCGAGCGGCCTGAAACCATTATCAGTTTCCCGTTGTCGGCTTCGGCGGGTGCCGTCCACCAGTTGCTGTTGCTTTCTATCATGAAGATATGTCTTAGTCAAGGATTTTGTAAGCGGTTACTTCGAGATTGTAATATGTCAGGAAGTCCTTGCCCTCGGTAGCGATGCGTTCCTCGATTTTCTTACGGTAGTCGGCGGTTGACTCGTCGAAGTATACGATACCTTCCTGGTGACGGAACTTGCGCTCGTATTCGCAACGGCGGTGTGAGTCGAGCATCTGATACTCGTCGTCAAGGTTGTAGTCGCGGAGAATCTGCATGTGCATCTTGTATTGCTCATCGAGATTATGGATTCCCTCTACGGTGAGATGCTGGTCGCGCAACATGCCCTCGAATTCCACGTTCTTCTTATAAAGACTGTCGGGAAACGCGCCGCCTATCAGTCCGGTAGCGACACATCTTATCAATACCGAGTCTTTTCCCATAAGATAGCAGGTGAAATTGGAGAAATCACATATATGGACACATTGCCCTGAGATAGACACGATCGAGTCAATAAGGTGAGGTGCGTTTTCAAGTGCTTCGTTGACGTTCATGTGGTAGACCGGTTCAGTGGATAGAAAAGTTCCCTGCTCGGTCTGGGAGCACGAGCCTATACCTATTGTGATTGCGGCAGCCGCCAGCAGTGTCAAAATTTTTTTCATTGTAGATTGGTGATGTACATTTATCATGCAAATGTAGTAAAATTCGGGGACTTAATCAAATTTAATTGATTTTGCCGGTTCGATTGAAGAAATTATGCGCGACGGCAGTATCAGTATGAGTATTGCCGTCAGTATCACGCCGGCGTTTATGGCGAGAATCCACCACAGGGATATGTCTACCGGGACTGAATCAAGGTAATAGGCTTCCGGATCAAGCGATATAAGGTTGAATCGCCTCTGAAGCAACAGCAGGCCCGTTCCCACGATGTTGCCTATCATGAGGCCGGTGACGACCAGCCGCAGTGTCACGAGGATAAACACACGCCTGATGAGGGAGTTGGTTGCGCCCAGTGCCTTTAGTATACCTATCATGTTGACTCTTTCGAGTACTATGATATAAAGGCTTGAGATCAAGGTAAGTCCTGACACGAGCATCATTATCACCATGATCACGACCACGTTGGTGTCGAGAAGCGAGAGCCAGTTGAAATATTGTGCAGCGGTGTAATGGATGTTGTCAACCGTGAGGATCTGAGGGATTGTGCCGGAGTAGTTGGCCCTCATAAGGCGATCGGCTACTGAGCGTTGCAGCCGGTCAATGCCGTCGTCGGATACGTCGGGTGATATTTCGATTGCTGTTGCAAATAGGGAATCGGCGCGTTGAAGTCGCTGCACCATCTCGATGTTGCCGAATGTCAGAGCCTTGTCAAACTCGGTGAAATGCGTATCGAAAACCGCGGCGATTTTCAGCCTGCGGGTGCGGGGCACATTGTTGTCGGTGAAAAAAGCGTTGATGTTGTCACCTGCGCTCACTCCGAGCGAGCCGGCGAGCCGGCGGGAAATCAGGATATGATACAGTGTGCTGTCGGCTGAATAATCGGGCATAGAACCCTCTACGATGTTTTCCCTGATTAGCGGAAGCGGATTGTCGGTTGAGATACCTTTCACCATCACGCCTGCAAAATTATCAGGAGTCTTAAGTATCGCAGGCACCATCGCTACCGGCATGATCGTGGTTTCAGGAGGAGTCTCTTCTTCGATAAGTTCCCTGAGGCGGGAAGAGTACTCGATGGCCGGAGTTGCTGCCGACCGGTCAGTTGACACCGGTCTGACCACCAGCGGAGCCTGAAAAGCAAGTAGCCGAGACCTGATCTGCTGCTTGAATCCGAGCATCACCGACATAGACACTATTATGACGGCGAGCGCGATCGCAACTCCTGAAATAGCTATGACGACGCCCGTGGAAAGACGCCGTGAATCAGGATGGAGACTGATGCGGCCCGCAAGAAACAATGATGTTTTCATGCCGCAAAGTTACGAAAAAAGTTTGAGCCAATGACATATTTGTCATTCCGGTCCCGCTATGTCACTGCTCTTTCAGGCGGCGGCGACGCAGGCGTTCTTCACGCAGATCTTCCCGTTTCTTGAGGTAGACGTGAACGAGGAAGATTATTACGAGCGTGACTCCGATCACTCCGAAGTAGTAGAGATAGTTGCCGTGTTCAAATTCGGGATAACCGATGTAGCTCATGATCATCAGATACACGAGCAGCAGGATAGGAATTAATGTTGACAGTTTCAGTTTCATGGTTGCAGTGGGCGATGCTGAGCCCTTAAATTAAAAGGTAAAAGATAAAAATTCAGAAAAAAAGAGGTTTCAGGCAGTGCCTGAAGTGTCAGTATACGGACACTCCTCGGGGTTGAACTCTCCGTCGCGGAGATAATTGTAGATTTTTAGACAGGCCCAGGCATCGATTGAGGCATAAGCCTGCTGGCTTTCACTCAGCAACGGTGCTTCCCAGTTGCTGAGACGCTTGCTCTTGGAAATACGCTCGTTGAAGATTATTCCGTAGACTTTCTGAAGACTCGAATCGGTGATACCGTATTTCCTGACGTAGTCCTGAAGGTCGATAAATCCACCCGGTTCAAATGGCGACAGCCGGTGAAGCACATGGAAATCGTCTTTCAACGACAGGCCCACTTTTACGGTGTCCTTGCTCTCCAGAAATTCTTTCATCCGGTCGAAGAATCCGAGTTTGTTCAGCCTGAAAAGAAACGAGTGATCTTCCGTAGCGACCTGAATGAGCGAAACGGTGTTGCACTGTCCTTTGCGGAAATTAGGCTTTGTCTCGGTATCGAAACCCACAATCTTGCATTTGCTCAGATAGCTTAGTGCTGACAGGGCTTCGGGCATCGTTTCAAGAACGGTGATAGCACCCGGAAACTCGACGAGTGGCAGCTCGGCAAGTTGTTCCTTGGATATTGATATGCTCAAATCATTAGTGCTCATTTTTTCTCTTCCGAATTTGACGCAAAATTAATAGAATTTACAATAACCCCGATGCGTTGCCTGACAAAAGATTGGTGATTAAATAAAATTTAACATTTGGGTACGGTAAAGAATTTTGTATCGGGAAAGTTACGGTCGAGATAGCGGCGTATGAATCCCTGAGTATCTTCGGCTATGATCGGGTCGGTGTCGAAAAAAGTGTTGTAGGCTACGGCTGCTACCGTAATCGAGCGGGCCGAGAGGGCTTCGAGTGAAAGGATGGTGTGATTGATTGACCCGAGAATACCGTTAGTGACCAGAATTACAGGAAGCTGCCGCGACGAGATGTAATCTACAGTAAGGAAATCGTCGGTAATCGGAACCATCAGTCCGCCGGCTCCCTCGATGAGTACCACGTCATATAGTGATGACAGCCTTGCCGAGGCAGCGTCGATTACTGATAGGTCTATTTCCTTGTTGTCAAGACGAGCTGCAAGCTGAGCCGAGGCCGGATAGCTGAATATCACCGGGGCGGTGGTGTGGTCGATATCTTCGGGCAACATGCCGATCCCCATTATTGCGCGGTGGCGCTCGATGTCTTCGGAATAATCATGATTGCCGGTCTGGATGAATTTCTGAGTGATGACTGATTTTCCTTCCTCCATCAGCCGGCGGGCGATGTAGCCGGTGACGTAAGTTTTACCGGCATCGGTATCGGTTCCGGTTATAAAATAAATGTTGTTCATATCTTCTGGAGAATCAAGTAGACGGGATTGTAATTGAGGGTGACGCCTCCATTTTCGTCGCGCGGGTAATCGCGTATCAGGGTGAGGGTGTCCTTAGGGGATGTGTTGCGTGACAGGGCGTTGACTCCTGTCTTTCTGATGTGCCTGAGCATTGACAGCATATCGGGAAAACTGATGGGGATAAGCTCTGACACGGCGAGATTGATTTCAAGCCCGTGCGGAACAGCCTTGGTAAGATCGCTTACCGAAGGATTGACACGTGTCAGACCTGTAACCGCGTAGAGCTCGGCAAAATTGGCCGGTCCGAAAGTCGACAGCACTATCTTGCCCCCGTGTCGCAGCGCCATCGATGCGTTTCGCAGGAATCCGGGCAATGAATTGAACCATTGTATTGTCGATGACGAGAATATCACGTCGACACTCTCCTCGGGCAGCTTAAGTATTTCAACTTCAGCATCACACTGTTTTTTTACGGTCGCTTCGGGGAGTGATTCTGACAGATACATGTCCCAAAGCGTCAGTGACCGGATTGAAACCTTGTCAATGTAAGCGCGCGTCGAAGAGCCTGTTCCGCAACCTATTTCGAGAATGTCGAGAGGTTGCGATCTGTCGGGATACCAGAAATCTACAAGCCTCGATGAAATCACGTGCTGGACCTCGGCATTGTCATCGTAACTTGCCGTTGCGTTACCGAACCGACTTGCTACCAGTTCCTTATCCGTAATGAATCTGGAAATGATACTGCCGAAATCAGGAAGGTGAGATGAATTGCTTTCAATAATGACCGCCGATTCAGTCTGCCATGCGAGTGCCTGATTGCCGGGCGGAATTATGCGGTCGTCGGCAGCTATACAGGCTATATCCCAGTCGATAATAACCGGTTCTCTCATTGCGATTGCCCTTAATTCGGTAGTGAGCGACTGAATATCACGCTTTGGCAGGCGATCGGAAAATTTCCTGAATGCCTCGGTCGATCCGGCCATACGACGGAAAAATTTCGTCAGTGATGCCTCCGAGAGATTATCCAATGTGGCCGTAAAGATGGTCTCGGGAATCCCGAGCCTGTCATCAACAGGATGTTGTGTACCGTTGACCGCTATCCGGGCCGTCACCGGGAGCGACGGATGGGAAGCGATATAGCGCGCTGCGGCAGGAACTCCGAATGACCACGCGATGACAGCTATTTCATCGTAACCGCTGAATATGCTGCTGTCGAGGTCGGTCGAGGTATAGTTCCAGATGGCTACAATATCATAACCCTCGGCCGAAAGGTAGTCGATGACGTGAGGATCCATGGCCCAACCGAGAAATACCGCTATCAGGCGCGGGTGCTTTTTTTCTGTTATGAAGCTATGTTCCATCAGGTATTTTTCAGGGCGTGGATAAATTTGTCGATGTCATTATCTGAAAGAGTAGCTGAGAGACTGATACGCAACCGGTCGGTGCCGGTCGGGACTGTGGGGACGCGTATCGGGAGAACCTTGAATCCCTCGTCGAGCAAGCGTGACGACTTTTCAACGGCGCTTACGGGATCGCCGGTGATGAATGGAATTATGTGGCCCGCACTTATGGTCATGTCCGGAAACGACGAGTTGATTCCTGCGGCCAGTCGTTGGCCGAGAGCGACAAGACGGGCGCGCTCAGAGTCCATACATGTGATTTTATCGAGCACAAATAGTGTCCAGGCCGCAGTTACGGGGGGCAGGACGGTGGAGAAAATGAAGCTTCGGGCGCGGTTGATAATGAATGACCGCAATACGGGCGAAACGGCACAAAACGCTCCCATTGACGCGAAAGCCTTGCCGAATGTCCCCACTATTACGTCGATACTTTCAGCACCGGGAGTGGCTGCAGCGAGTCCGAGACCAGCCGGACCTTCTACGCCTACGGCATGAGCCTCGTCGACATACAGTATAACCTCAGGAAAACGGCGCTTGATGCTGACAAGACGGTCAAGATCGGCCTTGTCGCCGTCCATGCTGTAGACGCTTTCCACTGCTACAAGGAAATTGCTGAACGAGCCCCTGTTTTTCTCAATGATGGATTCAAGACGGTCGAAATCGTTATGAGGAAAGCGCGTGAAAGGAGCTTTGGAAAGTATGATTCCGTCGATTATGCTTGCATGTACCAGCCGGTCGGCGACAATCATGGTTGAAGGTGCCGATGCGAGGACGGGGATAAGTCCCGTGTTGGCATGATAGCCGCTGTTGAAAAGGAGTATCGAGCGGCCATACAGTTCGCCGAGCCTGCTTTCGAGTGCGTCATAATACTTCTGGCTCGATGAAAGAAGCCTTGACGCGGTCGACGACATGGGTATGTCGCGCACATTGACCGTATCGTAAAACTCTTCACGCAGAGACGCGTCATTACCAAGACCGAGATAATCGTTGGTCGACAGGTCGATGAACTCATTGACCGCCGATGAATCACCCGGGATATGCCGCAGATTGCCCCGGTCGGCAATGTCCTGAAGTTGACTTGAAAAATAATCGGTCATTCCTTTATGCAGTCAATCATTCCGCTCACAAGAGTGGAAAGTTCGTCGTCGTTGATGAGATAGGGGGGCATAACATACACATTTTTTCCGAATGGTCTCACCCATATCCCCCGTCGGGTACATTTTTTTTGAAACTCCGCCACATTGACCGGCTCTTTCATTTCAATTACCCCTATGGCTCCGAGTGTCCTGACGTCGGCCACATTGTCGAGTTCCCTCGCCGGCGACAGCAGTTCTTCAAGTTTCGCCGAAATGTGGTTGACTTTGGCTTCAGTGTCATTTTCAAGCAGCATATTCAGCGACTCGACGGCCACCGCGCAGGCGAGCGGATTGGCCATGAATGTGGGGCCATGCATCATTACTCCCGCTTCTGACCGTGAAATAGCGTCGGCCACAGCCTTGGTCGTCAGGACGGCGCTCATAGTCATGTAACCGGCAGTGAGGCCCTTGCCGATGCACATAATGTCGGGCTCGACACCTGCGTGTTCACAGGCAAAGAATTTCCCGGTACGGTAGAATCCGGTGGCTATTTCATCAAATATCACCAGTACACCATGCTCGCGACACAATCTGACGGCCTCGACAAGATACTGCGGATGATAAAACCACATGCCTCCGGCTCCCTGCACCACCGGTTCAAGGATAAGCGCCGCTATATTGTCGCTCTCCTTTTCAAGCAGATCCTTGAGAGGGGCGATGTCGGCGGGATTCCATTCAGCCGAAAAGCGGGAACGAGGCTGAGGCAGGAAATAACGCACGGGCAGCGATGATCCGAAAATTGAGTGCATACCCGTCACGGGATCACATACACTCATGGCATTCCAAGTATCGCCGTGATAACCTGAACGGATAGTCACGAAATTGGTCTTGGACGGATTTCCCGATTCAGCTACTGCTGCCTGAATTGCCATTTTCATAGCTACTTCCACGGCCACCGAGCCGGAGTCGGCATAAAAAATGTTGTTCATCGACCCCGGGGCGACTTTCAGCAGCAGCTTCCCGAGCGTGATGGCCGGCTCATGGGTGAGTCCGCCAAACATTACGTGGCTCATTTTGTCAATCTGCTCCTTGGCCGCGCGGTTGATGCGGGGATTATTATAGCCGTGGATCACACACCACCACGATGCCATGCCGTCGATAAGTTCCCTACCGTCGGCGAGATACAGCCTGACTCCATCAGCCCGGTCAACCTTGTAGGTCGGGAGTGGGTTAATGGTGGATGTGTAGGGGTGCCACAGGTGGTCGCGGTCCCATGAATCGTGGATAGAAGATTCAGTCATTCCCATTCTGATATAGTGTCAGACAATATATTATAGAAGTAATTATACCAGCGCTCTTTGGCTTTGGTCATAGAAATCTGGTCCTTGATATTGCCGATATTGGATTCGAGAAGTCCGTTTTTGTCAAGAAACCTGCAGGTCTCGTTCATGTAGTTGCATATTGAGTTGAACTGCGATTCACGCAGCACTTTCAGGTTTTGGGCTCCCAAAAGCAGGAGGTCATGAAGAATGTCGAGGCGCAATGTTGCTTCGGCTTCATATCCCGGTTCAAGCATCGCGAAACTCTTGATTATTCCTTTAATTGTCGTGACCCTCGGGGCGGGCAGGTGATGGTGTATACGGAATATCTCTTTGGCAGCGAGCTTGCGGTATCGGTCGAGAGCCCCTTCGATATCAGGCTCGGCAAAGAAATCAAGATACTCCTTTGGCTCCTTGTACTTGGAATAAATATCAAGAATTAACCCCCGAAGTTGTTCGGGGGTAAACTGTGAGATTACTTTCTTTACTGTTACTTTCGACATTAATCCTGAGATTTGTTTTCACCAGCGGCAGGCTTCAGCCACTTGTCAAACCAGCGGAAGAACAGCCGCTGCCAGAGTATCGCATTCTGCGGCTTGAGAATCCAGTGGTTTTCATCGGGGAAGATGACCATTTCAGCCGGAATCCCGCGGAGCTTGGCTGCGTTGAAGGCCATTTCGCCTTGCGACGAGAGGATGCGGTAGTCGAGTTCGCCGTGGGAGATCATGATGGGAGTGTCCCACTTGTCGACGTAGCGGTGAGGTGAGGTGGCGAAGGTGCGCTGCGCTACGGCATTGTCCTTTTCCCAGAAGGCTCCTCCCATATCCCAGTTGGCAAACCACATTTCCTCAGTCTCAAGATACTGGGCCTCGGTGTTGAAGATACCTGCATGGGCAAGGAGGGCGGCAAAACGCTTGTTGTGGTTACCGGCAAGCCAATATACCGAGAATCCTCCGTAGGATGCACCGGTGGCACCCACGCGGGTGGCGTCAATGGCAGGAGTGATTTCCTTGACATAATCCACCGCGCTGAGATAGTCCTTCATGTTCTGGCCTCCGTAGTCGCCTGAAATCTGAGCGTTCCATTCGGTACCGAATCCGGGGAGACCGCGACGGTTGGGCGCAATGACCACGTAGCCTTTGGCTCCCATAAGGGCAAGATTCCAACGGTAGCTCCAGAACTGGCTGACAGCCTGCTGGGGTCCGCCCTGGCAATAAAGGATGGCGGGGTACTCAGCCACTTTGGTGGAATCGAAATCAACGGGATATACCACCCAGGTGGTCATGAGTTTGCCGTCGGTGGTGGGGACCATAACTTTCTTGACTTCGGGCATCTTGACCGAAGCAAGCAGTTCGGTATTGACATTGGTTATCTGCTTTACTTCACCGGTGGAAGCGATATGGAACACTTCATTGGGATAAAGCATAGAGTGGCGGAGAGCGATGAGCGAACCGTCGGCCATGGGAGCGATAGCTGCGTAGTCACACTGGCCGTCGGCTACGGTGGTTACCTGCTTGGTCGCAACGTCAATTGCGAAAACCGGTGTCACGCCATCTTTGGCAGCGATGAAGAAGATCGACTTGCCGTCGGGGTTCCAGGCGATTGCATCTACGGTATAATCCCAGTCGGCAGTGAGATCGGTCTTTACTCCCGAAGCGAGGTCGAGAATGAATATGCGGTTTTTGTCGCTTTCATATCCGTCATGTTCCATCGAAAGCCAAGCGAGTGACTTTCCGTCGGGCGAGAATGTCGGACAGGTGTCGTAACCCATCATTCCTTCAGTCAGGTTTGACGTGGTTTTCTCATCCACATTATAAAGATACAGGTCGGAATTGGTGGAGATAGCATATTCGAGACCGGTCTTCTTGCGCGAGACGTAGACAAGGCTCTTGCTGTCGGGCGACCATGCGAAAGATTCCACTCCACCGAAAGGTTTCATCGGAGCTTCAAACGGTTCGTCGGCCATGATGTCGACCACGTTGCTGAGCGAGGAACCGTCGAAATCGGCAATGAAAGGGTGGGGGATTTCAGTCACCCACTCGTCCCAATGCTTGTACATCAGGTCATCGATAATGCGACCTGTGGCCTTGGGGAGATCAGGATAAACCTCCGAAGCGGCTGTGGTGTATTTTACATTGCTTATTATCACTACCTTTTTTCCGTCGGGGGAGAACTTGAAGCCGTCTACGCCTTTCTCGATGTTGCTGACGGCTTTACGTCCCGATCCGTCGGAATTCATCACCCACAGCTGCGACACGCCGTCGACCGGATAGGTGAAGGCTATGCGCTTGCCACCGTCGATGTACACCGCTCCACCTTCCGACGACTCTGTACGGGTGAGGCGGGTGAGGTTGCTGCCGTCGGGGGCGATTGTGTAGAGGTCATTGTTGCTCTTGTTCTGCTCCACGCTTTCATAGGAGATTCCGAAGAGGATGCTGTTGCCGTCGGGGGTGACGTCGATTGCGCTTACACGCCCTAACGCTTCGAGAGCGTCGATCGAGAAGGCTTCGCCGGAAGTGGCCGTATAGGCGGGCTTGTCAATGATGTTTCCTTCAGTCTTGTCGGCTGAGGAGCAACCCTGAAGGGCTGCCGCAATCATAGCTGCTGCCATTAGAGAAGATGATTTCATCGGATAGTGTACGGAATTATTTGATGAGGTATTGTGAGGAGATGGATTCGTTGGAATGAACGCGGCGGATGGTGTCGGCAAAGAGGCGTGCTACCGAGAGAATCGTTGCCTTCTTGCAATTCTTGTTGAAGGGGATGGAATTGGTGAAGATCATCTCGGTGAGGGCGCAGTTGTCAACTCGTTCTGAAGCCGGATCGCTCATGATGGCGTGGGAGCAGAGGGCGCGGACGGATTTGGCACCGTTGGCCATCATCAGATCGGCGGCCTTGGTGATGGTGCCGGCGGTGTCGACCATATCGTCCACGAGTATCACGTTCTTGTCCTTGACATCGCCGATCACGGTCATGTTGGCGACAACGTTGGCCTTGGCACGCTGCTTGTGGCACAGTACCAGGGGCACGTTGAGATACTTGGCGTAGCTGTTGGCACGCTTGGCACCGCCCACGTCGGGGGTGGCGATAACGATGTCGTCAAGGTTGAGGCTCTGGATATAGGGGATGAACACTGACGAGCCATAGAGATGATCTACGGGAACGTTGAAGAATCCCTGAATCTGATCGGCGTGAAGATCCATTGTGATCACGCGGTCAACTCCGGCGGTTGAAAGGAGGTCGGCTACAAGCTTGGCTGCGATTGACACACGTGGCTTGTCCTTGCGGTCCTGACGTGCCCACCCGAAGTAGGGCATCACGGCGATTATCGACTTGGCCGAGGCACGCTTGGCGGCGTCGATCATCAGCAGGAGTTCCATCAGATTGTCGGTGTTCGGGAAAGTGGATTGAACGAGGTATACCTCGCAACCTCTGATAGATTCTTCAAACGATACTTCAAATTCGCCGTCGGCGAAATACTGAATGTTCATCTGACCCAGCTCTATGCCGAGATCCTTGCAGATTTCCTCGGCCATGTAGCGAGACTTTGTTCCTGAGAACACCTTGATAGGCGCTAAGTTATCATTCATGACTTTATGACGATGTGTATAAGGATGGTTTTGTAGGGGCAAAGGTAGCAATTTTTCATGAAACGAGCGCTCTGCCCGCTGAAGTTTTTTATTTATGCAACTTAAAAAGAAGCGGTCGCCGATCCTGCCTGACGGGGCGGAACCGACGACCGTAAAAATTATTTCTTGGCCTTTCGCGGGGCTTTTATCTCGGTTTTGCGGCGGTAAGGCTTTATGTTACGGTGATCGATTTTCCACATCACCGCATCATGTGCGGGGACATTGACATCAAACGTGTCGTCGGGCACGAGATTTTTCTCATCCTTCTCTCCCGACTGGAGTTCTGTCGCCATAACCCGGCCTTGGGGAATGTCGAGATACTCGAAGGCGTGCATGGGGATGTTGACTTTCAGTGATGCCGGCTCGTCGCCGAAATTTGCGGCGATAAATATTGTCTCCTTGCCGCTTGAACGCATGTAGACGTAATGCCGGTGAGGGTTAAGAGTAGGATTCTGATAGTTGACATACATCAGGTCGAAGAATCGGCCTTCGGCCAGAGCCGGTTCTTTGCCGGCGAGTTTCAGTATAGTGGCGTAGCGGGCGCGCAGGTCGCGCTCGGCCTGAGTCAGCTGAGAACCGTCGGGCTTGCCGGAATTATACCACCGGCGCAACGTGGGCACGCTCCAGTAGTCGAAGATGGTTGTGCGCCCGTCATGCCCGCTGAATCCTTCGGCATCGTCGGCCTTCTCGCCAAGTTCCTGCCCTGCGTAAATCATCATGGGACCGGTATTGATGGTCGAGCTGACGACGAGTGCGGGAAATACTTTGGTAGCGTCGCCGGCGAGGAAACGGGAGGCAAACCGCTGCTCATCGTGATTTTCAAGGAAGTTGAGCATGTGGGGGCCGAGACCGTCGATTCGCTGCCATGCGCTCGTGATTGTGGCCGCCGAGAAGTTGGACCGCTCTATTCCTATCAGCGTGTCGTAGAGATTGACCTTGTCATAGAGGTAATCAAAACCACCGCGTTCTATGAACGGACGGTAAAGTCCGGTATCATATATCTCGGCGATGAACACTACATCGGGGTAGCGGTCCTTGACGTTGGGGATGGCCCATTCCCAGAATTCGAGCGGTACCATGTGGGCCATGTCGCAGCGGAATCCGTCCACGCCCTTCGATGCCCAGAACCTGAGGATGTTGAGCATCTTGAACCATGTGGAAGGGATGGGGTGAAAGTGGCGTGACCCGTCGCCGTAATCAATTCCGTAGTTCAGCTTCACGGTTTCATACCAGTTGTTCACTCCGGGGAAAGCCGAGAAGCAGTCGTCGCCGGTAGCCTTGGCGGGAAATTCCACGTAGGCATCTTTACCGCTGCCCAGGTCGATATGCGGCGAGAAAAGCTGGCGGGTGATGTAATAATAATTATTATCGTGACCGAAGAATAGATTGGGGTCGTCGTCCTCGCCCAGGTCACGTATTCCGGCAGGTCGGGCATCGGAGTGATATTTGCGCGCCGTGTGGTTGGGCACGAAGTCAATGATCACTTTCATTCCCGCCTTGTGGGTGCGCTCTACAAGGGCCTCGAATTCCTTCATCCTCTCCTCAACATTCTCGGCAAGATCAGGATCGATGTCGTAGTAGTCCTTGATGGCGTAGGGCGAACCGGCCTGACCTTTTACCACATGAGGATTGTCGGGCAGGATACCATGAGCGGAATAATCGGTTTTAGTAGCGTGTTCGATTACGCCTGTGTACCACACGTGGGTCACCCCGAGTTCCTTTATCGACTTGAGTACCCGCGGGGTGATGCGGTTGAGTTTCCCGCATCCGTTCTGCTCGATTGTCCCGTCCGGAACACAGGTGGGATTGTCGTTGGTAAACAGTCGCGTGAATATCTGATATATTACCGGTTTTTTATCCATAAGATTCAGTTACTTTTTAAAACCTGCTTTCAGCAGCTCTCGCATGGTGGTTTCATAACCGATGCGGAACACCCGCTCTATCTGTTCGAGGCTGAAAACTTTATGATTGGCTATGTCGTCGATGCTTATGGCAAGGTCACACAGCGCCATGTCGGCACGTGCATTGGACTTCACCATAATGTCGTATGTTCGTTGGGCGACTTTCAGTATGGAATCGGCCTGTCCCCGCTCCGGAACCGGGCTGCAGTTAAGTCCTATCACATACTTGCACTTGTCGCGCAGGGCCCATGCCGGGAGATTGTGGAGCACTCCGCCGTCGACATAGTTGTGGCCGTCGATCTTCACCGGCTTGAACACTATGGGAATGGAGCATGAGGCAGTGACGCGCTCGGTGATTTCACCGCTGGTGAAAGCTACGGGCAAACCTGTGTCGAAATTGGTGGCGCAGATGATCGAAGGGATGGGAAGCTGCTCGATATTTTTGTAGGAACGCAGATTGTCCTTAATAAAATTCTTGAAACCCTCCATGCTGAAGAATCCGTCGCTCGGCATCCGCAGCTTGGCAAAATCAGTGAATTTGGCCGACGCGAAAGCCTCAAGTATCTGAACCGGAGTCAGACCGGCAGCGTAGAGAACCGTCACGACCGACCCTGCACTTACGCCTGCTATGATGTCAGGCCTGATATGAAGTTCCTCAAGAGCCTGGAGGGCGCCGGCGTGGGCAAAACCTCGCGCTCCTCCTCCGCTTAGGGCTATTCCCACGCGGTAAGGCTTGAAACTGAAATTTAGTACGTTTAGCATATTACTGCAAAAGTAATCAAAAAATCCGAAATAAATATCAATTTCGTTAATTTGAAAAGTTTTTTATGCGGCTGTCATTGCGCCGGAATCCGGAAAAAGTGACAAAAGGTCAATAATCAATATAACCGCCCCTATGATCCCACTGCGACGACAGTGAACCTGTATAATTGTTTGGAGATGCGAGGAAAAATCAGTAATTTTGCGTTCAGATTACAACCGGGTGTGGGCAAGCCACACCTGATTTTAACGCGAATATTTAATGGAACAAGATAAACGTATAAAAGTGGGTATCACCCACGGTGATTATAACTCGATAGCCTATGAGGTTATCCTTAAGGCACTTGAAGATGAGCGGCTGCTCGAACTGTGTGACATCATTGTGTATGGTTCCGAGAAAATCGCCCGCCAGCAGGCAGAGCTGATGAATCTTCCCGAAGTGAAATTTAATGTGGTAGATAACGCCGGAGATGCCGCTTCCGACCGGTTCAACATGATAAATGTGGTGGATGACGTGAAAACCGAGCCCGGCCAGTCGACCCCCGAGGCAGGACTGGCTGCGTTTGCGGCTCTCGAAAATGCCGTGGCCGACCTGCGGACGGGAAATATCGACGTACTCGTCACGGCTCCGATCAATAAGCATAACATTCACTCTCAGTCATTCACGTTCCCGGGTCACACTGAGTATCTCGAATCTTCACTCGGAAATCCCGGCGACGCAATGATGATTATGGTAAGCGACAGGCTGAAGGTGGCGCTCGTCACCATCCACCTGCCGTTGAGCGAAGTCGCCGCCAACATTACACGCCAGCACGTGGAGAAGTCAATACTTAAGCTCGAACAGTCACTCAGATCCGATTTCGGAGTCCACAAGCCCCGCATAGCCGTGCTTTCACTCGATCCCCACGTGGGCGACAACGGTGTGATAGGCAAGGCCGATGAGGAAATAGTCGCTCCCGCTATTGCCGACGCAAGCGCAAAGAAAGTACTGTGTTTCGGCCCCTATTCCGCCGACGGATTCTTCGGTAGCGGAGCCTACACGAAGTTTGACGGAGTCCTCGCCATGTATCATGACCAGGGCCTGACTCCATTCAAGCTCATTGCCGGTGATGAGGGAATCAACTTTACCGCCGGACTTGACTACGTCAGGACTTCGCCTGATCACGGCACCGCCTATGACATCGCAGGCAAGGGCATAGCAGAGGCCGGATCGCTCCGCAACGCCATCTACCAGGCGATCGACATATACCGCAACCGCAAGTCTCACTCCGAGGCTTATTCCAATCCCCTGCGGAAGCAGAATTTTGACCGCGGCAGCGACAAGCTCCCTCGTGAAAACCGCGAGCAGAAGAAATCCAAAGAGAAAGATAAGGACAAGGAGAATGTTTAATACCCGACAGATATGAACTATGCGATAATCGCGGCGGGCGAGGGCTCAAGACTCGTCAGTGAAGGGGTGGCAACACCCAAACCATTGGTGAAACTCAACGGAGTCCCTATGATCAAGCGGCTCATCGATATATTCATGCAGTCGTCGCCCGAAAGTCTGAGCGTGATCGTCAACGAGCAGATGACCGAGGTAAGGGATTTCCTGCGGAGTCTCGACTTACCCGTGCCGCTGAATCTGGTGGTAAAATCGACACCAAGTTCCATGCACAGTTTCCACGAGGTCAGCAAGGTGATTCCTGCGGGCAAATTCTGCCTTACCACCGTCGACACCATATTTCGAGCCGACGATTTCAAGCATTATATCGACGCTTTCATTTCCGATGACAAAGCCGACGGGTATATGGCCGTGACGCCATTTATCGATGATGAGAAACCGCTTTATGTCGAGACCGATTCTTCACTGCGCATCACCGGTTTTCTTGACCGATCTGTTGACAATATTAAATATGTGTCGGGCGGAGTGTACGGACTCAATAGCCGCGCTCTTGATGTCCTCGACCGGTGCATGGATGAGGGTGTGTCAAGGATGCGCAACTATCAGCGCAGACTCGTCGATGCCGGCCTCGACCTGAGGGCCTGGGTTATCGACAAGATTATCGATGTGGACCATACCGGCGACATAGCGACAGCCGAAAAATTCATCAGTTAACTATTTCCGAGATATGTCAGAAATCAAAATTGCCGGCATCATGAGAGCCGGAGCTTTCTCGCCCAACCATATCGGCAACGATGCCGCTATCTTCAACCTGACCGCCGAACACCTGCGCAAGCGCGGTTGCGAAGTCAAGATCTACTCGGAGGAGCAGCTGAATTCCGGTGCTGTCAGTGAGCGGATTATCGTCAATATGTGCCGCGAGCAGCGTTCCATACATTTCCTTCAGCAAAAGGAAGACGAGGGTTGCCTCGTGATAAATTCGGGCTACGGAATCGAGAATTGCACCCGCGAGCGCATGACCCGCATCCTGCTTGGCAGCAATATTCCTTATCCCGAGAGTCTGATGGTCAATACCAACGAGATGGTGACCGATGCCCTGCGTGATGCCGGTTTCAACCGTTGCTGGATCAAGCGCGGTGACTTCCACGCCCAGCACAAGGAGGACGTCAGCTTCGTGCGCCACCCCGAGGAGGCTCAGGATGTGCTTCACGAGTATTTCCTGCGCGGAATCAACAGGGCCGTCATCAACCGTCATCTCGAAGGCGACCTTATAAAATTCTATGGTGTTGAAGGGACTGATTTCTTTTATTGGTTTTACCCGTTTGACGAGGGCCACAGCAAGTATGGCCACGAGGCTATCAACGGTCACTCACGTGGAATCCCCTTTGACAGGAACCATCTTACCGACATCTGCCACCGTGCGGCCGATGTGCTCGACGTAGTGGTCTACGGCGGTGACTGCATAGTGTCGCCCGAAGGCGTGATACGCATCATCGATTTCAATGACTGGCCCAGTTTCGCTCCCTGTCGCAACGAAGCAGCCCCCTTTATAGCCAAAGCAATACTTTCCAAAATCAAAACCTACATCAATGGCTGAAAATATCAATGACTCTTCATCTTCGTCCTACCGCGATTCGCTCAAGTCAATGGACACTGAAGAGCATATCGACCTCGCTTTTTACCGTCCGATAGGATACATGTGGGCTAAGATCGCAGCCCGTCTCGGCATTACTCCCAATGCCATAACCATAGCATCGATAATTATAGGCATCGGGGCCGGAATAGCATTTTATTTCCCCGAGATGTGGGTCAACATCATCGGGATGGTTCTGCTCGTGTGGGCCAATTCATTTGACAGTGCCGACGGGCAGCTCGCCCGCATGACCAAGCAGTTTTCACGCCTTGGCAGAATACTTGACGGACTGAGTGGTGACGTATGGTTCGCTACCATCTATGTAGCGATATGCCTGCGCGAAAATGTTACCTCACCATTCTTCATGGCCCATCCCTGGCTGATATGGACCATCGCCGTGATCACCGGTATCTGTCACGCCAAGCAGGCCGCCATGGCCGATTATTACCGCCAGTTCCACCTATATTTTTTGAAAGGTAAGGACGGGGCTGAACTTGATGAATCGGCCCAACTTAAGAAGCAGATGGAGCAGGAGGCGCCTCATGCCGGTTTCTGGAAACGGTTGACGATGAAGGTATATTATAATTATACGGTGCAGCAGGAGGCCACGGCCCCTGCCATGCAACGGCTCCGTGCCGAGCTCAACAGCCGCTTCCCGGCAGGAAAGGTCCCTCAGGATTTCCGCGATGCTTTCCGATCCAAATCACTCCCGTTGATGAAGTACACCAATATCCTGTCGTTCAACTGGCGCACGATTGCCCTTTTCGTCTCGTTGTTCCTTAAGATGCCGTGGTTGTATTTCGCATTTGAACTGACGGTGCTCAACGGTTTGCTGGTCTACATGGTGGTGCGCCATGAACGCATCTGCAATTACTTTACCACTGAATTGAAGGATGGAAAATATTAAGGGAATAATTTTTGATTACGGCGGCACTATCGACAGCCGTGGTGTGCACTGGAGCGAGGTGATCTACGACGGGTACCGCCATGCTGCCGTTGACGTCGACAAGCAGCTCTTCAGGGAGGTATATGTTGAGGCCGAACGGGAACTCGCCCGTCACCGTCACATCCTTCCACATCATAATTTCCTTGACCTGCTGCTGATAAAGATGCGCCTGGAACTCGGCTATCTTGCTGACCGGAACGCATTTCATCGCGAGGAAATCGAAACCAAGGCTGAGGCCATCGCCCGATACTGTTACGGAGAGGCACGGAAGTGTGTCGAGGAGGCGCGCCCTGTCCTTGAATATCTCCGTAGAAAATATCCTCTTGTGCTCGTGAGCAATTTCTATGGGAATGTCGAGGCCGTCCTGACCGATTTCGACCTCAGGAAATATTTTGACGCCATCATCGAGAGTGCTGTGGTGGGAGTCAGGAAGCCTGATCCGGCGATATTCATGCTCGGTGTGAAGGCTCTCGGATTGCAGCCATCGGAAGTGCTCGTGGTTGGCGACAGCCTTAAGAAAGATATTCTGCCGGCTGAATCGATAGGGTGTAAGGTTGCCTGGATAAAGGGGAAGGGTTGGACGCCTGAGGAGGATGCCGCCATGCACCCCTCGATCATTTCATCGCTCGGTGAACTCATGAAGTTATAAGATAAATGAATACGTCAATCAAGTATCAGGGGCTTTCGCCCGAGCAAGTCAAGAAGTCGCGGCGCGAACATGGCGAAAACCTGCTTACTCCTCCGGGGGCGGTCCCTCTATGGAAACTGTTTCTTGAGAAGTTCCGCGACCCGCTGATCATCATTCTACTGGTTGCCGGCCTGATGTCGGTAGGTATTTCGGTGTATGAATACGTGGCTCTTGACAAGGGAGCCGGAGTGTTTTTTGAACCTGCGGGAATCTTTATCGCGATATTGCTCGCTACGGCACTCGGATTCATATTTGAACTGAAAGCCGACCGCGAATTTGCAGTGCTTAACAAGGTCAACGATGATGAGCCCGTGCAGGTTTACCGCAGTGGTGAAGTTATGGAAATTCCCCGCCGGGAAGTGGTGGTGGGCGACATTGTGGTGATTTCCACCGGTCAGGAAATCCCTGCCGACGGCGACCTGCTTGAGTCAACATCCCTCAATGTAGACGAGTCTACGCTGACAGGTGAACCTATCTGCGCCAAGTCCCATCTCCGCGACCACAACGACAAGGAAGCTACCTATCCTTCGTGGACAGTGCTCCGCGGCACCAAGGTGATGGAAGGGCACGGTATAATGCAAGTGACGGCTGTGGGCGACCACACTGAAAACGGTAAGGTGTTTGAAGCCACCCATATTCAGGAAAATATAGTTACGCCGCTCGACCGTCAGCTTAGCCGGCTGAGTGTTCTTATCACCCGATTCAGTTACGGGGTGGGAGCGGCAGTGATAATCGGTCGCCTGCTTATGTATTTCTTCGACGGCGGCAATGGCGGAGAGTTCAATATCCTTGACTTCGTGGCTTATTTCCTGCAGACTGTCATGATAGCCGTCGCCCTGATTGTGGTCTCGGTCCCCGAGGGTTTGCCTATGGCAGTCACCCTGTCACTTGCCTACAGTATGCGGCGGTTGCTGAAAAGCAATAACCTGGTGAGGAAACTACATGCCTGCGAGACGATGGGAGCAACGACTGTAATCTGCACTGATAAGACAGGTACTCTGACCCGCAACCGCATGACCGTTACCGACATTCATTTCTTCCTGCCGCCCGATTCTCCTGCTAATATACGGTTGATTGAGGAGGGTATTGCGGTCAATTCCACCGCCGCGCTCGGTCATGACAACGCTGGCAATCCTACTGTGATCGGAAATCCCACCGAAGGAGCTTTGTTGCTATGGCTGCAGAGCCGTGGCGTGGATTACGCTTCGGTAAAGGCATCGGTGCAGGTTGAGGAAGAACTTCCGTTTTCTACCGAGCGTAAATTCATGGCAACCTTGGTGAAAAGCGAATCGGGACAGCGGATACTGTATGTGAAAGGCGCGCCTGAGATTGTATTCGGCTTGTGCAGGAAATATCCTGCAGAGGTCGAAGCCGAGGTGAATGAAACTCTTGCCGGATACCAGAATCAAGGAATGCGTACACTCGCTCTCGCTTTCCGTATACTTGACGGTGAAGAGACTGTAGACCTCAGTAAAGAGATTACCGGCCTGACACTGATAGGATTAGTGGCGATCAGTGACCCGGTGCGCGACGATGTGCCTGCAGCGGTAGCCGAGTGCCGCCATGCCGGAATTGAAATAAAGATAGTTACAGGCGATACTCCCGCCACTGCCCGCGAGATAGGGCGGCAGATAGGATTGTGGACTGACGGTGATAATGACAGTAATATCATCACCGGCCCGGAGTTTGCCAAACTGAGCGACGATGAATTGATGGAAGTTGTCCCGAGACTGAAGATTATCGCCCGTGCCAGGCCGATTGATAAAAAGCGGCTTGTGGAAACCCTGCGCCGGCTCGACGAGGTCGTGGCTGTGACCGGCGACGGAACCAATGACGCACCGGCCCTCAAGGCCGCTCACGTAGGCCTCTCCATGGGCGACGGAACTTCAGTGGCAAAGGAGGCTTCCGATATCACTATCATCGATAATTCCTTCACATCGATAGGAAAAGCCGTGATGTGGGGCCGATCGCTCTATATCAACCTCCAGAGATTCATCTCCTTTCAGCTCACGGTAAATGTGGTGGCCTGCCTTGTAGTGCTTGCCGGCGCATTTATGGGTACGGAGTCTCCGCTTACAGTCACCCAGATGCTGTGGGTCAACCTGATCATGGATACTTTTGCGGCGCTCGCCCTGTCGACCCTTCCTCCCAGTCACGACGTCATGAACCGTCCACCACGATCGCGGTCGGCCTTTATCATCACTCCCCCGATGTGGCGGCTAATCATCTCGACGGGATTGATTTTCTTCTTTATCCTCGTGGCCATGATTTATGTGTTCGAGCATTGTGATATTTACAGTGTAAAGGATATTTTTAAAATCAGGTGGGGAGAAGAGGGAAGCCTCAGTCCTTACGAACTTACGGTGATCTTCACTGTCTTTGTCATGCTCCAGTTCTGGAATCTTTTCAATTCCCGGGCCATGGAGACTCACCGGTCAGCCTTTCACCTCGCCGGTTGCGGGGAATTCTTAGGGGTTGCTGCGGTAATATTAATCGGCCAGATTCTGATCGTGACGTGGGGCGGGGCGTTCTTTAGTACCGTTCCGCTCTCGCTCGACGACTGGGTGACGATCATCCTTGCCACTTCGCCGGTACTTATCATCGGTGAGGTACTCAGGCAGCTGAATCGGTCCCGAGGAAGCGGGGAAAATGAGAAAAAAGTGTGAATTCTGCACGTTTTTTGATTTTTTTTGAAAAAAGTTAGGCAGTGTTAAAAAAAAGTCTTAATTTTGAATTCAATTTTGCGGGAGAGACCATATCGACCGTGATAATTGACATCACGTTTTGAAATAAAATCAACAATTATACAACTATTTATTAAAATCATCAAGTTATGAACAAGAGTGCAATCTTAGCATTGATCGGTGTAGCTTTTGCTGGTCAGACCCTCATGGCTCAGACTACACAGGAGGTTACTTTCGTGGAAGATCCCGCTCAGGGCTACACTTTCAACCGTTTCCAGGACAACTGGTTCATTACCGCTGAAGGTGGTGCCAACTTCTACTTCTCCAAGTATGATTCCAAGCTCGAAAACAAGAACCGTATCGCTCCCGCCGCATCGCTTTGGGTAGGTAAGTGGTTCTCACCCATCCTCGGTTTCCGTGCAGGCGGTAACTTTACTCAGATCAAGGCTGTGGCTCCCGACGCAGGAGTTCTCGGTGCAATGATCGACGCTCCCATCGAAGGCGGCAATTACTACAAGCAGAAGATCAACTTCTTCACTCCCTCGGCCGACGTCATGTTGAACCTCACCAACTGGTGGTGTGGCTACCGTCCCGGTCGCGTTTACAATGCCGTGGTTTACGGTGGTGGTGGCGTAGTTCTTCCTTACGCTCCCGACTACGATGCCAATGGCAAGCGTGACGGATGGGATTATGCCGGTCACTGCGACCTGACTGCCCACGCCGGTCTTATCAACACTTTCAACGTTTCCAAGCACTTCGCCCTCAGCCTCGATATCCGCTATGCCGTATATCATGACTACGCTTACGAAACTGCCCACAACCTGACAAGCGACCTTCAGGCTTACATCGGTCTTACCTACAACTTCAACAAGACAGCCTGGACCGCTCCCGTTGTTCCCGTTTGTCCTCCCGTCAAGAACTGCGACGCTGAAGTTGCCGCCCTTCAGGCTGCTACCGCCCGCATCTCTGATCTTGAGCGTCAGATCAAGGACTGCCTCTCGCGTCCCGTTGAGGTTAAGGAAGTAAAGGCTGACAACGGCCCCCTCACCACTGTATATTATGTAATCAACGGTACCCGTCTTTCGCGTGTTGACCGCAAGGTGCTCGGCGCAATCGCTGAAGTCATCAAGTCTAACCCCGACAAGAAGTATGAGGTAACCGGTTGGGCCGACAATTACACCGGTACCGCCGCCATCAACGACCGCATCCGTAAGGCTCGTGCCGCTGGCGTTGAAAAGTGCCTCCTCGGCTACGGTGTCAATCCTTCTCAGCTCATCGTGAACACCAACAACGGTAACCTCAACGACATGGGCGACAAGTATGTGGCTCTCGACCGCTGCGTTACCATCAAGGTAGCTGAATGATTATATAAAAATTGGTAATTAATAAAGCAGAAGCCGCTTCTCGACCGGGAAGCGGCTTTTTTCGCAGCTTAATGAAGTGAACTTTTTCAGTACCGGGAATGTTTCTAATGCGTAATGATTTAATACATTTTATCTTATAACTTATGTATAGACTTCCCGTTGACGAGACTTTGCTGCGCAATGTAAAGCTTCTTTCGGAATCTTCACCTGTAGAACGACACATGGTACCGCGAGGGACCGGTTCGTTCCCGTCGGTAAAGGGCCTTGAAGAGGCTATGGGACTTGTTAAAGCCCTCGTTTTTCCTGATTTTTTCGATAGCCGCCGTAATAATGAGCAGATAAGGTCAAACTACATCGGAGTGAATCTTGATAAGCTGTATTCGGTCATGACTCAGGAAATCAAGCGGGCTTTGCGTTTCGACAATACTCTCGAAGAAGATGAAGTGTATTGTGAAGCCTGCAAGTTGACACTCAAGTTTATCGACGCCCTCCCCGAAATCAAGAGATTGCTTTTCACTGACGTGGAGGCGATGTATAACAATGATCCCGCCGTGGAGAATTATGCCGAGATTATCCTTTGTTACCCGGTGGTGCAAACGATGGTTTATTACCGCACCGCTCATGCACTCCTGAAACTTGGAGTACCGGTGATACCGCGGGTGATTACTGAACTGGCTCATTCTTCTACCGGTATTGATATTAACCCGGGAGCCGTGATCGGAGAATACTTCGCGATCGATCACGGGACAGGAGTTGTGATAGGCGAGACCTCCATCATAGGCAATCACGTCACGATATATCAGGGAGTGACACTTGGAGCAAAGAATTTTTCACTTGACTCTGACGGTCGCCCCAGAAATATACCGCGTCACCCGGTAATAGAGGATAACGTAACGATTTATGCCAACGCTACGATTCTCGGACGCATTACCGTGGGTCACGGGTCGATTATCGGCGGTAACATCTGGTTGACCCATTCGGTACCTCCTGAATCGCGGGTGCTTCAATCCAAGACTGAGGCTGCCGTCCCGGCCGAGTAACTGAATAATTATATAATCCACATCAACTGAACAATCATGAAAATTGCTGAAAATCTCACTCAACTCATCGGAAATACCCCACTTCTGCAACTAACCAAAATAATGCGCTCGCTCGGTCTGAAGGCCCGAGTGCTGGCCAAGGTAGAATCCTTCAATCCCGGAGGAAGTGTCAAGGATCGCGTGGCATCGGCCATGATCGATGCCGCCGAGCGCGACGGTATACTTAAGCCCGGAGGAACGATTATAGAACCCACGAGCGGCAACACCGGTATAGGACTCGCCTGGGTCGCTACCGTAAAGGGATATAAAACCATTCTGACCATGCCTGAGACCATGAGTGAGGAGCGGCGGAAACTGCTCAAGGCTCTTGGAGCCACTCTCGTGCTTACTCCCGGATCGGAAGGCATGAAAGGAGCGATCAGGAAAGCCGAGCAACTCCGTGATTCTACTCCCGGGGCCGTAATCCTCCAGCAGTTTGAAAATCCTGCCAATCCTGCGATCCACCGCGATACCACTGCCCGCGAGATATGGCGCGATACCGATGGTAAGGTTGACATCCTCGTGGCCGGGGTAGGGACCGGTGGCACGCTTACAGGTACAGCCGAAGGCCTTAAGGCTCTCAATCCCTCGCTTGTAGCTGTGGCCGTAGAACCGGAGACATCGGCGGTATTGTCGGGCGAAAAGGCCGGCCCTCACAAGATTCAGGGCATCGGTGCTGGATTCATACCCGGTAATTATCATGGACAATATGTCGACGGAGTCATGAAGATTTCCGATGACGAAGCCTACGAGGGCGCGCGCCTTCTCGCCCGCGAGGAGGGACTCCTTGCCGGAGTTTCTTCGGGGGCTGCCATTTCGGCAGCATTGAAACTCGCTGCCGAGCCTCAGAATGAAGGAAAGACAATCGTGGTTGTACTCCCCGATACCGGCGAGCGATACTTGTCCACCACGCTGTTTGATGTCGGGTAAGACACCGAATATCAGTCGACTGAATGAAATAGAAAGCGGGAGGTAAACTTGATTACAGTTACCTCCCGCTATTACTTATGGAGATATGATTATTTAAGTCCGTCGGGAAAACTTGTGAAATAGTCATGTTCCTGAGCCGGCACTCCTTCAGTAGCCTTGAGGGCATTGATGGCCTTGATCATGAAAGCCGTGTTTCGGGCGAGGTTACGCATAGTCTGGAGGCCCTCAAGGTCTTTCTCGACATCTTCGGCTGTAAAGCCGTGGACCTCGTTCCAGTAAGTGCTTGAAACCACCGGCATGGAATTCATCGTGAAATACTTGTTAATCTCGTCAAATGCTGATGTTGACCCGGCTCTACGGGAAGATATTACCGAAGCCCCTACTTTCATCGTTTTGTCAATAGTTCCCATCGTGCTGTAAAACAAGCGGTCAAGAAATGACAGAGCCTGACCGTTGGCACCGGCCCAGTAGACGGGAGTACCTACTATCAGGGCGTCAGCTTCCGCTAATTTGGGAGCGGTCTCGTTGACAAGGTCGTTGAATACACACTTGCCGTTGGTGCGACAATAGTTGCAGCTTATGCAGCCGCGTATATCCTTGTTGCCGATATTTATATGTTCATATTCCACTCCGCAGGTATCGAGTGTGGTTTCGATTTCGCGCAAAGCGCGGGCAGTGCATCCGTTGATGCGCGGGCTGCCGTTCAGGATCAGAGCTTTCATCGTGATATGTTGAAAATGTGATTATTGTTTCTTCGAGCATTGCCGGAGTCATGGATATAGATATAACCATCATAACATACAACGAGTGATAATTAAAAAAGGTTTAAAGAAATTTTTGCTCAATACATGAATTTTGGTTATTTTTGTTGCACAATATTTTCAGCAATGAGCAAAAAAAGTCTTGTATCGATTTCCGACATAGGTCGTGAAGAAATACTCAGCTTACTCGAAAAAGCGCGTAAGTTTGAGGAAAATCCTAACCGTCGGCTTCTTGAAGGCCGCGTAGTTGCAACCCTTTTTTTTGAGCCTTCGACCCGCACGAGGTTAAGTTTCGAGACTGCCGTCAACCGCCTGGGTGGCCGCGTCATCGGTTTTTCAGATGCGGCGACTTCAAGTTCGTCGAAAGGCGAGACGCTGAAAGACACCATCAAGATGGTGAGCAATTATGCTGATCTGATCGTCATGCGCCACTATCTTGAGGGCGCGGCACGATATGCCTCGGAAGTATCGGGTGTGCCGGTGATAAATGCCGGCGACGGCGCCAACCAGCATCCTACCCAGACCATGCTTGACCTTTACTCGATCTACAAGACACAGGGCACGCTTGAGAATCTGACCATCACCATGGTGGGTGACCTGAAATATGGCCGCACGGTCCACTCCCTGCTTATGGCGATGCGTTATTTCAATCCTACATTCAGGTTTGTGGCTTGCGACGAACTTCAGATGCCTCAGGAGTACAAGGATTTCTGCACCGCCAATGGCATAAAGTACACGGAGCATACTGATTTTTCGCCCGAAGTAATCAATTCGAGCGACATCATATACATGACCCGCGTGCAGCGCGAGCGTTTCAGTGACATAATGGAATATGAGAAGGTCAAGGACCTGTACACGCTCAACAATGCTATGATCGCCGATTCTAAGGACAACATGCGCATCCTGCACCCGCTGCCCCGAGTAAATGAAATCTCTCAGGATGTCGACGATAACCCCAAGGCATATTATTTTGATCAGGCGCGCAACGGCCTTTATGCCCGTCAGGCTATAATATGTACGTTGCTCGATATACCGGTGGAATAAGTCCACAACATCAACCCAACGATTAATAATGCAAGACTCAATGAAAGAATTAGCAGTGGCCGCTCTCCGTAACGGCACCGTGATCGACCATATTCCCTCGGAAGCACTCTTTAAAGCCGTCAAGATTCTCGGCCTGGACAAGATGACTTCGGCAGTGACCATTGGATATAACCTCGACAGCAAGAAACTCGGGAAGAAAGGAATCATCAAGGTTGCCGACGTGGAGTTTCCCGAGGATCTGATCAACAGGATCGCGGTAATCGCTCCCCATGCGATAGTCAACATCATCCGCGATTACAAAGTAGTGGAGAAGCGCAATGTCGAGTTGCCTGATGAGCTGCTCGGGCTTGTGAAGTGTCCCAATCCCAAGTGCATCACCAACAACGAGCCAATGGCTACCGTATTCAATGTCGAGGCCGACGGTGATGAGCTTACATGTCATTATTGCGGCCGCTCGGTGGCACGTGAAGAAGCCACAATCCTCTGATCGGGCCATGAAGCAATCGTGGAAACCGGGCACGATGATTTATCCGCTCCCGGCGGTGCTGGTGACGTGCGGGACTGCCGCGCAAAGCAATTTCCTTACCGTAGCGTGGACAGGAACTATCTGTACCAATCCCCCGATGTGCTATATATCGGTGCGTCCCGAGAGGTATTCCCATGAACTGATCATGGAAAACATGGAGTTCACCATCAACCTGACAACGGTTGATATGGCCCGCGCCACTGACTGGGCCGGCGTGAGATCCGGTCGTGACCATGACAAATGGCGCGAGACGGGACTGACACCTCAACCGGGAGAAGCCGTGGCTTGTCCGGCCATTAAGGAGTCGCCTCTCAATATCGAGTGCAGGGTCAAGACGGTGATGAAACTCGGCAGCCACGATATGTTCATTGCCGACGTGCTCAATGTCCTTGCCGATGAATCGCTTATCGATCCCGAGACAGGAGCATTTGACCTCGGACGCGCAGGACTCATCAATTATTCCCACGGTCATTATTATCAGCAGGGTGAAGAGACAGGCCACTTCGGTTGGTCAGTAAAAAAGAAATAATTATCCAATTCATAATCATATTTATATGGAAAAAGACAAAGTGATTTTCGACATTATCGAGCGCGAACACCGTCGCCAGAAGAAGGGTATCGAGTTGATTGCGTCGGAAAATTTCGTCAGTGACGACGTGATGAAAGCCATGGGCTCATGCCTGACCAATAAGTATGCCGAGGGTTATCCCGGTCACCGCTATTATGGAGGCTGCGAAGTGGTCGATGAGGCCGAGCAGGTTGCCATCGATCGCTTGTGCAAGCTGTTTGGTGCTGAATATGCCAACGTGCAGCCTCATTCAGGCGCGCAGGCCAACATGGCTGTATTTATGGCATGTCTTAAGCCGGGCGATAAATTCCTCGGTCTTAATCTCGCCCACGGCGGTCACCTTTCCCACGGTAGCCCCGTGAATTTCTCAGGTCTTGTATTTCACGCCCTCGATTATAACGTAGATCCCGAAACCGGACTCGTTGATTATGACAAGATGGAGGAGACTGCACTCCGCGAGCGTCCGAAGTTGATAATCGGAGGTGCGAGTGCATATTCGCGCGAGTGGGATTATGCCCGTATGCGTAAGATAGCCGATGAAATCGGCGCGATTTTCATGGTCGACATCGCCCATCCTGCGGGACTCATTGCCGCCGGCCTGCTCGACAATCCGTTGCAGCACGCCCACATCGTCACTTCCACTACCCACAAGACCCTTCGCGGACCTCGCGGCGGAGTGATCATGATGGGAAAGGACTTCGAGAATCCCTGGGGAAAGACTACCCCCAAAGGCGTGACACGCATGATGTCGTCGCTGCTTGACTCGGCTGTTTTCCCCGGTGTGCAGGGTGGCCCGCTCGAACATGTTATTGCCGCCAAGGCGGTAGCTTTCGGTGAGGCTCTCCAGCCTTCATTCCGCGAATATCAGCTTCAGGTAAAGAAAAATGCCGCTGTGCTCGCCAAGGCTCTGATGGATAAGGGTTATAAGATCGTTTCTGACGGTACTGACAACCACTGCATCCTCGTAGACCTCCGCACCAAGTTCCCCGAACTGACCGGTAAGGTTGCTGAGAAAGCTCTTGTGCAGGCCGATATAACCGCCAACAAGAACATGGTGCCTTACGACAGCCGCTCGCCGTTCCAGACCTCGGGTATTCGTCTGGGTACTCCGGCAATCACCACTCGCGGTGCCAACGAAGATCTCATGCTTGAGATCGCTGAAATGATCGATACCGTGCTTTCTTCCCCCGAAGATGAAAAGGTAATTGCCTCGGTAAGGGAAAAAGTCAACGCGACGATGGAAAAATATCCGATGTTCGCTTATTGAGAGTTATTATAGAAAAACAGCGGCGGTCAGATCGATCGCCGCTGTTTTTTACAGTTCCTTGAGTACATTGAAAAGGTGGTGGATGGGGAGGCCCATGACGTTGTAAAACGAGCCGTCGATGCGCCTGATGGCCGCTGCACCTATCCATTCCTGGATTCCGTAGGCGCCAGCCTTGTCGAGCGGATGGTAGCGGGTGACGTAGTACTCGATTTCTTCGTCGGTCAGAGTCGCAAATTCCACTGCCGTAGTTTCGGAGAATGTGATCTGCCCCGAAGCTGTTGTTACGGTGACGCCGGTGATAACTTTCTGCTCGCGTCCGGCCATGCGGTGAAGCATGGCGATTGCATCGGCATCGTCAGTCGGTTTGCCAAGAACCTGATCGTCGAGTATCACCACTGTATCGGCCGTGACGATGAGTCGGCGGTCATCGGGCGCAAGGCTGAAAGCTGAGGCTTTGAGCCGTGAAAGAAACGCCGGAATTTCAGTGACGGGCAATTCCTCGGGATAGGTTTCGTCAACGCTATGGCCTGTGTCGACTACGAATGGGATGTCGAGCATCGAAAGAAGCTCGCGCCGCCGTGGCGAACCACTGGCGAGAATCACATCATATCGATGGGCGAGCGATGAAAGAGGATTCATATTATTCAGTTCCATTATATTCTTTCAAAATGTTTTCCGAAAGCAGCCTGTAGATCTTTTCACGATCGGGAGGGAGCGAAGAGGCATGAGCATCGATTATGCGGGTGTCGCCGCGCCGTGCAGGGCCGGTCTGCCCTGCACGCGGGGGCATTGAAAGAGCTTTTTCGAGCGTCTCGTGAAGAAGGGGCCCCAGAACGTCAAAGGGGATGTCGTGTTTTGCAAGAAGATCGTAGGCAATGGTCCACATGTAGTTGGTGAAGTTGCAGGCGAAAACCGCAGCCACGTGCATCCGGCTCCTCGTCAGGCTATCGGCGTGAATGATTGACTTGAAAATTTTCTGTCCAAACTCCACGATTTCATCTTCCACCGCCTGAGTTGAACCTTCGGTAAATAGTGTCACCTTGGATAGATCAACCTCACGGTCGCGCGAGAATGTCTGGAGCGGATAAAATACACCGATGCGGTCGCTGACTGGACGTAGGACATCCATGTCAAGAGATCCTGAAGTATGGACCCACAGCTTTTCGTTGCGGGGAATATCTGCTATAATTTTTTTCACTGCATCATCGGCCAGTGACACGATATAGATGTCGGATTCAAGTGTAATTCCGGCAGTGGAGTCAACGGGTCGGGCTGAGCGCAGACGGGAGCACAGCTCGGCAGCATGATCGATATTGCGGCTGTAGACCTGATTGATTTCACCTGCCCCGGTTGCCTCGATGGCTACCGCAAGTGCCGAAGCTACGTTTCCGGAGCCGAGCAAGGTGACTTTAATGGGATGTTCAGTATTTTTCAACATGAACGTGATCCCATTTCAGTTTCTCGGTGTCGTAGGGGTGCCGCTGTTCATCGGGATAGCCGAGAGTGATGATACACACCGGCGTCACCACTTCAGGAATCTGCAGTGTTTCCTGCACATATTCTTCTGAGGGCTGATTGTCGGCGGTGAATCGTCCCCGCACCTGTACCCAGCAGGAACCGAGCCCGAGGGCCTGGGCCTGAAGCTGAATGAACGTGGCTGCTACGGAAGCATCTTCGATCCAGGCGTCAGATTGAGTGGAGTCAGCGCACACGACTATGGCAAGTCGGCACTCGGCGATTGAAGTTGCATACACAGGTTTGCATCCCGAAAGCCGCCGTAGCATTTCGGGGTCGTCGACAGCGATGAACTGCCATGAGCGGGAATTCTTTGATGTGGGGGCCATGAGTCCGGCCTGAAGTATCAGCGACACATCCTCGGCAGGAATGGGCGTTGTTGTATATCGCCTGATAGAGCGGCGGTTGACTATCAGATCGTGAAATTTATCCATATTTATGTTGAAAAAAACTCTTGTTTATTTCTTCAATATCCAGGCTTGGGAGAAAGCGGCTTTAAACGAAGGAGTGTCGACGATTTCCATCGCACCGGCAAGTGTAGGTGAAGTAGCCGCATAGACACGGTAATTATCATCGGCATTGAATACCCTTAATTCATTGTCGGTATGAAGAGTGATGAAATTACGGGCCTGAGCGGCAGTCTCAAATGACGCCACGATGACATAATACCGGTCATTGCTATCAAGCCTGAGAGCTTCGGTCCCGGAATTATCAGGAGCGGAAACTGGTTTTTCAGAAACATTCCTTTCAGCGGGCATCGCTATATAAAGAGCGGGAACGTCAGATGGATTTTCACCGCGAAGAATGTCTACAAGAGTATAAGCCGAGAGCCCTGACTCAATTCCTGCAAAGTGGATTTCGGAATCGGCTCGGTTACCGTCGGGCCTGAACAGGAAAGTCGCAGCCATGAATATTGCGATAATGCAGGCCGCCACTCTCCAGAAACCTCCGCCGGGGAACACAGCGTGATTATCAGCAGGCCCGGCCACGACTTCTTGCTGAGCCGGTAATTCGGCTGCCTCGTTACGGTTAAGGACCGGAAGACCGGCAAAAACCGATAGTGAGGATATTGCCGTAGCCGGTTCATATTCCGGGGTAGCTCCACCGTTGAATCTTAGTGATCCCAATTCGCCGAGAGATACTTCCCTGTCGGTTTCGAGTTGAAATCTCAGGGCCTTAACTTCATCGTTGAGGATTTTCAAGGCTGCTTCACGGCTGATGCTTTCACGGCGGCTTATGCTGTCGGCAATCATCCAGTCGTTGTAGTCAAGCTCGGGATTGAAAACTACGCTGACCGAAGGACCATGGAACTCCATGGTGGTTTCGTCGATCCATGCTGATTTATAATTGTTGATGAATGCACCTAACCCGGGCACAACGACGCAGTCGTGATGTCCTAACAGATAACTGATATGTAGCGACAGGTGATTCATATTGCAAAGGTAGCGATAATTTCGGAGAAAAATACCGTTACTCTGACAAATTTACGGATGAGGTATCTTAATTTTTGTAACGTCAAATCTTTTTTAGGTATACATCCGGTTGATTTTATCCCATTCGGTTCTCTTGCGTGTTCATTAACACCCATAGATGACATCTTTAATACCCTGATTATGTCAGCACGATTCGATTCAGCAAGTAATGTCCTGCGGGAGCTGTTCATTTGCGATTAAACAATGGGCGCAGACGATTACGTGTACCGTAACTTCTGCCCCCTTTCCGATTCCCTTCAAGGACTTTTGGTTCGGTTAACTCTCTCCGGGCCGGAGGTCCCGAATGGTAAGACTCTTTTTTTTAAAGTTCTAACGAATTATCTTTCAATAGAAAGTCATATATCGAAATAATTGTAATTCCTGATTCATTATGTAGAACAGGAGTATATTCACCAAGTACGATAATTTTCTTAAAAGAATCGTCAATGCGTCTCAACGAGGCCTCCTCTTGTTTTACTTTATCATCATCAATCATCTTATAAGCCGACTGAATGTAATAACGTTTGCTTCCCTGATTACATACGAAGTCTACCTCATAATACTGGTGCTCCTGAACACCGTTCTCATTGCGTTCTCGCTTGGGAACTACCCCGACATCTACATTGAATCCACGTGTAATTAACTCGTTATATATCACATTTTCAAGCAAATGCGCATATTCCACCTGTCTAAAATTCAATCTTGAATTTCGCAGACCGCAGTCGGTGAAATAGTATTTATATAGAGTCTCGATATATCGTTTGCCTTTTATGTCGTATCTTGTAGCTTTTTCAGTTAAAAAAGAATCACAGATGTACTCAATATACTTCACTAAAGTATTACGGCTCACATTGATGTGCTTCACACTTGTAAATGTATTGGATAACTTTGTTGCATTAGTCAGTCCACCAATTGAAGATGCCATTATGTTAAGAAGTTCTTCGAGTACTTCGGTACTTTTCAAGTTGTAACGTAGAATAATATCCCGGGTGTATACACGCTCAAACATAGCTGTTAACAGGTTCGCTTTCTCTTCAGTTGATTCTTCCAAAACAACCTGTGGCATACCGCCATATATCATATACTCCCGTAGTGCATCGGCCTTATCCAAATTCGTGGTTTGAAGATACTCACTGAATGATAACGGGTGTAGTCTTATTTCGTACCCGCGTCCCGCAAACTCAGTTCTGATCTCTTTGGATAAGAAACGGGCATTGCTACCTGTTACATACACATCAGCATTACTTTTATTTAGATAGCTGTTCAGCACGTCCTCAAATTCAGGAACGAGCTGTATTTCATCAATCATTATGTAGTGCATTTCATCATCTTTCAGATGATGGTCTATATAGTTAAGCAATGCATCTGGGTCTCGCAATGCCTTATTTCTTCTATCTTCAAGATTAATATTTATTATGTGACCGCTATCAACTCCTTGTTCTTTAAGCCAATTGCCGTAAATCGTTGATAACAAAAACGATTTGCCACATCTGCGGATGCCTGTAATAATTTTTATCATTCCATTATGGCGTAATGAAATGAGTTTATTAAGATATTTGGGTCTTTCGATAATCATAGCGATGATATAAATTGGCACTTGTGCCGGTTTTTGTCAATGCAAATGTAGCGATAATAATTGATTTAACGGCTATTGACGGAAAAATATCCATCAATAGCCGTTGAGTTTATATAAGATGCGTTAACCGTAATGACAATTCGCTGCGGATTCGTTTAATCAGCGTTGACTGTCAGAGTCTTTGATGACGAGTGAGCGGTGAGTTCGGGAGCATACTGACTTTGTAGAGTGGCGATGCCGGTGGTGTAGGTTCCGGAATTTGTCACGTAAAGATCATAGCTGATTATATACTTTCCGCGCGGGAGACGGTCGACGAACACCCGGGTGCGGTCACGGCGTTGTTCGAGATAAAAGAATATACCCTGACTTGACACGGGCCGCGGCAGCTGCTCGGCAGGAAGGAAACATGCCCCCCGCTGATCGTCGATAGCCACATAGTCAATGTCGCGGTCGCTGATTATGGTAAGCTGCACGCTGACCTTGTCACCTACCGTAAGTTCTGAAACGGATTCTACTTTGGAACCGTCGTAACGTAATATCGACTTGGAAATCGACAGCCCTTCAATCGATGCTCCGGCTACATCGTTCATGTCAGCTTCATACCGGTTGATGACTGAACCCCAGGAAGCGTTACCGCCCTTGTCTCTTGAAATCCTGACGGGAAGACCTGAGCCGATATAAGGAGTGAGGTCGGCCCGGACGTAACCTGTCACTTTTTCTACCGATGAAGGAACTATCTCGGTTTCACCCACGGTGATATTGACATTGCCGGCAGGTTTCAGCAATTCCGCCGATGACTTGAGCACGGCTGAGATCACGGTAGAGGTTGACACGGGATCGCGCCAGTCGGTGGCCTGTTTCTGAAGAATGATCCATTGGCGTATCTTTTCAATATTTTCACTGCCGGGCATGATCGCATCTACCGCTTCAAGAATACCTGCCGTGGAGGCCACGGTGTTTTCGCGCCACAGGTATCCTGACTGACCTATCGACGGCCACCACATCCCGCTTTCGGGTGACGTCACCGCGAAATCAAAAATCGACTCAATGATCTCCCGCGCCTCTGCCGCTTTACCGAAGCGGTTAAGTATCAGGGCACTTGAAGCCTTGCTTGAAACCGATTCTTTTTTCCAGTTTGATGACATCCGGGTCAATGTCATATCTATCGCCGGCTTGCATTTATCAGGAACCGTATGCGTCGGGAAAAGCGAGACGATGAACGTATATGACCGGAAAGAACCGTCGTTATACCTTTCAAGCTGCTTTTCCACATTCCTGTCAAGGTAAGAAAGGGCGTTTTCGATCATTTCAGCGAGGTCAGAATTGTCGGGCAGATATCCGAGATTGTTGAGCTGACCCATGAGTTTTAGGACGCACGAAGTGGCCCAATCCGAGGATATGGTAGACTGACTCATCCATTTGAATCCGCCGTCGTTATTGACAAGATTGGTAAGGCAAGTGATATTGGCTTCGGTCACGCGGTCGATCTCTGCCTTGTCAAAGAGCAATGCGAGTCGGGTCATGCGCTCGGCATCGCTTTTTGCGTCAAGCATCCACGGAGTAGCTTCGAGAAGCATGATCTTGAGATCAGGGTTGCGGTCGAGAAGTGAAAGATAGGTTGAGTCATTCCTATTGCTTTCGAGCCATTGACGCAGTCCGGTCTCTATCACGGGATTGTCGCGCATGAGACCGGCTGCAATTGAAGCCGAGTATATTGATGAGGCAGCCTGAATTGCAGTTGAGCTCTCCGAATTAATGAGCCCGGGGAGGGCGGCAGCCACATACCATGCCGGATTCTCGGTATATTGCAGGGTGACGATGGGATTTCTACCGCTTTCCGATAAGGGAATTTCAATGTGGTCCCGTCCCGGTGAAAGATAGAAGGGGGTGGACTCGATTACAGGAGTGACCGAGGGTAGCACGGGGATAAGGCCTGCCTCGCCGTCAGCAAAATCCCCGGTTGAGGACTTTACCCTGTAACCTACGGCATTTCCGTTCAGATCAACCTTAAATGCGCAAGATACAGTTGCCGAGGAATGGCCGCCGACAGTATCGGTGGAAACGGCTGAAGCGATGACCGAGTCATCGGCTGGGTTGAAGAACTCTATCGCGGTGACGGTGATAGCCGTGGAGTCAGCCTTGTTCATCACCATTGCCTTCACATCCACACAATCGCCGAGTCTCACGAAAGCAGGAACCTGCGGACTCACCATCAAGGGCTTGGAGGAGATGACTGAAGCGTTGAATACTGAACTGTCAAGAGTCTTGGTAAAGGCAAGCGCATTCACGCGCCAGGTTGTGTTAGCGTCAGGAACGGTGAATGTGACCGCGAGATGTCCCTCGGGGTCAGTAACAAGCATGGGGCGGAAAAATGCTCCGGCCACCTCGGCGTCACGATACTGAAAGACATCACCGCCATCGTTTTCGGTCTCGGTTTCAGCCGTCGTTTCGGCAATTCCACCTACGACACCATAACCGGCTACCACACCGTTACCGGCATCGGCTGATAAATCCATGGCGTCTTCGACAATTACTTCATCCTTGTGTTCCCTGACGACGTTGAGTTCATCGGGAGCTGCCGACATGTATGCGGCTTTTGACATGCGGAGCATCACAGGAGCTCCGGAGTAAAGAGAATATCCCCAGGTGTTGAATGACATGGACCCGGTGAAATCACGGTATCTTATACTCCGGCCACAGTTCATTTCCGTTGAAATGTAGGAGTTGTAATTTCGTCCGTAATTGACTTTCAGACCGATGCCCTGACTGAAGTGGGGCAGTTCCCATCTATCAGATTGGAGGGCTTCAAGAGCCGCGTTATACATTCGCAGCATCACGGCTGCCTCGCGTGGGGTATTATTATCGTCGATAACTGAGAATTTCCACGTTTCACTCTTGCCCGGCAAAATCCGGTCACGGAATGACTCTGCTTTGATTTTTATGGGAGCGACAGCGGGCGGAGCTGAAAGAGTGAGTCGTGTTTCATAACACTCATTGTTTTTGTAAGCGACGATACTGATAGCGCATTTCTCGTAGCGGGAGGGCATGGTATAATCCCAGCAATTGAAACCTTTTCGCCCGGTAAATGTGCCGTTTTCAATAATCGCGCTGTCGGTGGCGACGCAATAGTGAAGTGTAACGGATTCGTTTACGGCAAAACGCCAGTTCAATTTACGCGATTTGTCAAGTGAGATAAGCTGCCCGTCGGGAGACCACAGCATGACATCTTTCACAGGAGTTCCGCTGTCGGTGAGCCTGTAAATAATAAATTCCATGCCGACGGGGGTTGACAGAGTCTCGTCGGCTGTGGCAATGATAATCTGGTATTTACCCGAGGGCAGCGAATCGACGGCAATCTTACCGTCGGCCGGGAGAGGCGACTTTTTGACAATGGTATCGCTGTCGGCGGCGATAGAATAAACCACGGGACTTTTGACACTGTCATCCTTATAGTCAAGCACGCTCACTTTCACGTCAAGAGTTGAGGGAGCCTCGACTACCGAAGATTTGAGGGATGCCTTGATACGGTATTGAGCCGAGCGCATGAATGAAATCGACGCTGACACGGTTTCGCCTGACGACGAAGTGGCGGAAATCTGCGCTATAAACATTCCATCGGGTAGTGGTGCACTATCAAGAAGATCGCGAGACAGCACAAGACTGAAGTTACCATCGGCATCAGTATCGACGGTTGTAGACAGGAATTCGTTATCCGACGACCCTGTGATTGCCCGGTAGTAAAATGGAGGAACTGAACTTAAACTGATCCTTACCGGGATGCCGGCGAGGTTGAAGCCCGAGTATGTGGCAACCTTGCCTCGAATAGTGACATCGCCCTTGTTCGGCGCATCATTCTCGGGCGTTTCGGTGGTGATGCGGAGTTCGGGCGCGACGTAATCCGACACCATAATGTTGCGCGAACAGAACCGACGATTTTTCTCTTTCAGTTCCATGAAATAATATCCGGTCAACCTGTCTTTGGGAATTACAAAGTTGCCTTCAATCCGTCCGTAATCATCAGTCACGGCTTTAAGGCTGCCTACCGGCTGACGGTTGGCATCTGACAGCGCGATCTCCACCTCTTTCCCTGCAACTGCCTTCGGTCCTTTCGGTGATGATTCAAAAATCACGGCAGCCCAATCGAGGGAATCTCCGGGGTGATAAAGCGGAAGCGAAGTGAAAATGCTTGCGCTGAGATCAGCCCCTTCGTAGTCGCGGTAAGAATAAATGCGCAGTGTACCGGAAGCTGAATCGGCGCCCTTTGAAAAAGCGATTGACCGGGAACCGTAGTCAGTTACGGTGTCAAAGTCAAGAATACCTTTGCCATCGGTTGTACCGAGGAGACGGATTGATTTTCCGTTACGGTCGTAGGTGATCTCGTTGACCGATACACCGGAAACTCCGTTACCCGTCATGCGGTCAAGTACCAGAGCGGAATTGTGGATTCCGACCGATCTGATGAAGGCTGCGAGTGAAGTGACAGTAACGGTCTGGGGCCAATCACATTCACTACCGTCAAAGGAGGGCACGATCATGTAAACCCCGTAGCCGGGAAATGAAAAAGGAACTTTTTTCTTGACTGAAAAAGGAATTTCACCGGTACTCCCTACTGGCAGGATAGCGATAGGAACAAGTGATTTGTAAGCCTTGCGCCTGTCGTTTTCGGGAATCCCCGTAACATTATATATAGAAATCGATGCGGAATGAACGTTGTTGAATGTGACAGTGATGTCAACCGGAGTGGCCGGAGGCACAGTCGCCGGAAACCCAATACTCACTGACTTGCATGTGGCCGTGGCGCGCAGCTGCCTGACGGTATCGGTGAGCTTGCCGTCGGGAAACCGGGAAATATACTCGTCGAGAATCCTGACCCATTCCTTGTCGGTCAACCGCGAAGAATTGACTTCATCAGCTAAAGGCACCAGTGCAAGGGCAGAATATTCATTGTGACGGTTTTCATCATAGAGGAGCCGGAGCGAGGTATAATATTCCGATCCATTGCCGTCGACATAAAAAAGATGATTCCTGACAAACTGAAGTCGAGATATATCAGCTGCAATGTAGGCAGGCTTATCGTTGCAATGGATCTCAATCAGTCGGGCGTAAATGTCAAGTATCGCCGCCGCATATTCTGAAACGGGCTTATTTTTTACCGCAACAAATTCTTTGCCCGGGAGAAGATAGCGGTTATCGTAAAGAATGAATGATCCCGAAATGGAATAGATCGAGTTAATGGCCCGGTAGGCTATGAAATCAAAAAGTGTGGGGTATAGGACACTGTAATCATTGTCCATACTTATAGCAGCCTGATAACGGCTTAGCGGACAAGTTGCCAGGGCAGCGGTGTCGACCATTGACTCGTTGATGTAATTCATTATCCTGTCGCGCATCTGCTTTCCGCTCCACAGGAAAATGTCGTCGGGCAGGGGAGTGTCGGGCAGGTTGCGCTGATCGAAAACATATCGTTTATTGAGGTAAACCTCAGTGAGCAGGCGAGCGTTAAGCATGTTTAGCATAGCCTTCAAGGTGGGATCCGATGACAGCGCGATGACCGAGTCTATTTTCTGAACCAAGTGCCCGGCTTTACTGTTGTCAATCAAATTTTCGGCAATGCAGTCACTGACGAGCGAAGTTACCACGCCCTGATTGTCGTGTTTCTTCAGTGCCGCAGTGAGGTTGCGCTCGCTTTGAGCGATTACTTTGGTGGGAAAAGCGAAATCGGGGGTGGATTCGGCCATGATTGTCAGAGGGAAAAAGTTGACGATGGAAATAAGCGTTATTGCCAATCGCAGGAAACGTGAAATCGTCATGCTTAAGTCAGGATTACGGTTAGAGATTCTGTTTAAAATCCATGCCCGCTCACTCTCTGTGTGAGCGGGCGGGCATCGAAGTTGAAGGAGAAAGGAGATGTTACAGCGATTATTTTTTATCGTTATTGCGCCGCTGGGACTTGCGCAGCGAACTATGTTTTTTCATCAGCTCCTTGGTGAACTGCAGCTCGGCATCCTTGAGCGAAAACATCTGAGCCGGTGTAAGAATCTGCTCAAACTTAACATAATATCTCTTCTCGATAGCTGCTTCCTTGCTTTTAAGGTCAAATGCCGCACGATAGGCCCTACGGTAATCACTGTCGGTTGCAGCTTTGCCTTTTGACTTCACGGAGTCAACTAATGCCGCCGTGGATTCCGAAACAGCTTGCAACTCGGTTTCCATCTGCCGGTAGACGGGCGTAAACTTCTCGCGTTGGTCGGCGGTCATGTCGAGTTTCTTGGCGATATAATCAGTCTTGACCGATTGCATCTCTACTTTCCATGCACGGCGGCTGTTGGACTTCGATGGTGTCTGCTTGGCCGAAACGTCGGACATGAACATCGAAGCAATGAATGTCAGCAGGGTTATGATGTAAAATCTCTTCATGGGGATTGTGTTGATCAGTTGGAAAATTCTATGACTGAAGTTGCAGCAATACCTGAATCATATAGGTCGTCAAGTATCTGGTCTTCGGAAAGATTGCCTTCGGTCACGAAGTAATCAATCATGAAGGAATCGTCGGCTAAGGCCTGAGCGAGTACCTGATTGTTGTCAAGTAGCGGTTCAGTCGACGAGGCTTTGAAAATATCGACGAGGCTCATCATGCACCACACTCCGAGGAACATGGCGGCAAGATAAACGTAGGGGCGCACCCTGTCCCACATCGTGCGAGGGAGGACCTTGGGGGGCCGTTCCCACTCGGCTTCAGGCAACGATGCCGTCACGCGGGCGGCGAAGTCGTCGAAATACCCGTCGGGTACGGTCATTCCGTCGCGGTGGTCAATAGTTTCGAGTATATCTTTGTTTTCCATATTTCTTGTGTTTATACTACTTAGACTGCCGGGAAGATGAAAAGTTTAATCATGATCCTTGAAAAATTGTTCTATTTTCTTGACGGCGTGATGGTAAGATGCCTTAAGGGCACTCTCGCTCGTGCCAAGTATCTCAGAAATCTGCTCATACTTCATTTCATCGTAATATCTCATGTTGAAGACAAGCCGCTGTTTCTCGGGAAGAGTGGCGACAGCCTTACGGAGGAGCAGCGCAAGACGCTCGCCGTCGATATTCCTGTCAGCTTCGATCAGAGAGGTGATGTATGATTCATCATCGTCGATCGAGATGCCGGCATGGCGTTTCTCCCTTTCGAGGTGGGTCATGCTTTCGTTTATCGCTATCTTGTGGAGCCAGGTGCTCAGCTTGGCCTCACCGCGAAAATTCTCCACGTTCTGCCATGCCTTCAGAAACACGTTTTGAAGCACGTCATTGGCATCATCGTGGGTCTGCACGATGTGGCGCACCTGCTTGTAGAGAGGTTCGGAGTATAGGCGTATCACCTCTCCGAAAGCCTCGCGGCAGGTAGAGGGATTCTGGAGCCGTCTGACTAATTCCTGTTCATCCATGGCAATTGTGATAATTGTCGTCGAAAAAATGACGGGTAAAATTACAACAATTATTTTATACCCGATTTACGATTCCGGTTAAAGGTTGTAAAAAAATAGGATTTCACGAATATTTTCATCAATAATGGATATTGAAATGACAATCATTTCGTAAATTTGCATAAGGTTTTATCAATAAAACTGAATATCAAGATGGATCAATTTTTTGAACTAAATATAACTCCCACGCTGTTAGCCCTGTATCTGACGGCTGCGGCTTGTTTTCTTTTTCTCGTGTTCGGGATGCGCCGCTATGCGTCGAAGCTTGCACGTAAGGCTTCCGCCGACAGCGAGGTTTCTGATGAAGAGCTGACGGGCTATCCCGGTGTCTCGGTCATAGTGTATTCCAACGACGATTCCTGGAATCTTGAAACATATCTCCGGGCAATCCTTACCCAGGACTATCCCGGTGAGATGGAAGTAATCGTGGTTAACGACGGCGCGGTAGTAGCCACCGAAGCCGTGATAGGAAAGCTCGAAAAGGAGTTCAGGAACCTCTACATGACTTTCACTCCCACTGCCTCGCGCAACCTGAGCCGCAAGAAACTTGCCATAACTCTCGGCGTCAAGGCTGCCCGTTATGAGGTCGTGCTGATGACCGAAGGTACGTGCCGTGTCGATTCAAAGGACTGGCTGGCATCGATGATGCGTCCGTTCATCTCGGGCAAGGAGGTGGTGATAGGCTATGCCTATCCTGTCGCAGCCGATGATGCACCGATTGCTTTCGGAAACACAGTGAGGGAATTTGACTCGCTGTATACTTCACTTAAATACCTTTCATGGGCTGAGGCCGGCCGTCCCTACCGCGGCAATTCCTATAACCTTGCCTACCGGCGTAGCCTCTTTTTCAAAAACAAGGGATTCCAGCGCTCGCTCAACCTCAAGTATGGCGACGATGATATCTTCCTGAGTGAAATAGCGTCGGGCGACAACACGGCGGTGCAGCTGTCGGGCGATTCAATTGTCAAAGTGGTGGAACTCAATCCCGCCAAGGCACATGCCGAGGATAAGATTCAGCATGATTTCACCCGCCGTTATCTCCGCAGATCGGCCGACTATTTTTTCGGATCGTCGCTCTGGTCGTGGTGGATATTAATATGTTGCCTTGTAGCGGGGGGCATTTTAGGGCTTCCTTCGCTGATACCCGCAATAGTATCGGGCGTGATGTTTATACTGACATCAATTTTGATGATGGTAGCGTTCAACTCCATGAGCCGCCGGTTGCGCGGCAGCGGCATGTTATGGTGCGTTCCGCTGATGCTCCTCTTCGAGCCTATATATAATATGTGGTACAGGATCATCAGCCGCCGATACCGCAATAATAACCTCACCACCGGGATATGAAATGCAGTGTTGAGGTTAACGGTATGAAGCTCAGGGCTTTTCATGGAGTACTTCCTGAAGAGCGCATTACCGGAAACATATTCATAGTCGATCTCCGGGTTGATTATCCATTTGAGAAGGCGATGGAGACCGATAACCTGAACTATACCGTAAACTACGCACGCCTGACCGAGATTATCAGGCACGAAATGCGAGTGCCTTCAGCGTTGCTCGAACATGTAGCGCGACGCATTATCTTTTCGGTCATCAAGGAATATCCCGCAAGTACTTCCGGAAAAATCAGAATAGCCAAAACTGTCCCGCCGCTGCCCTCGATTGTTGACAGCTGTTCGGTGACGGTTGAATGGTAAAACCTTATAATATATTGACGACATGAAACATAAAGCTACACCGGTACTTCTTCTTACCGGCTATCTCGGCAGTGGAAAGACCACTCTCGTTAACCATATCCTCACCAATGAACGCGGCATAAAGTTTGCCGTTATAGTCAACGATATAGGTGAGGTGAATATCGACGCCTCACTCATTCAGAAGGGTGGAATTGTGGATACGAAGGATGACAGCCTGATGGCCCTGACCAACGGTTGCATCTGCTGCACACTGCAGATGGACCTCGTGAAGCAGATCGAGGATATTCTCAAGATGGATCGATTTGACTACATCGTCATCGAAGCAAGCGGAATATGCGAGCCCGCGCCTATCGCTCAGACCATCTGTTCTATCCCTCAGATGGGCGACGGTTACAAGAAGTATGGGTTGCCGGTGCTTGACTGCATAGTGACGGTGGTTGATGCCATGCGTATGCGTGATGAGTTCGGCTCAGGCAAGGCGCTTACCTCCAAGGAACTTGACGAGGATGATATTGAGAATCTACTGATACAGCAGATTGAGTTCTGCAATATCATCGTGCTCAACAAAGTTTCGGAAGTAACTCCGGTCGAGAAGCATGACCTTATAGAGGTGATCCGTGCGCTCCAGCCTATGGCAAAGATTATCGAAACCGATTATGCCGATGTGGCCCTGGAGGAAATCATCAATACTTCGCTGTTCAATTTTGAGAAAGTGGCCACTTCAGCTACCTGGGTAAGGGAAATAGAAGGTCTTGACCATGACCATGATGATGAGCATGACCATCATGAGGATCATCACGGGCATCATCACCACGATCACCATCACGATGATGACCACGACGATGATGATCACGAAGATCACAGCGATTGCGATCACGAGCATGGTGTATGTCATCATCACCATCATCATCACCACCATCACGGCGAGGGTGAGGCTGAGGAATATGGCATAGGAACATTTGTATATTTCCGCCGCAAGGCTTTTGACCTCAATAAATTTGACTATTTCGCCGCTTCCCGCTGGCCTGAGAATGTGATCAGGGCAAAGGGCGTGTGCTACTTCAGCGCCAATCCCGACATGAGCTACCTTTTCGAGCAGGCCGGACGTCAGAAATCTCTTAAGGAAGCCGGACTATGGTTTGCCACCGCTCCCGAGGAAGAGCTCATGGCCATGATGCAGCAGGATCCGTCGATCATGAAGGACTGGGATGAAAAGTATGGCGACAGGATGATAAAGATTGTATTCATAGGCCGTAATCTCGATAAGGATTATATCACGGGGCAGCTCGACGCTTGTCTTGAAGCATGACACGGCTATGGGTGTAAGTTTTCTGCAGGTTGAGAATCTGACCAAGAGTTACGGTGACCGCGTGCTCTTCGACACTATTACTTTCGGTGTGGAGGAAGGCGACAAGATAGGTATCGTAGCCAAGAACGGAACGGGAAAGTCGACTTTGTTACGCATCCTGTCGGGAGCCGAGGCACCCGATAGCGGAAATGTGGTTTTCCGCAACGACCTGCGCGTAGGATTTCTTGAGCAGTTGCCTGAATTTGAAGCCGGAGCTACCGTAAGCGAAGTGTGCATCCGGTCGGTAACGGAAAATCCGGCTCATGAAACCGAAGATCAGTGGACGATAGCCGACCGCGTTAAGTCGATGCTTTCAGGACTGGGGTTGCATGACCCCGACGAGAAAGTGGATCATCTGTCAGGCGGTCAGCTCAAGCGGGTGGCTCTTGCCCGAGTCCTTCTCAGTGACCCGCAGCTTCTTATCCTCGACGAGCCTACCAACCACCTCGACATCTCGACTGTGGAATGGCTTGAGAATTACCTTTCACGATCGCGGGTGACCTTACTTATGGTGACCCATGACCGGTATTTTCTCGATCGCGTCTGCAACAAGATTATTGAAATCGACATGCAGGGAATATTCACATATTCGGGCAATTACGACTACTACCTGCGCAAGCGGGCCGAGCGCATCGAGGCTCTCCAGGGCGAACTTGCCAAAGTCAAGAACACCCTGCGGCGCGAGCAGGAATGGATGAGCCGTCAGCCTCAGGCGCGGGCCGGTAAAGCGCGTTTCCGCATCAATGCCTTCTACGAACTTCAGCAGCGGGTGTCGCTGAAGATTGACGAAAAGACCATCGATCCCAATGAAGTCAAGTCTTCCTACATCGGGTCAAAGATTTTCGAGGCGCGGAATATATCCAAGCGGTTTGGCGACAAGGTGATACTCGATAATTTCTCCTACACTTTCGCCCGGTATGAAAAAGTGGGAATAATAGGGGAGAACGGAGTGGGAAAATCCACTTTCATCAAGATGCTTCAGGGTATCGTCAGTCAAGACTCTGGCGAGTGGAATGTAGGCGAGACCGTAAGGTTCGGTTACTACTCGCAGGAGGGTCTCGACCTTCCTCCCGGCAAGAAGGTTATCGACGCGATTACTGACATTACCGAAGATGTGGTGCTTGAAGACGGAGTGAGATTCACCCCCATGCAGTTCCTGAGCCGCTTCCTGTTTTCTCCCGCCGATCAGCAGAAGTATATCTCCACACTCAGCGGTGGCGAGATGCGACGGCTGCACCTCGCGGCAACGCTCATAACGAGGCCCAACTTCCTGATTCTCGACGAGCCTACCAACGACCTTGACATAGTGACGCTTGCCATCCTGGAGGATTATCTCAGAAATTTCAAGGGCTGCGCTATAATCATATCCCACGACAGGTTTTTCCTCGATTCGATCGTGGACCATCTTTTCGTGATGGAAGGCAACGGCGTGATTAAGGATTTTCCGGGAAATTACTCCGACTACCGCGAATATGTAAAGGAGCAGAAGAAGATTGAAGCCGAGGCAAGCCGTCCAGAAAAAAGCGACCGGCAACCGCCGCGGCAGCGTAAGGTGAAGATGAGCTTCAAGGAGCAGAAGGAATTTGAACTTCTCAGCAAGGAAATTGATTCACTCAACGAGGAAAAGTCGCGGCTTGACGCTATCTTTGCAAGCGGCGACACCATTGATGATGTTGCTGCAATGGCTCAGAGATATGAGGAAATAAAGTCGCTACTTGATGAAAAAGAAATGAGATGGCTTGAACTCTCGGAAAAACAATAATAATGAAATCATGGAAGAACTGTTGAAATATTTTCCTGATCTGACCGTAGTTCAGCAGGAACGTTTCGCCGCGATAGGACTGCTTTACAAGGAGTGGAATGAAAAGATAAATGTCATATCGCGCAAGGATATCGACAATATATATCTCCACCACATCATTCACTCCCTGTCCATAGCCCGCTTCATGACGCCGGTCGCCGGCACTTCGTTCATGGACCTTGGGACCGGGGGCGGATTTCCTGGTATTCCGTTGGCCATCATGTGGCCGGAGTGCCGGTTCCATCTCATCGACCGAATCGGAAAGAAGATCAACGTTGCCCGGTCGATTGCGCAGGAAATAGGTCTTGATAACGTGACGTTTCAGCACGGAGACTCGGGTGAATGTCATGATAAGTTTGACTATGTGGTGTCGCGTGCGGTGATGCAGCTCGATCAGCTTGTAAGGCTCGCCGTTAAGAATGTTTCACGCCATTCGCGCAACACTTTCCCCAACGGACTTGTTTGCCTTAAAGGCGGAGATCTCCGCCCGGAACTCGGCAGGGTAAAGCGGCCTATGATCGAAGTACCGCTCTCTGACTGGTTTTCCGATGAATATTTTAAAGAAAAGGAACTTGTCTACGTTGAGTTATGAAAATAGTACGCTTTGTATTCAACATGTTTGGCGAAAACACCTACGTGGTTTTCGACGAGACCACGCGTGAAGCAGCCGTGATCGACCCCGGAATGTTGCGTGAGAACGAGGAAAATGCTATTGCCGGGTATATCGACGATAATAAGTTGGTGCTAAAGCACATCCTGAATACTCATCTTCATCTTGACCACGTGTTTGGGGTGAACTTCCTCAAAGACCGATATGGAGTGAAACTATCGGCCGGAGAAGGTGACGCTCCTCTGCTTGACGACCTCAACGGGTCAGCCCTGCGGTTTGGCATCCGCAAGGATTTCGACACAGTCACGCTCGATGTCAGGCTGAAAGCCGGCGAGCGGATTTATTTAGGTAAGGAATATCTCGAAGTCATACCGGTGTCGGGTCATTCACGCGGGGGACTCGCGCTATATTCTCCCGTCGACAAGGTGGTTTTCACCGGCGACTCCCTTTTTGAAGGTTCCATAGGCCGCACCGATCTCCCCGGCGGAGATTACGCTACACTTATAAAAGAAATCAGGAAGAATCTCCTGACTCTTCCTGATAATACTATGGTCCTTCCCGGTCATGGCAATGCCACTACGATAGGCCGGGAGAAGATGGCCAATCCTTACTTGGCATAAAGTTTTTCGCGGGCGGCGGCTACTCGCTCGTCGGTGATATAGTCGTCATAGTCCATGATCTTATCGATGATACCGTTGGGTGTCAGTTCGATTATACGGTTGCACACCGTCTGAATGAACTCGTGGTCGTGGCTCGACAGGAGGATATTGCCTTTGAACGTCTTCAATGTATTGTTGAAAGCCTGAATCGATTCGAGGTCAAGGTGGTTGGTAGGTGAATCGAGCACGAGTGTGTTGGCGTTGGTCATCATCATGCGTGCGATCATGCAGCGCATTTTCTCGCCACCCGAGAGCACCGATGCTTTCTTGAGCACCTCCTCACCCGAAAAGAGCATCTTTCCGAGAAATCCTTTCAGATAAATCTCGGAACTGTCGTCGGAGAACTGTGAGAGCCAGTCTACAAGCGAAAGGTCAGTATTGAAGAAATCGGAATTGTCAAGGGGAAGATAGGCCGTAGTAATTGTCTGGCCCCAGTCGTAGGTTCCGGCATCGGGCTTACGGTTGCCGGTGATGATCTCAAAGAGCGCTGTCATCGCGCGGGGATCGTGACTGAGAAACGCGATCTTGTCGCCCTTTTCCACCTGAAAGTTCACGTCGCGGAACAAAATGTCGCCGTCGACGGTTGCCGTCAGTCCCTTTACTTCAAGAATCTTGTTGCCCGGTTCACGCTCAGGAGTGAATATGATGCCTGGATAGCGGCGCGAGGAAGGTTGGATTTCCTCCACATTGAGTTTCTCAAGCATCTTCTTGCGCGAGGTCGTCTGCTTTGACTTTGCCACATTGGCACTGAACCGCGAGATAAATTCCATAAGTTCCTTCCGCTTTTCCTCGGCTTTCTTGTTGGCCTGCTGCTGCTGACGGAGGGCGAGCTGGCTTGACTCATACCAGAAGCTGTAATTTCCGGCAAATAAAGTTACCTTGTTGTAGTCGATGTCGAGAGTGTGGGTGCTGACCGAGTCAAGGAAATGGCGGTCATGACTGACTACGAGCACCGTGTTCTCGCACTTTGAAAGGTAATCTTCGAGCCATGCCACGGTTTCGAGGTCAAGGTCGTTGGTCGGCTCGTCGAGAAGCAGATTATCGGGGTTACCGAACAGGGCCTTGGCCAGCAGGACACGCACTTTTTCGTTACCCGAAATGTCGCGCATGAGCATCTGATGGCGGTCCTCCTTGATTCCCAGGCCACTCAGCAGGGCGGCGGCATCGCTCTCGGCATTCCATCCTTCAAGTTCGGCGAAACGTTCCTCAAGCTCCGATGCCCTTATGCCGTCTTCGTCGGTAAAGTCTTCCTTGGCATAGAGGGCATCCTTTTCCTTCATTATGTCCCATAAAACGGTGTGGCCCTGAAGCACGGTATCCATCACCGTGCAGTCGTCAAACTTGAAGTGATCCTGTTCGAGGACGCTCATGCGCTCGCCGGGACCTTGACGCACAGCTCCATGGGTAGGGGAGAGCTGATCGGAAAGTATACGCATCAGTGTGGACTTGCCGGCACCGTTGGCTCCTATTATTCCATAACAGTTTCCGGGAGTGAACTTAAGGTTTACATCCTGAAAGAGAACGCGTTTCCCAAACTGTATTCCTAAATTTTCAACAGCTATCATCGTGAATCGTTAAGTGTTTCGGTGAGTATTTCAGTTTTGAGGGTGCAAAGTTAGTGATTTTTTATTGATTTTGGTTATCTTTGTGGTCATTAATGGCCAAATATACCTGACAATCATGAGCAAGGAAATAAAAAAATGGAAGATACTGTCGAGCCGCTATCTTGTAGAGCGTCCCTGGCTTACAGCCCGCCGCGACACTGTCGAACTCCCCGACGGAAGAATAAATGACGAATATTACGTGCTGGAATACCCCACGTGGATCAATGTAATAGCCCGGCGAAAGGACGGGATGTTTGTGATGGTGCGCCAGTACCGTCACGGCATCGGAGAGGTGCTTACCGAACTGTGTGCCGGAGTAGTGGAGGAAGGCGAGGCTCCCGAGGCAGCCGCGCGGCGCGAACTCCTCGAAGAGACCGGTTACGGCAACGGAAAGTGGTCCCTGCTGACAGTTGTATCGCCCAATCCAGGTTCGCAGAACAATTGCTCTTACTGCTATCTTGCCGAGGATGTGGAGCTGATTTCATCCGAGCAACATCTTGACGAAACCGAGGACCTTGATATCGTGATAATGTCGCGCGACGAACTCTATTCAATGCTCGCTAACGACGAAATCAGGCAATCGCTCATGGCTGCTCCGCTTTGGAAATATTTCGCTACCCGTGATAAAAAATAATCTATGGATATAACTCCGGGTAATATCATGCTCATTCTGGCGGCACTGCTCTTCCTGAGTGTGCTCGTCGGAAAGGCCGGCGCGAGATACGGAATGCCGGCCCTCCTGCTGTTTCTCGGTGTAGGAATGTTGGCCGGTGAGGACGGTTTCGGATTGCGGTTCGACAATGCCGCCATAGCCGAATTTATCGGCATGTTTTCACTGTGCATCATCCTGTTTTCGGGCGGTCTCGATACTGATTTTAAGGAAATCAGGCCCGTGTTGGGGCCCGGTATTGTCCTGGCCACACTCGGGGTGCTCCTGACCACGGCAGTTACAGGTATATTCATTCATGAACTGATGGCGTGGCTGCTGCCTGATTACGGCTTCGGCTGGATCGAGTCGCTGCTGCTGGCCTCGATTATGTCGTCGACCGACTCGGCTTCAGTGTTTTCGATACTCAATTCATCGGGAGTGGGGTTGAAGGAACGGCTTAAACCCACTCTCGAACTTGAAAGCGGTTCCAATGATCCGATGGCCTACCTACTCGTGATTCTTTTCATCTCTATACTTGAATCGGGAGCCGATTTCAGCGCCGATCTGTTCTGGACTTCAACAGGAACATTTCTGCTCCAGATGATAGGGGGCGCCGCCGGCGGTGTGATTGTTGGTTATCTCACCGTTAAAATCATCAATGCATTCAATGCGTCCAATGAGTTCTTTTACCCGATTATGGTGATCTCATGCTGCTTCTTCGCTTTCACGCTCACCAACCTGTGCGGCGGCAACAGTTATCTCGCCGTGTATATTGCAGGACTGATGGTAGGTAATCACAAGATTGCACTGAAGCGCACCATCACCACGTTTCTCGGCGGATTTACGTGGCTCGTGCAGATAGTGATGTTCCTCACTCTGGGTCTTCTTGTCAATCCCACCGAACTGATTCATATCGCGTGGCCGGCGTGTGTGCTCGGCGTGTTCATGATACTTGTGGCCCGACCACTCGCCGTGTTCCTGTCGCTTGCCCCGTTCAAGCGATTCTCGATGCGGGCACGGATATTCATCTCATGGGTGGGCCTGCGCGGAGCGGTGCCGATTATTTTTGCCACCTACGCGTTGATGTCGCCCGATGTGGAGCACGCCCGGCTGATGTTCAATATTGTGTTCTTCATCACTATCCTTTCGCTCCTCATTCAGGGTACAACCGTTAATTCAATGGCCGGATGGCTCGACCTGACTACCGCGCCGCGAAAAAGAAAATTCAATATCGATCTGCCCGACGAAATCAAGGCTTCCATGCAGGAGCTGACCGTCAACGGAATCCTTCTTGCCGAAGGGCACACTCTTAAGGAAATCGATCTGCCGGCCGACACACGCGTAATTTTTATAATACGTGGCGAGGATTACCTCATCCCCACCGGCGATACCCGACTGTATCTCAACGACACCCTGCTGCTGATCTCCCGAAACGAGAAGCGGCTTAAAGAGCTGGTGAAGAATCTAAGATAATCCATTTTATTCCGGTGAAATGAAAGACAATTCAGAAGAAATATTTCCGGTCGTCACCCCCGACGGCACAGTAATCGGTAAGGCAACCCGAGGTGAATGTCACTCAGGGAGCAAGCTCCTCCATCCGGTAGTTCATGTACATGTGTTTGACAAAGAGGGACGTCTCTATTTGCAGAAACGTCCCTCGTGGAAAGATATTCAGCCCGGAAAGTGGGATACATCGGTGGGTGGTCACGTGGATTATGGAGAAGAAGTGATGGCCGCAGCCCTGAGGGAAGCCCGCGAGGAACTTGCACTTGCTGAAGTTGACCTCAAACCTCTCGGAAGCTATGTATTTGAATCAGAGCGCGAGCGGGAGCTTATCAACGCTTTCAGTGCTTTAGCCGACGAAAGCGAAATCCACCCGACAGACGAACTCGACGACGGTCGCTTCTGGACCATCGAGGAGATACGTAACTCCATCGGAAAAGGCATCTTCACACCCAATTTCGAGCAAGAGTTCCGTATTTTGCTCGACTGATATCACATTATTGACTGCAAGGTGCCGTTTATCTTGCAGATGTAGGAGGGTGATTCGAGGGGCTTTTTCGCGGAGATAGCTTCGGTGATTATGTCACGGGGCAGTTTGCTTACATCAGGTATGCCAAATTCATCGCAGATGTTTCGGGACACCTGAATAATATACCCGTCATTATTCTTAATAATCTTTGTATCATTGCCGGTTGTCACGTCCATGATGAGTGAATATGGGATAACGACTGTGCCGTCGACAAGTTTTCCGATATTCAGCTCAACATAATTGTCCATCTCGTCGTAATACACGCTCACCGGATATATGCCGCTTTCGTTGCTGAAGATTATGTAACCGGAATTTTTCAGATCGGTTTCAGTTATAGGTTCGAGATTATATTTCTTGCAATATTGAGCCGATACCCAGCCGTTGTCGGAACGGGCTCCGATTCCAGCCAGTTCATACCATCCGTTCTGCTCTTTCAACACGGGCGCATATTGATCAGGTTCAAACATAAGAACGGTTATGTCGCCTTTGGGAACGGCAGTTGACCACCGGGCATAATATTTGAGGGGAACCTGGAAGTTGTCGATTTCGGATTGGTTCACGAGCGGACGTGGAGCCGACGAAGAAGGACTCTTGCGGATGTTTATGCTCTTGCCGGAAACAGTGGATGCAACTGCGGTCCATGAGGGTAATTCAACTTCAAAGTTGAGCTGGGCCGACTTGTTTACCTGATTGGCTTTAGGCTTTGAACGATATTGGAAGACGGGGATATTCTCGATGGCGGTGATGTGATTATCCATAAAAAAGCCTCCGGCAAGGTAATTGTCAAACTTGAGAGTGCTCAGATAGTCAACCGTTCCGTTGACCTCGTCAAAAACGATAGCGAATTCGACCCACTCACCTTTCTTAGCCTGCACGGCCGGTTTGTCTCCTACGGTACCTGGAGTGACCGGCCGGAAACTCCTCATTACCTTTCCATCTTTGGACTCGGCAAAGGTATTGCTCTCCCTCTGGTCTGCCACAACGATGTTGAGCACGTCGTAATTGGAATTATTCTTGATTTTCAAATATACTGCAATCTGGTTATCTTTCTGAATGGCTTTGACCACTTCGGTCTTTATATCGGGATCAAATGAAGTTACCTTAGGCGTTACCAGCGACTTTTCATATTCAGCCAATAAGAAATCAATATCATCTTTAGGTGTGACAAATGGCACAGTTCCTCGCGGGAGACGGTCCTCGGCAAGGGTCAGCTCAATATTGTCGGGATTGAAATCCTTGGCCATTTTGGTAAGTCCGATAATTCGGAGACTACGATCATCCTTAACCGCGATACGGCACTCACCCGTGTCGCCGTCGGCATTTGTCCAGTCGGCTATTATGATACCGCCGTCAAGTCTCGGGTTGGTAAGACGGAATTCTTCGGTGCCGGAAAAGAGGAATTTTTCCTTGAATCTGCCGAATCCCGGTGCATTGGTTCCGCTGAAACTGCGGCTCAGTTTCTTGGCGTTCATGAAATCCTTGGGCAGCCTGCTGAAACTTGACTCCTTGGTAGTGAACACCTGGGTAAAGTCAGGTACGTTGCCGTTGACGAAATCGAGTGTCAGATACATCTGCTTTCTGACACCGTCAATTTTCGTGTCACACTCATACACACCGGCAACATTAATGGGTTCCGCAGCCGACGCAAGTGATGGCAGAAGCCACATAACAAGCAAAAGCATAACAGCCCTCAGCTTGAAGCGATTTTTCATGAATAGGGAGATAGTTTTCATATCTTACTGATTTATTGTTAATGACATTATTGTCTATTTGCAAAAATAAGACAAATTCTGCAATATAAAAAATTGTAGATTAGGAATTTGGAATCATTTAGTTTTCAGGTTGCCGGGACACCGCGGGCGTGCGAGGCACGCTTCGTGGTCTATGTGCGCCACTCGCCTCCGCAAGCTCCGGCTAATGGTGTTACGATGATTCAGCACGCATCGAACACCTTGCTCTCACCGACCTCAACTGTCAGCTGACATCCCTATTTCTCCAATCACTCCTATTCTTCCTTTTGAGAAGCAATAGTATAAAATAGAGAGGCTGCCGCGGGTCATGAGTCGCGGCAGCCTCGGTTATATTAGAGAAAGATATTATTCGTCGGCGTTCTTTTCGGCGTATTCCTTGAGGAGTTTTTCCTGAACATCGGCCGGAACGATTTCGTAGGTGTCAAATTTCATGGTGAACGATGAGCGGCCACCGGTGATAGATGAAAGTGCGGTGGAATAGGATGCCATTTCCTTCAGCGGCACGCGGGCCGAGATGGTTTCAAATCCGTTGTCGCTCGACATGCCCATGATTACACCGCGACGACCCTGGAGGTCGGAGATCACGGCACCCATGTAGTCGCTCGGCACGAGAATCTCCACGTTGTAGATCGGCTCAAGTATCTTGGGCTTGGCGTTGCGGAATGCTTCAGAGAAAGCGTTTCGGGCAGCGAGACGGAAAGAAATTTCGTTGGAGTCAACCGGGTGCATCTTACCATCGTAGATACATACGCGCACGTCGCGGGCATAACTGCCGGTGAGCGGTCCCTGCTCCATGCGGTCCATAAGACCCTTGACGATGGCGGGGATGAATCGGGCATCGATGGCACCGCCCACGATACAGTTGTGAACCACGAGTTTACCACCCCATTCGAGAGGAATCTCCTGAGTATCGCGCACGTTCATCTTGAACTCCTGATTGCCGAAACGATAGGTGTCGGGCAGGGGAGCGCCTTCTTCGTAAGGCTCGATGATCAGGTGAACTTCACCAAACTGGCCTGCACCGCCTGACTGCTTCTTGTGGCGATAGTCGGCGCGGGCTTTCTGATTGATTGTCTCGCGATAGGGAATCTTGGGTTCCTCGAAGATGATGGGGAGCTTGTCGTTGTTTTCCACGCGCCACTTGAGGGTGCGGAGATGGAACTCGCCCTGACCCGAAAGGATCACCTGCTTGAGTTCCTTTGACTGCTCGATTACCCAAGTCGGGTCTTCCTCGTGCATACGGGTGAGGATGGCCATCATCTTTTCAGAATCGCTCTCGGTCACGGGACGGATTGCGCGGCGGTATTTGGGATCGGGGAAGCGGATGAAGTCAAAGCGGTAGTCGCAGTCCTTGCCGTCGAGGGTGTTGCCGGTGCGAACGTCTTTGAGCTTAACGGTGGCGCCTATGTCGCCGGCACACAATTTGTCGACCTGAGTCTTGATCTGGCCGCATACACACATTATCTGGGCGATGCGCTCCTTGGAGCCACGGGTCACGTTGTCGAGGTCAACTCCGGGTGTGAGTGTGCCTGACATAACCTTGAAGTAAGATACTTCGCCGATATGGGGCTCGACGGTGGTCTTGAACATGTAGAGCGACAGCGGACCGGCTGAATCAGGCTTGACTTCCACTCCGTCAACGGTCTCGGGAGCGGGCATGTCGTTGACGAAAGGCACCACGTTGCCGAGGAACTCCATCATGCGGCGCACGCCCATGTCCTTGGCTGCACTGACGCAGAATACCGGATAGATCGAGCGGTCAACGAGTCCCTTGCGGATACCTTCGCGCATCTCGTCCTCGGTGAGATGTCCCTGATCGAAGAATTTTTCCATCAAGGTCTCGTCATTTTCAGCAGCAGCCTCCACGAGCGCATGATGCAGCTCGTTGGCGCGCTCCATTTCTTCGGCGGGAATTTCCTCAATCACGGGCACACCGCCTTCGGGTCCCCACGAATACTTTTTCATGAGAAGCACGTCGATCATGGCGTTGAAGCCGGGACCGGCGTTGAGGGGATATTGCACGGTGACGATCTTGTTGCCGAAGTGCTCGCGCAACTGTTCCATCACCTTTTCATATTCTGCTTTCTCACCGTCAAGCTGGTTGAGGGCGAAGATCACCGGCTTGCGGAGTTTCTGGGTAGTGCGGAAAATATTCTGAGTACCCACTTCCACGCCATACTGAGAATTGATCAGAATGACACCGGTATCGGTCACGTTGAGTGCTGTGATGGCATTGCCCACGAAGTCGTCGGCTCCGGGACAGTCGATGAAATTGAGTTTCTTGCCTAAGAATTCGGCATAGAACACGGTAGAGAATACTGAATAGCCATATTCCTTTTCCACGGGGAAAGAGTCGCTGACGGTGTTCTTGGCCTCGACAGTACCGCGGCGTTTTATAACTCCACACTCATAGAGGAGGGCCTCTGCGAGTGTGGTTTTTCCGGATCCCTTGCTTCCGAGCAGGGCGATGTTTTTGATTTCGTTGGTCTGATATACTTTCATGATATCGTATTTAGGAGTTTAAAGATTCGTGAAAATTGATATTTCTTGTTTTATGCCGCAAATTAGTAATAAATTTTGAAAGTAAGGCATTAATAAAATATGTTTTATAACATAACTTTAGGAAATATCGAAAGTCAAGTATTAAAATATCTTTTATTGGGCCGGGGTTAAAATATTTTTTGTAACTTTGCACCTTGAAAAAACGCGCTGTTGACAAACTGCGCTGAATGATAGGATTTTACGCCTGAAAGAGGCGTTATTTGCCGGGATTGCTAATTAAAGTGGCATCAAGGCCCGGAAACATTATTTAGAATATTGATCTGTGATGAATAAAGATAGAATGACAATTATGTCGGTAGGTCAGATTGAGATTGATCCTAATGCTCCGTTGAGCGAGCCTGACTATGATGACCTTCCTGTCATAGCAATGCGGGATATTGTGTTGTTTCCCGGAGTGACGTTTCCCGTTACATTGGGTCGCGACATGTCGCTTAAGGTAGCGTTGACGGCCTACGAGAAAAGTATACCCGTCGGTGTGTTCTGTCAGAATTTTGCAGGAACTGAAAATCCCGGTGTCGACGATCTTTTTGAACTCGGTGTGCTTGCCGACGTGATTAAGGTGATCGATCTCCCCGACGGTTCCAAGACAGCGATAGTACATGCGCGTGAGAAAATCAAGCGCACCGGCCGGGGCAACGGTGAGCAGATTGCCGACGTAATTTCACTCTCAGCCGTTCCGGTGAAGGAGACCGGCCCCCGCAAAGGCGACAAGGAGTTTGCCGCCTTATTTGACGAAATCAAGACCACGACACTCAACATCCTTAACAAAGGAAACGAGATGGCGGCTGATCTAGCGTTTAATGTGGAGTCACTTCCCGATCCCCGCCTGGTCATAAACCTTATATGTACTCACTCGCCTTTCGAGCAATTCATCAAGAAGGAACTGCTCGAACAAAACCGCATCAAGGACCGCGCCTTCAAGTTGCTTGCCGAACTCTCGCGCAGTGAGGAATATGTGGAACTGAAGGCCGAGATACGCCAACGGGCAAAGCAGAGGCTTGACGAGCAGCAGCGCAATGTTTTTCTTCAGAATCAGTATGACACCCTCAGGGAAGAACTTTACGGCGATGACGAGGACACTGCCAGGCTTAGGGCAAAGGCCGAGACAAAGGCTTTTCCCGAAGAGGTGATGAAGATATTTGAGAAGGAACTTGACAAGCTTTCGCGCCTCAATCCTTCAACTCCCGATTATTCCGTACAATATAATTATCTCGAATTGCTGACGGAGCTGCCGTGGAGCGTTAATGACCCGCTTTCGACCGACTTTCAGAAAGCCCGCGAGATACTCGATTCCGAGCATTTCGGGCTTGAAAAAGTTAAGGAGAGAATCCTGGAGCAGATAGCGGTAATGATGAACAAGCCTGACGGCAAGTCGCCTATCCTGTGTCTCGTGGGCGCTCCCGGTGTCGGCAAGACTTCCCTCGGCAAGTCCATGGCCGGAGCATTGGGCAGGAAGTATCAGAGGGTGTCGCTCGGCGGACTGCATGATGAGGCTGAAATCAGAGGTCACCGGCGCACGTATATCGGAGCCATGCCGGGCCGCGTGATTGATGCTGTCAAGCGTGCCGGTTCAGCCAATCCGGTGATTCTTCTCGATGAGGTCGATAAGCTCGGCAAGGATTATAAGGGTGATCCCGGTGCTGCGCTCCTCGAAGTACTCGACCCGGAGCAAAACGTGAGGTTTCACGATAATTATGTAGACATCGACTTTGATCTCAGCAAGGCGATGTTCATTACGACGGCCAATACGCTGTCGACTGTTCCCGGTCCTCTTCTTGACCGCATGGAGATAATTGAAATCTCCGGCTACCTTCTCGAAGAGAAAATCGAGATAGCGATGCGCCACCTCGTGCCGCGGGCAATTAAGGAAATAGGCAGTCATGAAGTGGAATTTACCCGCGACGCGCTTGCAAAGATCGTAGAGAACTACACGGCTGAGAGCGGAGTGCGCCAGCTTGAGAAAAATATAGCTTCGATTATCCGTAAGATAATCCTGCGCAAGATGAGCGGCGAGGGTGAGATAACCCGCGTCGATGCCTCGACCGTCAGGGAACTGCTCGGCGTGGAGAAATTCACTCCCGAGCGTTACGCCGTCGATTCCACTCCCGGTGTAGCCACGGGACTTGCTTGGACAGCCGTGGGCGGCGAGATACTTTTCATCGAATCAGTGTTTGTCAACTCCAAGGCTGAAAAACTCACCATTACCGGCAATCTCGGCGACGTGATGAAGGAGTCGGCTATGATAGCTCTTCAGGTCGTCAAGACCCGCGCCACGCGCTATGGAGTGGCCGACGATTATTTTGACACCCATTCATTGCACATCCATGTGCCTGAAGGTGCAGTTCCCAAGGATGGCCCCTCGGCCGGCATCACGCTCGCTACCTCAATCATGTCGGCAGCAACGGGTATCCCCGTGAAGAGCGGCGTGGCCATGACAGGCGAACTCACTTTAAGGGGGAAAGTGCTCCCCGTAGGAGGTATCAAGGAGAAGATTCTCGCGGCCAAGCGTGCCGGAATTTCCAACGTGATCCTGTGCCGGCAGAACCGCAAGGATATTGAGGAAATCCCGGCGGAATATGTGGCAGGGATGAAATTTGACTATGTTGATACAGTCGACGATGTCCTCGCAATCATGCTCCCGCGTTGATTTATAATAAAATAAAGAAAAAGCAGTTGTTGCTTCCGCTCGTTCTACCGCGAAAGTCAAGACCAACCGCTCCGTGGCAGTCCTCGGTAGTACCGCCCAATTCTACGATGTCAACACCTCAAAGGAATATGGGGTGCAGATCGGCTCGCTCACCTCTGACGTGTGCAAGCATATTGAGAAATGCTCATCTCCCGCAATGTGCGTATTCCCTGGGGGCAATACAGCGGGCATGAGGAAACCGACTATGAAGCAATGCTCCAAATCCTGATTACCGACGCTCGATACACATATCATCCGCTCGCACTATGCTCAACTCCGGCGACCCTGTCGATATTTCCGTCTGGAAATCCGACGGCTCGATACTCGAACTCGGCAATGTCATATCGCTGCGCTATTCCTTTTACGGAGGTTGGCGCAAC
>CAZJKU010000004.1:0-139318 GCA_964546905.1 uncultured Staphylococcus sp.
TAAAATTCGCTCGTAAAATGGAACTTGATTTTCGGAAAATCATTCTGCGCCATCTGGAGCACATAGGCTGAATCGGCCATAAACACGTCACGGCCCTCACGGTCCACAGCCATGAACTGATGCTTGCGTTTCTTGAACGCGGCGAGCGCTTCGGCATCATCGCTCTCTATCCAGCAGGCCTTATAAAGCGAAATGGGTTCCCATCGGCATTGCGCTCCATATTCGTGGAGAAGACGGTATTGGATGACCTCAAACTGAAGTTGGCCAACCGTTCCGATAATCTTGCGACCATTGAACTGATTCACGAAAAGCTGAGCCACACCCTCGTCCATCAACTGCTGAATACCTTTTTCAAGTTGCTTTGACTTCATGGGATCAGTGTTCTCGATATACTTGAACATTTCGGGCGAGAAACTGGGCAATCCCTTGAAATGGATGGTCTCACCCGAAGTGATGGTATCGCCGATCTTGAAGTTGCCGTTATCTGGTATACCCACTATGTCACCGGGATATGCCTCGTCTACAATACTTTTTTTCTGAGCCATGAATGCCGTGGGAGCGGCAAATTTCATGACTTTGCCTGACCTTACATGCTTGTAACCTTCATTGCGCTCGAATTTTCCGGAGCATATCTTCACGAAGGCAATACAACTGCGGTGGTTGGGATCCATGTTGGCATGAATCTTAAAAACAAAACCTGAAAATTTGTCTTCTTCCGGTTTAATTTCCCGTTCCTCAGCCATTACAGGACGTGGCGAGGGAGCGATTTTAACGAAACAATCAAGCAGTTCCTTTACTCCGAAAGTATTCAAGGCCGATCCGAAAAATACCGGTGCCACATCTCCCGACAGGTATTCGTCAACGTTAAATTCAGGATATACGCCCTCGATAAGTTCAAGGTCTTCGCGCAACTTGGCTGCATCAGCCTCCCCTACGCTCTCGTCGATTCTCGGGTCATCGATATTATCAATCTCCACTCGCTCTGACACTCGCTGCTTGTTGGGCGTGAAGAGATCGAGTGAATGTTCATAGATATTGTAGACACCCTTAAACTTCGCGCCGATATTAATTGGCCATGAGAGAGGACGCACCTTTATCTTGAGTTCCTGCTCAAGTTCGTCGAGTATCTCAAAAGGATCGCGGCCCTCTCGGTCGAGTTTGTTGACGAATATAATCACCGGAGTGCGCCGCATACGGCACACCTCCATAAGCTTCCTCGTCTGCTGCTCCACACCCTTGGCCACGTCGACCACGATAATCACGCTGTCAACAGCTGTAAGAGTGCGGTAAGTATCTTCGGCGAAGTCCTGGTGGCCGGGAGTGTCAAGGATGTTGATCTTATAATCGCCGTAGTTGAATCCCATGACCGAAGTAGCCACCGATATTCCACGTTGCTTTTCAATCTCCATCCAGTCGGAAGTCGCAGTCTTCTTGATTTTATTGGATTTTACGGCACCGGCTATATGGATTGCACCTCCGAAAAGCAGCAGCTTTTCGGTAAGGGTGGTCTTTCCGGCATCGGGATGGGATATGATGGCGAATGTACGTCGACGGTTTATTTCTTCGGTGAGACTCATAAGAGGATGTTGTTTTTTTGAATTATCAGGGTGCAAAGTTACGAAAACCGTAGCAAACAATCAAAAAATACTCGTTTTCCAAACCGTTTATGGAAAATATTGCTTAGATTTGCAATTATTATGAAGAAAGCCCTGTTCCTGTCTCATAAACCACCCTTTCCGGAAATCGGAGGTGACCGACGTCGTATAGCTCAGAGCCTGCGTCTGCTGACCGAGCTTTACGATGTTGACATAGCCTACATTTCCAATAATAAGAATGCGGCCCCGATGAAGGACAGTCTGCCCGGAATCAATGGTGAGAGAAAGTTTTATGCGTCACAATTCGACAGATTGATGAGGGCTTCAAGAACACTGTTCAATTCCCGATCATTGGTTGAGAACCTTTTCCTCGACCGTGCCTTGCTTTCTTACGTTAAGGAAGTGGCCGGGGAATATGATCTCATTTTCTGTGCTTCTCCCGTGATGGCTACTTATGCGATGCAGGACGGAGTGAAACATAAAGTACTTGACATGACCGACTCGCTGACGCTGAATTATGAAAATGCAGCCCGGCAGGCTAAGGGATGGAGAAAACATTTCTATCATGTCGAAGCACGCCGGATGAGACGGTTTGAATCACGCTGCAGGGAGGTATTTGAATCCATCGCTTACATTTCGGAAATTGACCGTGACTTTCTTGGCAAGAAAGTCGACGGACTGCACATCGTGCATAATTCCGTCCCCGATTTCGATTTACTCCCTGCCCCATCCGGGCGCGACAGGAACATGATCACATTTGTGGGCAAGATGGACTACGAGCCCAACATCGTCGCGACAACCTTTTTCGCCCGCGAGGTCATGCCCCTGTTACATCAAGAGCATCCCGATGCAAGATTCGTGATTGTAGGCGCAAATCCCACCCCGGGTGTTAGGGCTCTTGCATCGTTGCCCGGAGTGGGAGTCACCGGACTCGTACCGACGATCAGTCCTTATTACCTTGAAAGCGCCGTGGTAGTCGCACCCATGCTTTCCGGATCGGGAGTTCAGAACAAGATCCTTGAGGCCCTGGCCCACGGATGCGCGGTAGTGACTACCGGAATCGGACTTGAGGGAATCGAGTGTCTGGTTGACGTATTGACCGTCGTTGAACCCGATCCACAGAAATGGGCCGAGGAAATATCACGTATCCTGAAAAATCCTGATTCAGTCACCGGTAAGAGAACTGCAGCACCGCGCCGCGTGGAGGAAGAGTTCGGACTGTCGAGAGTGAGGAAGCAGTTTCAGGAATTTTTGAAAATCAAACAATAATTTGTATCTTTGCACCACATTTTTCCCGCAGTCACAATCATGCGGGACTTCGACAAGGTACAATCATCAGATTTTCAATTACTATAGTTTCAATCAATACAATTTCTATGGAATGGCTTCTTAAGCTTTTGGGCCCCGGCAACATGGAACTGGCGAGCACACTCGTGCTCTATTCTTTCGTGATTGCAGCCGGAGTGTTCTTAGGCAAAATCAAGGTAGGCGGCGTTTCATTGGGAGTCACATTTGTTCTCTTCGTGGGAATTATAATGGGTCATCTCGGATATGTCGTGAATCCTGAGGTCCTGAAATTTGTCAGGGAGTTCGGTCTGATCCTGTTCATTTTCTCTATCGGTCTTCAGGTAGGTCCCGGTTTCTTTTCATCGTTCAAGCATGGAGGTGTGCTTCTCAACATGCTTGCGGTGCTTATTATCGTGCTCAACGTCGCGATAGTGCTTACCATTTTCTACATCGACGGCAACACCATGATTACAGCCCTTGTAGGTGTAATGTCGGGTGCAGTAACCAATACCCCCGGACTTGCCGCCGCCCAGCAGGCAGCAGGCACTCCTGAAGCCATCAACCTGATGGCGATGGGATATGCAGCCGCCTATCCTCTCGGTGTTGTGGGCATTATCCTGTCGATGTTCATAATCAAGATTCTGTTCAAGATCAAGCCCGAGGATGAAATCGAGGCTATCAACAGGGAAGCCGAAAACGCTACAAGCAAACCTCTGATTCTCTCTTTTGAAGTCACTAACCCGCTGATCAACGGCAAGACTCTCCACGAGTTACATGAAATTCTCGACTGTGACTTTGTGGTGAGCCGGCGCATGGGGGCCGACGGAAAGGTGGAAATCCCCACGTCGAAGACTGAAGTATTTGTTGGCGACAAACTATATGTGGTACTTTCCGCCTCGGCTGAAGTGCGTTTCCAGGGAGTTGTCGGCAAGGAAATCGAGATGGACTGGGAGGAAGTGCAGAGCGAAGTATTCTCGCGCCGCATCGTCATTACTCAGAACAAGTATAACGGAGTGCGTCTCGGAGCTCTCCGTCTTCACACCGCTTACAGCCTCAACTGTACCCGCGTCAACCGCTCGGGTGTAGACCTGCTCGCCTCGCCTAACCTCCGCCTCCAGGTGGGTGACCGCCTGACGGTGGTGGGTGACCTTAACGATATCGAGCGACTGGGCGTGAGACTCGGCAACTCCATGAAGCGTCTCGACCACCCCAACCTCATTACGATCTTCGTGGGTATTCTGTTCGGTATAATACTCGGCTCGATCAATGTGGGCTTCGGAATGAAACTCGGTCTTGCCGGAGGCCCGCTTGTGGCAGCCATCCTCATGAGCCGTTTCGGCTACAAGTTCAAGCTCGTCACCTATACATCTTCGTCGGCCTCGCTGATGCTGCGCGAGTTAGGAATCTGCCTGTTCCTCGCTTCGGTGGGCATTTCATCAGGTAAAGATTTCGCGGCAACGGTATTCAACACCACCGGTATGTGGTGGGTTATCTGGGGTTTCATCATCACTCTTGTCCCTCTGCTCATCGTAGGCTGTATCGCCCGAGGAGTATACAAGATCAATTACCTCACGATCATGGGTCTTATTTCAGGCGGCTGTACCGATCCTCCTGCCCTTGCCTATGCCAATGGCGCGACCGGCAGCGATGCTCCCGCCGTGGCCTATTCAACAGTCTATCCGTTGACCATGTTCCTCAGAGTGGTGGCAGCACAGGCATTGATACTGTGTTTCTTCTAAGAATGTTTTATTTTTTTTGCATGTTTTCAGCGGATTGGCAGATTTCTGACGGTCCGCTGTTTTTGTATTTAGTCTGTAATGAAATTTTCGGTATTCAGGGAGCAGTTGAAACCGTGGATGCTCCCTATCGCGATGCTTGGGGGTATACTGTTCCATTCATTTATGGAGAAGGTGGCCTTTATAGCTCCTTACCTGATATTCCTGATGCTTTTCATCACTTTCTGCAAGGCCGATTTCCGCCACCTGCGCCTTGGGAAAATGTCCTTGCTTCTGCTGACCGTCCAGATTGTCGGAGCGGTGATTGCATACCTTGCACTCCTGCCATTGGGAAAAGATATTGCTCAGGCCACATTCATCTGCATATTTTGTCCCACCGCTACCGCCGCGCCTGTTATTACGGCGATGCTCGGAGGAAGTATAACCACATTGATTTCCTACTCTCTTGTGTCAAATGTCGCCGTTGCGGTTCTCGCTCCTGTCCTGTTCTCGATTATCGGTAACGGAGGGGAAATCGATTTCACTAATTCGGTGATAACCATTTCGACGAGAGTGATACCCATAATCCTGATTCCTCTTATTGCAGCCGTCATTACCGGTAAGGTATCTCCGAAACTGCGCCGGAGTATCGCCGATCATCAGCAGCTCTCATTTTACATCTGGGCAGTGTCGCTGTTTATAGTAGTAGGCAGAGCGGTATCTTTCGTCATGTCCGAACCCGCGGGTATGGTGCCGCGCATGATTCTTATTGCCTTGATTGCCGGAGTGGCTTGCGGATTCCAGTTCTACATCGGGCGCAAGATAGGCAACATGTGTGGTGACAAGATTGCCGGCGCACAAGGCCTCGGTCAGAAAAACACCGTGCTTGCAATATGGATGGCGCTTACCTGGCTCAATCCGTTGTCATCGATCGGCCCTGCTGCCTATATTGCGTGGCAGAACACTATCAATGCACTTCAGCTGTATTTCAAGGGCCGTAGCAAAACAAATTGATAACCGGCAGCGTTCTACGATTAAAGAACATATTAATACGGAATCGAAATGGAGAAATCAATGTTTGAAACCCTGATGAATCTCCCGCTTTTCAAAGGAGTCAGTTACAACCGCCTCTCGGAAATAGTGGGATCCACCCGCCTTGCTTTTCTTAAGTATCTGCCGGGGGAGACATTCATTTATCCCGGCGACGCGTGTGACTCTTTGAGATTTCTGCTTTCAGGAAAGGCTTCAATATCGATTTCCACACGCGACGAGCGGTTCATGGTCACTTCCACCTTGAAAGCTCCATCGGTCGTGATGCCTGAATTTCTTTTCGGGCGGTCAACGGTCTACCCTTGCAAAGCCACCGCCATCGACACCCTTTCGATTCTTTCCGTCTCCAAGAGCGACTTCACCCGCCTTCTCTCTACCGATTCGGTATTTCTTTTCAATTATCTCAACATGATCTCCAGTTCTGCCCAAAAAGGGGTTGAAGGGGTTCTTTCACTAAGCTCCGGCTCTCTTGAAGAGCGTATCGCATTCTGGTTCCTGTCGTTATCGCAGCGTGACAGCGAGGACCTCGTGCTTTCATGCAGGCAGAGGGATTTGTGCGCGGTATTCGGAGTTCCCCGATCCAGTTTCATCGCGTCGCTCGAAAGCATGAAGGATCGCGGTATCCTTGAATTTGATAATATGTCAATTAAGGTGAAATCACGCGAATCGCTGGAAAGCCTGCTGATACATGGAGTTAGATAAAGCCGTCCTGACATTTTGACATTTTTAATGTACATATTCAAATAAAAATTTGGCGTTTTCAAACATTCTTCCTAAATTTGCATTGAAATACTGACACAATGGGCAGTATCATTACTCTCTTTTCGTCCCCCCCTCTTCTCACTTTTCCACTATTGACGACTGATCGGATCGACCAAGATTTGACTTATTGATTATTAAAGGATTAGCCTGCCGCCCGTCACCGGGATTTCCACGCATGAACGAATAGTTTTATTTCCCGGATACGGGCAATCGGTTTGGAATTAACCTTGCAATCAGGTACCGGTCCTTAATTTATCACATCAATTTTTTACTCAGTGTTATTTCATTGACTATAAAGATAATCGCAACTCGTTGAACGAACTTATCACTTATTGCTACATATAAACTAATTGTATGTTATCATTAACTGAACTGACTGAAATGGAACCCGATAAGCTGCGCGAAGTGGCTGAATCAATGGGTATGACTAAAATTGATACTTCTGATCCGGAAAAGCTTGTTTATCGCATACTTGATCAGCAGGCCGAGAATGTTGCGGCCAATGCATCGACCGAGAGGCGGAAACGCTCGAAGGCCAATGCTGACTCCCCGGCTTCTGACGAGGAAACTCCGGCTCCCAAGCGCAGGGGCCGTAAACCCAAGAAAGCGACCGAGCCGGCAGCTGAAGCAGAGAGTGGCGCCCCGGTTGCTACCGACGATGAAGTGGCAACCGAACAGGTTTCAGAAACAGACTCCACTCCTGATACTGACGCAGAGACAAAACCAAAGAAACGCCGCGGGCGTCCGCGTAACGAAGAAAAAAGCACCGGAAGCAATGAGCCCGTCGCTGAAACCGAGCCTTCACAGCTCCCGGTAATAGTTTCGCAGCCGGAACCGGAAATCACTCCCGGCGAGCCTGAGCAATCAGCGCCTGTAACTTCTGAAACTGAACCCGAAAACCTGCAGCCGGCTCAGTTACCTGCTGAAAATGCCGAGAATTTCAATCAGCAGTCGGGAAATCAACAGCAGCCACGCAAACGCGATTTCCGTCCCGGCAAAAATTCCGATTTCGGTCAGTTCTTCCCCCGCTCGGGAGGCCGCACATTTGCTCCGCGTTCCCAGCAGGAGCGCGAACAGGCAGCCGCCAACCAAAACCAGGCTCCGGCACCCGTACCTGCCGGTCCTATAATGATAGGCGAACCGGTGGCCGAGAAACCTCAGCCCCAGAGCAAAAAGAACAAGAAGAACCGCAACAATAACAACAATCAGAATAATTTCCAGCAACAGCGCCAGCCGTTGCCCAACTATAATTTCGAGGATATTATTGATGCTTCGGGAGTACTTGAAATAGTACCCGAAGGCCACGGTTTCCTCAGGTCAAGCGACTATAATTACCTCGCGTCGCCCGACGATGTCCTTGTATCGCAGCAACAGATACGCCAGTGGGGCCTCCGCACAGGCGATGTGGTTGAGGCAAGTGTGAGACCACCCCGTGAAAATGAAAAATATTTTCCCCTCACCGGAGTCAGGGCCATCAATGGCCGCTCACCTGAATTCGTGCGCGACCGTGTCGCATTCGAGCACCTCACTCCGCTTTTCCCTGACGAGAAATTCGATCTCACCTCCGGTTCTTCAAGCAACATTTCCACCCGCGTGGTCGATATGTTCTCGCCCATCGGAAAAGGCCAGCGCGGTCTTATCGTAGCCCCGCCCAAGACGGGTAAAACAATCCTGCTGAAAGACATCGCCAATGCCATAGCCGAAAATCATCCCGAAACCTACATCATGATCCTCCTCATCGACGAGCGTCCTGAAGAGGTGACCGACATGTCGCGCAGCGTCAATGCCGAGGTTATCGCTTCGACTTTTGACGAACCCGCCGACCGTCACGTCAAGATTGCCTCCATAGTGCTTGAAAAAGCCAAGAGAATGGTTGAATGTGGTCATGACGTGGTGATTCTTCTCGACTCCATCACCCGACTGGCTCGTGCCTACAATACGTGCGCCCCGGCTTCAGGCAAGATTCTTTCAGGTGGTGTGGACGCCAATGCGCTTCAGAAACCCAAGCGGTTCTTCGGAGCAGCACGCAATATTGAAAACGGCGGCTCGCTGACAATCATTGCCACCGCGCTCACCGAGACTTCATCAAAAATGGATGAAGTGATCTTTGAAGAGTTCAAGGGCACCGGCAACATGGAACTTCAGCTCGACCGTAAGCTCTCCAACAAGAGAATCTTCCCCGCAGTCGACATCATGGCTTCCTCTACCCGTCGCGACGACCTGCTCCTGCGTCAGGAGACTCTCAACCGCATGTGGATCCTCCGCCGATTCCTTTCCGACCGCAACTCTATCGAAGCTATGGAATTTATTAAGGACCGCATGGAACGTACCGCTGACAATGACGAACTGCTCCGCACTATGGGCGACTAATCCTGAATAATAGTTACAATCATGAAATCATACGACCAACAGATTGACGACCTCCTCACCCTCGCTTTTGCCGAGGACGTGGGCGACGGCGACCACACCACTCTTTCCACCATTCCGGCCGACGAGAAGGGATGCCAGCAGCTCATCATCAAGGAAGAGGGAGTGCTTGCAGGTGTGGAAGTGGCTCGCAAAGTGTTTGAGAAATTCGATCCGGAACTGAAAATGACCGTCTATATCCACGACGGCGCACATGTAAAGCCCGGCGACATTGCCTTCAAGGTGGAAGGTAGCGTGCGCTCCCTACTCCAGACCGAGCGCATCATGCTTAACATCATGCAGCGCATGAGCGGTATCGCTACCACAACCGCCCGCTATCAGAGCCGTCTCGACGGACTGAACTGCAAGGTCCTCGATACACGCAAGACTACTCCCGGTATGCGTCTCCTTGAAAAAGAAGCCGTGAAGATAGGCGGAGGCATGAACCACCGTATCGGACTTTTCGACATGATACTGATCAAGGACAATCACGTGGATTTTGCAGGTGGTATCGGAAAGGCTGTTGATGCTGCCCGTAAATATCTCGCTGAAAAAGGCAAAGATCTCAAGATTGAGGTTGAGGTGCGCAATACCGACGAAATCCTTCAGGCTCTCGATGCAAAGGTCGACCGTATCATGCTCGACAACTTTACGCCCGAGCGTACAGCCGAAGCCGTGAAACTCATCAATCACCGGGCTGAAGTCGAATCCTCGGGTGGAATCACCCTTGATACCCTCCGCGCCTACGGCGAAGCCGGAGTTGACTTTATTTCGGTCGGAGCACTCACTCACTCCGTCAAGGGTCTCGACATGAGCTTTAAGGCCGTAAAGTAATCAGCCCCATCTCTGCATAATAATCCCGGCCTTCGAAGCTATAATCGAAGGCCGGGAGAATTTTTTTAGTCACAATAAATTATTGTAAGGGTGATTTCCCCGTCATCTTTACTATCCCGGACATGGAATTGCGACGGGACGACACCTGCCTTTGATTCAATCGCCGACATCAGTTTAACCTTTGATTCCGGCTTAAGTTCGCAACCTTCAGGAAGGCGAACAAGTACAATGCAGTGAGACGCATCGTTAATCTCCGGGAGGTCAGAGTATTCCCTTATTGAAATTGAAATGTAGTCAGATGCTTCCTCAACGGAACTCGACATACCGCTGAAACCCAACAATTTTACGTCCTTTTCATTAAGGATAAACTTCACGTCATCCTCGTTAAGAGTAGGATATTTCGTACATACATCCTTAATCAACTCAAGCCTTTCACTCATCGACTCAAGATATTCACACCGCTCTTCATAACGACGCTCAGCCTTAAGTTTCCTGAAACTCCTGCGCCTTTGTTTTTCTGAGACTTCATATTCATCGGGCCAAACCGGCATTCCGAATTTATCATAAATCCTGAAACGTCGCTTGACATATTTTTTATAATGACGACGCTTCAGCTGCCGAAGTTGGCGTGAAAACTCATTGTCGGGCATTGAAACTCCGCATTCTGACTCCTTATTCCACTCATCAAAGGTATCTTTTTCCTGTTGAGGAGAGAAACCGTAAAACGTGCGTTCCCATAGGCACAATGCAAGAAGTTGTTTTTCGCTCAGCTCGCAGTCAGGTGACAACACAATATCCCAATTAAGATTATTGTCCCAATACCATCCTGAAAGATTCGATACCCGATAATATGTTCCTGTCTCCGATTCCACACGGCTCACCGTTATCACTTCACCATCTTCTTCACCGGCGGGAGAGAGACGTCGCAAGATGTCCATCGCTTGCCTGAATCTGTACAGGTTACCTTTGTCCCAGATTTCAAGTAGCTCCGTTACGATGTCCTCAAAACGATATTTGTCAATAAGCTGCTTGAAAGTCACTTTTCAGCATTTTTAGTTATGAGTAATTTGATTTCAAAATCTTTGATTGAAAGCAAGTCAGGCAGCGCAAGGAGGTAATTGTCATACGCGAGGGAGTGAAACGGATGCAGGAAATAGCAATCCATGTAGGCAGGACGATCGAATCCTTCATCCCACGAATTTCCATCGTCGAGAGTCGCTTCCTTGAAATCCCATTTTTTGTCGCTCTCATTGTGTACATAATAACTGAAACAGGGAGAACTGCTTCTTATTCCACAACTCAATCCAAAGTCAACAAGGATGTTTTGAAAAGCGTCATCTTCCCACAAGGGAATGATTTCTACATCTATTCCCCAGTCTCCGGAAAGAGTCTTTTCGATATTGCGGCCCATCTCCAGTGCTTCACTTACGGCACGGTTCAACCTGTCGTTGACACGCTGTATCTCAGCGACGTTTTCCTGCGAGTGAACCCATGTCGAATTCAGTATTTTACGCCTGTCAACAAGAAGATCCGACACTTCATCCCTCTCTGCCCCGGCGTAGTATTTTTCCTTCACCTCTTCTTCTATTGATTCCAGTGACCTCTCAGGCAACTTCGGCTCAATGTTAAGACGACCTTGCTCCCATGGTTTCCAGTTATCTACATTTCCGTTGACATCGTAGGCTACAGCCTCTCCGTCGTCGGTAAAACATGCAAATCCATGCAATACCGGTGGAAGAGGCGGTACTCGCGGTGCCGGACTGCGGAAAGTTTCAATCCGCCAATACAATTCATCATAACGTACAGGCACAATTATCTCCCCGGTTTCCGTATCCATTATCCCGGCTTTATAATTGTCCCACACCTCAGCACGATTCCATCTTTCTTCTTTGATTTTCATTGTAAGTTAATCATCAATTTATTTCATTATGGTTTTAAACCCTATTATTTATACGAAACGATACCAGTAAATCGACATTGATTACTTTTTCGACAAAGGCACGGTTCGGAGGGCGGTATATGGTAATCCGCTCATCATTTCCGCTTCTTCGGAAACGGGAGTTCGTCCCACAAGCGTGATATGACCTCACGAGCCTTTGCGGGGTGCGAAAAATCCAGTATGTAGCTCTCTTTAGCTCCATCGTAGGGAGTTCCGGTTTCAGCATCGGCCATGAGCGAAGCTATGCAATCGGATTTCTTGATGTAGGCGATATTATCACAAGCGGTGATGACACACTTTTCATTGAGATAGATAACATAGTCACCCATCATTTTGCGGGCACGCACCGCGCCCAGCGGGGCAAGAGCGTCACAAATATATTCAATAAATTCCGCAGAACAAGCCATTCTTCCAAACCGATCTGTTATAATAATAAATCTAGCTCTTTAAAAATAAAGAAAATCAGTTAACCTGAATAACAGGAAAACTGACTTTCTTAATCTTTGAGGTTCCTAGCAGAATCAAAAGCCCGTTATAGGTCAGTTATTTAATTACCTATTGTACCGACATTGCGCCGACAAATCGCTATTTTTTTGACTCTCTATTTGATAAAAGAATTTGTATAGTACGTTCTTTTTCCTCTACTATCATCTTCAAATGCTCGATTTCTCGCCTAAGTTCGGCGACCTCGTTTTCATCATTATAACCGTCGAAGAATACACCAGCAGGAACGCCTAACGCGTTGGCAATCAATTCAACTGTATTAGTATTTGTCGTTCCGCGGCGGATAGCGCTCTGGATCGAACATTCGTTGCGTCCGATCTTTGCGGCGAGCTCGCGAATTGTCATTTTCTTGCGCTCGCATAAATCTCTGATTAAAATTAAGTTAGCCATATATATCTAAATTTGTTAATAATTTTTAACAGTAATAGAATCACTGATTAGGTTATTATATTATACATTTGCAGTATAAATTTAATAATTTAAATTTAATCACACAAATGAAAGCCAAAATTAAACGACTTACTGACGGGCAAATATTGCGCGACTGGCTAAATTCAGTACCTTACGGGGAATATAACGTCGTTCGCGCTCGTATGGTTGCCGAGTGCATGGTAAAAAAACAAATTTTTGCAAATTGGCTCTACGGAATAAGTCGGATCCCGACCCTAGCGAAATCGGTGATCAATTCCGTAGCCCGTAATTACAACGGAACAACAATTTTTAATATTCAAGAGCTTGCCGGCGCCGGTGTTGAAGGCGAAAGCAACCCCGCCGGCAATGCTCAATAATCATCAACAGCTCGAAATATGAAGAAAATAATCTCTTTCGGAAAGCACTCTGCAGAACTCCATATCGGCGAACATCGCGCATCTCTCGTAATGACCGAAAATTGCTTACCGGTTGAACTCGCCGATGTGCTTAATAAAACCGGCGGCATGCACGTGCATAGCGTCCATAAGAATTACGGCGGTTTCGGCTGTATCGGTATCACTCATGACCTTTCAGCTTCCGATATTTTGGCCGAAGTTTGCGACGCAATTACTCGCATCTATGACACTGATACAACCATTTCAAATGCGCGACCCTAAAACTTTGTATGATTTACGCTATTATGTCCGGCACCGCGGCTTGTTTTCAGCAAGACGATGCGCCACGTTACAGTTCCGGAGTAGGACCGAAATGAACGGATCGAACGACGATTACAGTCGTTCGGATATTGTATTCAGTTAAATTTATTTGAAGCGGAAAATATCTTTTCCCCGGCACCTCTTTCCCCCACAACCGACACAGGAAATAATAATGTTACATGTGAATTACCCGAAAAACCGGGGGAGGTAAAAAAGCCTAAAAATTTGTAATTTCGTAACTTGTTAAAGATATGATAAGTATCGACAAACTATATCAAGCAACGGACGACGGCCTCCGGATCCTTGAACTACATTTCCCGGAAATTTCGCAGTGCATACAACGAAACCAACCGTTCAAAATGCGCCCGGAAGAAAAAACAGCGAGCGCCCGCGCAAAGAAGTATAACGGAGTTTGGAAGGTTACAGATTTCGGCGTCGATACAAAAGCGATTTCGCCGATCGACGTACACATGGAGCGCACCGGCCTAAGGTTGACCGAAGCAATTCTCGACCTCGCGGCCCGGTTTAATATTACCGACGACCTAAATAGACAAGTTAATAAACCGGATATACGAAAGCAGCCAGCGACAGCAGACCAAGCCGAAAAGTCTTGTTTCTGGGAGTTCGCAGACGGTTTTACAAGATCGCAGTGCGAAGTAATGGGCCCACGCGTAACCGCTGAAACCTTACAGGTGTTACACTGGTACCCGGTTAAATTTATCGCGCATGTTAAGGATCGCGAAGTAATATACAAGTACGCGACAGAAACGTACCCGATATTTATGCGCGAATGTTGGTTTACCGACAAGGACGGCAAGCCTGATCGCTTTTATAAGGTCTACGAGCCATTAAACCCGGAAAAGCGCTGGCGGTTCTCCATGCAGCCGGCTGACAAGAAACCGGCCAGCTATATAAACGGACTTTCAGAACTCGCCGCAGCTTATACGGCGTTCAATGAAAGGGAGCGCGCAAACTGGGAACGTGATCCGGATAACGACAACAAGCCATATAAAGAGCAGAAGCTCGACCGGGCGTTTATATGCTCCGGTGAGCGTGACGCGTTATGTGTCCGAGCACTCGGGGAGCATCCTATATGGTTCAACTCCGAAACGTATCGGGTAAGCGACGAGGAATATCGTCAAATAATGAAATACGTCGAGGTTCTTTATAATATACCGGACATCGACGCAACAGGACGGATTAAAGGCTCTGAACTCGCTTTACGCTTCATCGACATACACACTATATGGCTCCCGGAAACACTAAGTAAATACCGGGACAATCGCGGCCGCCCTCGAAAGGACTTCCGGGACTGGGTAGAGATATACAAAGAGAAACGAGATTTTACGGAGCTCGTCGAGCTTGCAACCCCGGCAAAGTTCTGGACGGTTCAAATGATTAAAGACAAGGATCGGGACGGTTCACCTCGCCGGATCCGATATAAATACAGTATTGACGTTTCATGTCTATACGAATTTTTAATGTTGAACGGATTTTACACACTCCGCGACAAACACGCGCCAAGCACACGGTTCGTTCAAATTACGGGTAACATAGTAAAAATCGTAACAGCGAAAGAGATCCGCGATTTTGTTCACCAATGGACGCGCCAGACGGGACGCCCGCGAGAACTCCGAAACCTCGTATTAACGACGCCCGCACTCTCACAGACCAACCTCGACAGTTTGACTGAAATAGACCCGGATTTTACCAACTATACCGAGCGCTCGCAGTTCTTTTATTTCCCGAAATTTGCGGTCGAGGTTACAGGCACAGAGATCAAGAAACACGATAACCGGACGGCCGCCCTGGATCGTTACGTCTGGGACGATCGAGTCATCCCGCACAACATCGAGTTTTTACCGGAAATGTTCGAGATCACACACCCCGAAGATCTATACGAAAGCGAACACTTCGACATTACAGTCAATAATACCACATCAAATTATTTCCGATACCTGATTAACTCGTCGCGTATATTCTGGCGTAAAGAGCTGGAACAATCTCTCGAAGGAATGACTCCAGAAGAAGCCGAGGCGTATCGGGCCGCACATAAATTCGATATTGCCGGCCCAAACCTCACACCGGCAGAGATACAGGAGCAAAAACAGTGCTTAATCAACAAGATATTTACGATCGGTTTTATGTTACACCGGTACAAATCCGAGTCGAGAGCGTGGGCGCCGTTCCTCATGGATAACGTAATCGGCGAAAACGACCAATGTAACGGCCGTTCTGGTAAATCGTTCATGTTGCGAGCACTCTCTCATTTTACCAACTGGCTAAAAATATCCGGACGTAACCCGAAAATTCTCGAAAATCAATTTTGTTTCGAGCAGATCAGCAAAGCGACTGACATCGTTGTCGTCGATGATTGCGACGAATATTTACCGTTTCGGCAGTTTTACGATAATATCACGTCTGAAATCACGATCAACACGAAAAACGTATCGGCATATAATTTGCCGTATGCCGACGCTCCAAAATTCGCGTTTACGACAAACTATGTACCGAAAGACTTCGACGGATCGAGCCGCGGCCGTATGATTTTTGTCGTATTTTCGGACTACTATCACCAAAGCACCGAGGAAAACGACTACAACGAAACGAGATCAATCCGCGACGACTTCAATAAGGATCTTTTCGGCTCCGCTTATACCGAGGCAGAATGGGAGGCCGATATAAATTTCATGCTTCAATGTGTGAAATTTTATCTATCAATCGCAACCCGCCAGATCAAGATCGAGCCCAAAATCGCGAATATCATTTACCGGAAATATCTCCGGGATATGTCGGACAACTTCCGCGACTGGGCCGAAGGATATTTCGCCGAGGACTCCGAACACCTCGATACGCTGATCGTCCGAGAAGAAGCGTTCAAAGCATACATCGAATTTTCGAGAGCCAACAAGACGACAATGCAACGTTTTTCGACGCAGCTTAACGGTTTTTGTTATACATGCGATTGGATCGCAGAGCTCAACCCGAAAGAGTTCCACAATTCCGGCGGCCGTATAATGAAACGTATCGAAGTCGATCCGATTACTCATAAGAAAGAGCTGAAGCAGATGATCTATATCCGATCTCGAAAAGAGGCAGCGCGTTTAGCCAACCAACCACCGGAGATTACACCTCTCCCACTGTACAATGATGGCGAGCCACCATTCTGATATCGGCCTGTCGTCTCATTGGGCAGCGTGCTGAGCTTTATGGTAAGCTCTGATGGCCTCGATAATGAAGGCTGAGCGATGCTCCTGTGCGTCGAGTATCTGAGCCACATCTCCAGGAATACGCAGAGAGATAGTGCTGCAAGTATTGCGACCTTTGGGACGACCGGCACCCTCGCGCGCTCCGCCTCGCTTGCTTTTCTTTACATCGTTTTGATTTTCCATAATAAAGTATTATTTTTGCATCGGTTCAACCACTGACAAAGAAGGGCGCCTCCCTCGGGAGGACTTTAAGGCTTTCGCCACCCTTTCTTTGGCTTATCGCTTGATTATCTCTATCAAGCAAAATTCAAAAAGCCAAAACTTCAAGTTGAAAATTTTCCAGGTTCTCATATCTTAAAGTTTGTCAGGGGTTGAGCCCTTCTTTTATCGGCATCGGGCGTTATCCGTTGTAATCTCTCATTGATTACATTACAAAGATACGAATAATTATTGAATTATGCAATACTTAATTCAATAAATTATCAACTTATTTTTAATTTTTTTGCTCATTTCCGAAATCTCCCTTATATTTGCAGAGTCAAACAACATGATCGTTAGACGATCCCGATGAGCCACGGTCAGAGGCTCGGACATTGCCGGGCATTTTTTATGCCCTTACATATACAGCCATTTACGGCTGTCATATCCATACATTTACCACGCTCTTCGGGGCTGACGTTCATGTTGTTTGACGACGGGATATGACAGCCGTTTCTCTGTCTACTAATGTCAAACAACATGAACGTATGAACACCAACACAACCAACACCCGAGTGCGCCATGAGCGCAAAATCTCAGCCTCCCGCCTCCGTCGGTTCTTAGCCGACGTAGCCGAGGACATCACCGCCGGAGCCGACACCATCACCGTCACGGCCCGGGGCAACCACGTCGCCCTCCATCTCCAGGGAGCCACCATCAACATCTCCATCTTCAAGGATCAGGAAGGAGGCCAGCGATGAGAATCGAAATTGCAGGCGCGCAGATCACCGACGCCGTTGTGGAAGTAATCGAGGATCTTCAGACCGATCAGGATCTCAGCCGCGCCCACTTGACGGCACTCGATGAAGTAACCCGCAGCGTAATCATGGACCTGGCCAATATTGATGCCGACGATTCCGCGACACTTGGCCGCCTCCGGTCGCTCCAGATTATCCGCAAGATCATCGTCACCATCGCCACGCCACCCGACGTTGACGATCCAGCCAACGACGAAGCCACGGCGTCGTTTTGACATAGCAATAAGGTATTTTTTTTCGAGCCCCCGGGCCGGTCAGTCTTTCAATGAAGCTGGACCGGCCCGGTCTTTCATTCGCCAGCCGGTTCGGCCCTGCCTTCCGTTTCCCTTACCCTTTCCCTATTTTATCCGAAAATTTTGTTACCATGTAACAGCTGTTTGCAAAAGTGAGTAAAAACAATATAAATCAAGCATATAGATATAGGCAAAAGTGGTAACAAAATGAGTAACAAACCGCGTAACAAAAAAATTTCGGTTTGTTACCGCCGTCGGCGAAGGGGAAAGTGTGACAAAAGCTGGAGGGGTGTAACAATTTAGATTTTGTTGTTTGTAATTTCGTAACTATTTGAAAGTTCGGCACTTGGTAACGTGTAACAAAATAACAAAATTTTCTTGTAAAAAACGGCGTCACATAAATTTAGCAACTCACTGTGTCAAAAGATAACCTATGAATTGCAGAAAAATCATTAACTTTGCAACAACAAACACGGCTTATTCAAGATTCCCACCATGATAAAAGTAAAAATCACTGTTCCGGCGTATGTCGCCGAATATATTCGCGGCAAATTTTATGATCCGGACGTCGAGGCCGTCAGGTTCCCGCCCTCGCTCGATCTGTATGTAGCAATATACGACTATGCAGAACGCCGGCCCGTGTCATGTCCTGTTGATACGGGTAATCTGGAATTTTGTTTGCCTGATCGTCGTGAGGCTAACATGTCCGGAGGTAAGAACCCCGAGAGTTATAATTACTTTTCGGCAATGTCCCAGAAGAAGCTCGGTGATAAAATGCGTGTCATGATGCTTGCCGAGCTCCACGATCTTATGGACGAAAATAAACATCTTCACGGGATCCAGTTCAAAGATACGATTTACCGGTTTGTCCGTCGGTATTGCATAGAGTCTATAACCGAGGACGCCCTGTTCAAGAATTATCAACGGTGGCGCTACAAGCAGAGCCGCCGTAAGCAAAGACGCGGGTACAACAGTAGAAAAGTCATAAAAAACTGATAAAAAATTTACCTACCGAACGGCGTTATTTGTCCGATTTTGGGACAATATTGTTAAAACTTTTGTTAACTGATTGATTTATAAACAATAACATCGGTAAAATGAATAGGAATACAGTAACCGGGTGTCATACCCTCGAAATTATACCACTCACCAGCCTGTCACGATTTGCAAGAATCGGAAGTCGTGCCATGATCCATACACTCGCCGAGCCTGACAAGGCGAAAGAGATCCCCGGAACTGTAAAAGTATCAACAAGCACAGATAACGGAGTCATTAAGAAAAAAATCACCTTCAGTCGGCGAGGTGTAACAGCTATCGAAACCGATCTTCTTAACGGTTATAAGTCTACAAGAGTAATCGCGACATACATCGACGAAAACGGCAACCGACGAGTGGCCGGATCTCCTAATTACCCGTTATCTCTAAATTTCACTATCGACGGGGGCGCGTATTCATGTGTTTTAGAGGGCGAGGACACCGAGCCAGACGCGTTTTTATAATATTACAGTCCTTCTTAACGCGCGCGAATTGTCGTTATTTTGCCGAAAAATAACGACATGGAAAAACTTCAACGATTTTTCTCGGATAACTGGACGATCGAGCGACTGGAATTTCAAAACCTTCTGTCGCTCCTGACTCCGTGCATTATAAACGGCAAACTGGCAGACGCCAGCGAGCAGATCACACGCCAGAAAAGCAGCGTTCAGGCTACGGCCGCGCCGTACATGGCGAGGTGGTACGAACTTGACGACATTTCATTACCGGTTGACTCAATCGCCGTGATAAAACTCCGCGGCGTGCTGTATGCGTGGGAAACCGAATGGCTGATAGAGCAACTGGCAGCAGCCGAAAAGAACCCGAATATTTGCGGGATCGTTCTCGTTATCGACGGGCCCGGTGGCATGGTATCGCACATCGACATGGCGGCCGCAGCTATCAAGAACAGCACAAAGCCGACCGCGACGGTTGTCGTCGGGTGCATGGCCTCGGCCCATTTCTGGCTCGGCACGTCGGCCGAACGCACGTTCATTGTTTCGCCGATGTGTGAAGTTGGCAGCGTCGGGATCGTAATCACCCACGCCAGCTTCAAAGAATTTTTCAAGATGAACGGGATCGACTACCGGGAAATATATCCGGACACGGCCGATCTTAAAAACAAGGAAACCCGCGAGCTCGTCGACAATGGCGACGAGTCGTTAATTAAGGCCCGGGCCGAAAGGATCCACAAGATCTTTGCCGAAACCGTGGCCGACAATCTCGGTATCGAATACGATCCGACTCTCGAAATATTCCGCGGCGCAATGTTTACCGGCGATGTCGCCGTGGCCGCCGGATATATCGACCAGTTCGGAACCGTAGACGATGCCGTTAAATGGGTACTCGCACAGGCAACGAGCCGCAAGGCAGCGCAATTATATTAACATCATTATCTAACAATTTTTACAACATGAAATTTGCGAATTTTATCCCCGCAATTCTCGGGATCCTCGGACTCGAAAAGTTTCACGAGGAAGCCGGTAAAAAGGTTATTACCGACGACGAGAAGGCAGCGCTGAAGGGCTACGGTTTTACCGACCGTTTCCTCGCCGATTTCGCGGCCGCTCTCAATGAACCGGAACCAGCCGCCAACAACGACGCAGACAGACGCGCCGCCGTAATTGCCGGATTGCTCGGACAGACAACCGAACAGTTACAGGCCAAAACCGACGAGCTCGAAGCGCTGAAAGCGTCGAACAAAGCCACGGCCGACACACTGGCAGCTCGTGAAACTGAAATCGCCGACCTCAAAACGAAAGTCGACACCCTCTCGGAAATGACCGAAACCGATCCCGGCGCAAATGCCGGCCGCGCTGCAGATCCCGCTGCTCCGGCGTACAACATTCAGGACGCCGCACAGCTCGGCGGTCGTCCCGGTGAGCTTTTCGCACTCGACCGCCCTTACAACATGCGCGCAAAGGCCGCCCTTCTGGCCCGCGAAGGCATGATGCTGGCCGTAAACGAGGCAAACCAGATGGATTACTCAAAACTCCGCGACGACCTCGGGGCGTTTTACCGTATTCCGTGGCGTGATCGCCTCCAGTCGTTCCTCGTCGAGCTTCCGACACTCGAAAAAATCTTCAAGCTCGAAAGCGGTTATCAGGATCTCGCAACCCTCGTCAATATCTGGCTGGGTGAGTTCTCACAGGCCGACAACACACAGGGCAGCAAGTTCGACAACGTTACGAAGGGTAACTACGAGTTTGGCCATGAAACGCTCCGTATGTACGGCGTTATGTTTGCCCACCGTTTCCTCGATCTCCAGCAGATCGAAAAACTCTGGATAGGCTCGCTCAACCGTGAAGGCTCCAACCCGATCAAATGGTCATTTATTGAGTACCTTCTCGTCGAAACCGCAAAAAAACTCCACAACGAACGCGAACTGCGTCGCGTGAACGGCGTACGTAAAAACCCCGACCCCAACAAGCCCGGCCGTGCTATGGAAGCCTCCGACGGTCTTTACGAGTATATTCGTAAGAAGGTCGAAGGCCATATCGACTTCACGCCCGACGGCGGTACCACCGGCAAAATAGTGTATCAGATCAAACCGTTTGCGCTCCCTCACATCACACCGGCCAACATCGGCGAAGTGTTCTACCTCGGTACCTCGATGATCCCCTCCGTGTTCCGCGATACCGGAAAAGTCGTTCTTTATGTACCCTCGTACATGATCCCGTGGTATCACAAGTATAACGAAACAAAGTACGGCCAGAACACCGACTACAAGGCAAATATCCAGTACGTGAAGGAGTTCCCCGGCGTCCGTATCGAGGCAATTCCCAACGCTGACAATCACGGCCGTATTATCTGGACTATCGACGGCAATATCGGACTTTATGAACAGAAGGCCGGCGAAATGCTTAATTTCCAGATTGAGCAGGAAGATTGGAGCCTGAAAGTGTGGTCGAACTGGAAGGAAGGGCTCGCCGCTCTTGCTGTCGGCTACAAGTACACCGATCCCGCCGAAATGGACGGCAGCCGTCAGATGATCTGGTGTAACGACTACGATCGTCCCGATAATTTCTTTATCGACGGCCCCAAAGGTGCCAACCCCGACGCCACCGTACATACTTCGATCCAAATGCCGGCCGACGAGTTCGAGATTACCGACATCGAAAACGCTCCCGTAGGTAAGGTTATTTCGATCAAGTGTACCGCGCCCGACTCAATCGAGATCAAGAAAAGCGGTAATTTCTCGCTCCTTTCCGAAGCATGGAACCCGTCGAAGGGCGACGTGATCAAGTTGATGAAGCGCGCCGACGGCAAATTCATCGAAATTTCCCGTATTAACTCCGGCTCCGACTCGTTCCAGTTCGATAACGACGCGACCGAGCTCAACGTAGCGGGCGCGACAGTATTCGTTACCGGTGCCAACACCAAAGCAACTGCGATCACCTCAATCACCGGCGCGGTTGTGGGTACCGTTTACACAATCTACGGTGCGGGCAACGCCAATGCTTCAACCATCGCCAACTCCGGCAATTTCGTATTGACCGCCGCAATGACCCTCAAATCGGGCGCATTTATCAAGCTCGTAGCGGCCGACGACGGCAAATTCTACGAAATCGCCCGCGGCTAATCTCCCGGATCCGGCGCCGGGCAGCATTAACCCCGCCACCCGGCGCCGTTTATATCTCACCCAGTTATTAACATAGTTATTTTTTCGCTATGACATATATTAAACAATCCGTTCCCCGTGCAGCCGGTAACCCCGGTATCGGGATCCAGCCCCGCGACTCGATTACACTTCTCGACGTTGACGACATTCTCTACATGCCCCCCACCGACGACAAGGGCGTGGTGATCGTCGAAGATATTATCATGAAGCCCAACGCATACGGGATCTCAATTTATATGACACCCGGAACCGTTGAGCTCACCAGCGCAGCCGAAGGCGATACCGACAAAATCGGTTTCAAACCCTCGGTTAAAGGCGAGCACCCCGGTAACGAACAGGAAGTCCGCGAGTTTAAGGTAAACAGTATCAACCGCAAATTTATTGTGATCGTTCGCTACTGTTCCGGCAAACCAGCCGACCTGATCGGCTCGATCTGCAACCCATGTAAACTTACTCCCTCATATACCGGCAATAACGAAGGTAATACCAACGAATTTACTTTCGAGCAGGTGATGAAGGGCGACGACATCAAGATCTACAAGGGCAACATCCCCACCGAACAGCCCGTCGCAGTTCTTGAGTCCGGGGTAAAAACCGTTCCGTTCTCCGCAGAAGGCCAGTACCAGCTCGCCAGCGGCTCGGCCGTTATCGACGAAATCGAAGGCGGCAGCCACGACGCGTTAATCACTCTCGTAGGTTGCGCCGGCACATCGCCCACCGTAGCCAATACCCCCGGCAAGATCCTACTCCGCGACGGCAAGGTATTTACCGCGTCCGAAGGCTCACAGCTCACCCTCCGCGCGTATTCGACCGGTTCCGGCGAGGTCGTATGGATTGAGCAGAGCCGTTTTGAAGCAATTTGATTAAGTTAGCCAGCTTAATATCAACCCCGCGGCCCGAAGGTTATTACCGACCTCCGGGCCGTTTTTTAGTCCTTTACGTGGTAATTACCGCGCCGTAAATTTGTGGTAAATAAATTTTTGACTCATATCGACATGATTACCAGCGCCCAGAAACAGGAAATTACCGACTATTTGTCGGGCCCCAGAATTTACGCGGCCGGCGTCGAGTTATACAAGCGACACGGCGTTAACCGTATGTTATTACGTCGTTTCCAGTATGATGAAACCGAAACAACCCGCGAAATACTTTTCGACGAGCTCCGCAAGATCGCCGGACTCTCCGAACTTGAATACGCACGTTTGCCGCGCCGAGCAGCAAAGGCCACACCCACGCCCTCGATACCGGCGAGCACTCAAAAGGGAAACGCCACCCAAGAACCCGACGAGGCGTTAATGATGCTCGCTGATAGTTTCGGTGTGACTGTCGACGAGCTGGTGAGCCCCGATTTTCAGGATCGAGTGCTTGCAATGGACGAGAACGCCGAGCGCGTCGAAGAATTGACCGACGAACTCGAAGCCGTCCGCAGTAAGTACGCCGCCACTCCGGAACCGGTTCGGAAAATGATACGTTTCCGGGAAAAGTATAAATTTCTCAATGATCCCAAGTGTCCCGACGTGTTGAAGGTGCTCGTCGCCGACATGTTTACCGCATACGGCCAATATAAACAGGCGTTCGCCGAACTCCAAAAGTTACCCGATAACGCCGAAGCAGCCCAAGCACTCGAAAATTGCGGTACACTCGTCGAGAACTACCTCCGGAACCGTGAAATTTGGGACGAGCTCGAATATTACCGCCAGAAAGGGACTATTCTCGGGAAAGCCGCCAAATTTAAGGAAATCGAGGCCGCCGAAGATCTTGCCGAACTTTCGGACGTCGAGTTGATGAAGAAGATCCAGAGCGCAAAAGTCAATATTTCCAAAAACAAGAAACGTCTGGCCGAAGGTAACACCGACGAAAAAACCGCAGCGCTTTACGACTCATGGTTGCAGCGCCTCGATGAACTCGAAAAGGAACGCGACCGCAGAAAAAAAAAGTAACCGACGAAATCGCCCGCCTCGAAAATAACAAATCATACTTTTACCGGTATGCCACCCGCTCCGATTGCCAGCCGTGCGATCGCTCCGAGGCGGGCTACCAGATAAAGAAGATTAACAAAAAATTAACCGCCCTTAAGGGACTATTATCACAATTTCAGGAATAATGAACGACGAGCAGCAGAACCCAGATAACGCCACGCCTCAAATACCGGTGGGCCTCGTTTTAACTAAGGAACACGAGGAAGATATTATGAAGCTCGCCGCCGTGGGTCTATCGCCGGCCGAGATAGCAGCGGCCGTGGAACTCGACGCCCGCAACGCGTTGTTGTTCGTTGCACTCGCAGAAGTGCCCGGATCGAAAGTGTCGTTAATGTTAGCACAGGGCCGGGCGATCGGCCGCGCAACCCCACAAATGAAGTTACAGGAAGCGGCAAACGCCGGTAATATCGACGCGGTGAAAACGCTCCAGAAGATACAGAAGGAAAACCGTTTCCAAGAACTCGTTAACAATATGGATAATGACGAATTTACAGCGTAAACCGTCCCGCATAGACTTCGAGGGGGTCGATCGCTTTCAGATTGAACGCATATTATCGACCGGAAGTCTCGAAAGTCTTACACCGGCCGAACGAGATTATTACGACTTAATGGAACTCGTTCGCGGCCTCCGGGCCCGTATGATGTTTCCCGGGGGCCGTAAAATCGTAACGAAGGCCGGTATTATTAAGTTACTCAAATCCGATCAATACGGGTTATCAGATTGGATGGCGCGCCAGATCTACGCCGACGCGCTCAACTTTTTTTATTCAGAGGATAACGTGCGCCCGCGCGCATGGGCAAATTTATACGCCGAAAAGCTCGAAAAGTATGCAGATCTCGCCGCCTCGTCCGGAAACTTAAAAACGGCCGCGAGCCTCATCGAGCGCGCCGCAAAGCTCCGCGGGTGTTTCGACGAACCGGCTCCGGAGATCCCCGAAGAATTACTCGAGCAGAGTCCCGTCGAGATCTACACCACCGACGCCGAAAGCATGGGCGCGCCGAAAGCCGATCGCCGCGAGCTCGAAAGTTTTATCGACTCGATACCCGACATACCGGTTATTCAGCGCCAACGCATAAAAGAGGACGCCGGTATCAAGAAACGCAATTTATTAACCCGATTATTACAAGATGTTAAAGAGTTCGGCGAGGAAAACGACGGATAACAGCCCGGGCAATATTCCGGTAAAATTCGGATCCGAGGCGTTGGTGTTGTGCGATTGGATTGATACGACTAATTTCGTAATGATCGCCGGCCGCGGTATGGCGAAAAGTACCGTCATACAGGCCCGACGGATCCGGCGTGTCATTTCCGACATGCCCGGAGCTCCGACGGCGTTCGTTGCGAAAACGTATTCGGATCTAATAAATAACATCATGCCGGCCGTTCAAAACGGATTAAAGTTACTCGGTTGGATAGAAGGCGTTCACTATGTCAAAGGCCGTAGACCGCCGGAAGAATGGAGCCGCCGGTGTTCCGTAATTGTCGACGATTATTCTAATGTATACTCGTTCTGGAACGGCTCGGTTATGTTTTTGGGATCGCTCGACAATCCCTCGTTATTGGCCGGTAAATCGGTCGTGCACCTATTTTTCGACGAAGCTAAGTACGCGGCCGACGTACGCGCGGCCCGTGTTATGCCTATACTTCGCGGCGACGCTATCACTTACGGGCGTTCCCATTATTTTCTCGGCGTAACCATAACCACCGACATGCCCGACGTTACCGAAGGCGAGTTCGATTGGTATTTCCGTTATGCCTCCGAAATGGATCCGGATCGAATAATCAAAATCATACAGGCGGCCGACGCTCGAAATAAATTGCTTATAAAGCTAACCAAAGAAAACCGGCAGCAGCAGCCAGACGTTAAGAGGATCGGCCGCCTCGAACGTAAAATCGAATATTATACCGAAGGTTTGTTAAAGCTACGAAAGAACCAGACATTTTTTATCAATCTTTCGAGCTTGATAAACATTGATATATTAACCCTCGATTATGCGAAACGACTCTATAACGGCGCACTCGAAATGCACGAGTTCCTTAAATCGGTGCTCGGTATGAAGCCCGGAGTCCGCAAATCGGCCCGCTTTTACGTTCTATTCGGTGACGAACACAAGTACGCCGACGGCACTCGTTCAGGCGTGGCGGCGTTCCGTTCCGGCGAACTTAAATACATCGACCCGGATCGTGAGCTCGACGGCGGCATGGACTTCGGTAATATGCTTTCGTTAGTGATCGCACAACCTGACGGCCCGTTATACCGGGTACACAAAAACTTTTACGAAATTCCCCCCGGTTGGTACCGTGAGCTCGCCGATCAGTTCCTCGAATTTTTCGCCGATCATCGTTGCAAGGTTCTAAATCTCTATTACGACCGAGCCGGTAATAATTACCAGAGGCAGGGCGAGGACGCAGCCGGAAAGATTAAAGACGCTATCGAGCGCGACGCGGCCGGTAATCGTACGGGTTGGACGGTAGTCCTTAAATCGCGCAAGCAAGCCACGATCCCACAGAACGCCGAATTTAATTTCATGCACGAACTTATGGCCGGTAATAATCCAAAGCTCCCGCGCCTACTCGTCGACGAATTGAATTGCTCCGAGCTTATATCCTCGATCGAGCTCGCCCGGGCAGAAGTCAAGTACCGCGGATCAACTAAGATCGTCGCAAAGGTAAAGAAGTCCGAGAAGCTGACCCCGAAGAAACTCCCGAGGCTGTCGACGAACTTTTCGGACGCGTTCAAGTACCTAATGATGCGCGGCGTCTGGCTGATCGCGGCCCGGCCCGATACCGGCGCCACAAGTTCCGGCGCGTCCGAAATGGCCGAGAAGTGGATGGCCAACAAGCGAGGGAAGCCCAAGTAATAACCCACAATCCAGCCGATACCCGGACATTTATACCAGCAACCAGCGACCGACGCCACTACCAGAGGGCGCCGGTCGTGTTTTTTCGGGATCCTGTTACGCGGTAACAGCTTTTTCGGCTCACATTTCACCCCGAGGGGGTCTGGTAATTTCCGGCGACGTTCTGAGCGGCCCCGCACTTCGGAGCGTGACAAAAATCGCGTTTTTAATTTTCGCGCGCCTAATATGCCGATTTTATGTGTGTTACATATTTAGCGACCAAAATTTCAGGTCGAAAATTGCGATTTTTGCACGTTGAAGCCTAATTTTTACCGCATTACCGCCGATTTTTCGTAACTTTGCCGTGTCAAACACTCGGTTACCGGCGAAAAATAACCCCTCTTTCACCAAAAATGGAAGCGATCCCCGTCGTTCTTATTCTCATGTTAGTTGTTGTGGTGTTCTTATCTCGTCGAGAGGATAACACAGACATAACGAAGATTAAAGAAAAGGCACATAAATACCTCAATGAAGCCGCAGAACTTATTACTGTAACTCATGATCGTATCATAGTTAAAGGCATTGAATATCGAAAGGAACAAGCTCGCAAAGCCCTGACAGGATCGAAAGAGGGTGATCCGGTTATTCTTATACCGGAGCCAGATAACAAATTCGATCCAAAAGCTGTAAAAGTTTGCGTTAATGGTGTTCACGTTGGGTATATACCGAGATATATGTCGCGGGAAATTGCCGACAATATAACGGGGCTGAAACGATCTGTAATTAGTGGCGTTTTGGAGTTTACGACAATTCCAAGTCTGTACATACAGGTCGTTTATGAAAAAGAAAAGGGGTTAAGTGAAGAAGCGACCGAATTTCTTTTGAAAAATAGTAAATATTTGTAGATCACATTTGCCGGGATTCTGACGGGTTACGGCTCGCTTTTTGAATATCTGTATTAAATATAATATTCGCGTTAACTTTATTTAACCATTTTTTTTTTTAGTTCACATTATTCTACCGAAATTTGCGGTGTCAATCAAGCTCGGAGTTCGCTCCGTAAATAGTCGAGTCGTATGGCTCGAAATCCTTCGGGCATTTTTTATGCCCGATAAGTAACATACAGGCGGCCGCCTTCTCCAACCTAAGTAACTCGACTATTTCGTCGGTTTCCGGGCTTGTTTGACGACACGGAGAAGCGGTCGCTTTTTCGTATTTATACAAAAACGTCAAACAACAAACAAGCCCGCCAATGAAAGCAATTACAGCAATTACGGCGTCGGTAACATATCGTCGCCAGCCGGTTAAAATACTACTTATTAAGATAATTATTTGCCTTATTTAAGAAAATTCTTTTATCTTTGCATCCGTGATAGGTTACCTGATATAAATTTATCGGTATTCTGATCGACGATGCCCATCTTATTATTAATTTCAAAATAAACCCAGAACGATGAATAACTATATACAATTAACTCCCGTAGCACAACAAGTAATCGAGGCACTTCGCCACTCCGCCGGAACACATGAAGTTTACCGGAACACACTCACCCTCATATTTAATCAAGTATTACACGCCGCCGAGGATCTGGGCATGGACGAGCTCGAAGCACTCGAAACACTCCGAGCCCTCGACATGATCCGCCGCGATCTAGCAGCCCTCGCCACCACTCCGGTGCACCGTGACGAGTCCGAAGATGTCGTTTCAAACTGTTTCAGACAATTAAAAAACGCGAGATACGCCGTTTTTGAAGTAATGGGACGTATCGAGGAAATGGACGAAAATCCGGAGTTGCGCGCAACGACTAACGCGATCGAACGCGCCGCCGTCGTTCTCGGTAAATTCCGCCAGCAAAGCGCGTCAAACTCCGAGGAAAGCGATCCCGACGGATTACACATTATATCCGACGAAGAATTTGCCAGCTCGCACACAATCGAAGAAGGCGCCGACAAAAAACAGGCAGGAGGTTAGAAATGAGATCTCACGAACTGGCAAAAAAATTATTGGCGTTACCGGATCAATTTGTTTACATTCACCCGACGGACAAAGACAAAGCATATCCATGTGATAGCGTGTCACAGAGATTAAACGGACTCGTCCTAACACCTCAAATCACAAAAGCAACCGAAAAGCAATGTGAACCATAGGGTGAAATAAACCATATAAAATTAAGGTAAAAGATTGTAAACCATAAATCAACCCGAGGCGCGTCGGCTGTGAAGCCGGCGCGTTTTTACGTTGTCCTTCGGTACGCGCGCGATTATTACGAGTTTTGCAGTGTAATTAACGCTCATATCACAATGAAACACTTAAAACAAGAATTTGACAAACTCACTCTCAAAGAGGTAATAATCTACGCTATGGCAATCATTACAATGGCGTCCGGGATCTCCTTGCTTTTTATCGGCTTATTCATACCGCCGGAGGGTGAGATCCACCAGTCTGTTTTAACAGCGTTCGGGCTGATCTCAATTTTTGTCGCCTCGCTTCTGGGTATCTCTATTCACTACGAGAACCAACTGGAAAAATTCAAATCAAACATACAGGAACGACTGGACTCAATGACACAACAGTAATATTATGAAAAAATATGAAGTCAATAAAAGTATTTATCGCGTCAGTTCTTTGCGGGCTGGTGCTATCGTTCTATATTGCGTTATTCTCTGTTGCTTGTGCGTTGGCTGTCGGTCGAGCCGGTCAATATCTCAAAGCTCAACAACCGAGCGGCACGAAATTTTCGACAACACAGCCGTGGGCGACACGCTCGATCTCACCGGATCCGTCGCAGAGTCAGACACCGCAGCCGCCAGTATTAACGAGAACAGCACCGACACTATCAGGATCGAGCGCGACGACGCCGGTCGTCCGGTACTCGTTATCTGGAACCATAACGCGAATTTACTCGGGACGTTCGGCAGCTCGAAGATGTCCGACCTCACTTTTACCGGTTTTCATTCGTCCGAGAGCCACGAAAGTTCCGGAACAGTGGACGACATCGACCAGAAAAAGGAAGAAAGCAAGACGGAGATCGACCCCGCTTTACCGTTAGAAAAATTTATCGGCCCGATATTGCTCGGGCTCGTGATCCTTTATGTGATATATGTAATAATCGTCGACGGGATATGGCCACACCTGAAAAAATTGATCTCTACGAGGCTATCGAACAAATGAAGGCGATTTCACTCGCCGGCGGAACGTTCTCGATGAAGTTCCGAAAGTATAACCGCCAGACCCTCGCCGGCGGGGATCTCGTAACGATCAATGCCGCAAAGATCCGGCCAAAGGCTTACGACGAGAAAATCGAAAATGCAAGTTATAAACTATTCTTTACCGACACCGAAACGGGCCGCGCGCTCAACTGTTGGCAGCCGCTGATCATGGAATTTAACGGACGTCGCACGGTGCTAAACTGATAAGATAAAAACATGATACGCAGATCTGGTAATTTTGGTTTCGTCGATAACGGCGCCGGCGAAATATATACTTTCAGCATGAACGCCCGTTCGTCAGGCTGGGCGCCGTCGTCGTTTATGATCCGAGGAGGCCGCAGCTCGTTCGGCATGTCTTATATATCCGGGCCAAACGGAACGCGAATTATACCGTTCGGCGCCGACAACGATTTACCGGGCTACGTGGCCCGAGTTCTCGAAAAATTCTACGCCGGCGAGGGTATCATGGGCAAAAAGGCCGGTTTACAATGGGGCGAAGGCCCGAGGCTCTACCGCGACGCTGTGGCCGATAACAATACATTTTACCGGGCATGGACTGTCGACAAGGGTATAACCGACGAGCTCGAAGCCTCTAACTATTTAACACAAATGCACCGTTGCTTGATAGACTTGTGTCATCTCGAAGGTTTCTGGGTTAAAATCACACTATCACGCGGTCGCCGTATCGGAGCACCTAAGATCGCCAAGATTGAACACGTGCCGGCGTCGAAAGTCCGTTTTATATACCCCGGGGACGATAACGCATTACCGACACACGCAATGGTAGCCGATTGGCCGTTCCCTGACTCTCGATATTGTTATACGTACCCGCTGTTTGATCCTGGCGACCCGTTCAAATATCCGATTACACTCGGGTATTATAACATTTACTCATATTGTCACGATCATTACAGCGTACCGCGTTTCGTCGGTGCGTTCGACTGGCTGGAACTCGCCGGGACACTCGCCAATATACTTGCAGCATACAACGAGAACGCCTCCGCGATCTCTATGCACATCGAGAGCCCCCAAAGCTATTGGGACGAGGCAGAGGCCCGTATTAAGGAAATATGTCAGCAAACAGGGACACCTTACCGCCGCGAAATGCTCGAAGAATTTAAGGACGAGGCGATGGAAAAATTTGCCGCGTCGATGTCCGGGCGAACTAACGCCGGCAAATTCCTGCATACGGAACACTACTGGAGCCCGGAAGCGAATAATTTCGAGGGCTGGAAGGTAACGCCGATCGACAAAAAGATAAAAGACTACATCGAAGCACAGGTGGCAATCTGCAAAAAGGCAGAGGCGGCCGCGACGTCAGGTTTCGGGCTTGATCCGTCGCTCGCCAACCTGATACTCGATACAAAACTCGGCTCCGGCTCCGAAAAACTGTACGCGCTCAAAGTGTATAACGCCACAGAAACGGCCGTCCCTGATATGGTGCTTTGCCGACCGTGGCAGCAAATGCTTGACGCAAATCACCCGGGTAATGATATACGTATCGGGCTTTATCGTACAGTAGTCGACGCCGAAAAGAATGTAAACCCCGAAAATCGAGTTAAAGCAAATGTGTGATATATTCGGCATCGAGAAATACGATTGGCAACCCTATAAACTGAAACGCGATGAAACTATTTAACAGGGACAGCAACGGAGCCGCCGAGATTGTAATGGCCGTCGGACTGATTTCCGATGATATTACGTTCGATAAGTGGGAACCGCTTTTACCGCTCGGGATCCGCGACGTCGAGGCTATCGTTGGCCCCGAAACAGTCCGAGCGCTGGCGGAGTTCTACGAAAACGACGAAGAAGCAACCGACGAGATACCGGCCACAGCTTCGACAGCTTTACGATATTTGCAACAGGCCGTGGCGTTCTTTACTTGGTTGAAGATAATCCCGACACTCGACGCACAGCACGGCGACTCCGGACGCGCCTCACGCCTCGGGGAAAATGAAAAGGGCCTGACAGCACTCGAAAAATTTCACGATGAAGAAAATATTTTGCGGCTGGCATACGAGGCAACCGACGCACTGATCGCAGAACTTGACCGCGAGGCGTTCACGTTCTGGACTTCATCATGGAAGTACAAGATGCGCGACGGGCTGTTGATACGTAGTAAAGAGCAGTTCGACGAGTTCTATAATATTGGATCGCACCGATTGTTCGTTACGCTGTTGCCGATGATAAGGGAAGTACAGGCCGCGGATGTCGCTCCGGTTATTGGCCGCAAGTATATGACCGCGATCCTCGGAGGCGACGATGATGTTATTTCGGTACTCATGGAGCCAGCAGCGCGCGCCGTGGCACTCCTGACGATGAAAAAGGCCGTCGAACGTCTACCGGTTGAAGTGCTACCCGAAGGAATAGTGCAAGTTCAGCAGTCGCAGCCGATAAAATCAAGACTGAAAGCCGAGAAAGCAGCCCGCGACGCCGTGGCCGCTTCGCTGGGATCTGACGCAGCGAGATACATCGCACAGTTACAGGATCTCGTGGCAAGCCTCGACGCAGATAACGAGCCTGTCGACCGCACGGTGCCCGGGCCCATTGTTCACAGTAAAGGCATGTCGTTTTAATGATCCGGATTACTACACGAGGGAGAATAGTCGACGTTCCGCAGTGGATCGACGAGCTCACGCCAAAGCAATACCGATATTATTGTGTTCTGGCGTCGATGTTGGCAGCTTCGACAATAGACCTCGATTATTTCGGTATTCGCTGGTTTTCTTTCCTGATTGGACTCGGAAACCTCGATTATACAATGTTACGGGCGGAGCATATCGCGGAGCTCGAAGGTATTGCCGCCGAAATAATGGCTGGTTATCTCATACACACCGGGCGCTCGGCGCCACATGATCTCCGAGTCGATTTTGACACACCTCGAAATCTATTACCGGAAATCGGAAATCATAAGGGCCCGGGTGACTGGCTTAACGGTGTAACGTTCGGCGAATTTATCGAGTGTGCGACAATAATCGAAACGATGTCAGGCGCAAGCGAGGAAGAAGCGGCGGAAGGTTATGAAGCGATCGCCCGGATCCTCTACCATATACCGGAAACCGACAGCGTTCCGGGCATTCTGGCGTTTCATGCGCCGATGTTGTTCGGTAACGTATGGAAGAAGATCCAGAGCGGCCCGATTGATATTAACGGAAAGAAAATCGACTTTACGATCATTTTCAAGTCAGCCGGCCCAAAGCGACCGGACGACAAGACAGGATGGACGGGTATAACGTTTGAGGTTGCAACCGCCGGCCTGTTTGGTGATGTTAACGGTGTCGAAAAGGCCGATTTTTGGGCCGTAATGATCTACTTGTATAAATGCAAATTTGAATATATCAACGATTTAAAACAACAAAGGAATTACACAGCAAACAAATAACCCAAGTAATTATGGAACTATCAACAAAAATCAAACAGAAGATCAAGGCGTGGGAGGGTTGTCGCCTCACGGCTTACCGTTGCCCCGCCGGTGTATGGACTATCGGCTACGGGCATACGGCCGGAGTAACGCCCGGAATGAAGATTACCCAACAGGAGGCCGACGCGATGTTTGAGAACGATATAAAACTGTTCTCCAATCAAGTAAAACGGACAATCGGGTCCGTTAACCTCAATAACAACCAGTTCGACGCGCTTGTTTCGCTCGCCTATAACATAGGGATCGGCCGCCTGTCGAAATCCGAGCTACTAAACAAGGTAAAGGCCAACCCGGACGACTCAACAATCCGGGCCGAGTTCGCTCGATATGTGTACGCCACATCGAATGGAGTAAAACGACAGTTGCCCGGGCTTGTGCGACGCAGAACAGAAGAAGCAAACCACTATTTCGCCGCCGTATGATCTCACTAACTCAATACCGGGAATATTGGCAGGGTGTGGCCGATCGGATCGAGGGGATAACCGATGTTTTACCCGTTACCGTCGACAAGTCAATGGGCGATAAGATCAAGGGGCTACCCAAAGGATCGACGTCGCTTTTCATATTGCCACCGGGAGCCGAAGGCGCCGGCGGTATTGACTCGTTCAACGAAAAAAATATGTGCGTCGTGTTCCTCATGGCGAAATATGACCCTCAAAGAAAAACCGCTTTCGAGCTACTGGAAGAAACTCAACCGCTGATCGAAAAGGTGAAGGCCGTAATGCTGGCAGATCAAGCCGCCGGATGTGCAGTTATGCGCATCGAGGTTTCCAGCATTGACACCATGCCGGAAACTGAACTATACGGCAATTTTGCGGGCTGGTCAATCGGTTTTAACGTTAAATCGTTCTAAGCATGGATGCGAAAGTCATATCGCAATATATTACTGAACATCTAAGGAAAGGTTTCCGCAATATATTTGCAGAACAGCGGGATGTGGCAGCTAAAAAGATCTATGGCCACAAAGCAATAACTACCGATGGCTATCCCAGAAGCCGCTCCCTCGTTCTCGAACAATCATTACAAAACCCGGATTACACCATTAATCCGTCAGGCTCCGGAATATCGGCCCGCGTAAATTACCCGTCGTATATCCGTTTTCTCGATATGAAACGACTCGGTAATTACCGTATCTATAACCGCCCAATCTGGGGGATTCTATATAACGAGACGTTCCAAAATATCCGGTACGAGTTCGGCGACTGGCTCCGGAAAAAGTTCGGTGAAGAAATTAGACAATGTTTTCAATAAATTTCATAAACTATCAACACAATGAAACGAATTAAAATTATCGTGGCCGCGATACTCCGCGGCGCCCTCCTTCTCACTCCCGGCGTGGCCTTCGCAGTATGGCAGTGGGGAAAAATGTCCGCACTCGTCAACATACTGGCAGCCTTAGGACTCGAAACCTTGTTCCTGATAGCATTCACGTTCTTTACCGTGATTATCCACGCGGCTCGTGACGAAGCACGCAAACGCATGGCTGCAGCCACTCCTGAAGCTCAGGAAAACGAAAATGTCGACAATATCGAATAACAAGGCGTAATGCCTTTGCTCGCTGCTGTGGTCCCTGCCGGATTTTTCCGGCGGGGATAATTATTTTGAAAATAGTAGAAAAATTACTACCGAAATATTTGGTAAAAAGTAGAAAAATTGCTACCTTTGTGATGTCAAACGATAACAGTATTAATTAATGAAGCGCTACAAAGTAAGAGAAATCATTGAAATGCTTGAGGAGGACGGCTGGCGGATCATCTCTCAGAGAGGAAGCCACCGCCAATTCAAGCACTCCACGAAAAAAGGCCGTGTCACCGTCAACGGCGCTTCGGGTGATAATTTAAGCCAGTTCTTGTTAAACAGTATTTTCAAACAGGCAGGGTGGCGATAAGCCACCCTCCTTTAAAAAATCATCAGTCATGGAAAAAATCAAGGTTGAAGTATATTGGGAAGAAAAAAATTATTGTTGTGGATGGGGCTGCGATGGCTTCGGGGCTGTACTCTGCACCAACGCCTCACTTGATCATCTTAAAGCGGAATTTGAGGACGCTGTTGAATCACAGGCGGCCGATATGGCGGCCGATGGTGAGCCCGTTCCGGAGTGGCTTGTGGCCGGCGATTACGAAATAGAGTATTCTCTGGCCGTGTCGGCCCTGCTCCGTCAAGCCGAGCAGTTTACCACTATGGCCGTGATCAGCCGATTTACCGGTATAAATCAGAAGCTACTGAGCCATTACGCCAATTCATTGAAAAAGCCTCGTGAAGAACAGCGCCGGCGTATCGTCAACGGCCTTCATGCTATAGGTCAGCAATTCTTAGCGGTTCAATAGTTATCCTTTGACAGCAATTACTTTGTCCGCTCACGCCCTCGCCCATCACGGCGGGGGCGTTTTGATTCTATGTAAAAAAACCGGCTCCGCGTGAGAGCCGGTGAGCGTCAAAGGGTAAAGATTGTCAAATTAATAAGCACTTTGGACGCATGAGTATCGTTATCCAACAACGGGTTATTCTTCGCTATCGGGGGCGGCGGCTTCTATCTCAGCCGCATGAGCCTCAAGACGGCGCGCGATGTCACGGAAGGCATCGGCGAGCTGCTGATACTCGTCGGGGCGGAATCCGGCCTTTTTATTAAACACGATGTTACCGTTGATCCGCTGGTTAAGCCATGCCGGGCTGCGATTGAAGTACTGCCGCGCCAGGGCGGAATTATTAATCAGACCCTCAAGCTCTGAAAATGCTACATGGGTAGCGCCTTGCTTGTCGTGAATCTCATCAGCACGAAGACGCTCATATTCGTCAAGATTTAAAATTTCTCGTTTTCCTAAATACATGTTAAAAATTTCTTTGTAAATTTGCCCCCGTCTGTCACCCGGGGGCTTTTGGTTAGTCACTGTTTCTAATCTCGTTTAACAGCCCTTGAATCTGGCGGATGATAGATTGATTAGACCGGTTTTCGATAAGTAGCAAGAGTCGGAAAATTGCTCTAATCAATCTTTCTTTTTCTGTCATGTCATATACACCTCCTTTCTTTTTTGGGATTTAACTTAGTGATTATTACATTACAAAGATACAAATAAATTTTTATATACCAAAGCATTTATATAAAAATATTCGTATAATCCGCGAAAAAATTTCTGAATTTTTCTACCCTCAAAATTTGGCCGTGTGAATTTATTGTTGTAGATTTGCAGTGTCAAACTGTACGATGGTCACACCATCCCGTTGAGCCACGGTTAGAGGCTCGGACATTGCCGGGCATTTTTTATGCCTTTACATAAACAGCTTTGCGGCTGCCATATCCATACAACTTTAGCTCTTCGGGGTGAACCTTGTACAGTTTGACGACGGGATATGACAGCCGTTTTTCTGTCTATAAATGTCAAACTGTACAAGTATGAACACCAACTCAACCACCACCCGAGTGCGCCACGAGCGCAAAATTTCAGCCTCCCGCCTGCGCCGGTTCCTGGTCGACATGGCCGAGGACATCACCGCCGGAGCCGACACCATCACCGTCACGGCCCGGGGCAATCACGTCGCCCTCCATCTCCAGGGAGCCACCATCAACATCTCCATCTTCAAGGATCAGGAAGGAGGCCAGCGATGAACGGAGCCTGCTTTATTTACAGAGCGAACATCTTCTCTACTACCGGCAAAACAAAGAAGGGTAAGCTGCTTATTGAGTATCTCAACTCTCTTAAAAAAGTCATGATCGATGGCACGGACTCGATGCAGGCCGTTACCGACGTGCTCGTGGACCTCGTCGACTGGCTCAATGAGCGGTTTCCAGACTCCAAGAAATGGCATGTCACCCCATCGGATTTCATGATCGAGATAAAGTCGGTCGCCGATGGTACCGGTCCTGGCAGGACACTTGCCGTAATCGTCATCAGCGAAGTCCGTATGACCATGCCGGCTGAAAGCCTCGCATCAATGCTTGAATATTTGAAGCTGAAGACATCGGTCGCAGCCGGGAAAGGAGGCCAGCGATGAGAATCGAAATTGCAGGCGCGCAGATCACCGACGCCGTTGTGGAAGTAATCGAGGATCTTCAGACCGATCACGATCTCACCCGCGCCCACTTGACGGCACTCGATGAAGTAACACGCAGCGTAATCATGGACCTGGCCAATATTGACGCCGACGATTCCGCAACACTTGGCCGTCTCCGCTCGCTCCAGATTATCCGCAAGATCATCGTCACCATCGCCACGCCGCCCGATGTTGACGATCCAGCCAACGACGAAGCCACGGCGTCGTTTTGACTACACCACGACTATTGATAACCCCGCTAAGAACCTGAATCATTACGGGGTTATCTTTTTATGTTATATATATTTTTTTGTTTTGAAATAATACTACTGTTTCAAAAATTATAATTATCTTTGCACAAACGATATAATTAGAAACTATGGGTGGAATAGGCAGTGGTGGTGCACGTAAAAACGCCGGTCGCCGACCGATGGATGGTGAGCCGAGGGTGAAAATCTCGGTTTCGATACCTATGTGGCAGCTCGATCTTGTGAAAAATGAAGCCGCCCGTCTACGATTACCGGTGTCAGGCATGATAACCGATTTAATTACGAAAGGGCTTGAACTATGATGCACTACGTCGTATTATTCGCGGTCTGTTTACTCGTGTTCATCTTTGCAAAAAGTATGAAAGCCACGATGTGGGCACTTTTTTTCTTCTTTGTGGGATTGGTATGCCTGTTGGTTGAGTACCCTGTGTGGGGGCTTGTGGTGTTAGTCTCGTTCATTGCACTTATTTGGTTATATATCGCTAAATATTACGGCAAAGCCCGGGAAAAGCGTAATGAGATCCGCCGCGCCTATATCCGTAAAAAATATTACGGAATAGAGGAACTCGACGAAAACGGTAATCCAAAGTATGATTATTTTTCGGCCATGTCGGAACAAGAGAAGGCTCAGGAACTTATGGATATGTGGAAGGAAAAAGAGAGGGAAGAATGGGAAATTATGGATGAATCGGAGCGCAAGGAGTATAAAAAAAAGATGCGTGAGATAGATCTTGAATTGGAGGCCAGAAGGTGGAACGATTCGTTGGGCCGATCAACAAAATACGGTTATATAGGCACCTGGATAGAAGAATATCGTCGTAGAAAGGCTTCCGGTCAAAACAATCTTTAAAAATCAAATTAGTGGTCTGGTATTAGTCCTTTGTGGCTAAATATAGGTAAAATATTTTTGTGTCATTGAAGAAATGACACTATGGCAAAGAAAAAGTTAGAACCGGATTATATCAAATGGGTACTTCAGCTTGATTCCACACAAGCTCAGCAGGAATATCATAAACTCGAAAAGGATAATAAGGGTCTTCAGAAGCAAATGAATGCCACTCGAAAACGGATGGCAGAACTTGCTGCACAAGGAAAGAAAGGCTCAGAAGAATGGAAAAATTTGAGTAAATCCATTCGGGAAGATTCAAAGTTGGTCGCTGAGAATACAGCTAAGATGAATGAACTCGCCAAGCAGTTCGATCTTGCTTCAATGAGTGTAAATCAGCTGAAAAAACGTTTAAATGACATTAAGCGACAATTCAATGATGTATCTAAAGCGACCAATCCTGAATTATACAAGAAATTACAGGAGCAGTTACATGAGACTCAGTTTGCATTAGAACAGGCTACCAAGGAATCGAAAAATTTAAAGACCTCATTTTTGTCTTTAGCAAAAATCGAAGAAACACTGAAAGGTTTCTTCTGGGCTATCGGTGCCGTAATCGTAGCTTTTATAACAGGGACTCTGAAGAGTGCCATATCCACAATCATTGACTTTGAGAAGGCCAATTCAAACCTTGCCGCTGTGCTGGGCTCAACGAAAGCCGGAATAAAGGATCTCACGGATGAAGCGCGTCGACTGGGTGCCACTACATCTTACACCGCTTCACAGGTGACCGAGCTTCAGACAGAGCTAGCAAAACTCGGCTTCAGCAAGGAGCAGATCAAGGACATGGAGTCGGGAGTCCTGAAATTTGCGCAGGCCGTCAACACTGATCTTGGAAGTGCTGCCGCTTTCGCCGGTGCTACAATGCGGATTTTTGATATAGAGGCTTCTGAAGTAGAGAATATGCTCGCCTCACTTGCTATCGGTACTACCAATTCGGCTCTCAGTTTCTCATATTTACAAACCGCCATGTCAATCGTCGGGCCTGTAGCCAAGAGTTTCGGCTTTAGCATTGAAGACACAGTGGCTATATTAGGTAATCTTGCAAATGCCGGTTTCGATGCCAGCAGTGCTGCCACAGCCACCCGAAATATACTGCTTAATCTTGCCGATACAAACGGAAAGCTGGCCACTGCACTTGGAGGACCCGTCAAGAATATAGATGGACTGGTGAAAGGACTTAAAAAACTTAATGCCGAAGGAGTAGATCTTAACGCCGCTCTCGAAATGACTGACAAACGCAGTGTTAGTGCTTTCAATCGTTTTCTGGACGGAGCCGATAATATAATTGTGCTCCGACGCAGTGTAACCGGTTGCACTGATGCCTTCAATTCCATGTATGAAGAAATGAGTGACAACGCTTCAACCGCCTGGAATATTTTCCTTTCTACCGTAGAGAGTGTCATTCTGAAATTCTACGAGTCAAGAGGACTTATCAAAACGACAATCGAGGCAATGACTACAATAGTGGAGTGGTTAGGAAAACTGATCGATGTCCTTGGAAAATGCAATAAGGTCTTTGCTGTGGCAATAGCTACCCTGGCATCATATCGAGCAGGTTTATTACTATTGGTAGCAGCAAAAAAAATATATGTATTGTGGACTAAACTTGCAACTGCAGCCATTGCCGCTAAAAATACTGCTTTAAACCGAAGTATTCTTATTACGAACCTTCATAGAGCTGCCACGGCAGCCGCTTCTATGGTTATGGCATTATTTACCGGAAATATCACGAAAGCATCGAAGGCTATGCGGATTTTCTCTTCTATCGTTAAATTAAACCCCGTCGGACTGTTGGTAAGTGCAATCGGATTGGCAGTGTCTGCTTTTATTGCTTTCAGGGAAAGTGCATCAGGTGCTACCGAGCAAACGACATACCTGGAAGAAGCCACAAAAAAATATAAGAATGCGATTAATAGTGTCGAGACCAAAATTACCACTGAGCGCGACCGCCTCATGGAGTTGCGTCGCGTGGCAATGGATGAACTGGACACGAAAGAACATCGCATAAAGGCAATCAATGAACTTAATAAAATTATTCCGGGCTATAATGCGTCGCTCGATTCCGAAACAGGGAAATATCGTGAAAATAAGAAAGCTCTTGACGAGTACATAGCTTCTCTTGAGCAGAAACTAAGGATTGAAGCGAGCAAAGGTCAGTACATGGAGTTGCTCGAAGCCGATAATAAAGCCCGTGAGGAATACTATAAGAAATGGAAACAGTTGGCTCAGGAAGCAGACTTGACGAGAGCTCGACTTTTGACTGCCCCGAAAGATTTTCCCGGAGGAAATCCTAACCAGTACAGGCAGCAACTTAATGAAGAGTATCATTATCTGCTCGCTCAGTCAAAAATGACTTTTTCCGAATGGTATCAGATGCAGAATACTGAACAAACACAAGCCATAAACTCTTTCAAGGTATTTCTTGACGACATGGGCATATCCATCGAGGATTTTGCAGAAAAAACGGAAACCAATTTAACAAACGCCATTGATAACACAACTGATAAAACGGTAAAACGTCTTAAAGAAATCGATGCCGAACTTAAGAACCTCCGAAAGGCTGACCCAAAGAGTGATGATGAACTTGACCGTATTCAGAAACGTATAAAGGCACTTCAGGAGGAGAAAAAGCTTCTGCTTGGTAATGCCAAGACCAAACATGAAGCGGGTACATACCGCGACGACTCCATCGACCGGGTTACTTCTCCGGTGGATTCTGCCCACATGAAGCGGCTGCTCGATATCAACAAGGATGCAGAATTATCAGGAACAACACTGGCCATCGCCAAGGCCAAGGAGATGAAACAATATTGTGTGGAACTCGTCGCCGCCCTCGAAGAACTACGGAGTAAGACCGATGAGACCCATACCCAGACCCTCGACAATATCACAAAGCAGATTGACAAGGCCAATGCTGACATCCTCGCCGCCGATCAGACCATCGCAGCCGAGACCGTCAAACTCAACGAAGAAGAATACAACAACAGGTTAGCGGCCACTAAGGCCTTCTACAGTGAAAAGGATCGTATCGTTCGAGAGGCTCAGTCGCGAAATGAGATTACGCAAGAGGCGGCCAATCTTTATCTGCTCAATCTTCAGCGCTCGGCCGATGCTGACCTTCTCGCTGAGATGCAACGCCACTACGACGAGCTTGAGGATGACTGCAGCATGAACTCAGATGAACTATTGAAAACCCGACAAAAGCTGTATGCTGAAATGAGTAAACTAAATACGAAACTGCTTACTGAGACCGGGGAACTGTCGGTAAAACTTCGCGAGCTTTCGACTGACACCACCAGTGCCGCCGGGATCAAGGCAACCCACGATCTACAGCTCCGGACGCTGGAGGAATCCTATAAGGCGGCCATAGAGATCACCCGTCGTCAAGGAGGAGATACAGTCGCCCTCGAAACCGAGAAACAACGCCGGATCGCCGCCCTCAATTACCAGTATCAAGAACAAATATTTCAGTTACAGGAATTAACCGGCCTTTCATGGGAACAGGAGTACGATCGTGAGTTATTGAAGCTCGAAAATATGCACGATCAAGGTCTCATTTCGGAAGAAAAATACCAAAAAGCCCGCCTGATTTTACAGGTAAACAACGCAAAGAAATATTTCGATTATTACGCTCAACTGTCCGGCTCAATGTTCTCGGCTATTCAAGACGCAGAAATCGCCAAAAGTGACGCAAAATACGACGTACTGATACAACAGGCCAAGAACAACAGCGAGGACACCGCAGCCCTCGAAGAAGAAAAGGAAAATAAAAAACTCGAAATCCAGAAGAAGTACGCCGACGTTAATTTCGCCGTTAAGATCTCCCAGATTATCGCAGATACAGCGGTTTCAATCATAAAGGCGTTCGCAGATCTGGGGCCTATCGGCGGTGCTATCGCCGCGCCTATGCTCACAGCAACCGGAGCCGCGCAAGTAATAAGCGCGAAAGCCGAACGCGACAAAATAAAGAATATGCAGCCCAGCCGCACTGCCGGTTCCGGTGATACTTCGCCGAAAACCGCCCAGCGCGTTTTATCGGGGTATTCGGACGGCGGTTACACCGGTGACGGCGACCGTTACGAGGTTGCCGGGCTCGTTCATCGCGGCGAGTATGTGGTGCCGAAGCCGATTATGGATAACCCGCGCGTTGTCGACGCCGTGGGAACGATAGAAGCGATCCGGCGTAATAAAATACTCGGCACCGGAACCGCAGTTGCTCCTTCAGCCGGATATGCCGACGGTGGTTATACCGCCCCGGCTCCCTCATTGAGCATCGAGGAATTTACAAAGGCCGTTAAGGAGTTCCGCGCAGCCACCAAGGCTATCCGTGCTTATATAGTTTACAAGGACATCGAGGACGCGAAGGAAACTATTGACCGCGCCCGCAATCCGTTTACACGCAAATAGTAACTTCTATGATTGAGATAAAAATTAATAACGAAGCTATAGACCTTCCGTCAGGGTTCTCTATTGAAATAGAGGATACCAATCCGATATTTAATGATCGAGGAAGTCAATCGATACCCGCAACGGTACCGGCAACAAGGCGTAATGCCAGACTGCTCGATTTTCCCATGCGTATAGATTCAGGAGTTGATCCGAATCGGCCTGAGAAGGTGGCAACGCTGACCGACGGTGCCTACATTCGCCGTGGCCTGGTCAACATAACAAGCGCCGGGTACACCGACGGCATTACGTTCAATCTCGGTTTTGATAACTCAACCGCTTATAATAAGTGGTGTGAAAAGAAGCTCTCGGAACTATCGGATTTGCCTGACGATATTACCGGAGAGTCCATGGGGTACACCGGAGACGGTGTCAACAGTCTCGTGCGCTATCTCGAACATTTATATAAGGAGGCTAATCCACAGTCTGAACCGCTCGCAGTTTTTCCCATTGCTTTAGGGAAGGACTCAGGTAAACTGGATGATAGGACATTGACATGCTGGGAGCTGCTTAACGTTCCATCTTCATCAGGCAGTCTTGACCAGCCGGGAAAAATCAAACGCATTATCGACGGTACCGTAACCGATGTAACAGTACCGGCGGGATATGGTCTAACAGCGTTCATCAGGATATGGCGGTTGCTTGAGTTCATTTTCTCCGATCTCGGTATGAAGCTCGACAGCAACCCATTTCGACAAGACATTGAACTGTCGCGACTGGTGGTACTGAACAATACTGCCGATGCGATCTGTACAGGAAAACTACGTTATTCTGACTTGCTTCCGGATTGCACGGTGTCTGAGTTTCTCAATGCCCTATGGGTGCGTTTCGGATTGGTATATAATGTGAATTTCGATACCGGTCGGGTATCACTCCGATTAATCCGTGACATTATCAAGGAGCCAGCTGCGAGAGAGGTAATTACGCTCTCCACTGCTCCGGAATTAATCAATTATAATCCGCGCCAATATGTGAAACTTTCAGCAAAGAGCTCGATTGAAGGAGCAGCCCCTGTTGTGGAACGTTTTGAGGATTACGTAAAAGGGCTTGATGTCAGCAAGGTAAAACTCGGTTCAGGAGTGGGTGAATGGAAATACAATGGGAATTCCCTGGAGTGGGACGGTGATAGGTACGACAGTTATTGGGATTACTATGATGATCCTGATGAAGGCCCGGAATACCCGGAACCGGACTATCCCGAACCTGACGATGACCGTGATGACGAGCGAGATTATCGTGATGATGATCGCGATGAAGGACCTGAGTCACGAAATGGTGCACCGGCGTTAAGGACAGCTGTCAGGGCATCCTCGACATTTTTGGCGAGGGAATTTGTGACAGGTACATGGCATAAACTTGATGAAGTAAACAACAAGGTATATGAATCGTCGACAGGTTTTTTCAATTGGGATCCGGCAACTCCGGGTCTTGAACCGCTCGACCTTGCAAGTGACGACGAGTGGGTTCCGATAATCCATGTGAGCACCGGTCAGGCCACCGACCACTTTTTCAACGGGAATTGTCCGGGCTTCTTCGTCGGTAGCCGCCATTATCACAGTTTCATCAAGGGCAACGAGGATGCCGGTGAAACAGGCGAAACAACTCCCCTCGCCTTCATGATAGCCTATACTTTCAATAACACTACTGTGGGCCGCGTAAATGCCGAAGGGAGCGACGGCCAGCCGCTTTTCATGGATGCCGACGGCAACCATCCTACTCTCTCGCTTCTATTCCAATTCAAGGACGGACTCTTTGCTCAATTTTGGGCAGGATATGACGAAATATTGCGACATGGAAACCGTTCAGTCGAGTTACCGGTAAGGATTAGCAAAACTGACTGTCAATCCATTGATCTACTCACACCGGTGACTTTCCGCGGAGTCCGTTGTCTTATTGATACAATTTCATACTCCTTTCCGGGCATTCATAAGCTCAATGCCGAAATGAAATTACGCACCATCACCACTCATGGAGATTACGATATACATGCCGAGCAGAATATACCCGACTTTGCTGCCGCAGCGCGTCATCTTGAGTGGGCCGTTAACGCCGACGGTTTTACTGATGCAATGCTTGATGACATGGATAACAGGAAAGCCGCCGCAAAGGAATACATCAGGAACTCGGGTTATACGCCTCACGGAGATCGAGGTGACTGGTATGACGTGACAGCCGACTCTGCTGTCCCGGTAAGTATTTACCGAAGCGGGGTGACGTGGGACACTGATGCGGAATTGATCAGACCGGGAAAACCTGGGGCCAAGTTATTAAGAGAGTATATGGCAACCCTTATATACGATATTTTCGAGCTGCACGATCTTGGTGAGCAAGGCGAAGAAGATTGGGAATGGAGCGAGAATCCCATCGGCCGGGTTAACATCTCGGTCAAGTATCAGGTCGAGCTCATTGCCCGATGGGTTCTTGAGTAGTCCTTTGACTTGCGCAATAAGATGAAGATATTTGCAACATGGAAAGTAACAACATTATTGCCGCTCCACAAGTATCGGATGTCAATGCAACGTTTGTCCGTTGGTACGAGGATCACGCCGGAAACCTTAAATCGTTTTACAGGTTCATGGTGACTCCGTCGCTTGAGCGTGACCGATTTGTTGCAAAATCTGATAGTGACAAACGCTTTTGCGGAACGGTGTTCACTCACTCTATAAAATTTTGATAAAATGTATTCATCAGGCGATAGTATTCCTACCACTCCTTCAGGTCTCGTGTTCACCGGGAATCCGATAATAATGCGTGACGACCGCAATTTCAGCGGGCAGCCAGCTGTCGGCTATCCTTTTGAAATTGAGTGTGAAGGTAAGATCGTATATACAGGACGTGTCAGCTATCCTTTCTCTATCAACCTTTCAGAAATTCTGGACGCATTTACACCGTCGACACCTGAACCGGAAGGATATGATGAATCAATCCCCGGTCCTACGATCTTTTGTGTTGTTGATGATGATAATATGCAGAATGGAAGAAATTTCAAAGTTTCTTTTCTTGGACCTGTTACCGAAAAAAAACAGTATTTCGCTATTTCCGGAGGTATATCCCGCCAGAATTACCGGCAAATCGCCAAATTACCTGACGAGGACATTTTTACTACGCGGTTCTTATCCGATAACACAAATTTCTTCATGACGACGAGGACTGCTGGCTGGCGCATTTTGTTGAAAGAATCTGAGCTATATCCGCTATATTTCATAAACGACAATTATAATGCCTCTTTAAAAATCGTCGAAAAGATGACCGGCAAGCAACTTGTCATCAGTGACCTTGAAAGAGGGATTCTTGCCCTCGATTTAAACGCTGTCCGTTATCGGTTTTTCGTGGATTCCGGGATATTGGTCAATTATTTCGATATTTTCCGGAACGATTCTTTTGCTTGCAGTGTGGTGATTGAGCAAGCCGAAGCGGTTAAAGAGCGATACAGGTTGAAATTCCGTAACTCGCTCGGAGTATTCGAAATAATCGAACTCACCGGAGAAACGACTTTTTCTCCGGAATGGAAGGAAAGCGAAGATACGATTATTGATGACTATGATCCTCTTACTGATTACTATACTTCAGCCCGCGACAGGTTGGAGCGAAAACTGATAATAACGGTGAAAACCGGCGTGAAACTTCCGAAAGATATTACTTTTATAATGGACATGCTCGGCAGTGATGAAGTGTATTTATTGGGTATAACGGATCATCCTGTAAGAGTCATCCCCGAGGCAGAAGATTTCAATTACAGTGCCCGTCCTGAATCTCCACAATCATTTATAATAAAGCTGTCGGCCGTAGAGTCCGAAAAGTATATCACGCCGGAAATAACTGATGAAACTGAGTTCAGTCGCCGCCGGATTCACTCTAAAGAGTTCAGCAGGGAATTTAACTAAACAATACTACAATGGCAGAAACAGACTATAAATTTATTGATAACCTCATACAACAGATTAATGAAGCCGAAGATCCGGAGAGTGTCTCAAACGAGATGGTTGCCCGGGTGCTCGATGCCTTGAATGAGAGAAGCCGCAATAATACAGCCACCATAACGGACCTCATTGAAAAGGAACGGGTAAATTCGTCAGGTATTGAGGAAATCAAGCGTACTATCGGCCAGGCCAACGGCCTGGCGCCGCTTGATGCCAACGGTAAGGTGCCGGCGGTGTATCTGCCGGAGTGCAGTTGTGGTGGCGGCGGTGACGTGACCGTGACGCAGGAGAAGGAGCTGATATGGATCGGCGGGGTGGTGGATGGCGTGGACGCTGAGCAGAGCTCTACACTCGGCAGTGGCGCTCATCTCTGCTCGGTGGTCTATGATTCTGCCTCGGGCTGCTTGCTGCTCGCTCAGTCACGCATCTCGGGCGGCGGCACGGTTGACCCTGTCGAGGGCGGCGAGGTCGTGGGGCCGCAGCGGTCGGCTTCCACTTTGACGGTGAAGTATTTCCGCCGTTGGGCCGACGAGGGGGACTTCGGCGTGGCCTACGACTCGGGGGTGAAGCCGTTTCAGTCGCGGTTGTATGTGGTCAGGGGCGACAATGGTCTTTATATCGCCGGCCCCCAGGGGCTTTCGCCGGTGGCGGGTGGCGGCGACATGTCAACGCGCATCACCGAAGATGAGATTGACGCGATGTTCAACTGATTATTAACTTTTTAAATTCTCAATATTATATGCCAACAACCAACAACAGTAACAAATATCTGGATAAGGCCGGCACGCAGCATTTGGTCGACAAGATGCTCGCGGTTATTGATTCAGGCTCGGTGAAGAGTACGGTAGAACTTGACGAGGCTAAGAAAAGCGGAATGTATAAGGTCGGAAATAATGCGTCGGCCAACAAAAATTACCCTTCTCTGCTGCTTGTGTCAACATCCAACCTGATAGTGATGCACACGTGGTTTGACAACGACGGCTCGGTTAAATGCCGCCGCAGTCATGACGGTGGCGACACGTGGAATGACTGGGTGGTTTTCAACCCTCAATCGGAACTCGCTGACATGGACGTGCGCGTGGGTGCTGTCGAGACAACCGTGGGTGACAGCCTGGCCAACGGCAAGACTCTTGCGGCTCAGGTAGAGGATAGCATGGATGATATTGATGGTCTTGAACGCACCCTTGATAAGCTGCTTGATACCAATGGGGCTAAGGATGTGATCGACACGTTTAAGGACGTGGAGGAGTTTCTTCAGGGTATTACCGATAAAGATACACTTACGGGTCTCCTTCAGGAGCAGCGCCAGCAGATCGAGGATGAGATTCCGGAGTGCAAGGTCATCTTCATTTCCGACTTCGTGAATGGTGTCACGACTGAGACGCAGTCGGCGATGCTCAAGCCGGGAAATGAGAATGTTTCCATTGTGTTCGATAGAGCCAGAATGAGCTTACTCTTGCGGGTGGGGGCCTCGTCGCTGAGCTGCAAGTATTATACATGGTGGCTCGGAGCCGATAAATTCGGAGCCATGGGTACAGGCGGACGCGGTGTGCTGCCTGCTGCCGACAGGATCTATGTCTCGCAGCAATCTATAAATGGCTGGGTGGCTAATGGAGGCATAGGCGGTGGTACGATCTATCTCTGGAGCGATGCTAAGCAGGAACTTTATGAATTACATGATGCTGCCTTAAAAGATATTCAGGCCCGCCTCAAGGCCCTTGAGGACGCTGAGCCGGAGGTGATCACGGTTGAAGAGATTGACGCGATGTTTAATTCCCAGTCGATGAGCACCGAGCCTACGACTCCGGCTCAGAAAGGTTAACCGGTTGAGTCATGGCAAAGAAGAAATATCTTGACAGCGCGTGCGCGCAGCGGATTGTTGACAATACCAAATCGCTTGTCAATGACAGGACTGCTATAATAAAATTGTCTAATGACGCCAATCTGGATAACATTAAGACAACCAATTCAATGTACTATGCCGGCTATGGAAATACCGTAGCCGGTCAGCCTGAAAACGTAGCAAAATATAAATTAGGGTTTAATTTACAGTGTTATACTTATGGGACAAACGGTTGGATTCAATATTTGAATACGGGCTATGCCTGCTACCGTCGATATTTTGATGTCGAATGGAGCAAATGGCAAAAAATGGCTACTGAGGAGTCTTCTGTTGCTTCTGCCGATATGCTCATGACTAAACTTTTAACTAATGAAAATTTAGATACAATTAAGGATGAAAATCTAACTGTATACTATGCGAGCGCCACAAATACGTGTGCAAATAGACCTCCAAATTCAAATAATCTATTCTCCCTCCATTCTTACAAATTTGCAGGAAACGGTTATGTACAGGTGCTGACTGACGGATTGGGAGTAACATATAAAAGAATCTTTAGTACTAAATGGAAGCCGTGGAAAAGGGTGATTACCGAGGAAGCGTGGTCTGTACCGGTGACTGTAGGGCAATGGTGCCGGGTGGCTAAGGTGAAGGATTACGGCACCCATCTTGTGACACTGGCTCTGAGCCAGTCGGGGCAGGCCTCAATGCACACGCTGCTGGTAACGACGTCGCACGACAGTGCCTCGTTAGTGCAGCTCGGCGGGAGTGGCTACGGATATAATTCTGCAACGGGTGTAAGGCTCGTAAGGGGTGAAAGTGCCACTGTCTTCTTTCTTGAGATCAAGGATGACTATGGCTACAACGGCACTACTGAGGTTAAACATAAACTGAAGTGGACCCCACTTTATTGCGGGACGAGTTTCGAGCTTACACCCTATACGGAGCTCACTCCGGCAGAGGAAGGCGGAGTGGTGAAGGCCGGAATACTGACCGACAAGGAGGGTGACATAAAGTCGGGGCGGTGGCTGTTTGTGTCGATGTGGAAGGCTCTCGGTGGCGGGTATGACCAGTTGACCGACACTTACTCGCTCAACGGCGTGACTGCCCTGAGCTTCACCGAGGCGATGGAGATATATCAGAGCCGGCTTGAGTTTCCGAATGTCAACGGCGTGCCGATGACGGTCCGCACCAATATGGTGGGCCGGAGCTGCCGGGCGCAGTCGATGATCAGTAACCAGGGAGGCGCGAACCTGTCATATTTGTTCCATAATCATCCGAGGCTCGAAGTGGCCGACCTGACAATCTACAATTTCGACTCCACATCGCAGTGGTATACAGGCTCGGGGGCATGTTTGAAGGCTAAGGATCTGAGGGGGGCGTTTGCAGGGTGTCAGAGTCTCGGGAAGATCGTCGGGGCTATCAACGTGGACGGGCTGACGGCTGACCGGATGACTGATGCGTTCATGGGCTGTACGGAGCTTGAACAGGTGTCGCTCTACCGTCTCGGAGCGAATGTGTCGCTTGCCGACTGCCCTAAGCTGAAGCCTGACACGATGAGCTACATGATCGGCTTCTCGCTCACGTCGCCGTCAATTGTCATCACGGTTCATCCGGTGGTGTATGCCAAGATGAATTTCGATAATGTGATCGAGGCGGGGATAACGGACGTTGGCGGATCGTTCAACATCATAAAGCCCGGAGTCCACGAGATTACGTTAGGGCCGGACGCTGAGTTGCCTGAGGAGGGAGATTTGGTCTTTCTGAAATGGGTTGCCGGTGGAACCTTACAGTACAGAGCTTTGGTCGAGGTCACTAAAATCAATGTCGCGGTAGCCAAGTCCATCAATATCAACACTCTTGACGGAAAGTATTACAACACTGCTGCCGAGGCTGAGGCCGACTGGGACAATGAGGTAAAGGCATGGACCGAGGTTAAGGCAAAGCTCGCCCAGCATACCAACATAACCATCGCCTCGGGCGGAATGATAATCAATAAAAAAGAATAACCTATCATGATGAAACAACGACAAGGGGAGCTGCGGGCCGGGGCTGGCAAGCTGCTCCATCGCAAAGGGACTGATATATACGTGCCGCGGGTGCTTCTGACCGAAGGCGTGGATGCCGGCGAATGGGAGGAGGTGGAGGCTGACACGCTGCCGCCTTACACACGGGCTGAATATGAGGCGCGCGTGGCGGCCCTGGTCAGGGAGCGCTACACCGAGGCCGAGGAATTTGCGCTCCAACGCAAGGCCATCAACCGGGCCACGACTCCGGCCACGGCCACGATCGAGGATGCCGACGCCGCCATGGCCGAATATGAAGCCTACAACCTTTACGTGGAGCAGTGCAAGGCCCGCGCCAAGGATCCGGCCCTGTATCTACCTGACGAGCCTGACGAGCCCATCTCCGAAGACCACTCCGAAGAAACTGATCCGGCGGCAAAAGATCTTGAGGATCATTAACCTCTCCTGCATCGGCCAATCCCTTTGTACCTGCTCACCCTCGCCCGTCACGGCGGGGGTGTTTTAGCTTGAAGCATTTCAAAATAAAGAGGCTGCGCCTATTTTGACACAGCCTCTCAGGTGTATTTAAAAAGCGGTTGCTATATAGTGGCCGAACATAATTCAGCTCCCATAGCCTTAATTGTGTTGCAGATGCGCTCCATGGTCTTTTCCGACGCCGCCGATAAGCCTGATTTATATGCGCGCATCTTGGATTCGTTTATACCGGCCTTTTTCGCAAAAGCCGTCACGTTGATCCAGTCAAAATAATTAAAGAACGAAGGTATGTCATACGCGAACTCTACCTCGATGTCATCAATACCATCAGGGAGAGAGCCTGATTCATCCATGATCATCTCCTTGGCTTCCTCGATGCTTTTGACAAAATCCTGCTTTGCTTCGGCTACCGAATAACCATATCCACCCAGCCCGTAAGATTCAATCTCATCAGTGGATGAAATCTGATAATAACCGTTGTCGTTCTTTTCGATCAATGCTGTAATCTTCATGTCTGATTGAATTTAAATGCAATACAAAAGTAACGATTATGTTGCTATTCCCCAAATATTATCAGGACTTTTTGTGAAAAATCTGCAAAAATCTTTTTCTGCAATTTTCTTCCTTTTCCACTCCTCTCTCCCACTGGTCGTCCCCGGTCATCCCGAGGTCGACCTTTAATTTTTTTGAATAAATGTCTGAAATATTTTGCTAAATAAAAATAAAGCATTATATTTGCATTGTAATTCAAAATGAGTGGGCAATGAAATATAAGGAACTACACAAATTGCTCAGCAAGGCCGGATGCTGGGACACGGGGCGACAACGAAATGGTCATCCTTTATGGTACTCACCGATAACCGGAAACTACTTCAAGACAAGCAACCACGGCTCCGAGGAAGTCAAGACCGGTACCCTCAAGGCAATCCTTCGAGATGCCGGAATAAAATAAAGGGAGGGGCAATCGCCCCAACCTTTATTCATGATTAAATATTAAACTATAATGTAACCAATTATGAGAACTGTAAGAGTATTTATTGAACGCGGGAAAGATGGCTCATACGGAGCTTATATGCCTGATGATAATAATCTCGGCTGGGGTGTCCATGGCGATGGAGCTACTGCCGGTGAAGCTATAGCAGAGTTTATTTCGGAGTATGAAGATATGAAGGCTTTCTTCAAGGAGGAAGGGAAGCCTTTTGAGGAAGTGAATTTCGCTTTCTCTTACGATGTGCCTTCATTTCTGATGTATTATGCCGATCTTATTTCTTATAGAGGTCTGGCAAAGCTCACGGGTATTTCAGCCGCTCAGCTCTCGCAATATATATCGGGCTATCGTAATCCGTCGGCAAAGACTACGCAAAAAATTCAGACCGCTCTTCATACCTTAGGTCAGGAATTGTGTCAAGTTACACTCGTTTGAATTACACCTTTATATTATTCACTTGACACGCACCCTCGCCCACACGGCGGGGGCGCTTTGCGAAAAATTTTCTGATAATTTTCCACCCTCAAAATTTGGCCGTGTGAATTTATTGTTGTAGTTTTGCAGTGCTAAACAAAATTATCGTATTCGATACCGATGGGCCACGGTTAACGGCTCGGAAATAGTTTCGGGCATTTTTTGTGCTCATACTGATACAGCTTTGCGGCTGCCATATCCATTCATACCGGCTCTTCGGAGATACGATGATTTTGTTTAGCGACGGGATATGACAGCCGTTTTTCTGTCTTAAATGCTAAACAAAATCATCGTATGGACACGAACTCAACCACCACCCGAGTGCGCCACGAGCGCAAAATTTCAGCCTCCCGCCTGCGCCGGTTCCTGGCCGACATGGCCGAGGACATCACCGCCGGAGCTGACACCATCACCGTCACGGCCCGGGGCAATCACGTCGCCCTCCATCTCCAGGGCGCCACCATCAACATCTCCATCTTCAAGGACCAGAAAGGAGGCCAGCGATGAACGGAGCCTGCTTTATTTACAGAGCGAACATCTTCTCTACTACCGGCAAAACAAAGAAGGGTAAGCTGCTTATTGAGTATCTCAACTCTCTTAAAAAAGTCATGATCGATGGCACGGACTCGATGCAGGCCGTTACCGACGTGCTCGTGGACCTCGTCGACTGGCTCAATGAGCGGTTTCCAGACTCCAAGAAATGGCATGTCACCCCATCGGATTTCATGATCGAGATAAAGTCGGTCGCCGATGGTACCGGTCCTGGCAGGACACTTGCCGTAATCGTCATCAGCGAAGTCCGTATGACCATGCCGGCTGAAAGCCTCGCATCAATGCTTGAATATTTGAAGCTGAAGACATCGGTCGCAGCCGGGAAAGGAGGCCAGCGATGAGAATCGAAATTGCAGGCGCGCAGATCACCGACGCCGTTGTGGAAGTAATCGAGGATCTTCAGACCGATCAGGATCTCAGCCGCGCCCACTTGACGGCACTCGATGAAGTAACCCGCAGCGTAATCATGGACCTGGCCAATATTGATGCCGACGATTCCGCGACACTTGGCCGCCTCCGGTCGCTCCAGATTATCCGCAAGATCATCGTCACCATCGCCACGCCACCCGACGTTGACGATCCAGCCAACGACGAAGCCACGGCGTCGTTTTGACCTCAGGTTAGAGCATATCGTCGAAAGCAGCTACTCCGGCGACTCGGTTTTCTTTCATTATGTGCGCGTAGATCATCGTCGTCGTTACAGACGTATGTCCGAGCAATTTTGAAAGTGTACCGAGATCGCCGGAATTCTTTTTATAATACAGGGTAGCAAAAGTGTGACGGGCCGCTTTCGCGCTGACGGCTTTCGCTATATCAGCAGCTTTGCACACTCGTTTTATTACACGGTTGAACGCCTGATCAGTAGGAAGGGATGTAAAGAGCTTTCCGCGATGTCGTCCGTTAGCATAGTAAGCGACCAGTTTCGCGGCAGGAACAGATAAGGGCATGGCAACCGCCACACCGGTTTTAATTCGTCGATAATGGATTTCGCCGTTTAGAATCTGCTCAATTTGTAAGTTCCGGGCGTCAGAGATGTGCATCCCGGTAAAAGTCATGAAAAGAAAGAAACGAAGAGCGTCCTGCTCGTTTTCCGGGAGCGTGTCAGCCCTGAAAAGGTCGATTAGGGTATTTAATTCCTTTTCTGTAAGGTAAACGACAACCGGTTCGGCTTGTGGCAATCTGTACGCCTCAAATGGGTTATTTTTTGCCAGTCCGGCGCGCATGGCCGCATAATAATGCGTCCGGATAATACTCATGTTTTTCCCAATGGTTCCGGGGGTATTGTTGTGACTGTCCCGGAGATATGCGGCGTAAACACGGAGGAAATCCGGAGTTATATCCCTGAAATCAAGATTCGGACTATATATTTCGAGTTTTCGGATTGCTGCTTTATGATGACGTCGCGTTTCACTCCTAAGAGCAGCCCCTAATGCGTCGAGATGTCGCCAGCAATACTGGATGAAATTCGATGTCTCAGGTGGGCGCCGATATAAACTAAGGAAACTCGATTTTGTCAAGACTTCACCGGTAAGACGCGCCCGGACTAATATATCGGAAATCCTTGCTTTAGTATTTGAAATTATCAGGTTTTTATCCTTAACATCCTGAGAGCGTCCCTTAATTCTTTCTGCAACCTGATCCCACTCGGTCGAGGTAACTGCAATATCCAACGGAATACGGATTTTCTCACGTTGGATATTTAATACTGCATAAAGAGCAGCGCGGCCGTCGGCCCGCTCGCTTTCGTTTCGTCGTTTAATTGTAACTTTCGCCATTTCTAAGTGCCTACAATTTGCGCCGACACATTACGTAACTCGCTGATTTTGAGCCCGCGATTGTGCCGACCTGTTTTATAATCGTAGACCTACAACGGGCGAAAGTAAATCGTTGAAAGTCTGTTATTTACAACAAAACCCCGACTCATGTCGGGGCTGTTTGAGGTTCCTAGCAGAATCGAACTGCTGTAAACGGTTTTGCAGACCGGTGCCTAACCACTCGGCCAAGGAACCATTGTTGAGCGATTTTGCGATGCAAATTTAGACTTAATTTTTCAATTGTGCAAGTTTTTGAAGCGGTTTTTTACGTCATATTTGTAATTTCGATATATGTGTTTGAGTATTAGTCATTTGGATTCACTCATTCTAATACGACGTGTGACTGAGTTATTTTAGCACGACAAAATGAGCAAAATGCTGTGAAATATTGTTATAAAGAAAAATTTCATTTCAATTTCCTATTCCCAATATGAAGAAAACGGCTTTAACACTCGCTCTCTTTCTATCGGTTTCGTCATACTCTTTCGGAGCTCATCTGTCTCCTGAGGAAGCCCTGATGCGTTACCGCAGTGACAGTTCCCGGCAATCGGCTCGCGCGCCCGGTTCTGAAAAAATATCCCTTATTTCTACTGAAGGTGGAGTATACGTTTTCGGAAACTCGCGTAGTTTCGTCTTGCTCCCTGACGATGACAGGCTGCCTGCGGTTTTGGGATATTCCGACACCGATTCATTTTCAATAGACGGCAATCCTGCTTTAAGAGACTGGCTCGGGTATTATAATGAACAGATCGAGGCCCTGAACGGAAAGGAGGGAATCCCTACATTCAAGATTCCTCTAAGGGATCGCGCCGAGATCTCCCCCCTCCTTTCCACCGAATGGAATCAGGAATCCCCCTACAATGAGCTTTGCCCCAAAGTGGACGGACATGAAACCGTAACCGGCTGTGTGGCGACAGCAATGGCTCAGGCAATGAAGTTTTATAATTATCCACCCAAAGGAAAGGGAACACATTCTTATTATTGGGATCCGGGAAAAGAGGAATTGAGTTTTGACTATGACAATACTCCTTTTGACTGGAACAATATGACCGACCGATATGACCGGGAGAGTTCAGAAGAATCCAAGAAAGCAGTTGCCGAACTCATGCTTGCCTGCGGCATCAGCGTGGACATGCACTATGAGCCGGGAGGCAGCGGGGCCGCCACCACGCAGATGGGAATGTCACTGATAGATATCTTCGGATACTCGGCTTCCTTATGGATGCCTAACCGTGTATTTTACGGTTATTACGAATGGGAAGATATGATCTACGGCGAACTCTCCGAAGGGCGACCCGTGCTGTATAGCGGCGCCGGCACTGCCGGTGGACATCAGTTCATCTGCGACGGCTTCCGCGAGGGATATTTCCATTTCAACTGGGGTTGGGGCGGACTGTCAAACGGTTATTTTCTTCTTACGGCTCTCAATCCCGATGACCTTGGAGTGGGAGGGGGTGCAGGAGGATTTAATTCAAGTCAGGTGGCGACACTGGGATTCCAACCCGGCACAGGAAATGAGGAGCCCGTATACATTATGTATAATGTCACCGACTTCCTCCCCGACGTGGAAAAGGTCAAGGCTGACGAAGACTTCCGCTGTACGGGGGAATATTTCAATTACAGCCTTGCGACGTTGCCGGCCAATTCCCGTCTCGGAATGAAATTCCGCAACACGGCAACAGGTGAAGTTGTATTTGCCGAAGGTCCGGGCGTAGATGGTTATCGCAATGGCGACGGACGCTATGATCTGCAGGTGAAATTCCCCTCTCTTGCCGATGGCGACTACGTAATAACTCCTGCCCTCAAAGTCGAAGGCAAATGGAGCGCCGTAAGGATGCCTGTGGGTTATCCCGCTGAAGTCTATGCTGCTGTAAAGAATGGAGAGGCGACACTGACGGGCGCGACCGATGCAACCGTGACCGTTACCGATATCGGCATTCCTGCTACTATATATAAGGATCTTGATTTCCCTATGACGTTTACGGTTGAAAACAGCGGAACTGCCGAGTATTACAACAGAATCACCCCTTATCTCATTGATTCCGAAGGTACTGCCGTGGCCGTATCGGTATTCAGGCCTATTGATATCATGCCTGATGAGCGAGAACACATTACTGACTATATCGGAAAGTTCTCAGCTGAAAAGGATCAGGATTTTGCAGCCGGAAAATATGAGCTCGTTTGGCGCGATGATGCCAACCACACCGTCAGCACCCCGGTTGAAGTGAATGTTCTTGAAGAGACCGAAGCCACCGAGGTAACGATCACCGATTTTCATCTTGACCAGACTAATCCCGTTAAGGATCCCGAAGCCGTGAAGTTCGGGTTCACGATCAGGTGTGAAAAAGGGTACTTCTTCAATGCCCCCCATCTTGCAATCTTCCATGGCGACGGTGGTTACGAACTTTACGGAATCACGGGCGAGAGATATTACATACTTGCCGGTGAGGAGAAGAATGGAGAGGTGACCGCCGACCTTTCACGCATGGCCGACGGAGAATATATGGGTGTGCTCTATTACGAAGGGCATCAGGTGGATAAGGAAGTTTTCTTCAGGATTGAGCGAGATACATCAGGTGCAACCGTGATTACAACCGATCCATCAGGCAACGGTAATGGAGCATATTTCGATCTAAACGGAGTATCTTACCCCTACCCTGCCCATCCGGGCATCTATATTCACAACGGGAAAAAGGAATATGTCCAATAATCACTTCTTCTCAAAGCGACCGGTGTAAGATTCGGTCTTCAGGTCAACTGATTTAACGTTGATCTCTTCAAGACGCGACGAAATCTTACGTGCAGTCCCGGAATTGATACATGGGCTGATTAAAACCCTGCTGGGAAGATCGAGGGACGGAGTTATCATGTCAGGCGTGAAACCGCGTGTCAGGATCAACTCCGTTCCTTCTTTATAATTAAGTGCCGGTGCATCTCCGGCGAAAACATATTTCCTTCCGTCAACGGTCACAACCGAATTGTTCACCCTTGATATATTGATACTGTCTATCCCTCTCGATGTCATGAACTGAAAATACTTCCTGCGAACCAGCTCTTCCAATTCTGAAAAATCCGAGATATATGCAGTGGTGAACACTTCGAGAATCGGAGGTGAAGACACCATCATAATACAGTATCGCTTGTGGCGCGGAAAGTATACGCCGCTGTCCTTCACCGTCACCGGAACAAATGCCGAAATCACAACAGCGATAATGGTGACGGACGCCGCAACCGCAATTGAACGCCTTCCCTCAGTGTGAAGCATGAAAGCGACGGCTGCCATTCCTGTCAGAAACACAGCGAACATACAGGGTGAAACATAAAGTCCGTCGATTGCAGCCCCGGGAAGGGAGGAAACCGCATCGGCAATCCGCTCAAGAATAACGCACAGGAAGTCAAGAGTTAAGTCAAGCCACCGGAAATGCAACCCCAAAGCTCCAGAAATCAGGAACAGTATTCCACCGCCCAACGTAAAGGGCAAAAGTAAAGTAAACGGGATATTGGCAATCAGAAAGTAAACCGGAAATTGATGGAAATATCCCGCCGAAACAATCCCGGTGCCCATTGCAGCTGCAAATGAAGTAGTGAACCACGCTACAATCGTGTAGAGCGGGCGGTTTCGTTTATTTACCGGATTTAGTTTTTCAGCAAACAGCAGTATGAATATAACAGCCGCGAATGATAATTGAAAACCGGCTGAGTAGATTGCCGACGGATCAAACAGCAGAATACATATTGCAGCGAAGCTCAATGAGTTCAACGGCGACGGCTGCCTTTCGAGGATTCTTGACAGGACAAATACCGAGGCCATAATCACGGCTCTCACAACCGATGGAGTCAGACCTGTCATGATGGCGTAAGCCCACAGGACAACGACTATCACACACATTTTCAACTTATTCCTGCGCAGGACGGTAAGAGGAAACAGTAGCCACGAAACCACCAGGGAAATAATTGCGACATGCAGCCCGCTCAGCGCAAGAATATGCGCCACTCCCGCGCGTGAGAATAAATCACGGTCAGCAGGAGTAAGGAAGGAGCGGTCACCGGTCAGAGTTGTGATGAGAAACGTCTTTGTAGCAGGCATCAGATCCGATGCCGAAATCATGTCGACGATTTCCGAGCGTAACCGCATCAGGAGTATCGCATCCCTCGCTCGGGAGTGATGGAATAAACATCACCGCTTTCCTGTATAAATGCGGTAGCGACGACACCCTGACGGTACAGATACTCACCATAATTAAATTCAAGCGGCAGATCGGTTGTCATGTCAAGATGTTCAGGTTGCGCTGAGAAGACAATCCTGTCGGCAGGAACTATCACGGGATTAAACGTCCAGCTTACTACAAAGACCTTGAACGGCGTAACGTACCTGCCATCGACCGAATCAATCTTGACAATTATGTTGCGGGTCGCATCCCCCTCATCCATTCTCTCAACAACACCCGTCAACACGAGGTCCCGGTCGAAAAAGTTCTCAGGCGGAGACTCCGGACGGCCCGCTATCCCTGCCAGGACACCTGCTGCCACAGATGCTGAAAGGATTCCGGCATAAGAATATCTGGTGAAGCATAATATGATTGCAATAACCGTCGAGATCCCTAACGCAAGCCATTCGTAACCGCTTTGCGAAATCAGGATTCCGATAATGAACGTAACAGCAACCGGGAATAGCGGACACCGGTCCAAGGTGAAGCGCCGGACGTCCATCTCAAAAGTATTATACAGTGGCCTTCACAACGAAGAAACTGGATACACCTATGATAATCCACAGTGCTATCGCAAGCAGCATCGGTTTCACACCTACGCTCCTTATCGTCTTCAACGACAGCGACGCACCGATGCAGAACAGTGTAAGTACCAGCCCCTTCTTGGCAATGAAAACGAGTGCCGAGGTCAAGGATTCAGGAAGGGGAAGGTAAGTGTTGGCGATCATGGCGAGGACAAAAAGAAATATGAACCACGGAATTGAGATTTTCCCGGTTTTGTCCCTGAATACAGCCATAGTCACGAAAGCAAGCGGAATTATCCACAGCGCACGGGTAAGTTTAATCAATGTGGCGACCTTAAGCGCCTCAGGTCCATAGGCTTCGCCTGCGCCTACAACCGACGACGTGTCGTGAATCGCAATCGCAGCCCATGTGCCGAACTGTTGCTGGGTCATCTCAGCCCATTGACCGATAGGGGGAAAGATAAACAGAGCCACGGCGTTGAGTATAAAAATCACGCCAAGCGACACTGCCATCTCATTTTCATCAGCCTTCATTACCGGACCTACCGCCGCTATGGCACTTCCGCCGCAGATTGCCGTACCTGATGAAATAAGGTAGGAAGTCTTGCGGTTGAGGTGCAGCATCACTCCGAGCCCTATACCTATGAGCATGACACCCACCACCGAAACGATAGTAAATGCCATACCTTCGGAACCCGATTTCAGGGATTCAAAGAGATTCATTCCGAAGCCGAGTCCCACTACCGATGCCTGCAAAAGATATTTAGAAGTCTTTTTGTTGAATTTCGGGTAAGGACATTCACCTATCACGAGAGCGTAGGCGAGACCGAGGAACAATGCTAACGCCGGCGTGACAGCCTGGCCGAAATCAGTGAGCTCGGCAGGAAAGATGCACAATAACATCAACAGGAAGTAAATCCATTTCTTGGCTTGATTCATCGCAGTAATATTAAAGGTTCCAGATACGCCACGACTCAAACGCCTGAAGCAGAAGCATCTCCAGACCGTTCTTCACCACCGCGCCTTCACTGCGGGCACGTTTCATGAACAGTGTCACGTCGGGATTATAGAGCAGGTCATAACAAAGGTGATCAGGGGTAAGCAAGTCGTAGGGAATGGCCGGGCACTCGTCAACATGGGGATACATACCCAGAGGAGTCGTGTTGACAATCACCTTGTGGGTGGCCATGATTTCAGGTGTGATGTCAGAATATGTTATGATTCCATCGCGACGCGTGCGCGACACAAACATTGACTCCACGCCTAAGGTTGCAAGCCCCCGCTCCACGGCCTTTGATGCGCCTCCGGTGCCCAGGATGAGTGCTTTCTTCCTTGTATCGGTGATGAGAGGAGCGATGGAATCGCGGAAACCCACCACATCGGAATTATAACCTTTCAGTGAAAAATCCTCCCCGTTCCTGATTATCTTGATCACATTGACCGCTCCGATCAGGCGCGCTTCCTCGTCGAGTGAATCCATATAAGGAATCACTTGCTGCTTGTAAGGCAACGTGACATTCAGGCCCGCAAGATTGGGATATTCCGACAGCACTTCCATGAAGTCACCTACATCGGGCAGCTCAAAATTAATGTACTCGGCATCGATTCCCTCCGATTCAAATTTATTGTTGAAATACACCCGGGAGTAAGAGTGAGTTAGAGGATAGCCTATCAGGCCATATAATTTCTTTTCTGAAAAAGCCATGTTGATCAAATTTTCCGCAAAGATAATCAATTTATTCCTCTTTGCATCCTTATCATGCTGCTAAATAATGATTAATTGGTTAAAATCTTGAATGAATTTGGGTAGATACATTTTTTATTATACCTTTGTGGTCAGAATCACAATATTTATCCTTGTTTTTCATCAATGCGCCTGCTTCTCTCAATATTAATGTTGCTCATCACGACGGTAGTGATGCAGGCTGCCGCGCCTAAATGGGAAGAGGTAAACAATCCTCCCGTCGAGGTCATGATGGAATCGACCGAGTCAGAGAATCCGGTACACTCCACCGTAAAGGACGGCTATATATATATCACGTCAACAGCCCCGGTCACGGTCAAGGTTTTCACCATTCTCGGCCAGTTGATCTCCTCCGAGACAATCCCTGCAGGTACTCACCGGCTCAGGATTAATGCCCGAGGCATATATATTTTGAAGATCGGCGGCTCTACCCGCCGAATCACGATCTGAGATTAAATTTCTCAGTGTAATTTTTTCACCAAAGCCCGATACCCGACATTGTGAAAGCGCTACTGATAATCAACCCTATCTCCGGTACTTCCTCGAAAGAAGGTCTTGAAAATGCAGTCATCGAATCTCTTTCGCCCGAAGGCTGGGAGATAGATGCGGATACCACCAAGTGCCACGGCGATGCCACAAGACTCGCCCTTCATGCTGTCGAGAACCATTACGACGCTGTATTTGCCGCCGGCGGTGACGGTACTGTCAACGAGACTGCCGCGGCTTTACGGGAAACCGATACCGTTCTCGGAATCATTCCTTGCGGTTCAGGCAACGGTTTAGCCCGCCACGCCGGAATACCTGCTGGAATACGCGAAGGCATCGAAGTAATTAAGGAGAATAATCCGGTTGCAGCTGATTACATGACGGTCAATGATATTCCCTGCTTTTGTACGTTCGGAGTGGGATTTGACGCAGCGGTCAGTTCAGCCTTCGCCCGCCACAAGAAGCGCGGAAAATTGACCTATATCAAAAGTACGTTTGAAACTTACCGCACGTTCAAGCCCGAGCTTTACACAATCGAGATGAACGGCGAGGTCCTCAGGGAGAAAGCGTTTCTTGTAGCCGTCTGCAATGCTTCCCAATATGGTAACAACGCTTATATTGCACCTCACGCATCCATTACCGACGGTCTTCTCGACGTGACCCTGATTCATAGCGGCAATACCCTCACCACGGCCCTCGTAGGAGTTGACCTGCTCACCGGTATGCTTGAGAAAAACGCGCTTATCGATACCATCCGCACTTCCGAGCTGATCATACGCCGCAAAGAGCCGGGGGCTGTGCATATCGACGGCGAACCGATGGAACTCGGGACTGAACTTGTCATAAAGTGTCATCCGGGGCGACTGAACCTCTTTATGCCTCGGAAGATTCAGGAGTTTACGCCCATTCTGACCCCGCTTGCGGCTATCATATCGGATCTCAGGGTGTCGTTCAACAAATTAGTGAACCCTCTGTCGTGAGGAGCCTGGCCTTGATTTCAGTTCCTCCCGAATATCCGTGTAATTTTCCGTCGCTACCTACAACCCTGTGACAGGGCACGATAATCGCGAGCGGATTCCTTCCTATCATTGACGCTATGGCCCTGGCAGCATTGGCCATGCCCATTTTTTCGGCTATTTCCTTATAAGTTGCCGTCGCCCCGTAGGGGATTTCCGACAATAGCTTCCACAGTTTCCTTTCGGTCTCCGTGCCTGTAAAATCCAGCGGTAGGTCAAAGTCACGTACTTTTCCGGCGAAATATCCCGCGAGCTGATTTTCAGCCCTTGATATGACATCACCATCTTCATGATTATCTTCGGGCATAGCACGTTTTAAAGTGATCTCGATTCCACCACTTCGTTCAGGAAAATCACACATTACAAGTTGACCATTGCGGGTACCCAACAAGAGTTCCCCTATGGGCGTGAAAATGGCTTTGATCATCTGCGGCTACGTAACAGATACCTTGAAATGGCAAGAGCGACCTTAATAATTCCGGGTTCCACTTCTCCGCGCAACTCTTCTGAGGCACCTTCGGGATTCCTTTCGTAAGCGTTGATGACTCGCAGGTAGTCGGCTCGGGTGACGATGCGAGCAAAGTCATTGAACTGATTGTCGTCGATGAGCTCGGCGATGTGACCATATACGGTGGTCGTCTTAAGGCCTTTTATCTCACCGATTTCAGCCGGCGAGAACCCCTTGTCGAGCAACCACAGGGTTTCCTTTACCGATACACCCTTACCCGAATTGGCAGTCATTCCGAGAGACTTGCGGATCGTGTCGACAAACTTCTTCCAATACTTTATTACTCTCCTCTCACCTATACCCTCGATTGCCGCAAATGCCTCCATGCTGACGGGTTTGGCCCTGATAATATCATCGAGAACGCGATCATTGACAACGAGATAGGGAGCGATACCCTCTTTTTTTGCCAGTTCTTCGCGAGCCTGAATGAGATTAATCCTCAGAGCGTACTCCGTGGAAATAACCCCCGGATGTGCAGCAGTTTCTTTCCTTCTCCGTCGGGTGGCTTCCTGCGGCTGAACATATTTCGACAGCTGCACATCCACCTCTCCTCTAAGCACCTTTCTTCCATAATCGGTTACCCGAAGATGATTGTGCTCTTCGTAGGCTATTTCGAGCATTCCGAGCTGTATCATCTGACTGATATAATGGTTCCACTGCCCGAAGCTCATCTCACGTCCGGCGCCGTAAGTCTTGATAAGGTGATAACCTTTAGATATCAGTTCAGCTCCCGACATCCCGCGGAGTATATCTATCAACATGGTGATTCCCACCTTCTCTTCTACCCTTACCACGGCACTGAGTGCCTTCTGGGCTACAATTTTTCCGTCAAACCTGACGGGCGGATTCAGACATACATCGCAATTACCGCAATCCTCGGGCAAGATTTCATTAAAATAGCTCAGAAGGATGCGTCGGCGGCACACGTTGCTCTCGGCATAAGCCTTGATCCGCTCCAGTTTTTCCGTGTTGATCGACTTCTGCCCGCTCTCGTCGACGAATGACTGGAGCGTAACGATGTCGGAATATGAATAAAACATCACAGTCTCGGCTTTGGCGCCATCCCTGCCCGCACGTCCTATTTCCTGATAGTATGACTCGATATTCTTCGGGAGGTTATTGTGTACTACCCACCGGATATTGCTCTTGTCAATACCCATACCGAAGGCAATGGTGGCGCATACAACCTGAAGATCGTCGGCAGCAAAACGCGTCTGAGTGAGATTTCTCTCTTCTGCCGACAGTCCGGCATGATACACAGCCGACCGGTAGCCCCTTTCCAACAGCGCCTGATTCATCGATTCAGCCCCTTTACGGCTCATGCAGTAAACCACCCCTGCGCCGGTACGGTACTTGTCGATAAGCTGACAGATGATATTCAGTTTCTGAGTTTTCCCGGGATTGACAAGGACCTTAAGCGAGAGGTTAGGACGGTCAAACGAACCGACATAGGACTTGTGGTTTGACAGCCTCAGTTGTGAGGAAATGTCCTCTCGGGTAAGCCTGTCGGCAGTAGCTGTAAGCGCCATTACCGGAACCCCGGGAAAAACTTCCTTGATTTTTGAAAGCTGCGTATAGACCGGACGGAAATCATGTCCCCATTGAGAGATGCAATGAGCCTCATCAATTGCTATCAGATCCACCGGCAATGAACGGCTCCATCGCGGCAGCTCGGCGAGCAGTCGCTCGGGTGATATGTAAAGTACCTTGATTTTTCCGGTTGATATCTGACGCAATATGTTGTCGTTGAGATCCTCACTTTGAAGGGAGTTGACCGAGGCGGCAGGTATTCCACAGGCAAGTAATGATTCCACCTGATCCTTCATCAGCGACAACAGCGGTGATACGACGATAGTAAAGCCGCTACCGAGAAGTGCCGGAATCTGGTAACATATCGATTTTCCACCTCCCGTGGGCATCAATACGGTCAGATCATGACCTTTAACAGCATCGGTGATTATCTCAAGTTGATGAGGGCGAAAAGAGGAATAGCCGAAGAAACGGCGCAGGAGTCCTGCTGCCTTTTCTCCGATTTCCTTTTCTGACAGATGTGAGGGCAACATTTCGGGAAATTCAGTATGCGTTTTCTTCGCCTGCAATGGCGTTCAAAACCGTGCGTATCATAATTTTAATATCGAGGAAAAATGTCCAGTGCTCGATATACCATATATCATGTTCAACACGTCGTTCCATCTGCCACAGTTCCTCGGTTACACCGCGGTAGCCCCTGACTTGCGCCCAACCTGTAATGCCGGGTTTCACAATGTGACGCACCATGTATTTTTCAATCAGTCCCGAGTAAATTTCAGTATGCTTCAGCATGTGGGGACGGGGACCGACGACCGACATATCGCCTAAAAATACGTTGATGAACTGCGGAAGCTCGTCGATACTTGTGCGGCGAAGGAAATCGCCCACTTTTGTCTTGCGCGGATCGTCCTTTGTGGCCTGACGTGTATCAGCCGAATCATTCACCCTCATTGTACGGAACTTCCAGCAAAGGAATTCCTGCCCGCGATAGCCGGTCCTTTTCTGCTTGAAGAATATGGGGCCCGGCGAACTCAACTTGATGGCGATTGCGACCGGAATAAAGATCAGCGGTGAAAAAAGCAGGAAAGTACCTGACACGAATATGTCGAAGGCCCGCTTCAATGTGGAATTGACCACACTGTCAAGGGGATTGTTACGCGTGACCATAACAGGCATCTGCCCCATGCTTTCAAGATGGAATTGCCTGCTGAGGTATCGGGGTATCTGCGGCACGAACCGGAAATCAACCATCGTGCTGTCGCATATTTTGACAACCTGCCTTACCTTGTTGCCGTCTTCACCCGAAAGAGTGTAGTAGGCTTCTTCAATATTGTTTTCGATTATATAGCTCTCAAGGTCCTCGATCTTACCACGATACAGGTTTTTGTAAGGAAAATCCCCGGGACATTCCTCATCAAAAAAGCCCCGGAAGTTGTAGCCGAATCCGGCATCGCTCAGCATTTCCTGATAAAACCTTACCGCCGTGGATCCCGTGCCGATGATCACCACGCGGCAATAATTGCGGTCGCGGCGGCGATACCGCTTGATTACATAATGTGAAACCGTCCACCATAGCAGGAAAAGCAGTACTATCGTAGTGTAAAATTCTGCAAATACCCGCCACGGCAGGCTGTCGATGCCCATTATATAAAGAAGCGAGATGAACAGTAACGCATGGATTCCTACCGCCCTCATCGAGCTGACCATTACCCTGTCCATCTGGATCGTCCTGACTTTATGTATCGAACTGAACCATACAGCCGAAGGGATGTAGGCCACATTGACCAGAAGCCATACGAGACGCTGATGCCATTCCTCCACCCCGGGGTTCATGGCACACGTCAGTAAATAGACGCCGTTTAATATAATAAAATCAATGAAGGTCAATATGTTATGCAGAAATCTGCCATATTTCCCTTTTTTCTGAATGATTGTCATATCGTTATCCAACTATCAATCAATACTCACATCCTGGCCACCGTGACCCGTCGGCCAGGAAGCACCGGTTATTCACCTTGCCGGCCATAAGGTACAGCCTTATGACCGGCAAAGCAATTATCTGATCCGGAGCCGGTTAATCTGACCGTTGCCCGGAATATATCAGCGGAGCTTGCCGTCGATGAGCTTTATCTTTTCTTCAATATCGGCGATGTCATCTTTGAGCCGCTGAATCTTCCGGTTGAGTTCACGGAGCATAGATTCACCGGTCTTTGACTTGGAATTGAAGAACAGAAGATTGTTTTCGTAGGTATTAAGTTCATTTTTACGCTGCTCGCATACACGGGCAAGGCGTTCACGTTCACGGTACAGACGCTGTGAATCCGAGCCGATTTCTTCAATCCTGGACGAGAAATCAGCCGCATTTCTCTTCTTGTCGCGCGAGCCGAGACTGTCATAGAGCCGGTCTACAACCGCGCGGTAATCCTTGAATACCTTGTCCTTTTCGGAGAAAGGTACATGTCCGGTCTGCTGCCAGCGGGCCTGGAGGTCCCTGATTGCCTTGAGAAGTTCTCCTCTTTCGAGGTCCTTCTTTTCGAGCTCCTTGAGTTCTTCGATGATAGCTTTTTTAGTTTTAAGGTTCTCCTGCTCGACTTTACGGGCATCGGTGGTATTCTTTTTCTTTTGGTCAAAGAAATAATCACAAGCTGCAAGGAAACGACGCCACAGGGCATCACTGTATTTCTTGGCAACCGGACCTATTTCCTTCCACTCTTTTTGCAGGGCAACAAGACTGTCGGATGTCGCGCGCCAGTCGGTGCTGTCTTTCAGGGCCTCGGCCTGCTCGCAAAGCGCAGTCTTCTTTTCAAGATTAGCAGCAAGAGTGTTCTTCATGTTCTTGAAAAACTCAGCCTTAGCACTAAAGAATCGGTCGCAAGTGGCGCGGAAACGGGCAAAGAGCGTGTTATTGGCCTTTCTTGACGCGAAACCGAGTTGCTTCCATTCGTTCTGGGCCTCAAGTATACGGGCGGTCATCTCATCCCAAGCTGAATATGAGGTAATGCCATCGAATTCAAGTGCCTCGACGCGCTCGCAGAGGGCAGTTTTGGCATCTTCATTAGCTTTCTCGCGAGCCTTGCGCTCCTCGAAAAACAGCTGATATGCCTTGTTGATATGGGCTGAAATATCCTTGAATTTATTCCAGATTTCCTCGCGTAATTCCTTGGTGACGGGTCCTATTTCCCTCCACTTTTCGTGGAGCACCTGCAGGCGGCGGAATGCAACGACTACATCCTCCTCCTGGAGAAGTTTCTGAGCCTCGGAAATAAGCAGCTCTTTTTCACCGAGATTTTTACGGAAATCATAGTCGCGAAGTTCCTTATTGATCTTCAACTGGTCATAGAAGCGCTCACATGCCTCCTGGTACTGCTTCCATACTTCGCTCGAAACCGTGGGACTTACCTCTCCTATCGACTTGAACTTAGCCTGAAGTTCACGGGCCTCGGGTATCACGCGGTTCACGTTATCGGTGTCCTCGCTCATCTCGACGAGACGGGCGATAATCTCTTTTTTCAACTCGTAATTGCGCTCTTGTTCGGCCTCGATTGCTGCACGGTAGGCAGCCTTCTTTTCTTTGATACCGTTGAGCAATGCCTTGAACTTCTCGTCACTTTCATCGGGAGCCGATTCTACAAAGGCGGCATCGCTCTCAGTATCGGCCGTGACCTGCTCCTCGCTGCGACGCATGTAGAACTGTTGCTTGAGCTTCGATACTTCGTCAGAAGAAATTTCAGCCGCATCTCCGTCAAGCATTTCGGCAAGGCGTTCAATTATTTGCACTTTAGTCAGAGGTGAATCAACATCCTCAGGCTCCTGAGCCCGGACTGTGTTCACGGTTTCTACTTTTGCGGCATCTTCCGGTGCCGGCTCATTGAGAGTAACATCCCGACGCACTTCGGCATTTTCAAGGGATGAATCACGCAGTTCCATAAGGTTAATCAGATTGAAATAATAAATAATTTTGTAAATATATGGATAAAATCCGAACATTCACAATCCCCGGTCCCCATGGTGAACTATTTTAACAATAATTCACATAAGTTTTTTTGTCTTATTACATTTCGTAATCCGGCAGATAACGTCAGCCGCGCCGTAATGAAGGGTTACGGCGCGGCTATAATAAGATTAATCGGGTAAGGCTCAACGCAGACGGTTGGCTGATTCCAGAAGGTCACGGTCATGCTCTATACCTCGCTTGGCAAGCATTTCAAGGGCAAGAATCGCAATAAGGACATAGCTCCACCATGATATCGAACCTGTGAAATCAACAGCTCCGTTGAATACCATGAAGACGATGAGGGCCACATCAAGAATGGTGAAAAGGATCGAGAAAACCAGCACTCTACGCTGCAACCGGAGGTCAGTATAAAGGAAAATGTCAATGAAAATCAACAATGCCGTGAGGGCCATGGGAATAAGGAGGGCGAGTTCGCCAAGTGGCTTGATGACAAGGATTTCATCGGGGTTGACGACATTCTGAAATTCGAGAACCGGCATGAACAGTGTAACGGTCATGAGCACGGCTGCCAAAAAGAGATAAAGACTCTGAATACGTTGGATTTGCATATCGATAGCGTTTTAAAGTTTTGTAATTGCTACAAAGTTACCAATTTAATAAGGAATTTTCACTATTTTTGCACAAAAATATAAATGAAAAACGATATGACCAATCTCAGACCTCTCATATTGATCAGTAATGACGATGGATTTGACGCTCCGGGGATTCAGTTTCTTGCACAGATCGCATCACGTTTCGGTGACGTTATCGTGGTCGCTCCCGATTCACCTCAATCCGGAAAATCATCGGCACTTACAGTAAACGCGCCGCTTATTCTTAAGGAGCGTGACAGATACCCCGGCTGCGATGCTATGGTTTACAGTGTGAACGGAACTCCGGTGGATTGCATCAAGGTTGCGCTCCATGCAGCTGTACCTCACAGGCCAACGCTCGTTTTGTCGGGAATCAATCACGGCTCCAACTCGGCTATCAACAACATTTATTCAGGGACTATGGGAGCAGCGATGGAAGGTTGCGTTGTAGGTATTCCCTCGGTAGGCTTTTCAATCCTGAGCCATTCGTGGAAAGTGGATCTTGCACCTGTAGAAAAGGAGATCGAGCGCGTGATCCATCACGTTTTGTCTCACGGTTTGCCTGACGGAGTATGTCTTAACGTCAACTTCCCGGCTGTACCGGTAGTGAATGGTCTTAAAGTAGCCCGGCAGGCCCGCGGGTACTGGAGTGAGGAGTATTCTGACTACACTACCCCTGAAGGAAAGCCCTTCTACTGGCTGACAGGCAAGTTCATCAATCTGGAACCGGAATCGCCCGACACCGATGAGTACTGGCTAAACCGTGGATATGGATCAATAGTTCCCACCCGTCCGGATCAGACTGCCAGAGACATGATCTCGGCTTTCGCTTCACTCAGCGATTAAGTCAAACCTGCGTTTACGCCTGACGTAATATTCCAGTAGTATATCGGGGGCATCGGCCAGAAGATCGGTCGTTGCTCCCGAATCCTTTACATCATTCTTCATGCGCGAGTAGTCGCGGTGTGCTCTCAACACAGCCCTTGCATTCTTGAAGTCCATCGATACCAGAAACTTCACTAAGGCGAGGGTGTCGAGCAGCCGACGCCGAATCAATCGCCATCTCCGCCCTTTCTGCGGCAGGTTCTTGCGCATCATCAGCAGGTTATTACGGAAATTCAGGTAAGTTTTTCGCGGACTTTCAGCTGGCAGACTGCCTCCGCCGAGATGATATACGACCGACTCGGGACAACACCACACCTCTCCCCCGTTCAATTGCATACGCCAGCACAGGTCAATCTCTTCCATGTGGGCAAAAAAGGCCGAGTCAAGGCCTCCTGCCGCCTCATAAGCCTGATTGACAACCATAAGTGCAGCTCCGGAAGCCCATTGTACCCTGACGGGGCTATCGTATTGGCCGGCATCTTCCTCCACGTCGCCGAATATCCTGCCTCGGCAATAAGGATACCCGTTTTTGTCAAGAAATCCGCCTGAAGCACCGGCATACTCAAATCTTGACCGATCCTTATAACTCAATATCTTGGGTTGGACCGCAACAGCATCCTTGTGCCGCTCCATGAAGCGATAAAGCGGCGTGATCCAGTCAGAGTCAGCTGCGACATCGGAATTCAGCAGAATTGAATATCTGTACTTATCGGGAAGAAGCGATATGGCACGGTTGTAGCCCTCGGCAAAACCGTAGTTCTTGTCAAATTCGATCAGCTCCACGTCGGGATAACAAGCCCGTAACCATTCGACCGAATCGTCGGTAGAGCCATTGTCGGCCACAATAAGCCGGGCAATGTCTCGCGGAAGATTGGCCACCACTGAAGGCAGAAATTCTTCGAGCAGCTTACGGCCATTCCAGTTAAGGATTATTACCGCAATCTGACGGTCGGGATTCAGCTCGGGAGTTGTCATCGGCAAAAGTAACTGGGTATTTCCATCTATTATGGCTCCACAACCATATCGACGGGTTTCGTTGAATAGTTTTCTGAAGCAGGCGTGAATACAGGTCGGTCAGGAAAAAAGGCTCGGTGTCGGCAGCATTTTCAGTCATGAGCCGGGTAGTTATACGATAGTGTCCGCGCGAGAGTTTTTCCATATCCCAGTAAACCACGGCCATCGAGAGCCGGCGCGCCAGTTGCTCGGTACCGGTGATGATTGCCGTAGGGTGATTGAGGAAACTGACCACATGGGTGACATCGCCGTGGCTCGGTTTTTGATCGCTCATGAAACCGGTTATCGACAGCACGTTGTCGCGGCGCAGTCTTATCAGGTCGCGGAATACGGTAGACTTGGGAAACGAAAGCGACCCGAAGCGGCTTCGCAAATCAAGGAAAAAACTATCGAAAAATTCACTTCTGAGTGGACGGTAAACCTGGGCGAACTTACAGTTGTCGCCCCGCTTGTGGCGGGTATGGAGAGTAACCGACGGCGCCCATTCCCAATTGAAGCAATGAGAGAAATAACACACTATCGACAGCCCCTTGTCCCAGAGAGTGTCTATTATATCAACATCCTTGAACTCAATCCGCTTCATTATTTCTTCGTCACTGACGTGGTGGAGCTTGACCGTCTCCATAAAATAGTCGGCGAAATTTCGGTAGAATTGTCTTGCTGTTGCTTTAACTTCCGCTTCGGTCATATCGGGAAAGGAGCTGCGGATGTTGTCAGACACCAGTTTCCGGCGATACCTCACGATGTGATATAGAAAAAAGAAGATTACGTCGGATATTACATACAACACCGCAAAAGGCATTCTTGCGATGCCGTAGAGTACCCATCTTACCGGTACAAGCCACCATTCCTTCATGACACGATCACTCCTTTCATTGTTTCGGCATCATCAGTGTTAAAAGTCAACTTTACCTGACGGATAGTATTGGCCATTTCATCGTGCCGCGGAAGCTCAACCCTGAGATAATTGTCGGTAAATCCACCCATATTACCGCCCGAATCAGTATGTTCAATCAGCACCGGGCGTATCTCACCGTCAAACAGCGCCGAAAAATCAGCCAGCTTTCTGTCCGACACCGCTATCATCTCAGCCGTGCGCCTATGCTTTTCTTCCTGCGTGACAATATGGTCGATCTCCAGGGCCCTGGTACCTGGTCGCTCACTGTAAGTGAAAACGTGCAACCGCGATATGTCGAGCGACTCAATGAAACTCCTGGACATTTCAAAAAGTTCCCGGGTCTCCCCTCTCGCTCCTACTATCAGATCCACTCCGATAAAGGCATCGGGAATGAGCCGCCTGACGGTCTCTATCTTGTGGCGGAATAATTCAGTGTCGTAGCGCCTGCGCATGAGCCTCAGCACTTCGTCGCTACCGCTTTGAAGCGGGATGTGGAAATGGGGCATGAAGCGACGCGAACCCGCCACAAATTCTATAAGATCATCCGTAAGCAGATTGGGCTCTATTGACGAAATCCTGAATCGCTCGATTCCGTCCACATTGTCGAGGGCACGGCATAAGTCAAAGAAATTCTCATCGCTGCCCTTGCCGAAATCACCAATATTGACCCCAGTCAGCACGATTTCCTTCCCGCCGCCGAGAGCCACTTCCCGGGCCTGATCAACAAGGAAATCAATCCTCGGAGAGCGACTGCGACCACGGGCCATGGGAATAGTACAATAAGTGCAGAAGTAATCACATCCGTCCTGCACTTTCAGGAAATACCTCGTGCGGTCGCCCCTTGAACAGGAGGGAGTGAATGACCTGATTTCCTTGGTCGGTGTGATGAATGTTGTATCGGTAGTAGTCTTTTTATCCAGCGAATCAAGGATGTATTCCACCAGTTTGTCCTTACGGTCATTTCCTGCCACGATAGCGACGCCTGGGAGCTTTGAAATTTCATCTGCAGAAAGCTGGGCATAGCATCCGGTCACTACGATCGAAGCCTCGGGATAGCGTCGCGCGAAAGACCTGATAGTCTGGCGGCATTTCTTCTCGGCAAGTTCAGTTACGCTGCATGAATTAATCAGAATAACGTCAGGGTTATCACCCGCCGATGCCCTTGCCACTCCCCTTTCGGCAAGCATTGAAGCTATCGTCGAGGTCTCGGCATAATTCAGCTTGCACCCGAAGGTGTGATAAAGCGCCGTGAATCGTTGCGACTGTTGCGTATCAATCATTTATCAAAGGCTCGATCATGGGGAAAATAGCAGGAGAAGCCACGAGAATACTGATATTGCGGTCATCGCGATATGACGCGCATTTCCCGCCGGCTTCGGAAAGTATCAGCAGCGCGGCGGCCACATCCCACTCGTGAAGATTCATCTCCCAGTAGGCATCGACACATCCTGCGGCGACGTAACATATATCCATCGCCGATGACCCTAAGCGGCGAAGCCCCCTGACGCGAGGCAATACCCTGCTCACCACGTCAAGGTTATTATCGGGATTGACATCCTTATCGATGGGAAATCCTGTGGAAACGACAGCCTTTGACAATTCAGCATTATCCCTGACACTTATACGGTTGCCATTAAGCGTGGCGCCCTGACCCTTTACTGCTGAAAAAAGCTCGTCGGTAAACGGATCATACACAACCCCGACGATGGTCTCCCCCTTATACTGTAAAGCTATCGAAGTACAGCAGAAAGGCAGTCCGGCAGCAAAATTGGTGGTTCCGTCGACAGGATCTATCACCCAGCGGAAATCGCCTGTCGAGTCGTGTTCACCGCTCTCTTCGGCAAGAATCGAGTGGGAAGGATAGCGTTCCGCGATCATCTGCGTGATCAATGCGTCACAAGCCTTATCGGCCGGAGTGACCACGTCGGCATCATTTATCTTGGCATCGACCTGCAATGTCGAACGGCGGAAATACTCGCGCATGATTCCACCGGCCTTGTAAGCCATTCCTACCGCAAAGATCAGGAAGTCGTCAAGCTGATCGGTAAGCTTATTCAAGATTTTCGCTTTTAATAGGTAACGGACGGTTGATGACTTCCTTGAAAGAAATCAGGGTCTCGGTGCGGCCCCCTCCGAGTTCCTGTACCTTGCCGCGGATCAGTTCAAGCAGATGGCTGTTATTGCGGGCAAAGATCTTAGCCAAAATATCATATTGTCCTGTGGTGTAATGTACTTCCACAACCTCGGGCATGGCACGCAGAAGGTCCACCACCGCATCAAACTTCGAGGGATCACTGAGAATAAAACCGATATACGCGCAAGTGTCGTAACCTACAGCCGAAGGATCAATAATGGATTCAAAACCTTTGATCACGCCGAGGGCCATTAGTTTCTGTATACGCTGATGGATAGCCGCGCCCGATACATTGGTCTCGCGGGCTATCTCCAGAAAAGGCTTGCGTGCATTGTTTGAAAGCATCTCAAGAATCTTGAAATCAAGAGAGTCAAAATGGTGTCGTGCCATGATAATAGCTTTATAAAATGGGTCGTTTGTTCTGATATTTTGACATGTTCAGAGAGCACATTTCTCCCGAACCGACTGCAAAATTAATAATATTTTGCCTCATATCAAAATATTTTGTAACATCCCGTCCGATTTTTCTACTAATTCCACAAGTTTACCCGAATTTCGCGTTATTTATTTTGTCGTTTCGATTATTAGCAATACATTTGTAGATAATTCCTCATCGTAATCATCATTCAATCGTGAAGACTCTGAATATAATCAAGAATGATCCTTGGCTCAAGCCTTATGCCGAGGCCATCACCGGTCGTTACAACGACGCAGTTAATAAGGAAGCTGATCTCACCACCGAGGCCGGGACTCTTTCCAATTTCGCCAATGCTCATAATTATTTCGGGCTCCATCGGTTGCCCGACGGCGGCTGGGTGTTCCGCGAATGGGCACCCAACGCTACGGCTATCCATCTCATCGGCGATTTCTCCAAGTGGAAAGTGATGAAGAAATATGCCCTGAAGCGCCGCGACGGCGGGGTGTGGGAAATCAAGTTGAAGCCTGCCGACATAAAGCACGGCGACCTTTACAAGATGCTCGTGGAGTGGGACGGTGGCAGCGGCGAGAGAATACCGGCCTACGCTACACGCGTGGTACAGGATGAAAACACGAAAGTCTTCTCGGCGCAGGTGTGGCAGCCCGAACACGAATATAAATGGACGGTAAAGAAATTCCGCCCCAATACCCGGCCCCTGCTTATCTATGAGTGTCATATAGGTATGGCCCAGCAGAAGGAGGGTGTAGGCACTTACGCCGAGTTCCGCGACCTCATCCTCCCCCGCATTGCCGCCGACGGCTACAATGCCATTCAGATCATGGCTATTCAGGAGCATCCTTATTACGGTTCATTCGGATACCATGTATCAAGTTTCTATGCCGCTTCGTCACGCTTCGGCACCCCTGAGGAACTGAAGTCGCTTATCGACAAGGCACATGAACTCGGTATCGCCGTCATAATGGACATCGTCCACAGTCATGCCGTAAAGAATGAAGTGGAAGGTCTCGGACGACTCGACGGAAGCCCCGACCTTTATTTCTACGGCGACGGCAGGCGCGAACACCCCGCGTGGGACTCGCTCTGCTTTGACTACGGCAAAAACGAAGTGTTGCATTTCCTTCTGAGCAACTGCAAGTACTGGATGGAGGAATACCGGTTTGACGGCTTCCGCTTCGACGGTGTCACTTCAATGCTCTACTACAATCACGGTCTCGGACAGGCTTTCGGAGGATATGACGATTATTATAACGGCGGTCAGGACACCAATGCTATTACATATCTGACCCTTGCCAACAAACTTATCCATGAGCTCAACCGCAACGCCATCACCATAGCCGAGGAGATGAGCGGAATGCCGGGTCTCGCAGTTCCGGTGCGTGACGGTGGTATAGGATTCGACTACCGCATGGCAATGGGTATTCCCGACTACTGGATCAAGATGCTAAAGGAAAAGAAAGATGAGGACTGGCACCCGACCTCGATTTTCTGGGAACTCACCAACCGCCGCAGCGACGAAAAGACTATCTCTTATGTCGAAAGTCATGATCAGGCTCTCGTAGGCGACAAGACTGTCATATTCCGCCTGATTGACAAGGAGATGTACTGGCACATGATGAAAGATGACGATAACATGACCGTAGCCCGCGGCATGGCGCTACACAAGATGATACGCCTCGTGACGGCATCGACCATCAACGGCGGTTATCTCAATTTCATGGGCAACGAGTTCGGTCATCCGGAGTGGATCGACTTCCCGCGCGAAGGTAACGGCTGGAGCTACAAATATGCCCGCCGGCAGTGGGATCTCGTGGACCGCGAGGAACTGAAATATGTTTTCCTCAATAACTTTGACAATGCCATGATTCACCTCCTGTCGGGTCAATACAACTTCCAGGCTACCCCGGTCGTGAAACTGTGGGAAAAAGACTCGGATCAGGTACTGGCGTTCATGCGCGGCGATCTCGTATTCGTATTCAATTTCAACCCCATGCAGTCGTTTACCGGCTACGGCATCCTTGCCCCCGCCGGAGAATATGACGTAGTGCTTTCGACCGACAATCCGGAATTCGGCGGCTACGGCAACATTGATGAAACCGTGTCGCATCTCACTATCACCGATCCTCTCTTTGCCCCCTGCGGACGCGAGTGGCTTAAACTTTACATGCCTCCACGCTCGGCAATGGTGCTCAAATTGCGCCGGTCAGCTCCCGTGACAAAACGTACTGAAAAAACGACTGACAAGAAAACTTCAAAATAATGTCAACCCCACTTGAGATTTCAGAAGTCTACAAAGCGGCTCAGGTGCTTCGCAATGTGGCGAGGCATCCGGGCCTGATAAGCGTGCCACGCATAAATCCCGACTGCGAGCTTTTCATAAAACCCGAGTGCCTGCAACACACCGGTTCATTCAAGCTCCGCGGTGCCTACTACAAGATTTCCCAGCTTAGCGATGAGGAAAAGGCCCGGGGTGTGATAGCCTGTTCAGCCGGCAACCATGCCCAGGGCGTGGCCAAGGGTGCAGCCGACAACGGTATCAAGTCAATCATCTGCCTGCCTGCAGGAGCACCGCTTTCCAAAGTCGAGGCTACCCGCCGCCTGGGAGCAGAGGTCGTCCTGGTGCCGGGAGTATATGACGACGCTTATAAAAAAGCCCTTGAACTGCGCGACGAGCACGGTTACACATTCGTCCATCCGTTTGACGACCCCAAGGTCATTGCCGGACAAGGCACCATCGCTCTTGAGATACTTGAAGAGATGCCCGATGTTGAGGCTGTCGTGGTGCCAGTAGGTGGCGGAGGTCTTATTTCAGGCATAGCTTTCACCCTGAAGCAGCTTAAGCCCGAAGTCAAGGTATATGGAGTGCAGGCGGCCGGAGCACCGTCAATGGTAGAGTCGCTCAGCAAGGACGAGCGCGTAACCCTTCCTGCCGTATCTACGATCGCCGACGGTATATCGGTCAAGCAACCCGGAGAAAATACTTTTGACATGTGCCGCCGGTATGTCGACGAAATAGTGACAGTCACCGAAGATGAAATCGCTGCCGCAATCCTTGCGCTTATCGAGCAGCAGAAATTAGTATCGGAAGGGGCCGGAGCCGTTTCCGTGGCAGCCGTGATGTTCAACAAGGTCCCCGTGAAAGGAAAGAAAACCGTTGCCGTGGTTTCAGGCGGAAATATCGATGTCAACATCCTCAACCGTGTCATCACGCGCGGACTGGTGAAAAGCGGCCGCGACTGCACGATAACAATCGACCTTTCCGACAAACCCGGGCAGCTGTCAGGGCTTTGTTCGGTACTCGGAGCCAATGGCGCCAACATCATTTCGGTCGTACACGAGCGCAACACTGACAGGTCGGCTATCAACGACTGTCTACTCAGAATCGAACTTGAAACCCGAAATCAGGAGCACATAAAGGAGATACACCACGCGCTTACCGAAGCGGGCTATAACATTATTCCATCCTGATCAAGACACGTGCAGATAGATATCTCATCGTCAACATCAGTCTCTGTCGCAGTCGACGCGGCCTGCAGCCACTGCAGGCGACCGTCGGCTGCGGAACTGTGCAAGTTTCTTGCCGATTACAGCACACTGCTGATAGGCTGCGGTGCCACATGTATACGCCTGGAGCATAACATCTCGCGCATCGCCGCCACTTTCGGCATGACCGTAGTGTCGTTCATTATGCCCCGCCACATAAGTATGACGGTCAACGATGACCTTACCGGTGAAAGTCACACCAAAGTTGCTGAAACCAGGAAAGTCCCGGTAAGTTTCTACGTCAACACCCGACTGAGCGAACTGAGCTGGGAGATTGCCGACGGACGCATCGACTTTGACGAAGCGATCCACCGGTTGCACCATATTGAAAAATGCGACCACCAGAACCGATGGTTGCTCCTGGGGCTTGTCGCGGTTGCCAACGCTTCCTTTTGTCGTCTTTTCAACGGCGACCTCATAGCCATGGCAGTAGTGGCACTTGCTACCGCTGCGGGTTATTTCCTGAAGCAGACTCTCCTTTCACTTAAGGTCGATGTCAGGGTCATGATGATACTTTGCGCCCTGGTATCATCGGTGATAGGTGCGTCGTGTGAACTGTTCAATCTCGGGACGACTCCGCACATCGCTTTAGCCACCAGCGTGCTGTATCTCGTTCCGGGAATACCGTTTTTAAACTCGTTCAGTGATCTTCTCAACCGTCACTACATCTGCGCTTTCTCCCGATTCATCGAAGCGGCGGTATTGACCGCCTGCCTGTCGATAGGATTGTGTGCGGGAATGTTGGTGACCGGCACAGGGATGTTTTAATATTATAAGTTATGTGGCAGTTATTTGTGCAGGATGCTTTTTATGCGGCTTTCGCGGCGGTAGGCTTTGCAGCTGTCAGCCGGCCACCTGTGAGGGTGTATGCTTACTGCGCACTCATCGCCGCAGCCGGACACGCGTCGCGCTTTCTGCTTCTTACTGCACTGGGAATACACATCGCAGCCGCATCGCTCGTCGCATCCTTTATCGTAGGACTGCTCGCGGTGGCATTTTGCCGCTCGGCCCACACTCCCCCCGAAGCGTGTCTCTTTCCCGCACTCCTTCCCATGATTCCGGGCGTATATGCCTACAAGGCCTTCGGAGCGATGGCACTGTGTGTGATCCAAGCTGACACTCCATTGTTTGACCATTACTTCTTTCTACTCGCTGAAAACGGTCTGACATGCCTGTGTATACTCCTGTGCATGGTCATAGGGGGAACTATCCCCATTTTCATGTTCAAACGCATCGCCTTCCAGGCCACAAGATGAGAAAATCAAAGCCAGATGTAATAATTTACGTTCAGCATCGTTAATAATACGTAACTATATCTAAATTTTCACCAATCAGCTATATTCGCTCTCTTAATCATGAAATTGAAATCGGTTCTGCTCTCCTTCATTTTGTTGATCGCTATGTCCGGATGCAGCTCTCATAAATCCACACTCCCCTATTTCACTGACCTGACTGCCTCGACAGGAACGCTTGAAACATTTGACTATCTCCCGGTTATACAACCCGATGACGAACTATTCATATCCGTATCGGCAATCAATATGGCAGCAGTGGCTGCCTATCAGCTTCCAATCGGCAATCCGGCTCCCCGTGAGGCTATCCTTCAGCCGTCGTCACCTCAGTTTCTTCCTTATATCGTCGACAGCAAGGGCAATATCGAGTTCCCGGTTCTCGGATCACTCCATGTCGAGGGCATGACCACCGAGCAACTTGCCGCGGAGCTTACCGACAAGATCTCGCGCGACGTGCAGAATCCTATCGTAAGGGTTGAATTGCTCAATTTCAAGGTCATAGTATCAGGTGAAGTCAACAAGCCCTCGGCAATAAAGGTCAAAAACAACCGAATGACAATCCTTGAAGCCCTTTCTGAGGCAGGCGACCTCACCCCCTACGGGCGGCGTGACAATGTGCTCGTGATCAGGGAGGAAAACGGCAAACGCACTTATGCCCGTCTCGACCTGTCTTCAAGCGAACTACTCAACTCTCCTTACTACTATCTTAAGCAGAATGATTATATCTATGTGGAACCCAACAAGATACGCGAGGCCAATTCCCGCTACAATCAAGACAATGCCTATAAGCTGTCAGTAACCTCCACAATCGTGAGCGCGGCATCAGTCATCGCATCGCTCGTCATCGCCCTTACCGTAAAATAATCACAGTTATCGTTCACTCATGGCTAACAAACCCCGGAATAACGCGGATTTCATAAACTTCCGCCAGATCTTCTCGTCATATATCAAGCACTGGTATCTTTTTGCAGCTTCGATCATATTGTTCGGCACACTCGGTTACTTGTATTCAAGGACCAAAAATACGGTATATTGCGTAAAAGCTAATGTACTTATTGAAGAAGAAAACAATAACCTGATGAGCAACTTCGGTTCGCTCGGTGAACTTTTCGGATCCAACGCCAAGGTTGACGACGAAGTGTTCCGCCTGACATCCCACAGCGTCTATCGTGACGTGGCCAGAAATCTCGGCATAAATAAAATCCATATCGTCCGCACGGGTTTCCTCCGTCATGAGCTCGCTTACCCCAACTATCCGGTTGACGTGACCTGCAATCCGTCAATCCCCGATACCCTTTCCACCCCCCTCGCCTTCAAAATCAAGGTTAACTCCAAAGGAGTGGCCGACATCACGGTAAAGGCACTTAAAGAAACCGTAGCCGAACTTGACGACGCGGCACTTCCCGCCACCGTCGATACACCTTACGGTAGTTTCGTGGTGAACAAGACAAAGTATTACCCTGAAGGTGAGTCGGTCAAAACCGTAATCACTTACATGGGTTACAACATGACCGCCGAAAAAATCGCTGATAATATCGACAGCGATATTCCTTCACGCAAAGGCAACGTAATAACCCTGTGGATTGAAACCGACAACACTGATTACGGTTGCGCACTCCTCAACGACATAATCGCCACCTACAACGCCCAGGGACTTGCCGACAACAATCTCCAGACTTCCAAGACCCTCAGTTTCATCGAAGAGCGCCTCGGCGACATCGCCGCCGACCTCAACGAAGCTGAAATCAACATCAAGAAATTCAAGGAGGCGAGCGGAGTGATGACCATGGAGTTTGAAGCCAAGTATCAGGCCGAAAAGCGCGGCAAGATCGAGGAATCACTAATTCAGGCCCAGACCAAAGCCGACATCCTGAAGATGACGCTCGACTTTTTCAAGAATCCTGACAACAAATACAGTCTCGTGCCCGTGGCTATTCCCGAGGAAGCCGTTTCCAATGCCATAGGTGAATATAATGCCGTGATCCTCAAGCGACTTGACCTGATCGACAATGTCAGCGAATCCAATACGGCAGTGCGCTCGCTTGAAAAGCAGATCGACGCAATGCGTGAGAATCTCAATTCATCCCTCCACCGCATCTACGCCAACGCCGAGCTTACACTCAACGAAATCAAGAAAGAGCATGATGCCGTCATTTCCCGCATGGGTGAAGCTCCCGAGCAGGAGTATCATTACATCGACCTGATGCGCCAGCGCGGCGTCAAGCAGCAGCTTTACCTCTTCCTTCTCCAGCGTAAGGAGGAAACGTCAATCCTGTTGTCCAACGCCCGCCCTAAAGGCACTGTGGTTGATCAGGCATACGTACTTACCGATCCCGTAGGCATGAGCAGTAAGGTTTATATCCTGCTGTTCCTCATCCTCGGCCTCATCGTGCCTCCGGTCTATCTGTTCCTCCGCAAGGTGATCCGCAACCGCTTTGATACCCGCGAGGAAGTGGAAAGCGAAGTTTCGGTACCCATCCTCGGTGAAATGTGTGAAGACCGCTCGGGCAATAAACTTGTGGTAACAGCCAACAATCATTCTTCAGCCGCCGAGCTGTTCCGCCTCATCCGCAGCAACCTCCTCTTCATGCTCAACAACACCAACGACAAGGTGGTCCTCATGACATCTTCAACATCGGGCGAAGGCAAGTCATTTATGACCATCAATATCGCTGCCTCACTCGCCATGCTCGGAAAGAAGGTGCTGATCGTGGGAATGGATATCCGCAAACCGTGCCTGAGCGAATACCTCGACATCAATCCCCGCTTCGGTCTGACCCAATACCTGTCGTCAGATAACGTCACCCTCGACCAGATTATCAATCCCGTCGCCGACACCAAGGGGCTCGACATCATCACTTCCGGTCCCATCCCCCCCAATCCCGCCGAGCTGCTGGCTTCGGAGAAGGTCGACAAGCTGTTTGCCGAGCTGAGGAAAATGTATGACTTCATAGTTGTCGATACCGCCCCCGTGGGTATGGTCAGCGACACTTTCACCCTGTCGCGCATAAGCGATGCCACAATCTATGTATGCCGCATCAACTACACCCCGCTCTCTGACCTCAAGATGGTTCAGAATATCTACAGCGACAACAGGCTTAAGAAACTGTCGATGATCGTCAACGGTACCACATCCAAAAAAGCCTACGGTTACGGCTACGGTGAAAGCCATAACAAATAAGCCCTGACACGACCAAGATGTTAGAGAAGTATCTGCTCTACTCGCGCATTTTCTTCGTCACTCTGTGGGTGATGCTCCTGTTTCCATTCGTATCACAGGAGATAATCACCCCCCTTGCCAAACTGCACGTGCTCGTCTTCGTGCTCGCCGACCTTGTTTTCCTCGTGATGGGAATACTGACCATCCGCACCCGGAGCGACCTCTTCTTTCTCCTCAGTTTCCTTGCCATTGCCGTCATCTCGTCAATGCTTTTAAACCGCGAAAGTTTAATGGTGACGGTCAACGGCATGAGATCTTATTTCGGACTGCTGTTTGCCGTGCCGGTAATCAGGTGGTTCCTTAACAGCGAGAACGGCCGCAGGTTTTCAGAAAGTTTCGACCGGTTGCTTTACGTCTTTCTGCTCATTCAGTTCCCATGTGTTTTCTGGCAGTTCTTCAAATATGGTGCCGGCGACTATGTGGGAGGTTCACTCGGCAACTGGAGCTCGGGCATACTGTCGATGCTCATCTACGCCTCATCATTCTATCTGATTTCAAAGCGGTGGGATTATGATAATTACGGAAAGTCGCTGAAAGATAATTACTTCTATATCATTCTTCTTCTTCCCACATTCTTTAACGAGACTAAGGCAAGTTTCATATACTTCGCCTTATATTTCATATTGCTCCTCCCCCTGACCAAGGGCATCGTGAAGAAGCTGATATGGATAATTCCCTGCATCATGGTAATCATGTCAGCGTTAGGCATACTGTACCTGAAGGTAACAAGTCAGGAAGCCGACACGGTGTTGAGTGCTGAATTTTTCAACGATTACCTTTTTGCCGACGATGAAATTGTGGAAATCGCCATCACCGTTCAGGAATATGGCGTGGAAGCCGACACGTGGAACGGTATCGTCGACATTCCCCGCTTTTCCAAGGTACTGCTTCTTCCAAACGTGTTCAGGGAGAATCACAAAAGTATGTGGACAGGAGCCGGACTCGGTCAGTTCAAGGGTTCCAATGTAGTGGGACAGACAGCTTTTGCCAAACGCAACAACTGGGTGCTTTTGGGAGCCCGTCCGTGGATATTCTTCATCCTTGTGGAGCTTGGAATCATAGGACTGTTGTGGAACATCGGCCAGCTCATCTCGTTCTACACCCCCGAGGGTGCACATCGCAACAGCATAAACATCAAGCTCTACACCGGTTTCCTGCTTCTAATGGTGTTTGCTTACAGCGATGCGTTTTCCTGCCTCTACTTCTGTCTGATGATGTTCTACATGATCATCAGCACGTCGTTTGACTTCAACAAGACTGAAGCCGCCGACTCAGCGTCCTAACATTTTCCTTACCCGATAGCGCATCTGCGAGCATACCTTTCCGTAAATCGGTATTATCCGGCACAATGATGTGTGCATGGCCAGGCGTAATCCCAGCGATCGTCGAAGTCCGCTGAAACTGACAAGCTCCTCGATATCTTCATTCCAGCCATCGATTTTCCTGACGTCTACCCCCCGCTCTATGCTTAACCCAATATACCGGGCAAGAAAGGCATCGTTTTCCTTCCGGAAACGTTGAGTCATTCCATTAAGCAGATTATAGCAGTAATAAAGACTTTCGAGTATCCTGACCTCCTTCTCCATGTTGAGTTTACCTCGGGTCATCGACTGATAGTTGACGTAATAGCAGTAGGTCACCGCATCGATCCATGCCATCTTAGGCTGCATCCTGACCATCATGGTAGTCATCACCACGCGGTCGTCACTGTAACAAAGACGGTCGATTTCGGGATAATCGCAGTCGTCAAACATGCGTCTTGCGAATAACGAGCCGCACATTGACGAGTTTCCCCCTCCGTTAAGTATATATCTCATGTAAGAGTCAGCCCGGTCAGAAAACTTTCCGTGACGCACCAGGAGGGTGCGCTTGCCCTCGTCGCTTACGAGCTCAAAATCACCCACAACCACGTCGGCTTGCTCGTCGCGCGCTTTGTCGAGCAGTTTGCGGAGCGACCCTTCAGGAATAAAATCATCAGCATCCACAAATGCGAAATACTTTCCGCGGGCAGCCTTGTAGCCAGTGTTGCGCGCCATCATGGAACCCTCATTGACTTTCTTGTCAATAAACGTGATGCGGCTGTCGGCAGCAGCGAGGCCGGCCAACACTTCGGCGCTACGGTCGGTCGACGCGTCATTCACCGCCACAACCTCGAGATCCCCGATACCCTGGGTGAGTATCGAGTCAATACATCGTTTGATATACTTTTCAGCGTTATACACCGGTATTATTACCGATACTTCCGGAGCGTTATGATTCTGCGTCATGTAATAGCGGATGGATTAATACAACAAAAGTAATAAAAATATCCCATCAATTCTCGTCACCGCCGGAAATAATTATTAAATTTGTGGCAATTATCATAATTGACGGAACATGCGCTGGTTATTTTTAATCCTGTATTATTGCGTTGCCACCCACCTGCCCGGATCCTATTCTCCCGCCGGTGGACGGCTATGGAACCGAATACGTATTTTCTGTGTGCGTCACATCTTTAAGAAATGTGGCCGGATTTCTACCGTCGACCGCAAGGCTTATTTCGGATCCGGAGCCGGAATAGAGATAGGAGATTACAGCGGAATAGGTGCTTCGTGCCGTCTACCCAACGCCATGAAGATAGGCTCTCACGTCATGATGGCCCCGGAAGTAGTGATTCTTGACACGAATCATCGTACTGACCGCGTCGACTTACCCATGTGTTTTCAAGGCGAGGCTGAACGTCGGCCCGTCACGATATGCGATGACGTTTGGCTCGGCATGAGATCCATTATCCTGCCCGGTGTCACGATAGCTCAAGGCAGCGTGGTGGGAGCCGGATCGGTAGTAACCAAATCTTTTCCCGAATATTCAGTTATCGCCGGCAATCCGGCACGTGCAATCCGTAACCGCAAGCAATCATGAGCAATCTGTCCAACATAACCACATGGCCGGGCAAGGTATTCCGGTTTTATCTCGACGGCTTCAGGTCAATGACTCTGGGCCGCAGTCTATGGGCAATAATACTGATCAAACTTTTCATCATGTTTGCCATCCTGAAACTGTTCTTTTTCCCCGATCTTCTCCAGCGTGATTATTCTTCGGATGAAGAACGTGCGGCGGCGGTGCGCTCACGGCTTATGACCGACTAATTTTTCAATTACTATAAATCATCAATAACTTAAATCCCCTTCAGTTTATGAACGACTTAATGAGTGTGGTCGACTGGTCGAGGGCACAGTTTGCCCTGACAGCGATGTTCCACTGGCTCTTTGTCCCATTGACTCTCGGACTCTCGGTCATTGTGGGTATCATGGAAACTATCTACTATCGCACCAAAAGCGAGCAGTGGCTAAAAATCACCAAATTCTGGATGACTCTGTTCGGTGTAAACTTCGCCATCGGAGTTGCCACGGGTATCATCCTGGAATTTGAATTCGGAACCAACTGGTCCAATTACAGCTGGTTTGTGGGCGACATCTTCGGAGCGCCCCTTGCCATCGAGGGACTCCTTGCGTTCTTCCTCGAATCTACTTTTATCGCAGTCATGTTCTTTGGCTGGAACAAGGTGAGCCGCAGCTTCCACCTCACCGCCACATGGCTCACTGCTATCGGCGCATCCATCTCGGCACTCTGGATTCTCGTGGCCAACGCCTGGATGCAGTATCCCGCCGGAATGGAATTTGACCCCGCTCAGATGCGCAATGTGATGGACAACTTCTGGGACGTGGCATTCTCGCCCGTTGCCATGAGCAAGTTCTTCCATACCGTTTTTGACGGTTGGGTACTCGGTGCGATCTTCGTGATCGGCGTAAGTTCATGGCTCCTGCTCAAAGGACGTCGCACCGACGATGCCATGAAGTCGATCAAGGTTGGCGCATGGGTAGGCGTGACAGGTATGCTTATCACCCTCATGACCGGTCACAGTTCGGCAGTGGATGTGGCCCGCGTGCAGCCTATGAAACTCGCCGCCATGGAAGGGCTCTACGACGGCGGCTACAATCAGGAACTCGTAGGCTTCGGTATACTGCGATGCAGTGATGACATCAAGCCGGGCGAAGATCCGTTTATTTTCAAGATAGGGATGCCCGGGTGCCTTTCATTTCTCGCCCACAGCGATTTTGATGCCTACGTACCCGGTATCAACGACATAATCGCAGGCAAGGAAGCCGATGCCGACGGCCGCGAGATGATGACCGCGTCATACGAATCGCGCATCAGATATGGCCGCGATGCCCACGAAGCCTTGCGACGTTTTGACAAGGCCCTCGTGGAAAACGACACCGAGGCCATGGCGGCTGCCTCAAAGGATATAAAGGATAACTACCGTTACTTCGGTTACGGTTATCTCGATTCACCGCAGGAAGCCATTCCCCCCGTGGCCCTGACATTCTACGCTTTCCACATCATGGTGTTATGCGGCGGTTTCCTTACGCTGTTGCTTTTCGTAGTGCTCTGGGCTGTGTACTGCAAAAAATCACTTCTTGAACGCCGCTGGATGCAATGGGTAGCTATGCTCTCCATCGCTGTGGCCTGGATCTGCTCTCAGGCCGGATGGGTTACAGCCGAAGTTGGGCGCCAGCCGTGGATCATTCAGGACCTCATGCCCAACCGTGCGGCAATATCCGAGATCACCACCGGATCGGTGCAGCTGACGTTCTGGATGTTTGCCATCGTATTCACCTGCCTGCTCGTAGCCGAGGTGGGCATCATGATTAAACAAATCTCCAAGCAATCTAAAGAGTCTTAAGCCATGAATTTAAATCTTCTGCAACAATACTGGTGGCTGCTCATCTCAGTCCTGGGAGCCATCCTCGTGTTCCTGCTCTTCGTCCAGGGGGGCCAGTCGATGCTTTTCTGCCGTCGTAAAAACGATCCTGCCACCCGCTACATGATCTCGGCCTTGGGCCATAAATGGGAGCTTACGTTCACAACCCTCGTGGTGTTCGGTGGTGCGTTTTTCGCTTCCTTCCCGCTGTTTTATTCCACAAGTTTCGGCGGCGCCTACTGGCTGTGGATGACAATACTTATCAGCTTCGTTCTTCAGGCAGTGAGCTATGAATTCCGGTCCAAGCCCGGCAACCTTTTCGGGACCCGCATCTACGATGGATTCCTGCTGTTCAACGGTGCAGTAGGATGTATTCTTTTAGGTGTGGCTGTGGCAATGATGTTTTTCGGTGCCGAGTTCACGGTTGAAAAGACCAATATCCTTGATGCCGGCGCACCGGTGATTTCCACCTGGGCTCCCACCCACGGCTGGGAGGCAATATTCAACTGGAAAAATCTGCTCCTTGGCTTGACAGTGCTCTTCCTTGCCCGCACTCAGGCATCGCTCTATTTCATGAACCATGACAGTGACGACGAGGAATTCTTTGCCCTCAACCGTCGGAGCGTGCTTGTCAACGGCACAATCTTCGTGATGTTCTTCCTTGTGTTTCTTGCCGTGCTCCTGACCTCAACGGGACTGGAAACAGTATCTGACAGCGGACTCGACGGCTGGAACAGCACTTACAGAGAAGTACCATACAAATACTTTCACAACTACGTCACCATGTGGTGGTGTCTTGTGATTCTGCTCGCAGGCGTAGTCATGGTGCTGTACGGTATACTCCGCTCGGTATTCGGCAGCAAGTTCACTTGTGGAATATGGTGGACCGGAATTGGTTCAGTGCTTGTGGTCCTCACTCTGTTCTGGGTTGCCGGATACAACAATACGCCCTACTATCCTTCACTGCTCGACGCATCTTCATCGCTGACGATCAGCAACAGTTCCTCCTCGCTGTTCACTCTTAAGGTAATGTCGTGGGTATCGGTCATAGTTCCGGCTGTTGTGGCCTACATTGCCTATGCCTGGTATAAACTCGATTCCAAGGACAAAAATTCTACTGACGATGCAGGATATTGATTCACTGATACTCGATCTGACCGGATTCCTTGACAATTCGCCCGTCAATTTTCTTGCCGTTGCTCAGGTGGCGGCAAGACTTGACGACGCCGGATTCGTAAAGCTCGATCCGACCGATAAATGGACGCTGAAAACCGGCGGAAAGTATTACGTGGTGAAGAACGGCAGCGCGCTGTTTGCGTTTATCGCCGGCGGTGATACTGTTGGTAAAGGTTTCCACATAATCTCAGCCCACTCCGACTCCCCCTGTTTCCGCATTAAGCCTCATGCCGAGATGCTCTGCCCGGGCGGCGCGGTGAAGCTCAATGTGGAAGTGTATGGCGGACCGATACTGTATACTTGGTTTGACCGTCCTCTCTCAATAGCCGGTCGCGTCATCCTCAGGTCGGGTGACATACTTAATCCCGAGACGCGTCTCATCAATATCCGCCGTCCGCTCCTCACAATTCCCCATCTCGCTATCCATTTCAACCGGCAGGTCAACGACGGCAATCCTCTCTCCCGCCAGAAAGATATGCTGCCGGTAATAGCCCTCGTGAAAGATGCGGTCGAAAAAAATGACATGCTGCTTCGACTCATAGCCGATGAAGCAGGAGTGGATAAAGTTGACATCCTCGACTTTGATCTATCGCTCTACGACACTACACCGGCATGTCGATTAGGCATTGACAACGAGTTTATCACTTCGGGCCGTCTCGACGACCTTTCGATGGTTCATGCCGCCCTTACCGCCATGCTCCAATCACCCTCGCTCACAGGCGCGACGAGAGTCATGGCGATATTCGATAACGAAGAGACCGGTTCAGGGACCAAGCAAGGAGCGGCGTCGCCTGTACTTGAGCATCTGCTGCGCCGGATTATATGCTGCGCCGGAGGAACGGAAGAGGATTATTTCCGCGCCATCGACAATTCATTCATGATCTCGGCTGACAATGCACACGGTGTCCATCCAAATTATGTGGAGAAGCATGATCCCACCAATCACCCCGCTCTCGGTGGAGGGCCGGTGATCAAGATTAATGCCAACTGCAAGTATATGACCGATGCCGACTCGGCAGCAGTGTTCAAGTCAATATGTGACCGGGCCGGAGTGCCATGCCAGTATTTCGTCAACCACAGTGACGTTGCCGGCGGGTCGACTCTCGGCAATATCCTTACTTCGCAGATTGACCTGCGTGGCGTCGACATGGGAGCCGCCCTCTGGGCCATGCACTCGGCCCGCGAGACTGCTTCATGCCTCGACCACGGGTTGATCACCGCGGCTTTCCGGGAGTTTTATTCAATCTGACCACCGGTCAGTTCCAGGCATCATTCGCCCCGATTCTGCTTAATGGAATCGGGGCGAAGTTTTTTATTCCTTTTCAGGCATCCAGTAGATGCCTTCGGGCTTGCGGTTTTTCGCAATCCAGGCCCTCAATTCGGGCAGACTGCTTACGTTATCCTCCATGACAGCCTGATAGTATTCCACTCCGTGAATCACCTCCCCTTGCGGAGTTTCATATTTCAGCCTCATGATAGTATCGCGCAGGTCATCGGTCAGCCGCCCGTTGATCCTCTCGGCCATCAGTTCAAAAAATCCGTCATACCGGCTACCCTCCTCGATGTGGATAATATCGATCTGCCATATTTCACCTGTTGTATCTTCATAGCTCAGGTGCCAGGCTATACAATGCTCGTCGGTGTGCAGACCGTTGATACACTTTATTTCCTTAACCCTGCTGTCGGCAGCTATCTGGGCGACGATTGCAAAACTACTCTCTTCCGTTATCCCCGACGAATATACGTGCAGATCAATGTCAAGATGCTTCACCAGCAGTTTCATCGCCAGTGACCCAACGAGATTGACCCTGCAACCGTTCCTTTTCCAGATGTCGATGATACCTGATTCCGACAGGATTTCGAGAGCTCTCCGCTGATTCCGGAGAGCCAATGATTTATACTCTTCCATGATTGTTTTTTTATAAATCTGCAAAGATAGTAAAAAAGTCCAACGCTGAGAGAGAAAAATCACTGATTGAACTTTTGCTACCACTGAATCGTTATAAGAAAAAACAATATTCGATAACTCAATTCTTACAAAAATGGACATTCAGACTATCCTCTCACAGCTCAAGGAAAAATTCGGTGACTCTTTTGATATATCTAAGGTAACAAGCGTGCTTAAAGGTCTTGACCTGAAAAATCTTTCGCTTACCGACATTATTTCCAAACTTCATGCCGACGGCCTTCTCAGTAATGTCAGCAATCTCAATCTTGACAGTCTCAAGGAAAAAGCCGGCAGTATGCTGGGCGGGATATTCGGTAAATAATCCACTTCCGATAAATTTACGTAATCCGCTGTAACCTGATGTGTTACGGCGGATTTGCTCGTTTTGTGACATTTTTTTATCTTTACGCCGGTTACGTTTCGCCTGTTGATACGTATTCATAGTGTAAGCAATGAAAATCGACAGTCTCACATATTCATATATGGCTCTGCGCGAGAAGCTGCACAGGAGCGCCATGACATTACTCAGAAATGATGAGGATGCCAAGGATGCCTTGCAGGACACATTCTTCAATCTATGGAGAAGCGGCGGAACTGAAACCGAACCCGAAGCCCGTAACAAACTGTTTTCCGTATTGAAAAACATCTGTATCGACAGGTTGCGGAAGCCAAGGACTCTCGGGATGGATTCGGTCGAGGCCGAGGTTCAGGCAGTGCAACCGGAGCAATTTGAAGATGTTGAAAAGCTCGAATCGTTGCTTACTGCCGGTCTCACCGATATTCAGCGACGGATTTACTCGCTGGTCACGCACGACGGCATGGAATATGATGCCATTGCCCGGGTCCTCAACATGAATGTCGAGGCTGTCAGGATGAATATGAGCCGGGCGAGAAAGAAAATTCGTGATAATTATAGACAGATTGAAAAATGAAAGAGCAAAACATAAATCTGACATTACAGGAAACCGAACAGCTGTGCCGGCAATATCTTGACTGTACGCTGTCGGTTCTTGAGGAGACCGAACTGAAATATGTCCTTTCACGGATTGACTACCACTCTGAGTTAATCGATGAAGTGAGGGCTCTGATGTCCATTGAATACCTCGTCACCGATAAGAATGATAAGGAAATCGTGAAAAAGCCGCGCCGCCACCGATTTCCGCTTTATCTCAGTCTTGCCGCAAGTATAGCACTCCTACTCGGTATTGCTGTATTCCATGAATTCCTACCCTCCCGACAGGCTGAGCCATATTATATTGCCTATGCCGGCGGACATCAGCTGAGTCCGGCCGAGGCTAAATCTCAGATTGAGAATGATGTCAGGTTAGCCGACGAGTTTATCAAGCACATGTCGGAACTCGAAACGCGAGAAAAGCTCATGATAGAAGATTTCACAACACGTAATTCCTTTGACCTATGAAAAGAATATTGATATTGCTCTCATTGACGATAGTTGCGTTTATAGCAAGTGCGAAATCGCCACAGCTTGCGGTGGAAAAGCTGTTTGACGGACGATACAACAGCGAAAGGTCGGTCAGTACATCAATATCCAAGGATAACGGGATGTATTTTCGGGTCCTGCGGGTTGCCGACAATCAACAGATTGTACAACAAATCTATGATACTCTTTCAAAGGATGCGTCAGCAGCCACGAATTATTTTGAACAAACCGGAGAAGGAGGTAAATCCGTATTGATCAAGATTTCCCGAAACGACGGCACCGTCGACATCGGGTTCCAGCAAGATCCGTCAGGAAAGTCAGCGTCACTCTTTATCAGAGGACCTGAGAAAGCATTCCGCTAACCACTCCCCTATCTGAAAAAAATCTGATTTATCATTTATGAGACCCATTATCATGCTGCTGACCTCAGCGGCAGCCCTTCCCGTGTACCTTTTTGGCGGAGAGACAGCCGATTCCATCGGTTCTGTTCCTGAGAAAGAACTTGAACTCAATGAAGTTGTAGTAGTTGCAAATAAATCTGCCGTAAAATCGGCACCTGACCGTATAATCTATCTGCCTGAAAACGACCCGTTCGCATCAGGACTGGACGGGATTCAGGTTCTTGACCGGATTCCACGTGTTTCCGTCACCAATGATCAGGTCAACGTTGCCGGAAAGACATCGGTGAAATATATAATTGACGGTCAGCTGCTTGAAATGCCCGATGAGGCTATCGCGTTGCGGTTGAAAAACATTCAGTCATCGGCCATCAAAAAGATTGAGATTCTCACTACTCCGCCGGCAAAATATGCAGCGGCTTCCGGCGTGGCTTTCATAAGTATCACGACCCGCGACGAGTCACTCGGGACAAGAGGAAACGTGTGGGGAAACGGCAACGCCCGTGAAGTTTTCTCATATCTGCTCGGAGGCAACATTTCCCATGCCACGCACAGGATCGAACTGTCGGCCGACGGAGCGGTGCAAGTCACGAAAGGTATCAATGACCTCAACCGGACTTATTCATTCCCTGACAATCAGATTATCACCGACCGCACCAACCGTTTTACCAACCGGTCGGATGCAATAAACGGATTATTCAGATATAAGGCAACTGACCGCCTGAGTTATGGCGCGATATTGAATTACAGCATGATGCGACTCAAAAGCAACATCTTTGATGAGACACTTGACAACGGCATCACATCTTATTCCCGAAGTTTTTCACCTTCACGTCCCAACAATGCTTTCACCCTTACCGCCTTCACCGATTGGGCCATTGACCGAAAAGGGAAATCATTGAGCCTTACCTATAACTATTTTTCACGTCACCTGCGGTCTACAACTGACGTAAACACTTGGCTTAATCACAGTGAGAAAGAACGGCTCACCGACGAAAGCATCAATAAATACCGCATCCATTCAGTTAAGCTGGATATGGCATTACCGCTATCTTCATTGCGCCTGGATGCCGGAGCCTCATACACCGCCATCGAAAATGCTACCGAAATATGTAACTTCGGATATATCGACGACAATCCAGTCGAAAATTCACACCTGAGTAATACTTTCAATTATCATGAAAGCACCTGCGCAATATATGTCAGTGCCGAGAAAAACTTGACGAAGTCATTGTTCTCAAAAATAGGTCTTCGCTACGAAATGACGGAAGTCAGCGGGATGCAGTATGCCGGAAATTTACGCCACGGCAAGAGTTACGGCTATCTTTTCCCGTCGCTGAATCTCAGCTGGAACACTCCGACAGCCGGACGCCTTTCAATCTCCTGCTCGATGGGAATTTCACGTCCCAACTTCAGTGACCTCAATCCGTTCAGATACTACACTACTGTCAGTGATTACTACTCGGGAAATCCTGATCTTTCTCCAAGCATCTCCCATAACGCTGAGCTGAATTTCAGTAACAAGGGCATTTATGCCGTGTTATACGGCTCGTTCAATCATAACGCAATCGGAAATATCACAAGGTTCAATCCCGATGGAAGCCGTCACACGCTTCCGGAGAATTGCCTCAACACCGTCAAGGCCGGATTATACGCCTCACTCAGCCGTTTACTTTTCCGGTGGTGGAATGTAAAGGTGGCAGGAGAAGCGTTCTTCTCGATCGCTGAATCCAAGATCAATGATTTCAAAGATACTGATGAACACTCATGGAGTGGAAAACTTGAACTCAACAGTTCATGGATGCTCAACAGGCAGAAAACATTGATACTTGACTTCCGCTTAAGCCACCGCTTCCCGTGGAAAGAGAGGATGGTAAGTTACTCATCGGTCACGTTGACCGGGTGTGAGCTGCGATACTCATTACTTAACGACCGCCTCAAAATGGCTCTTTCAGTTAACGATCCGTTTGGCTGGAACATCACGAAATCACGTGTACGATACCATGATTATATCGTGAAGACCGTAAACGACATCCACTCTCATTCGGTTACGTTCAGGGCATCGTGGTCATTCGGAGGAATAAAGGTCAGAAACGTTTACCGCGACAATAAGGAACGTGAATCTCAACGAGCATATTGACTGTGATAACCGCTCAACTCAACTGATCATTATATCGTGGTTGATATTCCTCAGGGTGGCGATGAAATCATCCTGATCCTCGGGTGAAACATATACCCAATTCCTCCTTCCATACTTCAAGCCTATCCGGTCAGCCGAAAGTGCAGGTGATGAAAGGATGGTCGATCTGTGAGAAATCTCCGAAATCTTGGAAACGGGCAGATTCATTCTGAACAACAGTCCGCACCTGATATGCAGCCTGTCACCCTTTATTGTATAATCAGTGTGAAGCCACATGTCAATAATCAGGATAATGCCCAATCCCATCAGGACGACATCAACAATCAGTACCCACGTGACATTATAACACAGGATTATCGAGCCGATAAAAGCCACTATCAACGCGATACATACCACCTTGAACCAATTGTCGACCCTCGACTTGTAGACTTTTTCCATACAGCCACCCGAATTTATTTCTCGTGGAATGAATAGAGGTATCTCCAGTCTTCGGGAGGCTGAGGAGCCGTAGGAATCTTGAAAAATTCGCCTTTACGACCAAGAAATTCTTCGGTGAGGTAGAAATGACACATTCCTATACCACAATCAAGGACCGAAGTCGCGCTCTTGGGCTTGTAATAGAAATGTACTGTTTCGCCGTCCACAAGTACTCTCCACGGTTGGGAGTTGGTCGACGACGGGGCGAGGCGAAGCATTTCGAGCGCCTCGCCGAAATGACTGTCAGGAGAAAGCGGGGTCTTGAAACCATCGGTGAAAAACAGTTGGCCGAAAGGCTTGCGCTTATCGCTGCCCATTGCCATCCTGCCAAATTTTTCAAGGAGCCGCTGCTTCTCGGGTTTACCGACCGGACATACTATTTTCAGTTCCTCCCCGTCGGGCCACCGCTCGCCTCGTTCAAAATCCGAGCCCTTGAACGTAGCCGCTATCCAACATGTGCCAAGTCCCATCTCACACGCTTTCAACACAACCTGCTCGAATCGGAAACCTGCCGACAATGCCGAGGCCTCGTCATCGCCGATTCCAAGCAGGAAGAAATCAGTTGCTCCTTTAATCATTCCATAGGTACTCGGCTTGAAACCGGCCTTCATGTCAAAAAACTTCAGGCGGATAGTTACGTTGCCCCCAAATGGATCAAAACTGTCGTTGACGGCTTCTTTCAACTTCCGGAAAAATTCAGCTGTCAGAGGTTCTCCATTGTAGCTTCTGACCGACTTGCGCTGACGGATTATTTCTAATACATTCATGACTTACTTTTTTACGATGTTATACAAATGCGAGGACGAGTAGTGAAGAGAATATCAGTATCAGGTTGGCGGCTGCGTAAGTGACAGTGTAGCCTATCACCGGAACCGTGCTTTCAAGCGCATCCTGAATAGCTCCTATCGATGCAACGCCGCATCTTGCTCCGGCCACACATCCAAGCGTCTCGGGAGCCGAGAACTTGAACAGTTTTCTTGCAATGAAGATATTTACGGTCAATGCCACAAGTGTAGCAGCTACACCCACGAAAAAGAGCGAGAAACCCACCTCTTTCAGTCCGGCGATGAATTTTGCTCCCGAAGAGAGTCCTACGACCGCGACAAACATATTGAGGCCGAGATTGTCAAATATCCAGATTACTGAATCGGGAATGTGACCGAACGTTGGCCGGCGGTTACGCAGCCACCCGAAGAACAATCCCGAAAGGAGTGCACCGCCACTGGTGCTTAGCGATACGGGAACACCTCCTATATGAATGGCCAGTGCACCGAAGAAGCAACCTATGGCGATACCGAGGCCGAGCAAAACCATGTCAGTCGACACCGTCTGCCGGTCCTCATATCCTATTGCCTTTGCCGCTATGGATACGTTGCGGGGAGATCCGCAGAGGGTCAACACATCGCCCCGCTCAAGTACAAGATTGTTTTTACCGGGCAGACTCATGTTGTTTCGTGTTATCTTGCTTACAAGAACACCTTTCATGAACGGCTGGCGCCGCAGATTTCCGAATGTCATTCCGTCTACTTCAGCCGTAGCCACGGTCACGGGTAAGTTTTCAGCTCCGAAGTTCAGCAATTCGTGGTCGGCGATTTCCTTTCCGAGAAAGGGCGACTCCTCGACAAGCACTTCACTCCTGCCACTGAGCACCATCAGGTCACCTTTTCTTATCCTGACTTTTGCCGACGGTTCCGTAATCTTGCCTCTGAGCCGCAATCTCTCCACGAAGATGCGCTTATTCTCGTCGGCAAAGCGGCGTTCCACTTCTTCGCAGGTGCGGGGAGTGTCAAACCAGTCACAGTCGGCCTGATACACACGGTAAGTAACCGGAGTGTCGGCAAGCACCATTCCCGGGGCTATCTTCTCGGCTCCGTCATCAAGTGCCTGCTCTATAGCTTTAGTCTCAGCCTTGACTTTGTCGAGTCCGCCGAGCAACATAGGCCCTATGTTGGATAGGAACCAAGCCGAACCGATAGTACCGAATACGTATGTGACGGCATAGCACGTAGGGATGATTTCCAGCAGGTGCTCCTTGGTTTCAGCCGGCAGGCTCAAACCCTTAATCGTTTCTGATGTCACTCCAAGTGATGCCGAAGCCGTCTGCGACCCGGCAAACATACCCACGGCGATTCCCGTGTCATAACCCATGAGCTTGGCGGCGAGTATCACCGTGAAGGCACACACAAGTGCACCTACGAATGCAAATGCAAGCTGCTTCAATCCTTGCCCCTTGAAAGCTCTGAAAAACTGGGGGCCGACACTGTAACCGATCGAGAATAGAAACAGCATGAAAAACACCGTCTTTACCACATCGGGTATCTGAATACCTATCTGGCCGATAATAACACCTACCAACAGAGTGGCGGCAACGGCTCCCAAGGTAAACGACTTGTACTTCAGGTGGCCTAACCAGAATCCTATTCCTATCGTGAGGAAAATAGGGATGACAGGATTATGCCGGAGAATATCAAATAGACTTTCCATGAATCGCAGGGCTAATGAATGAATATTAAAAAAAGGAGTATAGCAGCTATTTCAGCATAATGATACCTCATATTTAACGCAACCCCCGGCCCGCGAGTTCATAGCCAAAGCGATTTTTCTATTGAAGTTCAGTGAATGGATTCAGATATTTCTGACATACATGGCCCTGACAGCGTTAAGGACTGCAAGTATCATCACGCCTACATCGGCAAAAATCGCTAACCACATATTGACAACACCGAACACGGTAAGTATCAAGCATATACCTTTTATACCGATCGCCATTATGATGTTTTCCCTGACAATCCTCAGGCACTTGCGTGATATTCTGATTGCCTTGCCTACCTTGCGGGGGTCATCATCCATCAGCACTACATCTGCCGCTTCGATCGCGGCGTCGCTTCCGGCTCCTCCCATCGCTATGCCCAGGTCAGACCGTGATAGCACCGGGGCATCGTTGATACCGTCGCCGACAAAAGCCACTTTCTCTCCGCATTTGTTTTCCTCCATGATTTTTTCAAGGCGCAATACCTTGTCGGCAGGAAGTAACTGGCTGTAAACTTTACCGATACCTAATTGTCCGGCAACCTGCGTCGCCACAGCTTCGTTATCGCCGGTGAGCATCACAGTCCTGTTAACTCCCGATCGCTTCAGATCGGCGACAGCTTCACGTGAAGTGGGCTTTAAAACATCTCCAAGCACTATGTGACCTGCATACTCATTGTCGATCGCGATATGCACGATAGTTCCTGCCGTATGACATCGGCATGGACTCAAGCCGATACTATTCATCAGTTTGTCATTACCTACGGCAACATTCTTTCCATCGATTACAGCCGTGAGGCCCTGACCGCTTATTTCGCGGAGATCGGTCATGCGGTTACGGTCTATGTCATGCCCGAGTGCACGCTGAAGGGACTTGGCGATGGGATGGGAAGATGAGGATTCGGCTATGGCAGCATATTCAAGAATCTGCTCCATCCGCGCGTCCATGTCCTTGTCGTCACTGTCGTGAAAAGCATTTACTTCAAATACTCCCTGAGTCAACGTCCCTGTCTTGTCAAATACCACCGTCTTCACTTTTGAAAGAGCCTCAAGTATATTTCCTCCTTTCACCAGTATCCCTTCACGACTCGCTCCACCTATACCGGCAAAGAATGATAACGGTACACTTACGACGAGGGCACACGGGCAACTGATTACAAGGAAAACCAGAGCGCGGTAAATCCATGTCCCGAAAGCTGCGAAATCCATCGGAGCATCGCCGACTAAAATCAGGAACAGCGGCGGGAGTATTGCAAGGGCCAGCGCACTGTAACATACAACCGGTGTATATATTCTTGCGAAACGGGCTATGAAATTCTCCGATTTAGATTTCCTTGAAGCCGAGTCCTCCACAAGTTCCATGATTTTGGACACGGTTGATTCTCCGAATTCCTTGACCGTCCTTACCTTAATCAATCCTGAAAGATTTATACTGCCACTTATCACGTCGTCGCCCGTCTTCACTTCCCGCGGCAGGGATTCACCCGTCAGCGCCGAAGTATTGAGTGAAGATTCACCTGACACAATAATTCCGTCAATGGGAATCTTTTCGCCGGGCTGAACTACTATTATATCACCCACATTCACTTCATCGGGATCGACTTTCACTATCGTCCCATCCCGCTCAATATTGGCATAATCGGGACGTAGGTCCATCAGAGCAGCAATGTCACGGCGGCTTTTGCCAACGGCGACACTCTCAAAAAATTCTCCAATCTGATAGAACAGCATTACGGCGATTGCTTCAAGATAATCACCGCTCTTATCATATATCGCCAATGCGAATGCTCCGACTGTGGCAACCGTCATCAGGAAATTCTCGTCAAAAACCCGTCCTGTGACGATTCCCCTGCAAGCCTTCTTCAGAATGTCACCGCCTATTATCAGATAGACGATAACGTAAAGCGACAGCCTGAGCCATCCCCCTACCTCGAAAAACTGCAGGGCGACTGTCATCAGTATCGCGATTATGATCCGCGACAACACATTTCGCTGCTTCTTATTCATCGCTGAATCCTATTCTATTATAATACCTCGAAATCAGGTTCAATTTTCTTTGCGGCCTTCATGATCCGTTCCATAACAGCAGCCTCATCGGCTCCGTCGTCAAATGTAACCTTCATTTTCTGCATCATGAATGATATCGAAACGTCCTTTACCCCATCCACTTTTCTGGCTGCATCCTCCACGAGATTGGCGCAATTGGCGCAATCAACCTCAATTTTAAAAGTCTTGCTCATGATAGTAAAATTTTGTTGTCATATAGTTTCACGACGCAAAATTACAACAGGAATCTTGCAACCGACTTGCAAAAACTACTATCTGAACTCTCTAAATAAAAAATCGGCTGATTTTTCAGGTTGCTGCCTCGCACTCCCTACGCTCACCAAACCCACCTGTCAGCTACCCCGAATAAAGGCGAAAAAAGCCTTAAAATAGAAAAAAAGAGTTGTCTCACGACAACTCTTTTCCTTTTTAAACCTTTATCTTAATCTAATACTATGAAAAACACACATGCAAATGTAAGCCCAATATTTCGATGGTGCAATATACCCCCCCCATTTTAACTATTTTTAACAGCAAAAATTTCATTTTCTCTCCATATTCCCGTCATTTGGCTTCTCTTTACGGCCAAAATAGAGACACGACCCCTCTTTTTTTGGAATTTTTGCTACCTTTGCATCATATCATTTTTCACCTTTCATTTGATCAGATGTCACACCTATATATCACCGACCTCGACGGAACTCTGCTCACCGACGACACAGTCGTCAGCAGTCGGTCAGTTGACCTTCTTAACGAAGCAATCGACCGTGGAGCTCTCTTTTCTATCGCGACGGCCCGCACTCCGGCTACCGTAGAGGTGCTTCTTGAAAAAATAAATCTGCGGCTGCCTGCCGTGGTCATGACCGGGGCAGCGCTATGGGACAAGAATAGCCGGCGGTTTGTCGAGGCATCACTGATACCTCATGACATGTCGAGGAAGGCTGTCGACACTTTCAGGGAGGAAGGACTGGAACCTTTCATGTATTGTCTGGACGATGACAGGCTCAACGTGTACCATTCAGGGGCGCTGACACCCGAGGAACAGCATTTTGTTGATGCCCGACTGGGGCTCGCCCTCAAAAAATTTCATCTCAACTATCCGGGCGAAAAAATCAGGGATGTGGACAACGTAGTCTTGATTTTCGGGATGGGTAGCCGCGATCTGCTTGAAAGCATCGCAACCCGGCTCACTGCACAGGGCGAATACTCTGTTTCATTCTATGAAGATAATGCGTCGACACAATACTATATTGAGGTATTTGCCCGGGGAGTATCGAAAGCGGCTGCCGTGGCGCGCCTCGCTGAAATCGCCGGAGCTAACGGGATAACCGTCTATGGCGATAATCTCAATGATATTTCCATGATGCAGGTCGCCACCGACTCGGTAGCCGTGGCCAACGCAAAACCTGAAGTGCTCGCCGCAGCATCGCGCTCAATAGGCCGGAACAATGACGACGCGGTCGCGCTTGACATAATTTCCCGACTGCCATGAAAATTTCTGCTCCCGATGTGTCGGTACTTGTCCTGACCTACAATCAGGAGGACACGATTGCGCGTACTCTTGACAGTATTCTTGCTCAACAAGGCAATAGGACATTTGAGATAATTATAGGTGACGACGCGTCGGCTGACTCTACAAGAGACGTATGTGAAGACTACGCCCGGAGGTTTCCTGACATTGTCAGGCTAATGCCAGCGATGCCCAACAAAGGGCTCGTGGTGAATTACTTTGATTGTCTGGCTGCCGCCAGGGGCCGCTATATTGCCGATTGCGCCGGTGATGACTACTGGTGTGACGACCGGAAAATCGACGCAATGTGCTGCATGCTTGATGAGTATCCCGGGGCGACCGTAGTGTTTTCTGATGCGGTACTCGAATGGCCCGATGGCAGGCGTGAGAAGGCTCCTGCAATGATGACCGACAGGATTGTGGGGGGAAAAAGGATTATGGACGCGCTGCTGAACAATACCGATACACTGCCCTACATTCTCTCCACGGCTATCTATCGTAAGGAAGTGATTGACAATGCGCTCATGGAGAATCGGGAAATGGTGTGCAACAAGGATTTCGGAATCGAGGATGTCCCCGTCATCGCAGCCCTCGCTGCAGCCGGCGACGCAGTGCGCTACGATCATCCTACCCTCGTCTACTCTCAGAGTGATGAATCGGTGTCCAACTCCCTGTCACCTTCGCGCCAGGCGAGATTCTACTCTCGTGTTCTCGAATGTACGCGCCGTCTGGCCGAGTACTATAAGATAGGCGAAGATGCCATGAAAGCCAACTTCCGCTCAAAGGCAAAATATATTGCCGCCATGGCATTCGACTCAGGAGATCCTGAGGTAATGTCACTGGTCAGCGAGACCTTGAGCCGGTGGAATCTCCCCCTCCCCATCACCGCCAGGCTCCACCTCGCCGCCTTCGGCACCCCCTTCTTCGGCAGCATAATTAGGGCGATGAAGCGGTTCAGGCGGCGGAGATAGCAGGAATCGTTGCTTGCGTTGGCGCAGGAATTCCTGCCAGTTGTTCTCGAAGTTACGTCTACCCTTGTATTGGGATATACCCACTACCTGTTTCAACACGTTCAACGCTCTCTTTCCTAAATGTTCCACCACAGGTGGCCTCATGCTCCCGAGGCGCACATCAGCTTCAAAATCGAGTCTTACATCATCGTGATTGATGCCTTCAACCCGTGCCATCAACTGCAGTATCTCAGGCTGGAGGTCGGGAGCTTCAGGTGGTTCCATTATAGCCATTGACTCCTGATCAATGGTCATTTCCTGCCACTTACGGGCTTCATCAACGGTAATGAATTCCCTATCGACAATGTAGACTTCGGCATAGGTGGTGACAAAGTATTTCTCGTTACGGCGGTTTAGGGTGAATACATCACGGCCACGACCGTTTGACTCTATGATGAAATTATATCCCGTCAGATCCCTTACCGAAATTTCATCTTCAATCACATTATTATAATGAAGATTGAGCCTGAGTTTCTCAAAGTCAACCTCATCCTTGAAGAATCCGTTGAGTTCAGGCACCCAACGCCTACATTCAGGAGCTGCCAGGACATCGACATTTACATTTACCTTACTGTCTCCTCTCGTCCAGATCACGGCAGGACTGTATTTTCCATAGACAGTGTCGGTACCGCTCCCGACATATCTAATCGGGTCGGGCATTGACGGGGTCGGTGTCATTCCTATCCAGTCAGACCATGAAAAGTGTGACGCACACTTGTTGCTGACGCTATCGAGCCCATTGGCATCGGTGAACCTGTAATATGACTCGCTCTTCAATACCCTCGGGATGCGCCAACCCTTGAATTTACGCGAATTACCGGAATTAAGCATAAAATCCACCATCTTCTCGCGAAACAGGAATACGGTATCGGTCATGGTGGCGAGAGTCGAGTATTCCCTCATGTAGCCGAGGACGTGGAGCATCTTCATGCGCGGTTTTTCGACTACCACTTCGGGTAACGCCGAGGGTATCACGGTCATGGCCACTATCTCACCTTCGGCCGATTTAACCTTTTCCTCACCGTAGCCCATATAGCGGATGACAATAGGATATTCAAGCGACGAGACACCTGCAAAAACACCGTTGTTACCGCTTATTCCCAACAGTCGGCCCTTGCTGTCGAAGACCGATGCTCCCGCGAGGGGCCGCCCGTCAGAGGCGTCCACCACGATGACACGGGCACCCGACATACTCGCGGCACACGCTATCATCACAAGCAATAATATTGAAAGACGGTGAAACATACAGTTGGGAATCGACGGCAAAATTAGCCATTTCGCTTACTCGTAAATATTAATAATCCGTAAAATAAAATAACGATTCACAATCAAAATTTCACGCAGGCAAAAAAAATTCTTTCCATAATGTCAATACTCATATTTTTATATTAACTTTGTACTATCATAATCACAATCTCACTCTAATGGCTATTGTTACGAAAAAAATGGCGTTGGATTACCATAAGTATCCGCGTCCCGGAAAAATTGAAGTAATACCTACAAAACCTTATTCTACCCAGAACGACCTCTCGCTGGCCTACTCTCCCGGTGTGGCCTACCCTTGTCTCGAAATCGAGAAGGACCCTTACGATGCCTACGAATACACCGATAAAGGCAACCTCGTTGCCGTGATTTCCAACGGCACGGCAGTGCTTGGTCTCGGCGACATCGGCGCGCTTGCCGGAAAACCGGTCATGGAAGGAAAGGCCCTGCTCTTCAAGATATTCGCCGGTCTCGATTGCTTCGACATCGAAATCAACGAGAAAGATCCCGACAAGTTTGTGGAAATCGTGAAGTCCCTCACTCCCACCTTCGGCGGAATCAATCTTGAGGACATCAAGGCTCCCGAGTGTTTTGAGATCGAAACCCGACTTAAGGCTGAATGTGAGATACCCGTAATGCACGATGACCAGCACGGCACTTCGATCATATCGGCAGCCGGACTGCTCAACGCCCTTGAGATTCAGGGCAAGGATATTCATGACATAAAGCTCGTGGTCAACGGCGCAGGAGCTGCCGCTGTATCGTGCACGAAACTATATATCGCTCTCGGCGTGCGCCCTGAAAACGTGGTGATGTGTGACAGCAAAGGTGTCATCACCAAGAAGCGCGGCCACCTTACTCCGCAGAAAGAGCAGTTTGCCACCGACCGCGACATCACCACGCTTGCCGAGGCAATGGTGGGCGCCGACGTATTCTTAGGTCTATCGGTCAAGGATGTGCTCACCCCTGAGATGGTCAAGTCGATGGCCCCTAAACCCATCGTATTTGCCCTCGCCAATCCTGATCCTGAAATCAAGTATGAGACCGCTATGGAGGCGCGCCCCGATATCATCGTCGCCACCGGCCGCAGCGATTATCCCAACCAGATCAACAATGTATTAGGATTCCCCTACATATTCCGCGGGGCTCTTGATTGCGGAGCTACCGAAATCAATGAGACCATGAAGATCAAGGCTGTATATGCTATCGCAGAACTGGCCAAGCAGCCTGTACCTCCGGTAGTTAACGCCGCCTATGGCAAGACCAACCTCCACTTCGGCCGTGACTACATCCTCCCCACCGCCCTCGATCCCCGCTTGCTGACTTGCGTAGCCCCTGCCGTGGCACGCGGTGCCATGGAAAGCGGCGTAGCCCGCCGTCCCATCGACGACTGGGATGCCTATGATGAAAAGCTGCGACGCCTGAAGGGATATGAACGCAAGCTGATGCGCCGCCTCAACGACGAGGCCCGTTCCAACCCCAAGCGCGTGGTGTTTGCCGAAGCCAATACCGACAACATGCTTCGTGCCGCATCTATCGTGGCCGGCGACGGACTGGCAATACCGGTACTTCTCGGCAACGAGGAGATGATCGCAAAGCGCGCCGCCCGTCTCGGTATAGACATCACCGGCCTTGAAATAATCAATCCCCGCCACGACCGCGAGGCTGCCCGCCGTGATCACTTCGCCAAGCAGCTTTCTGACAAGCGCAAGCGCGACGGCCTGACCTATCCCGAGGCTCTCGAAAAAATGTTTGACCGCAACTATTTCGCCATGATGATGGTGGAGACCGGACAGGCCGACGCCGTGATCACCGGCACTCGCTCGGCAAGCAGCCATGTGGGTGACATTGCCCGCGAGGTAGTGGGAATCCGCAACGGCTTCAATCATTTCGCCACCATGCACGTGCTCGAAACCAAGCGGGGCACTTTCTTCATGGCCGACACAATGGTCAACGGCGATGCCGATGATGAAACGCTCCTCGACATCACCCGTCTCGCCAAGGATGCCGTAGAGTTCTTCGCCCAGACACCTGTCATGGCAATGGTTTCTTACTCCAATTTCGGTTCTAACAAGGATCCCGAGAGTGCCCGCGTGCACAAGGTCGTCGAAAAAATGCAGGAAATGTATCCCACTCTCGCTATCGACGGCGAGATGCAGATCAACTATGCCATCAACGGCAAGCAACGCGACACCAACTATCCCTTCACCCGTCTTAACGGGCGCCAGGTCAACACGCTTATATTCCCCAACCTGTCAGCAGCCAACTCAGCCTATCGCATGATGCTTGAAATGGGACTCGGAGAATCTATAGGCCCGATCCAGCTCGGCCTCAACAAGCCCATTCATTTCATCAACATCGATGCTGACGTGCGCGACATAATCAATCTCACCGCTATCGCTTCAATCGATGCCGCCGTTGAGGAAACCAAGACACTTGAACGTTCCAACTTTTAACCATCATCTCTTCATCCATCACTTTTTAAAATTGACGTAACATGAAATCTATCAAATCATTCCTTCTTGTAATCGCGCTTCTGCTCGGTACAGCCTCGGCTGCCAACGCACAGTTTCGTTTCGGTATCAAAGCCGGTGTGGCGATCAACTCCATGAAATTTGACAAGAGCGCTTTTGATTCCGACAATCAGGCCGGTTTCCTCGGCGGTCTCACAGCCCAGTTCACCGTCCCCGTAATCGGTATTGGTGCTGACCTCTCGGCTGTCTATGTGCGCCGCAATGCTAAATTCATGGCTGAATATACCGACGGCAGCACATCGCTTGAGAAAGCCGGACGCGATTACATCGAAATCCCCCTCAATCTTCGCTGGAACATCGGCCTGCCTGTAGTGGGCAAATTACTCTCGCCCTATATCACTACCGGTCCCTCCGTTGCCTTCCTCTGCTCCAAGAGCGCTTACAAGGATTTCACCAACAAGAGGGCTGACTGGGCTTGGAATTTCGGCCTCGGCCTGCAGTTTTTCAACAAAGTACAGATCGGCGCAAGCTATGGTCTCGGTCTTACCAAGGCTCTGAAATGGACCGGCAACGGCAACCTCGTCGGTGCATCAGTTCCCGGTAAGAACCGCTACTGGACCATTACGGCAGCCTACCTTTTCTAAACGATTAATTCTTAATGATCTATCCCGAAAGATTTGAATCCAAAATAGGATTTGACGGTGTAAGGTCAATCATCAGGCAACGGTGTCACAGCGAAGGCGGGCGCCGTTGCTGTGATGATATGACCTTCATGACCGATTTCAAGGCTGTAGAATCGGCGCTGAAGGCGGTCAACGAAATGAAAATCTCGCTCGAATCCACTGAAACCGTTCCCCTTGATGAAATAGCCGACATCGATGCCGAGCTTCGCGCTTCAAAAGTCGCCGGTCATTTCCTGACAGTGGCCGAGCTCGTGAAAGTGCGCAAAGTTTTGCGCTGTATCAGGGCGGTAGCCGATTATTTCACCAAAACTACAGCCGATGATTCGGGTCAGCCAGTCTATCCGGTCCTGTCGTCAGTCGCATCTCCCCTACTGCCATGTCCGGCAGTTGAGGCAATGATTGATAAGGTCATTGACCAGAACGGAAATGTAAAAGACAACGCTTCACCTGCTCTCGCCGACATCCGTTCGCGCCTGCGGTCAATGGCAGGGAGAGTCAACTCCATCATGCGCAAGGTCATGGCTCAGGCTGTAAGTCAGGGACTTCTCGATGCCGATACCTCACCCGGTATCCGAGACGGACGCCTGGTGATACCGGTCTCACCCATGTACAAGCGTAAGATTCCCGGTATCGTCCATGATGAGTCTGCATCGGGAAAAACCGTCTACATCGAGCCAGCCGAAGTGGTCGAGGTCAACAACCTTACCCGTGAACTCCAGATCGAGGAACGGCGCGAAATCTCGCGTATCCTTATTGCCGTGACCGACGGCATCAGACCACATGCCGATGAGCTGCTGCAGTCGGCCGACGTGCTTTACCTGCTTGATTTCATTCGCGCCAAGGGAGTCTTCGCACGCGAATCGCAGGCACAACTTCCCAATCTTTCGGCTATCCCTGAACTTGAATGGTATCACGCCTGCCACCCTGTACTTGAGCGGTCACTGCGCAAGCAAGGAAAAGAAATCGTGCCTATCGACATAACCCTTACCCCCGAGAAGAGAATCCTGATTATTTCAGGACCCAATGCCGGAGGTAAATCAGTGTGTCTCAAAACGGTCGGAACGCTTCAATATATGGCCCAATGCGGCGTGCTTCCTACGCTTTACGAAAATTCCCACGTAGGTATTTTCGATGATATCCTTGTGGATATAGGCGACGATCAGTCGATTGAGGATGACCTGAGTACTTACAGTTCCCACCTTCGCAACATGAAACTGATGGTAAACCGGGGCCGTGGCACATCCCTGGTACTGATCGACGAGTTTGGTGGAGGTACCGAGCCGCAGATAGGCGGCGCCATCGCCCAGGCCATCCTCCACCGGTTCAACGATCTGAAAATGTGGGGAGTGATCACCACCCACTACCAGAATCTCAAGCACTTCGCCGATGAGACACCGGGACTCGTAAACGGCTCAATGCTTTATGACCGGCACCTGATGCAGCCACTCTTCAAGTTGTCGATTGGAACGCCGGGAAGTTCTTTCGCCCTCGAAATAGCGCGCAAGACCGGGCTACCGGCTACGATAATCGAGGAGGCTAAGGAAATCGTGGGTTCAGATTACGTGAACCTCGACAATTACCTGCTTGACATCACACGCGACAAGCGGTACTGGGAAAACAAGCGTCTCAGTATAAAGCAGAAAGAACATAAACTCGAACAGTTGCTCGAAAGATATACCGCCGATGCCGATGCTCTGAGATCACAGCGAAAGGAGATAATCGAAGATGCACGCCGCGAAGCAAGGCGTATAATTGATGGGTCGAATGCTGCCGTGGAGCGCACCATAAGCGACATACGCAAGGCTCAGGCCGAGAAAGAGACAACATTGGAGGCCCGCCGCCGACTGCGGGAAGAAAGGAAGGATATCGACGCTACCGACACCGGAACCGATGCCGCCTCACATCCCCTGCTTCAGAAAGCGCCAAAACGCAAGAAACAGAAATCCCAACCGCCGACGGTTCAACCCAAAGTGGAAATCACTGTAGGAACAAATGTGAAACTCGATGGGCAATCCACCGTTGGCACAGTGACAGCGATTTCAGGCAAGAACGCCACTGTAACATTCGGGATGCTCAAGACTACCGTCGCTCTTTCGCGACTCGTAGCTACTACTGCTCAGCCCAAGAGCGGCGCGTCATCCAAAGTCAACTTTGTGTCGTCGGCCACTACTGATGCCTCCCGTGCCCGACAGCTTGAGTTCCGTCAGGAAATCGACGTGCGCGGCATGAGAGTCGACGAAGCGGTTCAGGCAGTGACTTACTATATCGACGATGCAATCCAGTTCAACGCAAGGCGTGTAAGGATTCTCCACGGCACCGGTACCGGGGCCCTGAAGCAATACATCCGTCAATATCTGTCATCTACTCCGGGCGTGGCGTCGTTTCACGACGAGGACGTAAGACTCGGGGGAGCCGGTATAACAGTAGTAGAATTATCATGACAAATACCTGAATTAAGGTATTTCCGTTGTCGCCATTTTTCAAGAATTTTGCTGACTTGAAAGAATTAACCTGAATCCGATATGAGATTATCTGATGCAAAACCCGGCGAAAAGGTTGCCGTGGTGAAAATCCTGGGTCACGGAGCTTTCCGAAAGCGCATGATCGAGATGGGTTTCGTCAGGGGCCGTGAAGTGACGGTGCTTCTCCACGCCCCGCTAATGGACCCCGTGAAGTATTCGGTCATGGACTATGAGGTATCACTGCGTCGCTCGGAAGCTGAGCTGGTCGAGGTTAAGCGCCTGCCCATCACTGAAAGCGAGCGTACACGCAGCCACACTGACACGCTCGATTGTGACGACATTGACTTCGACAATCCCGAGCATCATGGCCACGGACGCCACATCATCAACGTGGCCCTGATAGGCAATCCCAATTGTGGTAAAACCTCGCTGTTCAATATCGCGTCAGGAGCTCGCGAGCATGTAGGAAATTACAGCGGCGTGACTGTCGATGCCAAGAAAGGCCACTTCAGGTTCAAGGATTACCGCATTAATCTGATTGACTTGCCCGGCACTTACTCGCTCGCAAGCTATTCGCCCGAAGAACTTTACGTGCGCCGTTACCTGAAGGATGAAATCCCCGACGTTATCGTCAACGTGGTCGACGGTTCCAATCTTGAGCGAAACCTGTATCTCACTACCGAGCTTATCGACATGGACCGCTCGATGGTCATAGCCCTCAACATGTATGACGAGCTGAAGGCTAAAGGCGTGGAAATTGAATACGATACACTCGGCAAGATGATAGGAGTGCCTGTCGTCCCTACGACGGCCCGCACCGGCGACGGAATAGAACAGCTTTTCGACACCGTGGTCAAGGTATATGAAGGAACTTGCCCCGACGTGCGCCACATTCATGTCAACCTCGGCCCTGAACTCGAAAAAAGCGTGACGGCAGTTAAGGACGAATTGAAAGCCGACGGGTACATAGGCCGACATTTCTCTCCACGCTACCTTGCCATAAAGCTCCTCGAAGGAGATCAGGAGGTGGAAAAGATCATAAGTTCATCGCCCCGGGCCGCTGAAATCATGAAATTGCGCGACGCTGAAATCAAGCGACTGAATGACGTCAGCAATTCCGAGGACATCTCGGCAATGATCGCCGGTGAGAAATACGGGTTTATTGCCGGTGCTCTCGCCGAAACACTCGAAAAGTCTGAGACGGTCAATGAATCGTCGACTCGTATCATCGATGCCGTAGTCACCAACAGGCTTTTCGGTTTTCCGCTCTTTTTCCTGATAATGTTTTTTATCTTCTGGGCAACATTCTCTATCGGAAGCTATCCGATGGAATGGATCGAGAAAGGAGTGGAACTGCTCAGCAATCTTGTGCGTGACACTATGCCCGACGGCATCCTGAAAGATCTCATAGCCGACGGTATAATAGGAGGAGTCGGCGGGGTAATCGTCTTCCTGCCTAATATCCTTATATTATATATGTGCATCTCCTTCATGGAAGATTCGGGATATATGGCCCGCGCCGCCTTCATCATGGATAAGCTGATGCACAAGATAGGGCTGCACGGAAAGTCGTTCATCCCGCTGGTGATGGGATTCGGTTGTACCGTCCCGTCGATCATGGCCGCCCGGTCCATCGAGAGCAGTTCAAGCCGCATCATCACTATCCTGATCAATCCTTTCATCTCATGCTCGGCACGACTTCCGCTTTACGTCCTGCTGATCGGGACATTCTTCGAGGCACACGCTGCCCTGGTATTTGCGGGTGTTTACCTTGTGGGAATCCTCGTGGCCATCGCGACAGCAAGGCTACTCAGGCGCTATTACTTCAAGGCCGACGTGACACCGTTTGTCATGGAACTTCCCCCCTACCGCATCCCCACTATGAAGACAACTCTGCGCCACATGTGGTCAAAGGCTGATCAATATCTGCGCAAGATGGGTGGAATCATCCTCGTTGGCAGCATAATTGTGTGGGCGCTGAACTACTTCCCGGTTCATGACACTCCGCCGGAATCCGCTGTGCCCGCAGCAACCGTGACCGACGACTCGCGCATCGATCCTTTCACCGACAGCTATCTCGAAATGATGGGCAAGGCTGTCAATCCCGTCATGCAGCCACTTGGCTTCCACTGGAAAGCAACCGTGGCGGCTATCGCCGGAATACCTGCCAAGGAAATAGTAGTATCAACGCTTGGAGTACTTTACACCGGGCAGGAAGACGCTGACGATAATTCACTTGGCGCACGCCTCACCGCCCCCAATCCGGCAACCGGTCAACCTGATTTCACTTGGGCATCCGCCCTCAGTTTCATGCTGTTCATTCTCCTCTACTGCCCGTGTATAGCGACCGTGACTGCTATCGTAAAGGAAACCGGGAGCATCGGTTACGGCATTTTCTCAGTGGTCTACAACACGGCTGTCGCCTGGATCATCTCCTTTGCCGTATACCAGATATCAATTCACCTGTAACTAAACAACTGTTCATGACTGAAAAAGAAAAAATGCTCAAAGGCGAATTATACGACGCCAATTACAACCCCGAGCTCATTAATGAGCGGCTCGAATGTAAGGAACTCTGCCATGATTACAACAATCTCAGGCCAAAGGATTGCGAAGGTCGGGAGTCGCTGCTGCGGCGTATTCTGGGTCACGTTGGAAACGGGATATTGATCGAACAACCGTTTTATTGCGATTACGGCTACAACATTTCAGTGGGCGACAATTTCTATTCCAACCATAACCTGGTGATACTTGACGGCGCCCCGGTTAAATTCGGCGACAATGTGTTCATTGCCCCTAACTGCAGTTTTCACACCGCCGGACATCCCCTTGATGCGGGGTGCCGCAACGCGGGCCTCGAATATGCGCGACCCATCACGGTAGGCAACAACGTGTGGTTCGGAGCCGGAGTAATAGTAGTGCCGGGAGTGACCATCGGCGACAATTGCGTGATAGGAGCCGGTAGCGTCGTAGTAAAGGACATCCCTCCCTTTTCAGTTGCAGTGGGTAATCCGTGCAAGGTGATCAAGACCCTCAGCGAGGACGACGGAAACGCGCAATAAATACGTTAAATAATGCCAAATTCCGGAAACAGTCTTGGAATCTTGGGGAGAAATGACTAAATTTGCGCGTTTAATTTCGCCTTTTTCGTAAATGAGACAACTTAAGATAACCAAATCAATTACCAACCGCGAGAGTGCCTCGCTCGACAAATTCCTTCAGGAAATTGGCCGTGAGGAACTTATCTCCGTTGAAGAAGAAGTAGAACTTGCCCAGCGGATTCACCAGGGTGATGAAAAAGCTCTTGAGAAACTTGTCAAGGCCAATCTCCGCTTTGTGGTTTCTGTGGCCAAGCAGTACCAGAATCAAGGTCTCAGTCTTCCTGACCTCATCAACGAAGGTAATCTCGGATTGATCAAGGCTGCCCAGAAATTTGATGAAACCCGTGGTTTCAAGTTCATCTCCTACGCCGTGTGGTGGATCCGCCAGTCAATCCTTCAGGCTCTCGCCGAGCAGAGCCGCATCGTGCGCCTCCCCCTCAATCAGGTTGGTTCGCTCAATAAGATTAGCAAAGCCCTCTCCAAATTCGAGCAGGAAAACGAGCGCCGTCCTTCTCCCGAGGAGCTTGCCGAGCGGCTTGAAGTACCCGTCGACAAGATTGCCGACACCCTTAAGGTTTCGGGCCGCCATGTTTCGGTCGATGCTCCCTTCGTTGAAGGAGAGGAAAATTCACTCCTCGACGTGCTGACCAACGATGACTCCCCTATGGCCGATGCAACTCTAACTCAGGAATCGCTTGCCAAGGAAGTTGACCGCGCCCTCAAGCAGCTCCACGAGCGCGAGCGCGATATACTCAAGATGTTCTTCGGTATCGGCTGTCAGGAAATGACTCTTGAAGAGATAGGAGCGAAATTTGACCTGACCCGCGAGCGAGTGCGTCAGATAAAGGAAAAAGCTATCCGCCGCCTCAAGGGTCAGAAGAGCCGCCTTCTTAAGACTTATCTCGGACAGTAAACTATCTTTCATTCCATATTGCATAAACCCGGGTTGCACATCGCAGTGATTGCCGATGTGCAACCTTTTGTTTGTTCCCTTTGTTTCATAAGTAAACGTAATTATTACTATTATGAAACAGCTCATTCTTCTTCGCCACGGCCAGAGCCAATGGAATCTTGAAAACCGCTTTACGGGGTGGACCGATGTCAGCCTTACCGACGCGGGGCGCGACGAGGCACGCGCGGCAGGAAAAGCAATTGCCGACAGCGGAATACGTCCACGCTACGCCTTTACTTCCTATCTGCGACGTGCAATCGACACCCTCAATATCGCCCTTGAAGAAATGGACCGGCTCTGGATTCCTGTAGAAAAAGACTGGCATCTTAACGAGCGGCATTACGGTGCGCTTCAGGGACTGAACAAGGCCGACACAGCCGAAAAATATGGTGACGAACAAGTGAGATTATGGCGGAGGAGCTATGATGTGGCACCCCCGGCACTCGATCAGTCTGATTCACGTTATCCGGGCAACGACGAAAGATACGCGATGCTGTCGCCCGACGAACTTCCCGTCACCGAGTCGCTTCGCGACGCGATAGGACGGGTCTCGCCTTGCTGGGAAGAAAAAATCGCCCCGGCACTGAGGCTCTACGACTCAGTGATAGTGGCCGCTCACGGCAACTCCTTGCGGGCTCTGGTGATGATGTTGCTCCATCTCACCCCGGAGCAGATAATGAACGAGGAGATACCCACCGGCAAGCCCCGCCTGTTCACTCTCGACGACAGGCTTAGGGTCACCGATGAAAAATATTTGTGATATTTTTTGTCTTTTATACAATAATAAAATATTATCAACGTTTCTTAAATGGTATATATAAATACAACATTTAAGAAAAATGAAATTACTCGAAGGAAAGACCGCCCTTATCACAGGTGCATCCCGCGGTATAGGCAAAGCAATAGCTCTCAAGTTTGCTTCCGAAGGAGCAAACATTGCGTTCACCGACCTCAATCGTGACGAAAATATGGAAGCCACCGAGAAGGAACTCGAAGCCCTCGGTGTAAAAGCGAAAGGTTACGCATCCAATGCCGCCGATTTCGCCCAGACTGAAACTGTCGTGGCTGATGTCAAAAACGATTTCGGTTCAATCGATGTTCTCGTCAATAATGCCGGAATCACCAAGGACGGCCTCATGATGAGAATGAGCGAAGCTCAGTGGGACGCCGTGATCAACGTCAACCTTAAGAGCGCCTTCAATTTCATTCATGCCGTTCTTCCCATCATGATGCGTCAGCGTTCAGGCTCGATCATCAACATGGCTTCGGTCGTGGGAGTACACGGCAATGCCGGTCAGAGCAATTACGCCGCCTCCAAGGCAGGCCTCATCGCTCTTGCCAAGAGTATCGCTCAGGAAGTGGGTTCACGCGGCATCCGCGCCAACGCAATCGCTCCCGGCTTTATCGAAACGGCCATGACAGCCGCCCTCCCCGAAGAAGTACGCAAGGAATGGGCAACCAAGATCCCCTTGCGTCGTGCCGGTCAGGTAGCTGACATCGCCAATGTCGCCACATTCCTTGCATCTGACCTGTCTTCTTACGTTTCCGGTCAGGTGATTCAGGTTGACGGTGGCATGAACATGTAAGATTTCATTTCCAACTCCCTTTTAATAATCCCCAACCCGAAGACTGCGCTGTGAAGCGCGGTCTTCTTTTTTGTTTCACACAAAAATATTAACTTTACGGAAATTTCTTAATCATGATGATAATGTCACGCCGCTTCATTTTTTATTTGCTTTCCCTATCGGTTTCATTCGTTGCATTTTCTCAGTCGGTAGACAAGAAAATAAGTGATGCCATGAACGCATCGGATTGGTTTGCTCTCGATTCAATTTACAGCTCCACGCCTAAGGATTCCATCAATCCATTCCTTGAAATCTATTCCCGTTGCCTTATAGGCAACCGTCTTAACCGGACCGATGTCTCTATTCCCACTTTTCAGGAACTGCTCAATTCTTCGCAACTCGACTTAGGCAACCTGATTCCGGCAGTCCACATGTTTGGAATGGATCTGAGCAGAGAAGGTCATAATGCCGAAGCTGCCGCGATGATAAATTCAATTTTACCTCAGATAAGCTTGTATCTGGATTCCGTCACAGCGGGTGAATTGACCGCGTCGGCCAACCGATATGCCGCTATGGCTAAATATCAACCTTACGGAATTGAGTTTACTGACAATGAGGAGGGCATAATACCTTTCAAAATCGTGCCGGTGGGTCCGGTAGATAAGGAATCGGTCCACATGCACCTCACCGGCAGTACTATTAATGGACAAGATGCAGATATAACTTTCGACACAGGAGCCGGAGTCAACATAATGACTCCCGAAATGGCCAAAAAATACAATCTGATTCCCTTGGAAGGAACAACAATTACGGTTGCCGGTTTCGGAAAAAGCGAAGGGTATTTCGCTATTGCCCGTGAAATCAAGATAGGTAACATCACGATAAAAGACCTGCCATTTGCCGTGGCACCCTTCAGTTCCCACAATGAGGAAGCTGACGTCTACTTTGAAAACTTCAACATAATAGTGGGGAGTGAACTGATGCTTCAGCTTAGGGACTTGACAATAGATTTCTCCTCCAATCAGATCCTGATTTCCAAAGAGACACCTCGACGTACATCTTCCCGGTCCAATATATGTTTCTCCTCAGGTATGAACCTGCTGACGAAAGGCTCAATCAACGGTGAACCTGCGGTGATGTGTCTTGACTCCGGCGACGCCGCTTTCGGATCAATAAATTCCACCTACTACATGAATCATCAGGAGTATGTCACCAGTCATGGGAAGCCTGATACCATCAGAGCCGCCGGAGTGGGTGGCGTTACCAACCTGCAATGTTACAAAGTACCGGATATGGAAATCACGATTGGCGGCAATACCGTGACGCCTGAAGCCATCGTTGTTAAAACCGAACACGACAAAACGATGGACTACGAAGCACGCATAGGCCTGCGCACGATGATGCTGTATAATAAGCTCCGTTTCAACATGACGAACTTCGTCCTCACCACCGAAAATTGATTTAAGGAGAAAAGATTTGTCTCAACCTTCACTGATTTTTACGCGGGAAAGGTTTGATTATTCCGGGTCAATTCATTACCTTTGCAGTGGTAAAAATTGTTCAGGCCGGATCGATAGCTCAGCTGGATAGAGCATCTGCCTTCTAAGCAGACGGTCGGGGGTTCGAATCCCCCTCGATTCACTATCTAATCCACCGGATTGACACGAACAAAGGTCGCTGTCAATCCGAGGTTTTTATTGACTAACTACATACAATATCATACAATGGAAGTAACCGGAAAAATCATCATCGCGCTGCCTGAAGTATCAGGTACATCTAAGGCAGGTAATGCTTGGCGCAAAAAAGAATATGTACTCGAAACTCAGGAAACCTATCCCAAGAAAATATATTTCAGCTTCTTCGGTGACCGTGCCGATCAGTATCCCCTCAATGTAGGCGATCAGATCACTCTGAGCTTCGACATCGATTCCCGCGAATACAACGGCCGCTGGTATGTGGAGATCCGTCCCTGGAAGGCCGAGAAAGTGGGTGCCGGTGCTCCTGCCGTCAATGCAGGTCCCGCAACCCAAATGCCGGGTGGTTATCCTCAGATGCAGGGCGCTCCCGTACCTCCTCCCGCAGTTGCTCCTGACCTTACCCCGAGCAGCAACGATGACCTGCCCTTCTAAACCGGACTCTATTAAAATTATACGCCCGACACCGTATTATCGATGCCGGGCGTAATTTTTTATCAACAGTGGCACGAATCATTGAGAATAGTCCTGATTTCTGCGGCCAGCTCCGGTGCTATTTCGGTAAAAGGGACCATTACAAAATCTCTCAGATGCGCCCTCGGATGTGGCAACGTCAGTTCGCTCCCGTGAATCACGGAGGTACCGAAAGCTATGAAATCAATATCGATCTTGCGGTCAATGTAATTTCCGTTCTCATCGCTATGGGATTCGCTTGATATGCTCCTTTCAATTGCCGACAGCTTGCTGAAAAGGGAGTAGGGATCGGCATTGATCTCAAAACCTATGCATACGTTGAGGTATCTCGAATTTGATTCATAACCCCAGGCTTCGCTCTCGAATATAGCCGAACAGCGGAAATCACTGATTCCATCGATTGAAGAAATAAGAGCCACCGCGCGCTCAATATAATAGCGGCGGTGGCCTTTATTGGATCCGATTCCTACTATGGCAAGAGCCATAACGAGGGTTATCAGAGCGACTTCTTTACTTCGACTTCCTCGAATGCCTCGATGATGTCGTGTTCACGTATGTCATTATAGCCGGCGATGCTGAGACCGCAGTCGTAACCCGAGGTAACTTCCTTCACATCGTCCTTCATGCGCTTGAGCGACCCGAGTTCACCGGTGTAGCGTACAATACCGTCACGAATAAGCCGCACCTTACAGCTGCGCTTCAGGCGACCCTCACGCACGATGGCTCCGGCAATGGTGCCGACCTTCGAGATGTGGAACGTCTGGAGAACCTCAGCCGAACCGATGACTTCTTCCTTGATTTCGGGAGCAAGCATACCTTCCATTGCATCCTTGACTTCTTCGATAGCCTGATAGATGACTGAGTAAAGGCGTATTTCAACACCTTCATGCTCGGCAGCGCGGCGAGCAGCCTGTGAAGGACGCACCTGGAAACCGATAATTACGGCATCGGATGCCGAAGCCAGCGTAACGTCGCTCTCGGATATTTCTCCGACGGCCTTGTGAAGTACGTTGACCTTGATTTCCTCAGTGGAAAGTTTGATGAGCGAGTCGGAAAGGGCTTCGATCGAACCGTCAACGTCACCCTTGACGATGATGTTGAGTTCGTGGAAATTACCGATGGCACGGCGGCGACCGATTTCTTCAAGAGTCGTGCGCTTGTTGGTGCGCAATCCGAGTTCACGCTGAAGTTGCTCGCGCTTGGTTGCTATCTCGCGTGCCTCCTGCTCAGTGTCCATCACGTTGAAAGTATCACCGGCGGTCGGAGCACCGTTGAGACCGAGGATAAGCGCCGGAGTGGCGGGTCCGGCCTCGGTGATGCGCTGGTTGCGCTCGTTGAACATTGCCTTGATCTTACCGTAGTGAGTTCCGGCAAGGATGATATCGCCCTGACGCAGAGTACCGTTCTGCACGAGCACGGTAGCTACATAGCCGCGACCCTTGTCAAGCGACGACTCGATAATGGAACCGGTAGCGTTGCGCTCGGGATTAGCCTTGAGATCAAGGAGCTCGGCTTCAAGGAGCACTTTCTCCATAAGTTCCTCCACTCCTATTCCCTTCTTGGCCGAAATGTCCTGCGACTGATACTTACCGCCCCATTCCTCGACGAGGTAATTCATCTGAGCGAGCTCTTCCTTAATCTTGTCGGGGTTGGCGGCGGGCTTGTCTATCTTGTTGATTGCAAACACGATGGGAACACCTGCAGCCGAGGCATGATTGATAGCCTCGACAGTCTGAGGCATCACGTTATCATCGGCAGCCACGATAATGATACACAAGTCAGTGACCTTTGCACCACGGGCACGCATAGCGGTAAAGGCTTCGTGACCGGGAGTGTCAAGGAATGTGATGTGACGGCCATCGGCGAGCTTAACGTTGTAGGCACCGATGTGCTGCGTTATACCACCGGCCTCACCGGCAATAACGTTGGCATTGCGTATATAGTCGAGAAGAGAAGTCTTACCGTGGTCTACGTGGCCCATCACCGTAACGATAGGCGGACGCGAAACGAGCTGATCCTCAGTGTCCTCATCCTGATGAATGGCTTCGACAACCTCAGCCGACACATATTCAGTCTCAAATCCGAATTCCTCGGCCACGATATTGATGGTCTCGGCATCAAGACGCTGGTTGATCGAAACCATCACACCGAGATTCATGCAGGTGGCGATAACATTGTTCACGGGAACATCCATCATGACCGCAAGGTCATTGGCAGTCACAAACTCGGTCAACTTGAGGGTCTTGCTCTCAGCGGCCTCCTGCATAGCGGCCTCGGTAGCCCTTGAGGCAAATGCCTCGCGCTTTTCCTTGCGCCACTTTGCGCCCTTTTTCTGAGCCTTATCTTTATGCGTCAGTCGTGCAAGTGTTTCCTTGACCTGCTTCTGAACATCTACTTCACTTACCTCAACGTGAGCCGGACGCTTGGCACGTTCCTTGGCGGCGCGACGATCACCTTGATCGTTGCCGCGACGCTGGTTGCCGCCATTGTTTCCTCCGTTTCCCGAGCCGGAAGAATAAGTATTGTTTCCACGCTCGTTTCCGGCTTTCTCAATGTCGATCTTTTCTTTGCCCGAAATGCGGCGGCGCTTCTTCTTGTCGCCGGTACCGGTTGCTGCGGCAGCCTGACCCTGGCGGTCCTTGGACACGCGCTCGTTGCGACGCTCTTCCTTCGACTTCTTTTTGGGACGCGTCGACTGGTTGAGAGCCGAGAGGTCAATGTGACCCACCACTTTGGGAGCTACAACGGTGGGAGTAGTCTTAAGGGTAAACACTTCCTCCTCGGCAGGAGTGTCGTTGGACTGTGAAGATGTCTCCTTTTCAACCGATTCTGAAGTTTCCTCAGCCTTGGGAGCCACTTTTTTCTCCTCGGCCTTAGTGGCGGGAGCTGCCTCTTCCATCTTCACGGCTTCCTCTTGCTTGGGTGCGGGAGTTTTTACCTCGGGCTTCTTTTCGGTTACGGCAGGTTCCTGAGGTTTTTCCGAAGGCTTGGCTTCAGTCTTGGCAGGAGCCGGTTCAGGGATCTGCTCCTTTTCTTTGACGGGAGCGGCTTCCGCTACTGAAGGTTCAACCTTTTTCTCAGGCTCAGCCACCTTCTCAGCTTTAGCCTCCACAGTAGCTGCAGGTACGGCAACCGGTTCAACCTTGGGTTTCTGCCGCAGAGGCTGACCATTCTTGTCAAGCTCGATCTTACCTACCACTCTCGGGACCTGAGCGGTAGTGTGAAGTTCGGGATCGAGCCGTGGGCCTGCGGCAGGAGCTGCAGGCTTGGCCTGAGGTTGCGCCGCACGGCTGCGGGCGCGTTCCGGCTGAAATTGCTCGACAAGAATGTTGTAGGCATTCTCATCAAGACGTGTATTGGGGTTATTTCCATCAATCACCACGCCTTTCTTTGCGAGTTGCTCGACAACGGTGGAGATTGAAATGTTAAATTCTTTTGCTGCTTGACTTATTCTGATTCTCGCCATATCTGGATTTATATTCTTTTGTATTGATTCGAAGAGGGATTAACACTATTGACATTCATGACGGACATCCCGCCACGCAAGCATCAACCCTGTTCTTCGACTTGGCTTTCACCTTCGGTGGCGGGATCTTCGTCGTCAAACTCAGCCTTGAGCACGTTGATCACATAGTCAACAGTATTCTCTTCAAGGTCGGCCTTGTCGATCAGATCCTGACGCGGGGTGTTAAGCACATTCTTGGCGGTCACGCAACCCATTTCCTTAAGGGCGTCGATAACCCATCCGTCGATTTCATCCTTGAACTCGTCAAGATAAATGTCCTCATCGAAAGTCTCGGCTGATTCACGATACACGTCGATGACATAACCGGTCAGCATTGAAGCAAGCTTGATGTTAAGGCCGCCCTTACCGATAGCAAGTGACACTTCGTCGGGGTGGAGGAACACCTCTGCTTTCTTTTCTGCCTCATCGATGTGGATGCTCGACACCTTGGCGGGGCTGAGTGCACGCTGGATGAACAGCGTGGGATTGGACGTATAGTTGATCACGTCGATATTCTCATTCCGGAGCTCCCTGACGATACCGTGGATACGCGAACCTTTCACACCTACGCAAGCACCTACGGGATCGATACGGTCATCATAGCTCTCTACTGCAATCTTGGCGCGCTCGCCGGGGATGCGGGCCACGGCGCGGATGGTGATGAGTCCGTCGTGGATCTCGGGCACCTCACGTTCAAAGAGGCGGCGCAAGAAGAGGTCACTGATGCGTGAGACGGTAATTTTGGGGTTATTATTCTTGTTCTCCACGTTGGAGATCACAGCTAAAACACTCTCACCCTTACGGAAGAAGTCGCCGGGAATAGCTTCGCTCTTGGGAAGGAGAAGTTCGTTTTTCTCATCATCGAGGAGAAGGGTCTCGCGCGACCAGGTCTGATAAACTTCGCCACTAACGAGTTTTCCTTCGAGTTCCTTATACTTTGCATAGATCGCTTCCTTCTGAAGGTCGAGAATCTTGGATTGGAGAGTCTGGCGGAGAGTGAGGATGTTACGGCGACCGAAATCTTCAAAGAATATTTCCTTTGTGTGCTCCTCACCTATTTCCACATCGGGGTCCTCGTCGGCACGGGCATCGGAAAGCGAAATTTCCAGATTGGGATTCTTTACCTCGCCGTCGGGCACGACTTCAAGATTCTGAAGTATCTGAACATCACCCTTGTCAGGATTCATGATCACGTCAAGGTTTTGGTCGGTTCCGAAAATCTTTGCCAGCACGCTGCGAAATGATTCCTCAAGCACACTTATCATAGTGGCTTTATCGATATTTTTCAGTTCCTTAAACTCCGCAAAGCGTTCCACCATGTTGGGGGCTTCTTCTTTTTTTGCCATAATGCAAATTATAGTATTTTTTTGGATTTGTAATTATCGTTATTTGAAATCAATATGATAGCAGGCCTCTCTGACCTGTCCGGGCGTAAACTCCTCGGCTACGGCAGTCAATACAGGGCGTTTCTTGCCCGGTTCCTTAACTTTACGGTCTACCTTAAGGACAAATTTCTCGGGAGTCCACGATTCAAGGATGCCAACGATTTTCTTTCCTTCAAGAGTATATACCTCGATCATGTTTCCGATGTTCTTCTGCCACTGCCCAGCGACCTTAAAAGGTGCCGTCAGCGAAGCGCTTCCCACTTCAAGGCTGTAATCTTCCTTATCGCGGTCAAGAGATCCATTGATCATTTCCGATACTTCGGCACAGAAGTCAAGATCAACTCCCGTGGGACTGTCAAGTTCTACAATAATGTCATTTTCCGGATTGACCGAAATGTCAACAATGAAAGCGTCAGTTCCTTCCACTGCCTTATTGACAAGTGACTCTATCGTGTTTTTGTCTATCATACTGCTTTATATAAAACTTGGAGGGAGCACCTGGCCCCCTCCGTGACTGTTATCTTTTGCAAAGATAGTTATTTTTTATTAATACCGTGTATTCTATCCTTTATAATATAGAGAAACTATTAAAGTTTAACTATTTTTAAATATCGTTTCAACTATTTCACAGTATTGCGTGCGGGGCTTTCACTTCTCCATCAACAGGAAAGGGACCTCGCTCGATTCTGATCTCATCCCAAAGACGGGAATCAATAAACGACTGAAGGACCTCCGCCCCCCCTTCCACAAGAAGAGTGATTATGTTGCGGCGGTAGAGCCGGGCCATGACTTCATCAAGACTCATGCAACCGGTAATCTGCTTGTCGAGGGGGAGAAAGGACAACGGTCGGTCAGTTACTGCCACAACGTTTCCGTCGCGGAACAATCCGGCCGTCTCAGGCACCCTCCCCCTCCTGTCAAGGAGGATTCTCACAGGATTATTTCCTGAAGCGTGGCGCACATCGAGCAATGGATCATCGGCAAGTGCCGTCCCGCTGCCCACAAGGATTCCATCGACCTCGGCACGGAGCTTATGCACCATCGTCAGTGTAAGCGGTGTTGAGATATTGCCGTCAATAAAACCGTCGTATCCTTCCGCCCACTTAAGTATTATATATGGCCGGCCGAGAGTGTGAGCGGTCATGAATCTAACATTCAGGTCACGGCACTCCTGCTCCAACACACCCACCGTCACATCCACACCGGCTTCGCGGAGCATGGCAACACCCCTACCGCTCACCTTGGAGAACGGATCGAGACAACCTACCACTACGCGCGGGATCTGCTTGCGGATGATAAGTTCGGCACATGGTGGTGTCCGCCCGAAATGGGAGCACGGTTCAAGCGTAACATACATCGTGGCATCCCGCAGCAGTTCCTGATCGGGAACTGAAGCCACGGCATTGACCTCGGCATGTCCTTGTCCGCATTTCCTGTGCCACCCCTCTCCGATTATCCTGCCGTCGGGTGACACGATGACCGCTCCCACCATGGGATTGGGATGGGCGTCAAGCAGTCCGTTGCGGGCAAGCTGAAGCGCGCGGCGCATGTACGCTTCGTCAGTCAGCATCTTTCCAGTCGCCATTATCCTTGATCAGCTGTATCAGTCGTTCTATGGCCTCTGACTCGGGAATATTCTTTTCGAGACACTTCTTGCCCTTGTAGAGGTTAACCTTACCCACGCCGCTGCCTACGTAGCCGTAATCAGCATCGGCCATTTCACCCGGGCCGTTTACTATACAGCCCATGACGCCGATTTTCAACCCCTTGAGGTGAGACGTGGCTTGCTTTATTCGGGCAAGAGTTGACTGCAGGTCATAGAGTGTGCGGCCACACCCGGGACAGGCGATAAATTCAGTGCGCGACATGCGCAGACGGGTGGCCTGTAGGATTCCCAACGCGAGGTTACGCAATGCCTCTTCTTTCATCGAAGGAGCTTCGATCACGATTCCGTCATGATAACCGTCGAGTAGCAGAGTACCTAAGTCGACCGATGCCTTCAGCATCACTTCATCAGGTGACTCCGTAGGATACTCAGCCTTGAGAATCACACGGTTGCTCCAGCCACGACGCTCGATTTCGTCAAGTGCCTTACGCATTGATCCGATATAGTTACGGTGGCGGCTGCCGAGCAGGATTACAGCACGATCCTCTACCTCGTCGGGCAACAAGTCCGCATCCATCTCGACTACCGCAGCAAGATCAGCCACTTCGTCGAGAGTTGCGACCGGAAGTTGACCGGAAGCGACGCTTTGCCTGGGAGCGTCGCCATACTTACGTCGGCGCTCGCCGCTTATATCCGGTGCCTGAGCCATTTCCGAAATATGTCTCAGTATATCACGGGCTACGGGTATCTCACATTCAGGCTCTTCAGAGAGCGACACCCTGATGGTATCGCCCACGCCGTCGGCAAGAAGGCGACCGATACCTACGGCTGACTTCACTCGCCCGTCCTCTCCGTCACCGGCCTCGGTCACGCCAAGATGAAGCGGGAAGTCCATGCCCTCACGTTCAAGCGCCTCGACGAGTTTCATCACCGTAGTGACCATAACGTTGACATTAGACGCTTTGATGGATATGACCACATCAAAGAATTTCTCCTTCACACATACGCGCAGAAACTCCATCACGCTTTCCACCATCCCGTCGGGGGTGTCGCCGTAGCGCGACATGATCCTGTCGGAAAGTGACCCGTGGTTCACACCCAGTCGGATAGCGGTATTGTTGCGGCGGCAAAGGTCAAGGAATGGAACAAGAGTCTCGGCAATCCTGTCAACCTCACGGGCATACTCCTCATCAGTAAATTCGAGTTGCTGAAAAGTGCGCCCCGGGTCAACGAAGTTTCCCGGATTAATCCTTACCTTCTCCACGTGAAGGGCAGCTTCAAAAGCGGCTTTAGGATTGAAGTGGATGTCGGCCACCAGAGGAGTGTCGACACCCTGCTCGCGGAGTGACCGGGAGATTTCAGCAAGATTGGAGGCTTCACGCACTCCCTGGGCGGTCAGACGCACTATTTCTCCACCGGCATCAACTATGCGCTTGATCTGCGCCACGCTGCCTTCGGTATCCATGGTGGAAGTCGAAGTCATGGACTGCACCCTGACGGGATTATCGCCTCCGAGAGCAATATTACCCACTTTCACTTCGCGCGACGGGTGACGACAGTAATTGTATCCGGCCATCAGTTGGTCTTGAATTTGTATTTCACTTCCTTGAGCTCTTCATTTGCCTTGACGATTTTCTCCACAAGGCCGCGGCGATATTCGTCGAAGCGTGCAGCAAGAGCATCATCGCTCAGAGCCAGCATCTGCACGGCAAGCACGGCGGCATTCATTCCCGCATTGATTCCGACCGTGGCTACCGAGATACCCGGGGGCATCTGCACGATCGAAAGCAACGCATCGCGTCCTTCGAGAGTGGAATTGACAGGAATACCTATAACGGGTAACGGAGTCATTGCAGCAATTACACCGGGAAGTGCGGCGGCCATTCCTGCCGCGGCAATTATTACTTTCAATCCTCGCCCCTGAGCCGAGCGGGCAAATTGCTCAACCTCGGCCGGAGTGCGGTGAGCTGAAAGAGCGTTCATTTCAAACGGCACTTCCATCTTTTCAAGGAAGTCGGCCGTCTTCTTCAGGATGGGCAGGTCACTGGTGCTGCCCATGATTATGCTAACTATCGGTTTCATATCAAAGTAACTAAATAAACACATAAGAATCCGTTAAACGCGCCGGCCACTACCTGCCACAGTGTGTGACGCTGCATGTACACCCTCGCGGTCATTACCGCGCCGGTCACGAGAATGCTGCCGGTAAGCCACCAGGTAAGGTCAACGACCGCAAGACCGTCGGCAGCAAGTCTCACTATCAGCGCCACTATGCCTGCCACTCCGGCGGCATGTGCCGAAATCTTCCACCACCGGTTGACGATAATGTTGACCACACACGCAAGTGTGGCACCGGCAAGAAAGAGGAGCATCCACAGGGGAGCGTTTATACGGTAAAAAAATACTATACATGCCACGTAGCACACCACGGTTATCAAGTAAGGGAGCGTGCGGTCGGTGCGCGAATTAAGGCCGGGGTCGCTTACGCGTCCCATCATGTAGAGTCCCATTATGACTCCCGCCGGAATCACGCAGGTAGTGACAAATGTCGCAACTATCGACCCTGTCTTGACCGAGGCGGGGACAAGTGCAAGCTGCGATACTATGAAGATTATGATCACTGCGTAGGTAGGACACAGCAATGGGGAGAATATCCACGACAACAGGCGCGAAATCAGTTTCATATATCCTTATCTTTTAAAGTTGCGGGCAAAAAAGTCCATGATTGTCTCCAGGGCGCCCTCCCAGTAATTCCATGAATGGTCGCCGGGGCCGGTAATATAAGTATGGCCCACTTTCCTGTCGTTAAGCACCCGGTCAAGATCACAGTTGACCTTGTAGAAGAAATCCTCGGTCCCGCACATCACTATGATGTTAAGTCCACGCAGCGTATCCACGGGAAGCGTCTCGGCAAGATATCTCACGGAGTGCTCGCGCCAGCGGGTGGGATTTGCGTCATACTCGCCGAGTCGTTTGGCCATCTGCCATTTTTTGTGAAACTTCACGGGAGTAATGTCAACGCCGCCGCTCATCGAGCCGGCGTTTCCCCATATATCGGGATGCCTCATAGCGAGCCATAACGCTCCATGACCGCCCATACTCAGGCCGCTGACAGCACGGTTGCCGGGAGTTGCGGCAGTATTGTAACGCATGTCGACATCAGGTACAAGCTCCTTTACGATGAAATCTTCCATCTGCATAGTGTTGTCGACAGGCGAGTTCCAGTACCAGCTGTTACGACCGTCGGGACACACGATAATCGTAGCGTATCGGGTAGCCATCTCACCCAGATCGGTCTTGCCTGAATAATATCTGTAATTATCGCCGAAACCGTGAAGCAGGTACACCACCGGCCACTTCTCGCCTGATTCGTAATCATCGGGCAACGCGACGACATACCGGGCCGGGGAAACGATATTGCGGGACTCAATACTTAGGGTGTCAACCCTGCCTGCTGCCATAGCCGAAACTGCGGCGAGCAGCAAAAGCATCATTATGGAAAGTCTTTTCATCAGTCGTGATATTTTAACGCAAAAATAGTGCATAATTTTTAATCTATCAATAAATCTTCATTTTTTCAGGTCAATTAACCTCCCGGCGGCGATAAAGTTTTGTAATTTTGCGATTATTTTTTATCTTTGCGACCACTTTATAATATTATCAACCTTATTTATAACAATTTATCAACTTGGATAGACCGTTACCCTCCGATCCCGCCATGCTGTTGAGCTTCCTCAACATGAAGTTGCGCGATGACTACGACTCAGTCGAGGCCATGACAGATGACCTTGACATATCACCCGACCGGTTCAAGGAACTGCTTGACCGTGCCGGAATCGAGTATTTTGCCGAAGGTCGACGGTTTGTAACCAAATCTTAAATCTAACTATAATCATGGGCGAAGACATTACCGATCTCTTCCGCAGGATTCTTACCCAATATGACAGCGTGGACATTGCCGAGGCGGAATTTAAGAAAATGATGCACGAGGATCCCGAACTCCACGCTGCCTACCGCGAGTGGTGCCACGAAGTGGGAAGTTCCGAGAAACGCGGCTTCCTTGACTTCTGCGAAGAATATATCGATTCGCGTGAATCGATATGGGACAACCTGAAAGAATTTGAAGATGAATAACAGTAACCGCCTGTCACGTATCATGCCCGCCGAGTGGGAGGATCACAGCGCCATACTGATGGCGTGGCCTAATCCCGATACTGACTGGGCCGACATGCTCGACGAGGTCAGGGCCTGTTATACTGAAATAATAACCCGGATACTCAAGCATGAGGACTTAATACTTATCATCCCCGAAGGTGTGGACGCACCATTGTCACACCCGCGACTGAGGCTCATGCAACTGCCTTATAACGACACGTGGACTCGCGACTACGGGCCGATTACCGTGACCGAAGCCGACGGGACTAGACGGTATCTTGACTTTGCCTTCAACGGCTGGGGACTGAAATTTGCAGCTGACCGTGACAACCTTGTGGCTTCACGTTTATGCACCGGGTTGAATCTCACGCGTGAAAATCATCTCGGATTCGTGCTTGAAGGCGGATCGATAGAAAGCGACGGAAATGGCATAATACTGACCACATCCACGTGTCTTGAGTCGCCTAACCGCAACGGCGACCTCACGCGCGGCGAAATTGAGGATTATCTATCTGAATCGCTGGGCGCGAAACACATCTACTGGCTTGAATGTCAACCTCTCCAAGGTGACGACACTGATGCTCACATCGATACGATTGCGCGTCTTGCACCTGACCACACTATAATATATGTATCGTGCGACGATCCGGCCAATGCCAACTATTCTAACCTGCGTGATATAGAGCGACAGCTGAAATCATTCCGCCTCCCCGACGGGGAACCGTTCAACCTCGTGGCTCTACCCTCGCCCGATGATATTGACGGAAACCCGGCCACGTATGCCAATTTCCTCGTGACGCCGTCAGCTGTGTTTGTACCCATCTACGGCCAACCCGACAATGACCGCCGCGCCTTTGAAGCGATAGGAAAGGTGTATGCTCCGCGTGAGGTCATCGGTATCGATTGCCGGGCACTGATAAAGCAGCACGGATCGCTCCACTGCGCCACGATGCAACTTCCGTTATCCAGTCACGAATAAGTTAAAGAAATATGCTTAAAACCGGTATCATACAAACAACTGTCACGTCCGACCCGGAGAAAAACCGCCGGATGCTCGCTGAAAAAATCCGCGAGGCTACCGCCGGTGGCGCCCGGCTCGTGGTTCTTCAGGAGCTCCATGACTCGCTGTATTTCTGCCAGACCGAGAATGTGGACAATTTCGACCTCGCCGTAGAAATTCCATCAGCCACTACCGATTTTTATTCCGCTGTGGCCCGCGAAACCGGAGTAGTACTTGTCACTTCGCTTTTTGAAAAGCGGGCCCCGGGCCTCTATCACAATACCGCGGTGGTATTTGAAAAAGACGGCACCATCGCCGGAAAATACCGCAAGATGCACATTCCCGACGACCCCGCCTATTTCGAAAAATTCTACTTCACCCCGGGCGACATCGGATTCAAGCCCGTCGACACTTCCGTGGGACGCTTGGGCGTGCTCGTGTGCTGGGATCAATGGTACCCCGAAGCCGCAAGGCTCATGGCACTTGCCGGAGCGCAACTGCTCATCTATCCTACCGCTATCGGTTGGGAATCGACCGATACCCTTGAAGAAAAGGCCCGTCAGAGAGAAGCATGGATGACCGTGCAACGAGGCCATGCGGTAGCCAACGGTCTACCGGTAGTGACCGTCAACCGCGTGGGTCATGAACCGGATCCATCAGGAGCGACCAACGGCATACATTTCTGGGGATCGAGCTTCGTAGCCGGTCCGCAAGGTGAAATGATTTACTGCGCGCCTACCGATGAATGTGTCACAGCCGTGATCGACGTCGACATGAAACGCTCGGAGCAAGTGCGCCGCTGGTGGCCCTTTCTTCGCGACCGCCGCATCGAGGAATTCGACGGACTCACAAAACGCTTTCTGGATTGACACGACCGCCCTTTAAGTCTACTTCAGGAGAGTACCTGCGCTACACGATGCTCCTGTGGATGGCTACCCGCGGATGGGTCCTGTTCCTTCCGCTGATAGCATCAGTAGCCCTCGCCGTGGCTCTCGCCGATGTCAGATGGGCAATTGTGGCTTTGGCCTATATCCTCGTGTGTGTCCCCATGATACTCACCCCGATAGCTTTCAGCTACATACTCAAGCCCGCGGCAAGGCGACAACTGTCAATGAAGACAGTCGACATTGCTCCTGACAGCAGCCTGACCATCACTTATTTCGACATCGATCCCGACTCCGGAGAGCCGGTTGGCACAGGGGCTGAAATAATCCCGTCATCCGAAGTCCGCTCCATTTTCCACATCTTTCACAAGACAATAATTCTCCTGAAATCAGAAGATTTCCAGATAATAATTATTCCCGATTGACAACTTAACACTTTTCAGATCATGATAAAGCATCTCTATCCATCCACCATTATAGCCCTTGCCTTAATAGTACTGGGGCTGTGTATCAAGAGCGGTATCGACAATTTCACCGACAAGGACAGGCGCGTAACCGTCAAGGGACTTTCAGAAATCGAAGTGGAGGCTGACCATGTCACATGGCCTATTCAGACTACCGAAGTCGGCAACAGCCTTCCGGCACTTTACGACAAAATCGGACAGACACGCGACATTATCGTAAAGTTCCTGACCGACAACGGTATTAAGGCCGATGACATCACGATTGTCGCCCCTGAGGTCACTGACATGAACACTAATCAGTACTCGTCTAACCGCCCCGAATACCGCTACATCATCACGTCGGGCCTGACGGTTTCAACATCCGACATATCAACAGTCAGAAACCTCGTGAACCGTGTGGGAGAATTACTTAAGGAAGGAGTAGCCGTGACAACGGGCACCTACAACACCCGCATCACCTACGACTACGTATCGTTCACCGACATGAAGCCTAAGATGATGGCCGAGGCAATAGCCAATGCCGAAGTCACCGCACAACAGTTTGCCGAAAACTCCCATAGCAAACTCAACAAAATAGTCTCGGCCGACCAGGGACAGTTCTCTATAAGCGACCGCGACGAAAACACGCCCCACATCAAGCGAGTGCGCGTAGTCACCACTATTACTTATTCACTGAAGGACTGATACTTTACCGCAATATTACATTAAAAACGGGAGACGATCAGAGCGCCTCCCGTTTTTTGCTTATATCGAAATGAAAAGATCAAATCTCGCGGGAAATCAGTTCACACCACTCATTGATGCGCCGTCCGGTGATTTCAGGATGATTGGTTGTGTCTACCAGAAGCCCTACGGCAAGATCACCCACCATTGCCTCGGAATGACGGAACTCAAGACCATCTACATTATAACGCGCGATGAAATTTGCCCCGGTGTTGCGAAGCCTGTAATACATCTCGCCCACGGCGTTGCAGAACGTATCGCTCATCTGCTCGTCGCCTACACCGAAGAAGGCAACATCCTTACCCCGTAGATCGACCGATTCGAGGCCGTCAAGAAATTCGGCCATGTCACCCTGCATGTCGCCCGCACCCCAGGTGCTTGCTCCGAGAATCAACACATCATAGTCACCCACAGCCGACGGGGCCGTCTTGGCGACATCCTTAACATCTTCAGGCTTCACATTGAGTGCCTTGGCTATTTCTCTTGCCACCTCGGCAGTAGTACCGGTGGTAGTACCGTAGAATATTCCTATCTTTTTCATAATTCTTTTAAGAGTTAATTTATATCAATTCAACGCTTTCACTCTTAAAAAAGTTGACTTGCGCCGCAGCCGGAATCGTTTTGGCATGATAATTGTTATTATCATTGGAGTATACCCCCATCAACCAACTTCAAAAGAAAGGACAAAAATCATAAAAACACTACCCGAGCCTATAATTTTTATTTTCAAATTTTGTACTGATTATTTTTTTTATTAATTTTACATTGATATTTCAGTGACCGCAGGTCAACCGGCTTATCAATGAATCAAACAACTATTCAAAATATGAACAACGATTTTAGAAATTACGCTGTACATCATCTTGGCATGAACGGTCTTTCACTTGACCAGTACATGAAAGCCTCCTCCACTCTTGCCGGCGGCAATCAGGCCATAACATCGAGCTACATTTCGCCCACTATCATCGAAGAGCGTCAGCTCAACGTAGCTCAGATGGATGTGTTCTCACGTCTGATGATGGACCGCATCATTTTCCTCAGTACCGACGTCAACGATTACACCGCCACCGTAGTTCAGGGCCAGCTCCTGTACCTTGACTCCGTTGACCCCGGTAAGGATATATCCATCTACATCAACTCGCCCGGCGGATCGGTAATCGCCGGCCTTGGGCTATATGACACCATGCAGCACATCAAGAGCGACGTGTCGACTATCTGTATAGGCATGGCTGCTTCAATGGCTGCCGTCCTCCTCGTGGCAGGTGCCCATGGCAAGCGTCTGGCCCTTCCCCACTCCCGTGTCATGATCCATCAGCCCCTCGGCGGAGTACAGGGTCAGGCTTCCGACATCGAGATCACCGCCCGCGAAATCCTTAAGTACAAGGCAGAACTTTACAAGATCATCGCCGACCACTCGGGCATGTCGCTCGACAGGATAGAGCGTGACGCTGACCGCGACTACTGGCTGACCGCCCCAGAAGCCAAGGAGTATGGCATGATCGACAATGTCCTGTACCCCAATCACAACAAGTAACTGAATAATTGACAGATGGCCAAAAAGAACCAGAATCATAACGAGCCTGTCTGCACATTCTGCGGCGAGGCACCCACAGGTGAAAACATGTTGGTGCCGAGCCCCATTTTTGGCGGTGCCTACATCTGTCTTGACTGCGTTTCCCGTATTCAGGACATGGTGAATGAATACCGGCAGATGGAAAAAGCTGAATCGTCGAAAGAAAAAGCATCGCGCAACAAGGAAGCCAGGAAAAAGCTCCCCACTCCCCGCGAAATCTGCGATTTCCTCGACGAATATGTAATAGGTCAGGACGATGCCAAGAAATATCTCTCGGTTGCCGTCTACAACCATTACAAGCGGTTGCAGCAGGACAAGGATGATGTCGATATCGAAAAGAGCAACATCATCATGGTAGGTCCCACCGGCACCGGCAAGACCCTCCTTGCCAAGACCATCGCCCGCCAGCTCGACGTGCCTTTCGCTATCGTCGACGCCACGGTGCTCACCGAGGCCGGTTACGTGGGCGAGGATATTGAGAGTCTTCTCGTCAGGCTCCTTCAGGCATGTGACTACGATGTGGCCAAGGCCGAGAAAGGCATAGTCTTCATCGACGAGATCGACAAGATAGCCCGTAAGGGCGACAATCCGTCGATCACCCGCGATGTTTCGGGTGAAGGCGTGCAGCAGGGACTCCTCAAGCTCCTTGAAGGAAGCGTGGTCAACGTTCCGCCCAACGGCGGTCGCAAGCACCCTGAGCAAAAGATGATACCCGTCGACACCAAGAACATTCTCTTTATATGTGGCGGAGCGTTTGACGGAATCGAGCGAAAGATCGCCCACCGCCTCAATACCCACGTGGTAGGATTCACCGGCACCGATACCCGTGCCAAGGTCGACCGCGACAATTACCTGAAATATGTAGCTCCTCAGGACCTCAAGTCATTCGGCCTGATACCCGAAATCATCGGACGATTGCCGGTGCTTGTCCATCTCGACCCGCTCGACCGCGACGCATTGCTGCGGGTGCTCACCGAGCCGCGCAATTCCATCGTGAAGCAATATGAGAAACTCTTCGCGATGGACGGCATCAAGCTTGTATTTGAACCCGAGACCCTTGAATTCATTGTCGACAAGGCCCTTGAATACAAATTAGGTGCCCGAGGGCTCCGCTCCATAGTCGAGACCATCATGATAGATCCTATGTTTGAATCCCCCTCTTCCAAGAAAAAAGAACTTGTGATCACCCGCAAGTTTGCCGAAGAGAAACTCCGTAACGCCTATTTCAACGAATAGAAAAAACTACTTAACCTCATCCTCACAACCCACAGCCCGGATTCATCCGGCTTCAGCCGGGAAATGAATCAGATTATCAACTCTTGACCAGCCATGACATTAGTAAACAAATCAGCTCTCCACGTCGCCCTCAAGACACATTTTGGTTTCGAGACCTTCAAAGGTAATCAGGAAGAAATCATGACAAGTCTTCTCGATGGCAACGACGTGTTTGTGCTAATGCCAACAGGCGGCGGCAAGTCGCTTTGCTATCAGTTGCCGGCTCTGATGATGCCCGGCACTGCAATAGTGATTTCTCCGCTCATCGCCCTGATGAAGAACCAGGTGGATGCGATCCGCAATATCAGCGAGGAGGAGCATGTGGCTCATTTCCTGAATTCGTCGCTGTCAAAGGCGATGATAGATCAGGTGAAGAGCGACATCACTTCCGGTCGCACAAAGTTGCTCTATGTCGCTCCCGAGTCGCTGACCAAGGAGGAAAACATCGACTTCCTTAAGAGCGTCGAGATTTCATTTTTCGCTGTCGACGAGGCCCACTGCATATCGGAATGGGGGCACGATTTCCGTCCGGAATACAGGCGGATACGACCCATCATCAACGAGATCGGTCAGCGCCCGGTAATCGCGTTGACTGCCACGGCGACTCCAAAGGTCCAGAACGACATCAAGAAAAATCTCGGCATGACCGACGCCCGCGTGTTCCGCTCGTCGTTCAACCGCGTGAACCTTTACTATGAGGTGCGCCCCAAGACTCCGAATATCGACCGCGACATAATACGTTTCATCAAGAATCACGAGGGGAAATCAGGAATAATCTACTGCCTTTCAAGAAAAAAGGTAGAGGAACTCACTGAAATTCTCCAGGTCAACAACATCAAGGCTCTCCCATATCACGCCGGAATGGACAGCGCCACCCGCTCGGCCAATCAGGACGCATTCCTTCAGGAAGACGTCGACGTGATAGTGGCGACAATAGCTTTCGGCATGGGAATCGACAAGCCCGACGTAAGATTCGTGATTCACTACGAGATGCCCAAGTCGCTCGAAGGTTACTATCAGGAGACAGGTCGCGCCGGTCGCGACGGTGGCGAAGGACTGTGCATCACCTTTTATTCGGCCAAGGATCTCCAGAAAATGGAAAAATTCATGCAGGCCAAACCGGTCGCCGAGCAGGAAATCGGCCGCCAGCTGCTGCTTGAGACTCAATCCTATGCCGAGTCAAGTGTATGCCGTCGCAAGTCGCTGCTCTACTATTTTGGTGAAGAGTATCATGACGAAAACTGTGGTAATTGTGACAACTGTTTGAATCCAAAGAAAAAAGTGGAAGCAAAAGACGAACTTTGTGCCGTCATAGAGACAGTGACGGCTCTGAAAGAGAAATTCAAGGCCGAGTATGTCATCGACGTTATGCTGGGCCGTGAAACCGCCGATATAAAATCCTATCGCCATAATGAACTCGAAGTGTTTGGCTGCGAGGAAAAAGGTGATGAAAAACTCCTTGGTGCCATCATAAGGCAGGCCGTGATCAGCGGATACCTTGAGCGCGACATTGAGAATTTCGGACTGCTTCGCGTGACCGATGCAGGCAAGAAATTCCTGAAGCGTCCAGTTTCGTTCAAAATCGTGGAGGACAATGACTTCAACGAAGAAGTGGAAGAAGCCTCGGTAAAGTCAGGCGCATCATGCGCCGCTGATCCTGAGCTTTACAGCATCCTAAAGGACCTGCGCAAGAAAATTGCCAAGGAACTCAAACTTCCCACCTACGTGATTTTCAACGACGCTTCACTCGAAGCTATGGCTACCACCTATCCCATCTCGCTTGAGGAACTGCAGAACATTCCCGGCGTAGGAGCCGGCAAGGCCAAGCATCACGGCGAGGAGTTCATCAAGGTAATCAAGCGCCATGTAGAGGAAAACGAGATCGAGCGTCCCGAGGACCTGAGGGTGCGCAGCGTGGCCAATAAGTCCAAGCTGAAGATATATCTCATTCAGGCTATCGACCGCAAGGTGCCTCTGCCCGAGATCGCAACCGCCAAGGGGCTTGAATATTCCGAGCTCCTCGATGAAATCGAGGCCATAGTTTATTCCGGCACTAAGATCAACCTCAATTACTTTATCGACGAGGAAATCGACGAGGATGCTCAGGACGATATTTTCGAGTACTTCAAGGAAAGCGAGACCGACGATATCAACGAAGCCTACAAGGAACTCGGCAGCGAGTACAGTGAAGAAGACATCAGGCTGATGCGCATCAAGTTCCTCTCTGAAATGGGCAACTGATTACTTATTTTACACTGAATGATCATGAGCAAGGTTATCGACTACACGGGCGTTGAACTTCACCGCAAGGATCTCGTGGTGATGAAAAATGTCAATCTGACCGTCGGCGAAGGTGAATTTGTATACCTTCTCGGCAAGGTCGGATCAGGAAAATCATCGCTCATGAAATCAATGTATGCCGAAGTCCCCATCTTCTCAGGGTCGGCCAGTGTACTTGACTACCGGCTCGACTCGATAAAGTCAAAGCAAATTCCTTATCTGCGCCGGCAGATGGGCATAGTGTTTCAGGACTTCCGTCTGCTCCAGGACCGCACCGCCTACTCCAATCTCCTTTTCGTGCTCCAGGCCACCGGATGGACTGACAAGGCCGAAATGGAGCAACGTATCGAAAAAGTATTGCGTAACGTAGGGATGCTTAACAAAAGTTATAAGATGCCCCACGAACTCTCGGGCGGAGAGCAGCAGCGCATAGCCATCGCCCGCGCCATGCTCAATAATCCCCGCCTGATTCTGGCCGATGAGCCAACAGGCAATCTCGATCCTGCCACCGGCGAGGCCATCGTCAGCCAGCTACATGCAATCTCGCGCAGCGGGACCTCCGTCATCATGGCTACCCACAATCACGGATTCGCCTCCCGTTTCCCAGGCCGCGTGGTCAGATGCGAGAATAAACAGTTAATTGAAGAAACAGCGACAACATGTTGACCTACAACACTCAACTGAAGCCTCTGCGTCTACCCGAATACGGACGCAACATCCATCAGATGGTGGAATACTGTATTTCTATTCCCGACAGGGAAGAGCGCAACGTATGTGCCCGATCGATTATCAGGGCCATGGGAAATTTGTTTCCTGCTCTCCGCGATGATCCCGAGGCAGCTCCCAAGCTCTGGGACCATCTGGCGATCATGAGCGAGTTTCAACTCGACATCGATTATCCCTACGAGGTCGTCACCCCCGACAGTCTCCGCACGTTTCCCGACCCGGTCTCTTACCCCGGGACTTTCATTCCGCTGAAGCAATACGGCCATCTCGTTCTCGAAATGATAGCCAAAGCATCGGCCATGCCCGAGGGAGAGGAACGCGACCAACTCGTATTGCTTATCGCCAATCAGATGAAAAAGCTCCAGATGCAGGTGAACAAGGACGGCGTCGACGACATAAAGATTTTCAAGGATCTGGCCGAAATTTCCCATGGCGCCATACGGCTGTCGCCTGACACGGTTGTGCTCAACGAATATAAACTCGCTCCCGCCCCTGCCACCGGTAAAAAGAAAAAGAAAAAATGATAAGGCGTGACTCTTTAGTGGAAATCGGTGTCTTCAACAAGCCGCATGGTATCAACGGAGAACTTTCAGCCACAGTCGATTACGACATCGACTTCATGGAGCTGAAATGTATCGTCGTGGAAATGGACGGTATTCCGGTGCCGTTTTTCATTTCGTCAGAGCGTCCCAAAAGTTCCTCTACCGTCCTGCTTAAGATCGACGGTATTGAAAACGAAAAGGATGCCATGAAACTTGCCCGGCACACGATTTTCGCCCTGAGAGAGGATGTGGACATCGAAGTCCCTGAAGATGGCGAGGGTTTCTACGCCGAAGACCTTATAGGTTATGCCGTCGAGGATGACTTGCATGGTACTGTCGGCACAATAACCGACCTCAACACGGCGACCGACAACGCTTTGTTTATTGTAGAACGTCCCGACGGTTCGGAACTGTTCATACCCGTGGCCATGGAAATGATCCTCGATGTCGATACTGATAAAAAGGTGCTGAAAATGGATCTCCCCGAAGGCCTTCTCGATTTATAATTCCCTTTACTTTAACCACTCCGGCTTCATGCAAGAATTCGACGAAAACGCAGCTGCCCGCTTCATTAATGCGGCACTCTCTGAAAAATATAGCCTCACTTACCCCGACGATGAGATAATCAATATCATCGACATGATTTGGGATTGGTATGACGAAAACGGACTGACCGATATTGACTTTGACGATGATGGCGAGGATGAGGATGCCGACGCCATGATAGGCAAAATCTCAGGTTACGTGAAAAAACTACTCGCGAAAGACGGTGACTCGCCCGTCGCTCCGCTCCATGTTGAAGACATCGTCAGGGCTGAAATTGAATATGAAAATTCCCTTGATCCACTGGCATGAGAGGGATTACGTTAATATTGATTATCATTGCCGGTTTCCTGAGCCTTGAGGCAAAATCGGAGCGGTCGGATCCATATAAGGATTACGACGAAGCCGTCTTCATGGATCTTGACCTTGATTCCAACCTCCTGCTGCCCGAAGTGGACAATCATTCAAAAAAGGCGGTAAGGACCTATATTAACCGCATCGCTACCGACCTTGCCAAACAGCGGTTTACGGTCGACCTGCTGCGCGACGATGAGGTGATCCTCATCACAATTCCTTCCGACGATCTTTTTCTCCCCAATGATACACTGCTGAGTCCCGCAGCCGTTTCACGCCTCAATCCAATAATCAAGCTGCTTTCGCCCGACGATATGTTTAAGGTTGTGTATGGTGTCCATACCGACAATACTGGCTCGGAGTTCTATAATATGCAGCTTGCCCACAAGCGCAACGGCTCAATCTATGACTACCTCCTTGACGCGATTTCCGACGAGCAGATCGTGATTCCATACGAATTCGGCGACACTGCTCCTCTCGAATCCAACAATACCCGTCAGGGACGACGCGCCAACCGTCGCATCGAGTTCTATCTCGTTCCCGGCCCGGGATTGATCACGCTTGCACGCTCGGGTAAACTACGATAATAACTTCACGAGAATATGAGGCTGTGTCAATTTTGACACAACCTCGACGGCTGAGAGGGTCGTTCAATCGAAGGCTTCCTGAAGGCTGATGTTGGTGATG
>CAZJKU010000005.1:0-96815 GCA_964546905.1 uncultured Staphylococcus sp.
GCCTCAAAGTTACGCATTTTTACAATCATTAACAACGGACTTTTTTACCTGCCCCATAATAATGAGACGGGCGCGGGTTCCGCAATGGAGTCCGCGCCCGTAATTGATTTATAAGAATCAATAGTTCTTAGCTTCGATTTCAAAGTAGGCCTGGGGGTGCTTGCATACAGGGCAGATTTCAGGAGCCTTCTTGCCCACGTGGATGTGTCCACATTCCTGGCACTGCCAGATCTTATCTTCGTCGCGCGAGAATACGATTCCTTCCTTAAGATTTCCGAGGAGCTTGAGGTAGCGCTCTTCGTGGGTCTTCTCGATATCACCTACCAACTTAAACAGGCGGGCAATGTCCTTGAAACCTTCCTCCTCGGCAACTTTTGCGAAATCGTAGTACATGTCGGTCCACTCGAAGTGTTCTCCGGCTGCGGCATCAACGAGGTTAGCCTCGGTCCCGGGTACGTCACCACCATGAAGCAGTTTGAACCATATTTTGGCATGAGCCTTTTCATTGGATGCTGTTTCAGTAAAGATCTGAGAGAATTGAACGTAACCGTCTTCCTTAGCCTTCTTGGCATAGTAAGAGTATTTAACACAAGCCTGAGATTCGCCGGCAAATGCGATGCGGAGGTTTTCTTCGGTTTTTGAGCCTTTAAGTTCTTTCATAATTAAAAATAGTTTAACGTTGTCTAAAATCAGAAACAACTGCAGGTCAAAGTTTGTTCATTGTACAGCAAATATTTTTTATTATCTTTGTAAAAAGAATTAAAAATTACTGATATTATGAGCAAAACTTATGTGATTCTGGCCGACGGATTCGAGGAAGTCGAAGCGTTGACCGTGGTTGACTTCCTGCGTCGCGCGGGTATAGATACCGTTACACTGTCGATCAACAAAAGTGTGGCCGTAAAAGGGGCCCATGGAATAGAAGTGGCAGCCGACGGTATAATTAATCCGGAGGCGATGAATGGGGCTGAAATGATAGTTCTTCCCGGCGGAATGCCCGGCGCTTCCAATCTCGCTGACTGCGCTGAAGTAGTGGAAGTACTTCTTGAACAAAACCGGAGAGGGGGAAAGATTGCAGCAATCTGTGCCGCCCCGGCCGTTGTGCTTGCCCCGATAGGTGTTCTCGAAGGTAAACACGCTACTGCTTATCCCGGCTTTGAGGAAGGTCTTGAAGCCGGCGGAGCAACGGTAAAACAGCAGCGGGTTGTAAAGGACGGAAACATAATAACCGCCAACGGTCCGTCGTCGGCAACCCCGTTTGCCCTCTCGATTATCGAGACCATCAAGGGCCAGGAAGCCGCCGATGCGGTTGCAGCTCAGATACTTTTATGATAGCACAGGGGTGAAATCTTTACCGGGACGCAGAAGCGGTATCATATCCCGGTCGATTTCTCCTTTAATCCACGACAACCGGAGCGGCTTGTTCAACCCGAGTCGCTCTGCTACGTCTTTTGCAACGAAACCCATCGTGCGCCGCAAGTTTACTTCTATACAAGGCATGATGTCAGTGACACCCGAGGTGTCGTGAATCATCATGTCCACACCGAGCGGGCCGGAATAACGTCCACGCAAAATATTGCCAAGCGCCATTTCCATTTTCCCGATCAATGACCGGATATCGGCATGAGGAACAGCCGACTGTATCATTTCCATAAGAAGCCCCTGAGGAGCGACAACATTCCCTGCATACATCCCCCGCCCTTCCGTCTCAAACAGCGACATTCCCCGAAAAGTCACCCCTTCCGGCCCGGCATCAAACAGCATAGCAAAATCCACTATCTTCCTAAGGGGACGCTCGACAATTACGCTCCCTTGACGGTGAATAATTCCTTCGATGCGGCGACGCAAGGCATCGTTACCCAAACCTGAAGAATTAAAGACCCCTCTCCCGCTACCCGACCATGGACTCTTGACGAATGCCGACCCGTACTCTCCCACGCGTCGCATAGCAGCTTCCACATCGTCGGTTACCAAAGGCATTGCGCCCGCATAATCGAGTTCCGCAAGCAATTTACAAGCTGTGGCTCGATGACTTAATTCGCGATACTCTCTCAGAATACTGTCATCGGGAAGGACTTCGGGGGATACTCCCGCGAGTATAAATTGCCGCCTCGCACTCCTGCTCCAGCCCCAGGGCTCAAGTTTCACCTCGATTCCGCTGAAATCATGGGTAAGTTCTATGCCATATTCATGCTTGAGCCAAGCCCTGTCCTCGTCAACGGCATCGGGAGCAACGACAACATCAGTAGGACTGCTCCACCATGCCGGAAAAAGTTCACCGGCAATATGCAGCAACCTTGCGTTGGGCGACGGCGTATAGTTTTCGCAGTCGAGACCCAACGCAAGATCGTTTTCGGGGTTAAACAGATGTATTTTCAGAGTTTGATTTTTTTTGCGACCGACTTGGGAAGCACTTCTTTGTTGACAAGAATACTCAGTGTCTTGGCAAGGAAATAAGGCTCGGAAACATAGAAATAGCCATCATAAACCTGATTTGTGTCCCACGAGTTCTTTACCTTATAGTATCGGTTACCATCCTGATCGGTAGCCAGACCTACAATTACCATCCCGTGGTCATCGGTGGTTTCGAGACGGTCAAACATTTCCTGACGCACCTCGGGAGTAACCTCGATTTCCTCCACCGGACCGTCGAATTTATATCTTTGTTCTTCGCGCTCCTTGTCAGAAAGTTTTACCCATCGGGAAAGTTCGGTTCCGTCCATGTCAGCTTCGGTCCTGGCCTTGGGCATTACGGCATAACCTTCGCGCCACTTGAAGCCACCCTCGCTGACATCGGCCGCCCATTCTACACTGTAACCGTTTTCGAGTGCGTTATCCACCACAGCTTTCAACTCATCGAGAGGAAGATTGACATACCCGTCGTTGGTCCAGTTATCACACACTTCGAGTATGAATGGCTGATAATAAGGGTGATGGGTAAATGAAGTCAGGGCAACATAATCATCGGAATCAAGTCCGAGCGACTGAGCGTAGCTCTGCGGAGTATAGGTGACACCTTCATATACGAATGTCTCGGGCACCTTGCCGAGATAAGCATCGAGAATACCGTCAAAGCCTGCTTTCCAGGCAGTTGAGAGGTGCTTTCCCTTGTTGGCGTAAACAGCTCTCAGATAAGCCGAAAGGGCAGCGTCGAGTTCGCCGTGATCATGCTTTGCCTCACCATACTGCAATCCCGAATATACTTCCTCGGGGATTGCGCCATAAGTGGCAAACACTCTGGGAACGTCGACTATCGAACCGCCGGCAGCAAAATTGGTGTTACCCTGCAGGCGCATGAATCTCACGGCCTTGTCTTCATAACAGTGACGCACGGTAAACATCTCGCTGAGATCCACTTCCTTGCCCGTCTTGCGAAGGATTTCATCTTCGAGGAAAGAAGTTCCGGCGAAACTCCAGCATGTACCGGATTTGTTCTGATCCTTTACCGGAGTAGTGGGAACAAGCTTTACATCAGTGAAAACGAAACCCTTAACGGTATCGACCGCAATCGAGTCAACGTCAGCAGCCATCGCGCCGGTCACACAACCGAGCGCGACAGCCGGGAATAGTAAATATTTCTTATACATGATAATGATTGGATTAGTGTACTCTTTATTTTCGCTTGTTAGATGATCGGGAAGCGGATTTCTTTCCTTTACCCTTTGGTTTACCACCATTAAGGGCTTGGTTTACCGCCACTTTCTTTCCCAAATCATCTTCGTCTTTCCTGACCGGTGCATCGGCAAGCACAAAGTCAAGCTGTTTCTTGTCAAGATCGGCACGGGCTACCCTTATCTTGATTTTATCGCCGAGGCGATACCTTGTGTTATGACGTCGGCCGGTCAGACAGTGATTTTTCTCGTCAAAATCATAGTAGTCATCGGCAAGATCGCGCATCGGTATCAGTCCCTCACACAGGTTCTCCTCTATTTCTACGTAAAGGCCCCATTCGGTCACACCCGAAATCATACCGACGTATTCCTCGCCTATATGGTCGCGCATATACTCAACCTGCTTATACTTGATCGACGCGCGCTCAGCATTAGAAGCAAGCTGTTCCATATCGGAATCGTGCTTGCAGTCGTCTTCAAGATGCTGGAGATTAACGCTGCGCCCCCCGGCCAGATAGCGAGCCAGGAGACGGTGTACGAGCATGTCGGGATAGCGGCGGATGGGAGAAGTGAAGTGAGTATAATACTCAAATCCAAGCCCGTAGTGACCGATATTTTCAGTAGAATATATTGCCTTGGCCATAGACCGGATGGCCAGAGTGGCAAGATAGTTTTCTTCGGGAGCGTTCTTGATGTCGGTCAACATCTTGTTGATCGACCTGTTGACCTCTCGGGGAGTTCCATTGACTTTAATCTTATATCCGAATGTACGTGCCACCTTGGCGAGATCTTCGAGCTTGGTGGGATCGGGCATATCGTGAATCCGATAGACGAAAGCCTTCGCTTTCTTCTTACCCTTGACAGCACCCACGTGCCGGGCAACGGTCTTGTTGGCAAGCAGCATGAATTCCTCGATAAGTTTGTTGGCATCCTTTGACACCTTAAAATATACTCCGGTGGGATGACCGTCCTTGTCGATATCAAATTTCACCTCGGCCCGGTCAAATTCCACCGAGCCACTTTCATAGCGCTGCTTACGGAGAATCTTAGCCATGCTGTCGAGAGTCAGTATCTCCTCGACATAATCGCCAAGATGTGTTTCGATTACGTCCTGAGCTTCCTCATAGGTGAAACGGCGGTTAGACTTGATGACCGTGCGGCATATCCTGTAATTGATCACCTTGGCATTACCGTCCATCTCAAAGACAACCGAAAATGCAAGTTTTTCCTCATTGGGACGTAACGAACAGATACCGTTGCAGAGATGCTCGGGAAGCATAGGAACGACACGGTCAACAAGGTAAACCGACGTGGCTCGCTTGGATGCCTCACGGTCGATTATGGTATCGGGATGAACATAATGGGTGACGTCGGCGATGTGGACACCTACCTCGTAATTGCCGTTGGGCAACCGGCGTATCGAGAGTGCATCGTCAAAGTCCTTGGCATCCTTAGGGTCGATGGTGAAGGTGGTTACGTCGCGCATGTCCACGCGGGCGGCTATTTCCTCGGGAGTTATGCCGGCATTGATATGATTGGCCGCGCGCTCCACATTCTCAGGATACTTGTAAGGGAGACCGAATTCCGCGAGAATGGCATGCATTTCGGTATTGTTGTCACCCTTTTTCCCGATTATGTCGATCACTTCACCCTTGGGATTCTTCGATCCATCCTTCCACTCGGTGATCTTCACGATAGCCTTGTCGCCAGTAACACCACCCTTGAGTTTAGCCTTGGGTATGAAAATATCAGTTGCCAGAAACTTGGAATCGGTAAGAAGATATGCGAAGTGCTTGTCCACTTCGAGTGTTCCGATGAAAGTATTATCGCTTTTCTCAATGATTTCCACAACCATAGCCTCGGGTTCCACGCCACGGCGGCGGGCGGCAATCTCTACCTTTACCTTGTCACCGTTGAGAGCGTGCATTGAGTTGCGCTCGGCAACAAAGAATGTTTCACCCTCGCCGTCGGTCACGACCGAGTTCTTACCGTTGGAGCGCCTTACGAAGGTGCCGGTGGTGGTGGAAGTCAGCATCGGAGTCTTGTACTTGCCTGGGGAAACCTCGATAATATCACCGTTAAAAGCCATGTCGACGAGCGTCATGGCCACCTGCCGCTGCTGGGAACGGGTGGAGGCTCCTATCGCATGAGATACCTGGCGATAATTATAAGTATTATTCTCCTGCGCCATCACAAAGTCGGCGACTTGTTTCTTTATATTCATGAGCTGATAGTTTTATACGTGAGATAAAATAAGACAACGGGAGTCATATTGACGAATCCCTCTTCCTCAATATAACGCCCGTTAATGACTTATGGTTTACAGCAGTCTGTTATAGGCTTACGCGTCGATATTGGCGTAGGTGGCATTGGCCTCGATAAAGTCGCGGCGGGGCGCCACATCCTCACCCATCAGCATGGAGAAGATACGGTCAGCCTCGGCGGCATCACTGATGGTCACCTGCTTGAGAAGACGCTGCTCGGGATCCATAGTAGTGTCGCGCAATTCCTTGTCGCTCATCTCACCGAGACCTTTGTAACGCTGCACCTTGGTGCGGTCGCCATGAACGGCGATGAACTGCTGCACCTGCTGCTCAGTCCAGCAATATTCCTCGACCTTTCCACGCACACACTTGAACAACGGAGGTGTGGCGAGATATAAGTAACCGTGCTCGATGATGGGGCGCATACGGCGGAAGAAGAATGTCATCAGGAGCGTTGCGATATGACTGCCGTCGACATCGGCATCGGTCATGATGATGATCTTGTGGTAAGCGAGCTTTGAAATATTCACTTCCTTGGGATCCTCCTCGGTGCCTATGGTCACTCGCATGGCTCGGTAAAGGCTCGTGATCTCCTGATTGTCAAAAATCTTGTGATCCATAGCCTTCTCTACATTAAGGATTTTACCGCGGAGCGGAAGGATTGCCTGAAAGCGACGGTCACGTCCCTGTTTAGCCGTTCCGCCTGCCGAGTCTCCCTCGACAAGGAAGAGCTCACAGTCCTCGGCGTGGCGTGAAGAGCAGTCGGCCAGTTTGCCGGGAAGACCACCGCCACTCAGGGGTGACTTGCGCTGTATCTTCTCGCGGGCGTTGCGGGCTGCATGGCGGGCCTGAGCGGCGATGATGATTTTGTCGACAATCGTGCGGGCCTGACGGGGATGTTCCTCCAAATAATTGCGAAGTGCCTCGCTCACGGCGGAGTTTACAGCACCGATAACTTCATTATTGCCGAGCTTGGTTTTGGTCTGGCCTTCAAACTGAGGCTCCATGACCTTGACCGACACCACGGCGGTAAGACCCTCGCGGAAGTCAGCGGGATCGATGTCGATCTTCACTTTTTCAAGGAGTTTATTGTCCTCGGCATATTTTTTGAGCGTAGTGGTCAGGCCGCGTCGGAAACCGGTCAGGTGAGTACCGCCTTCTATGGTATTGATATTGTTGACAAACGAGTATACATTCTCGTTATAGGTATTATTATATGTGAGGGCAACTTCCACGGGCACTCCCTGGCGCTCGGTTGAAAGATGGATCACGTCATTGATAAGCGACTCCTTGTTGCCGTCGATATATTCCACAAATTCGCGGAGACCGTCGCGGGAGAAGAATGTCTCGTGCACAAAGTTACCTTCAGCGTCGAGCTGGCGCTTATCGGTAAGGGTCAGGGTGATACCTGCATTCAGGAACGCAAGGTCGCGGAGACGGTTGGCAAGAGTCTGGTAATCATAAACCGTAACGGTAAAGATAGTGGCATCGGGCTTGAAAGTCACCATCGTGCCGGTCCTTTCAGCGTCACCTATCACGGTAAGCTCGCTCGTGGGCTTGCCACAGGAAAATTCCATCATGTAGGCCTTGCCGTCGCGATGAACCTCGGCACGGAGATAGGTTGAAAGTGCGTTGACACACGACACACCTACACCGTGAAGACCGCCTGACACCTTATAGGAACCCTTGTCAAACTTACCGCCGGCATGAAGCACGGTCAGTACCACCTCAAGGGCGCTCTTATGCTCCTTCTCGTGCATATCCACAGGAATACCGCGACCGTTGTCAATCACCGTGATTGAATTATCCTCATTTATTGTCACGTCGATATGAGTGGCATATCCGGCCAGGGCCTCGTCAATTGAGTTGTCGACAACTTCATACACGAGATGATGAAGTCCCTTAACGCCAATGTCACCTATATACATCGCCGGGCGCTTGCGCACTGCTTCGAGTCCCTCAAGCACCTGGATATTACTCGCGCTATAAACTTCTTCTTCCTTTTCTAAATCGTCGGTCATGATTGTAAATCTTATATTACTGTTTCTTTACTCTTTCTTTTATTCAATTGATAATCAATTGCTTTATTTCCGTTATAGCATCTTCGGAAATATGTAACAAAGTTACGGTTTTTTTCTCAAAAAAACAAGCGCGGAGGCCAAACTTTTACTCCTTTCCGAGTGTTATTCCGTTATAGTTTATTCATTCACAACCCTCAAAAACCTCACATTCCAATGTCAAAGTTCCGACACTTCCTCCTTGCCGCGGCAGCCGTGGCAGCCACCGGGAATATTTTCGCTCAGTCGGCCGTCCAGCAACAGCGTGATTCGCTCATCAACGATCACAAGTATATCTTCTTCGGCGAAGGGAGCAATCCCCGTCTCGACTCCATAAGGTCGCTTGTTGAGAATTTCTACTACGATCAGTTCCGTAATTTCCAGGACCCTGCCGCTCCCTATTTTCTCTTCATGAGCCGTGATGCCAATCTGACGATGGGTATAGGCGGACAGGTCAGGATGAGAGGTTACTTTGACTGGGGTGGATCTGTCAACGGCCCGGCTCTTACTCCTCAGCTTATTCCCGTAGGACCTGACCCGCTTCACAGCAAGCTCCTCGGCACGACCCCTGCCGGAACAGCCCTTTTCTTCAGGGTAATCGGCCGGAATAAATCACTCGGAACTTATCAACTCTACATCGAGGCCAATTTCAACGGATATTCGAGCCGCGATTTTCACTTGAAAAAGGCTTACGCTATCATCAATGACTGGACGGTGGGTTACGCATCGTCGACATTCGGAGACGGTGCCGCGCAACCGCCCACAATCGATGCCGCCGGAGCCAACATGAAAATGGACGCCACCACGGTACTGGTACGCTGGATGCACACGTTCAAGAAGAATTATGTAGTGGCAGCATCAGTCGAAACCCCGAAAATGAATATTCAGGAAGACGGGACCACGACTGCTGCCCGCTCGGAATACCTGCCCAACTTAGCAGCATTCGCCCAGTATCAGTGGAGCAAGGATGAGCACGTACGCTTGGCCGGAATCGTCCGCTTCCTCCCCTACCGCGACCTCCTTACCGGAAAAAACCACTCGCTGACAGGCTGGGGATTACAGTTAAGCACAGTGTTCCATCCCGCTTACAACTGGACCATCTACGGAACGATCAACGGAGGTAGGTCATACTCTAATTACGGTGGTGATATCTTCCTGAGCCGTTATGATCTTGTAGCCGATCCCGCGACCCCGGGCCGCTTACGCACCACTCCGGGTTTCGGTTACAACTTAGGCGTTCAGTACAACTTTACACCCTCACTTTTCGTTTCAACATCATTCGGCCAGGGACGTTACCTGCCTTCGGGTGAGGCTGAAGGGACTGACTATAAATACGGTCTGCTCAGCTCTACCAACATTATCTGGAATCCCATACCGCGTATTCAGGTCGGAGCTGAGTTCACCATCGGCAAGCGACAGGATTTCGACCGTGAAAGCGGGGTATCACGCCGCGTAGGAGTGATGGCATCCTTCTCTTTCTGATCGTTACTCAAACCTTATATCGGACAGCCGGTTTCCTCGCAGGAAATCGGCTGTCGCCATTCTGCGCTTACCGGGTACCTGAAGCGAGTCGACGCGATAGGCGGTCCCGTCGCCACATCCCACGGTCAAGTCATCTGAAGTAAGTCTCACCTCGCCGGGCTTGAGCTTACATCCCTCAACCGCCTTACCGGAGAATATCTTCACATCACCCGCATTTTCTTCATCAGCGATCAGAGCGGTCCATGCACCGGGATAGGGTGAAAGGCCCCTTACGAGATTTGCTACATCACGGGCCGGCCTGTTCCAGTCGATGCGGCAGCCCTCCTTGAAAATCTTGGGAGCGGGAGTGGGTTCCTCTCCGTGAAGGAGATTTTCCTGAGCAATTGTAGTGAGCGTTCCGTCGATAATGCTGTTGACGGTATTGATGGTCAGATCAGCACCGAGCATCATGAGGCGGTCATGCACACTGCCCACATTTTCATCCTCGCCGATTTCTATGCGTTCCTGCGCAATAATATCACCGGTATCAATCTCATGTTTGAGAAAAAATGTCGTTACGCCGGTTTCTTTATCACCGTTCATCACCGCGCGGTTTATGGGAGCGGCTCCGCGATAACGCGGGAGCAACGAGGCATGAAGGTTGAATGTCCCTAAGCGCGGCATCTGCCACACAACTTCAGGCAACATCCTGAAAGCGATGACGATGAAAAGGTCGGCCCGGAGCGAGCGCAGTTCTGCGATGAATGACTCATCCTTAAGTTTAACAGGCTGCATAAGATGGAGGCCATGGGCTACGGCATATTCCTTTACCGGTGACTGAAACATCCTATGGCCGCGTCCGGCCGGCTTATCAGGCATGGTCACCACTCCAACTATATTGTAACCTCCCTCAACGAGACGGCTCAGCGACTCGACGGCAAACTCGGGAGTTCCTAAAAATACGATTCGTAAATCTTTCTTTTCCATTGTGCAAAAGTACTACATTTTTATTAATTTTGCAGTGAATCCACCAAATTATACCTAATATTCTTACCTGAGTACCATCCATGAAATTATTATTGAAGGCCGCCTTCCTCGCCATGACTGTCGCGTCCGCCTCGGGTGCTGAGAATCCCTTTGACAATGTCGACCTGTATTCACGATGGCAACGTGAATTTATCGGACCTAAAGAGGGAAATCCATATACCGATGTAAAATTCGGTGCAACTTTCATCAACGGGACCGACACCCTTACAGTACCGGGCTTCTATGACGGCGATGGCCGATACATGCTTCGTTTTCTTCCCATGAAACCGGGCCGATGGGATTATGCCACCTCTTCCACTGCCCCACAGCTTAACGACATTTCAGGTTATATCACGTGCAATCCTATAGCAGCGGGCCATGGTCCGGTGAGGGTCAGCGGCAGGCACACCTTTGCCTACTCTGATTCTACACGATACCAGCCCTTCGGCACCACGGCCTATGCCTGGGTACACATGACGCCCGACCTGCGCAAGACCACCCTCGAAACATTCCGCGAAAGCGACTTCAACAAGGTCAGGATGTGCGTGATGCCCAAAAGCTACGCGCTGTGCAAGAAAGAGCCGTTTTTTTTCCCTTTCGCCGACGGCAAAAGCGACGTTGAGGAGATGACACTTACTGCAAGAAACGGCCGCCAGTTTGACATGACACGTTTCAATCCCAACTTTTTCCGAAACTTCGAGGCAGCTATCGACAGTCTCAATTTACTCGGCATTGAAGCCGACCTCATTCTGTTTCATCCCTACGACAAAGGCGAGTGGGGATTTGATTCCATGCCCGCAGAAGTCAACGACCGCTTTCTCGAATATGCCGTGGCACGTTTCGCCGCCTACCCCAACGTCTGGTGGTCGATGGCCAACGAATATGATTACGTTACTTCAAAGACTGAAGATGACTGGCTTCATCTGATAGATGTCGTAGACAGTAACGATCCTTACCGTCACCTGCTGTCGATCCATGGCTCCACGGCCACCTATTTTCCTTATGAAACTACCACCCGAATCACCCACACGAGTATCCAGGACGAGGCTCCGGTGATGGAACCGGGCCGGGCCGCAATCGTCCGCAGCATCTACCGCAAGCCGGTAGTACTCGACGAGGTGTGCTACGAAGGGAATCTGCCCAACCGCTGGGGCAGACTAAGCGGTCAGGAAATGGTACACAGGATATGGAACGGTGTACTCGGCGGCACTTACGTGACTCATGGAGAATGTTTCCTTAAGCATACCGCCGATACCGACACTATAATGTGGGCCGAAGGAGGCCGACAGAGAGGGGAGTCATGGAAAAGGATTGGATTCATCCGTGAAATTGTCGAGTCGATGCCCGACCCTTTGCAGCCTGCCGACATAACCCGCGACATTCGCACTTCCACCGGCGGACCGGGCCATTATCTGATATATTTCGGGAAGGAGATGCCTGAAAGCTGGCTTTTCAATCTTCCGGCAAAATGCGCTGATTATGCCAAACTGCGCCCCGGCACCAAATATAAAGTAGAGATTATCGATACCTGGAACATGACCGTGACCGAATGGCCCGAAACAATGGAAATAGGCAAGGCTGTGGATTACCGTCACTACGACATCAAAAACCGTAACGTCCGCCTACCTCTCACTCCCTATGTGCTTCTTCGCGTGACCGAAGTCAGCGAGTAAGCGACATGACAAGCGATTTCAAGGCTTCCGCGGATTCTCCCTGCGGGAGCCTTTCAAGTACAGCGCAGGCTTCGCGGGCATAACGGGCGATGGTGTCAAACGCATATTCAATACCTCCCGACTCCTTGGCAAAACCGATGAGGGCGGCAATTTCTTCGGAATCAAGCATCTCCTTGCGCGAAAGTTCAAGCATCGACGCGCAGCGCGGGTCATCCTTACGCGAAAGGGCATAAATGAGCGGAAGGGTCAGCTTTCCTTCCCTGAGATCATTGCCGGTGGGTTTACCCACGGCATCATCACCGAAGTAATCATAGATGTCGTCGCGGATCTGAAAGCAGCGACCGAACAATTCGGCATACTCTTCCATCACCGCTTCATATTCAGCCGGTGCACCGACGGTGTAACACCCCATCTTGACGCACGATACAAAAAGTGATGCAGTCTTGTGGGATATCACCTTATAATAACTCTCCTCGTCAATAGAGTGAAAGCGGGCATTGCATATCTGGTCCATCTCTCCCACCGAAAGGAGTTGGCCAAGACGGCCGACGGTATCTATCACACGCAGGTCGCCGGTGAAGATAGCCTCGCGCAACGCGCTCGATACGAAAAAGTCACCCACAAGCACAGCCACATGATTATCCCACACGGCATTAACCGTTGGGCGGCCGTGGCGTGTATCGGAATCATCCACCACATCATCGTGGATGAGCGACGCGTTGTGAAGCAGCTCCACGGCTGCCGCAGCCGCGATTACCTGAGCGGAAGCCTCACCGAAGAGCCGGGCCGTAAGGATCACGAGCATTGGCCGCAATTGCTTGCCTTTAGTACTCATATAGTTGGTAATCACTTGATTCATCAAATCATTTGACGAATCAAGCGCTATGGTCATGCGCTCGTTCAGCTCTTGCAGATAGGGAGCGATGCGGTCTCGTATTTCGGCGACGGTCATCATTTCAAGCCACAAAATTACAAAATCTCGGTGACATTTATTCTACATGTCGAGATTTTTTTCGGTTATGGAGCGGCTCAGGTGAAAAAACGGCTATTTATCTTCAATTATTTGGAAAATTTAGCGGGGATTGCTACCTTTGTGGTGACATGAGCGAAGACAAGTCAAGAGCAAAAGCCATAGAAGCCTTCACGCAATACATCGCTTCGCGACACTTGCGTGACACTCCTGAACGTCGCACCATCCTTGACGCGATTTTTGACTTCAACGGCCACTTCACTATCGAGGAACTTGTGGAGAAGATGGCAGGAAGTGATTTCAGGGTAGCCAGATCAACGGTTTATGCCACGATGGAACTCATGGTGGACTGCGGAATAGTCCGCTGCCATCATCTGCGCGGAGGTGGAGTGCAGTATGAACGCAAGCTCGGCTCCGGCTCGGGACATTTCCATTGCATCTGCACCCGATGCGGAAAGATAAGGCAGATTCGTGAGCCTGAAATAGCCAGGATGCTCAACTACCGCCGCTACCCGTCGTTCACCGTGCAGGATATCGAGGTATATGTCTATGGCCTGTGCCACCGGTGCCGCAAGGCCCAGGCTGACGCGTCTTCGCCCGCAACAGTATAATAAACCCGTATATATCACCATAATCATCACTATTGAAAATGAAAGTAGATGTATTGCTCGGCCTCCAGTGGGGCGATGAAGGAAAAGGTAAAGTGGTCGACGTTCTGACCCCACGCTACGATGCCGTAGCCCGCTTTCAGGGCGGCCCCAATGCCGGCCATACCCTTGAATTTGAAGGCAAGAAATATGTGCTCCGGTCCATTCCCTCAGGTGTGTTCCGCCAAGGTCAGATCAATATTATCGGCAACGGAGTCGTGCTTGACCCCGTTCTCTTCCGTGAAGAAGCCGAAGCTCTTGAAAAGAGCGGTGTTGATCTCCGCTCCAATCTCCGGATTTCCAAAAAAGTCCATCTCATAGCCCCCACCCACCGACTGCTCGACGCCGCCAATGAAAAAGCCAAGGGCGGTAAGAAAATCGGCACGACAGGCAAAGGCATCGGTCCGACCTACACCGACAAGATTTCCCGCAACGGCATCCGTCTGGGCGATATTTACCATAATTTCGACGAGAAATACTCAGCTCTCCGCGAGCGCCATCTCGACCAGCTGAAGCAACTCGGAGCCGAGCCTGAGGGCCTTCCCGAACTTGAAAAGAAATGGATGGATGCAATCGAGTATCTGCGCGGATTCGAGATTATCGACTCGGAATTTGAAATCGACCGCCTGCTCCGCGAGGGTAAAAGCGTGCTTTGTGAAGGCGCTCAGGGTACGCTGCTCGACATTGACTTCGGCTCATATCCATTCGTGACGAGTTCCAACACCATCTGCGCCGGTGCTTGCTCAGGACTCGGCGTTGCACCCGGCCGCATAGGTGAAGTCTATGGAATATTCAAGGCCTACTGCACCCGCGTAGGCTCCGGTCCGTTCCCCACCGAACTTTTTGACGAAACCGGCAAGCGCATCCGCGACCTCGGCCACGAATACGGTGCCGTCACCGGACGTGAACGCCGCTGCGGATGGATCGACCTCGTGGCCCTGCGCTATGCCATAATGATCAACGGCGTGACCCAGCTCATCATGATGAAGAGCGACGTGCTCGATGACTTTGACGAAATCAAGGCTTGCGTAGCCTACCGCATCAACGGTGTTGAGACCACCCGGTTCCCCTACTCTATCGAGGAAGATATCGAACCTGTCTACGTCACCCTTCCCGGCTGGAAGACCGACATGACACGGTTTACATCAGAGGACCAGTTCCCCAAGCAGTTCACCGATTACATCGCGTTTCTCGAAAAAGAACTCGACACGCCCATCACCATCGTGTCGATAGGTCCTGACCGTGACCAGACCATCGTGCGCCACAATCACAAGTAATCAATTCATTCACCTTAATATCTATCCATCATGGCTAAAGTCAAACCATTCCGCGGCATCCGTCCGCCCCGCCACTTGGTCACTCAGGTTGCCTCACGACCCTACGACGTGCTTAACTCTGAAGAAGCCCGCGCCGAAGCCGACGGCAATCCCATGTCGCTCTATCATATCATCAAGCCTGAAATAGATTTTGAGCCGGGCACTGACGAACATGACGAGCGCGTGTATGACAAGGCCGTGGAAAATTTCCGCGCTTTCCAGAACAACGGTTGGCTCGTGGAGGACGACAAGGACCACTATTATATATACGCCCAGACAATGAACGGACGTACACAATACGGTATAGTCGTTGCAGCCAATGTCGCCGACTACATGGAGGGCCGTATCAAGAAGCACGAGCTCACCCGCCGCGACAAGGAGGAGGACCGGATGAAACACGTGCGCATCAATAATGCCAATGTAGAACCGGTATTTTTCGCTTTCCCCGACAATGAGAAACTCGAAGCCGTGATAAAGACCGTGACTGCCGGAGAGCCGGAATATGACTTCACAGCTCCCGACGGTTTCGGACACCACTTCTGGGTTGTCGACGATCCCGTGATGATCGATACAATCACCGAGGCCTTCGCCGAAATTCCTTCGCTCTATATCGCCGACGGTCACCACCGGTCGGCAGCGGCAGCTCTTGTGGGGCATGAAAAGGCTCAGGCCAATGCCGGCCACCGCGGTGACGAGGAATACAATTATTTCCTCGCGGTTGCTTTTCCAGCCTCCCACCTCAATATCATCGATTACAACCGCGTGGTAAAGGATCTCAACGGACTGACTCCCGGTGAGTTCCTGGCCCGACTTGAGGAAAACTTCATCGTCGAGCCCAAGGGAACCGACGAGTACCGGCCCGAAGCTCTCCACAATTTCTCGCTTTATCTTGACGGAAATTGGTATTCATTGACTGCCCGGCCCGGCACTTACGACGACAATGATCCCATAGGAGTGCTCGACGTGACGATTTCCTCTGACCTGATCCTGCGCGACATCCTTGGCATCACTGACCTCCGCAGCGACAAGCGCATTGATTTCGTGGGCGGTATACGCGGTCTCGGCGAACTCAAACGCCGCGTGGACTCCGGCGAGATGAAAATGGCCCTTGCGCTCTATCCTGTTTCCATGAAGCAACTCATGGATATTGCCGACTCGGGCAACATCATGCCCCCGAAAACCACTTGGTTTGAGCCGAAACTCCGCTCGGGTCTTGTGATCCACAAGCTCGACTGAAGTTGATAAAAAACCATAAAGTATTTTGCGTCTGACGTGAACCGTCAGACGTTTTTCTTTGTTATGATGTTATATAGATGGTTCTAACAACAATTTTTACTGATTATGACAGCCTCACGACTTTTCACCGCCTTCGCATCAATCATCCTTATGATGACCGCTTCCACTGTAAGCGCACGCGATCTCGACAAGAATATTCCTGCTATTGACGCTTCAGCGATAGTCACGCCTCCGTCATTTCCCGGCGGTGAAGAGTCAATGATGGCCACCATCATCGATAACCTCACCACCCACCACCTCTCGGCGGGCGAAGCACGGGCCGACGTGACGGTGAAATTTACCGTGGGTCGCGACGGCACGGTAGGCAGTGTAATCGTGGAGGGTGACGCATCGCCCCGCATGACTGCCCGCGTCAAGAAAGCCGTCGAGCACCTTCCCCGCTTTACACCTGCCGCTGTATCGGGACGCAACGTTGACTATGACGTCAACCTCCCGCTGATCATTTCAAGCATCGAAGAATAATTGACATAACATATTCAAGAGCGCCCGCTGCCAATTGTGACAGCGGGCGCTCTTGTGATATTGGATGGGCCGGTTATCAGAAGTCGGCGTGTCCCGGATAGCGGGGGAAAGGTATTACGTCGCGGATGTTGGTCATTCCGGTCACGAAAAGTACAAGTCGCTCGAAGCCGAGACCGAATCCCGAGTGAGGCACGGTACCGAAGCGGCGTGTATCGAGATACCACCACATGTCCTTCATGGGAATGTGACACTCCTCGATGCGCTTCATGAGCTTGTCATAGTTCTCTTCGCGCTCGCTTCCGCCAATTATCTCGCCGATATGGGGGAAGAGGACGTCCATGGCGCGCACTGTCTTGCCATCGTCGTTCTGCTTCATGTAGAATGCCTTGATTTCCTTGGGATAGTCGGTAAGGATCACAGGCTTCTTGAAGTGCTGCTCGACGAGGTAGCGCTCGTGTTCGCTCTGAAGATCGGTACCCCAGTGAACGGGGAACTCAAACTTCTTGCCCGATTCCTCAAGTATCTTCACGCCTTCGGTGTAGGTGAGGCGGACGAAATCGTTCTCAACCACAAATTTAAGGCGGTCAACGAGCTCCTTGTCATACATCTGGGAAAGGAAATCGATATCATCCTTGCAGTTTTCAAGTGCATAGTTGATGCAATATTTCACGAAGTCCTCGGCAAGGTCCATGTTTTCGGTAATGTCCATGAACGAGACCTCAGGCTCGATCATCCAGAACTCCGAGAGGTGTCGCGGTGTATTGGAATTTTCGGCGCGGAAAGTGGGGCCGAAAGTATAAATCGCGCCAAGGGCAGTTGCTCCGAGCTCACCCTCAAGCTGACCGGATACAGTAAGTGCGGTCATTTTTCCGAAGAAGTCAGCTGAATAGTCCACCGAGCCGTCTTCATTTTTGGGCAGATCGTTAAGGGGAAGGGTAGTCACCTGAAACATCGCTCCGGCTCCCTCACAGTCACTTGCTGTGATGAGCGGGGTGTTAAGATAGAAGAACCCTCTCTCCTGGAAGAACTTGTGGATTGCGAAGGCAAGTGCGGAACGCACGCGGAGCACGGCACCGAATGTATTGGTGCGCGGGCGCAGATGAGCGATGTCGCGGAGGAACTCAAGGGTGTGACCCTTCTTCTGAAGGGGATAGGATTCAGCATCGGCGGTGCCGTAGACGGTCAGGGTGTCAGCCTGAATCTCACACGTCTGCCCTTTTCCCTGCGACTCCACAAGCTGACCGGTGACACATATCGACGAGCCTGTAGTGACGGGCTTGAGGTCCTCGTCACTGAATTTCGTCATGTCGAAAACTATCTGGATATTCTTGATCGTAGAGCCGTCGTTCAGGGCCACAAACTGCACGTGCTTGTTGCCTCGGCGGGTGCGCACCCATCCCTTGGCCATTACCTCGCTGTCGAGCCGGTCGCCCTTGAGGAGGTCTGCTACTTTTGTACGTTTCATCTTTAAGAAATCAATAGATATACTGTAAAGTAAATAGTTTTTATTATTCAAATGACCCCATCTTCAGATAATTCACTTCTTCCTGAGTCAGATAGCGCCAGCGGCCGCGGGGGAGGTTCTTCTTGGTCAGTCCGGCGAAATACACGCGGTCGAGCTTAGTCACGTGATAGCCGAGACTCTCGAAGATACGGCGCACGATGCGGTTACGGCCCGAGTGGATTTCGATGCCGGCCTGGTTGCGGTCAGTCTCTGTGGCATAGCTGATGGCATCGGCATGGATGGGACCATCCTCAAGCTCGATACCGTCGGCGATACGCTGCATGTCGTCCTCGGCGATGTCCTTGTCGGTCCACACGTGGTAGATCTTCTTCTTGACATACTTGGGATGAGTCAACTTCGATGCCAGATCGCCGTCGTTGGTCAGAAGAAGGACACCTGTGGTATTGCGGTCAAGACGTCCAACGGGGTAGATACGCTCGTTACATGCACCCTTCACGAGATCCATCACCGTCAGGCGGCCATTGGGATCATCAGAAGTAGTCACGCAATCCTTAGGCTTGTTGAGGAGGATGTAGCACTTGCGCTCCAGTGTCACCACCTTGTCGTCATATTCGATTGTGTCCATCGGCGTGATCTTTGTGCCGAGTTCGGTCACCACTTCGCCGTTGACCTTCACGAGACCCTGGCGGATAAATTCGTCGGCCTCGCGACGGGAGCACAGGCCGGCATTGGCCATGTACTTGTTCAGGCGGATCTGTTCGTCGGGTGAAGGAGTGGTTTCCTCGTAAATGACCGGACGGGGACGGGGCGTAAAGCTCTTGCCGCCCTGAGGCATTCCGAACTGATTGCGGTTTCCGCCGTTGTTGCCCTGACGGCGGTTATTGCCGCCGGCGTTGTAGCCGCCCTGGCGGTTGTTGTTGTAGCCACCCTGGCGATTGTTGTTATAACCGCCCTGACGGTTGTTGTTGTAACCGCCCTGACGATTGTTGTTGTAACCACCCTGGCGGTAATTATTATTGTTGTTATACCGCTGCTGGCGGGGCTGATAGCCCTGAGCTGCCTGCTGAGAGTTTTCCTCGTCGTCGGCATCGGGAGCGGAGTAACCTTCGGTACGCGGACGGTTGTTGTAGCCGCCCTGATTATAGCGGTTGTTATTGTTGTAATTATTCTGGCGATTGTTGTTATAACCACCCTGACGGTAGTTGTTATATCCACCCTGGCGATTGTTGTAACCACCCTGACGGTTATAGGACTGATACTGCTGACGGGGCTGCTGCGATTCCTGAGCCTGACCCTCGGTAACGGAGGAATTGAACTCTTCGGTACGCAACTGTGATTCGGCAGCGCTTGCATCAGCATTGTCGTAGTGGGCCTGACGCGAACCATAGCCCTGATTATTGTTGTATCGGTTGTTGCCGTAACCACCTTGATTATAACGGTTGTTGTAACTGCTCTGGCGGCCATAGCCCTGATTATATCCGTTCTGACGGTTGTTGTTGTACTGACGCGGACCGTTGTTGTTACCCTGACGGTAACTGCGCTGCTGATAGCCGCTGTTATATCCGCGCTCAGTCGACTCGCTGCCCTCGTTTTGCTCGGCAGAGTGATGACGTGATACATTTTCGGAAGCTCCTTCGGCCGATACCACATTCAAGTTGCGCGATTCTCCGATGCGTGGACGGCGGCTTTTCTTTTCAAGATTGTCCATAGTTGTGTAATGTAGAGTTGTGAGGTATAAAAATTGTTTTGGGGTTGAAGCCTCGCGGCTTTTAAAATTTAATTAGTCTGATATACTTTTAATTAGATAGTTAATATAAAAATTTCAAAATAATATCCATTCCGTGCAGATAGCCTTCAGGCAACTGCTCCTGTCAAATTCTTTTCTTCGCCGGGGTCATTATTCCTCCCGACGGTGCAAAGATAATAATTATTCCGCTCTATTCCAAATAAATGAATAAAAAAAGTACGTTATCTTCTTTCTTTACACACTCATATCGGGCACGTTGCATTGTGATGCACGGCGGGTTAAATAATATGTCCTTATCACGGGCGGCACGGAAATCACCTCTCCCCTATCTTGATCAGCCTTCTTTCTTATTTATCTTTCCTGATATTGCCGACGAGATCATCGGTCCCAGGGTACCTCCGAGTCCCGAACACAATCCCAATCCGATTGCACCGGTGGCACTGCGCAGATAGGGGATGTCAAATATGCAACCGATACCATAAGTCACGGCGGCGACTGCTGCGCTGACTATTATAAAGGCTATAACTAATGATGCAAACTTCTTCATATAGCAAACTGTGACTGTCAATCAAAGAGTGTCGGCTCGGGGAGCAAGCGGAATGAACGACGGTGAAGAGGGGTGACGCCGAGGCGGGCGATGGCGGCCCGGTGGGCAACAGTGGGATAGCCCTTGTTGCCTTCCCAGTCATAACCCGGGTAACGGAGAGCAGCCTCGGTCATCAGCCGGTCACGCTCGGTCTTGGCGAGAATCGATGCGGCGGCAATATTACCGAACCGCCCGTCACCTTTCACATAGGTAGTCCAAGGTACGTCGCTCCAAGGTTTGAACCGGTTGCCGTCAACTATCACAGCACCGGGCTTCACCGAAAGACTGTCAAGGGCTCGGTGCATGGCGAGAATAGAGGCGTTAAGAATATTGATGCGGTCTATCTCCTCATTGTCAACAATCCCGACAGCCCAGGCTATCGCCTCAGCCTCGATTACAGGCCGCAGCTTCTCGCGGCGCGACTCACTTAGTTGCTTGGAATCATTGAGCCAGAGATGGTGGAAATCATCAGGGAGTATCACAGCCGCCGCTACAACCGGCCCGGCAAGACATCCGCGCCCCGCTTCATCGGTCCCGGCTTCCATTATCCCACGGACAGCACACGCAGGGAGCAGCTTATCAGTCATTTTCAGTCGATAAAGCCGTAACCCACGCCCGAGCGGTTTACGATATTGGCACCATACTGAGCGAGTTTCTTGCGAATACGGGAGATGTTTACGTCGACCGTGCGCTTTGACACCTCAGCTTCGCCCGGCCATGCTTCCTTGAAGATGTCCTCGCGTGAAAACACTTTTCCCTGATTCTTGACCAGCATGGCAAGAATCTGGAACTCGGTGGGTGAAAACGACACGGGAGCGCCGTCGATTTTAACGGTATGACCATTGAGGTCAACCTTAAGCGTCTTGAATTCAAATGCCTTGGGAGCCACATGGGCAACGGGGACATAACGGTGACGGCGAAGCACCGAGCGCACACGGGCCATCATCTCACGCAGTGAAAAAGGCTTGACGATATAATCGTCGGCACCGAGATTGAGTCCTTCGATAAGATCATTCTCGCTGTCGCGTGAAGTACAGAATATGAGCGGGATATTGGCTGTCAACGGCATGTCCTTTATACGTTCAAGGAACTCAAAACCGTCAATCTGGTCAAGGTCTATCTCGCTTATTATCAATCTAAAACTTTCGAGGGGCATAACGAGCGCCTGCTCGGCGGTCGCACAATTCTCCACGTCAAAACCGTCGGTAGTCAATACGTCGCGGAGTAACGAGATAATCCCCTCGTCGCTGTCGATTAGAAGTATTGTGCCTTTATCAGTGTCGTTCACGGCTATCGCGTTTTATATATTGTGATGAAGAATTTGATTGCAAAGTTACAAAAAATACAAAATTTCTCAGCCGATTGTAACAAAAATGTATTTTCGCTCCACACTCCCCCCTCAGACGCGCCAAAATCGCATATTTCAAGCGAAAAATCACTGAAAAAATTTGCGACATTTAAAAGTAATTCGTAATTTTGCCGCGCAAAAACAACGAAAATAATATAATAACTCTATAAAACTCAAAGCAAAAGACATGATTATCGTACAAGTAAAAGAAGGCGAGAACATCGAAAGAGCTCTCAAGAAATTCAAACGTAAATTTGAAAAGACCGGCATCGTTCGCGAGCTCCGCAGCCGTCAGGCTTTTGAAAAGCCTTCTGTGACCAATCGCAAGAAGATGATGAAGGCAATTTACGTTCAGCAGCTCCGCGCCAACGAAGAATAATTGATCCCTTCACCGGGCAGCGTCAGCTCCCGCTTTTCTTTATTTGATTAAGGATACCGCAACTTTCCTTTCACGGGAAGTTGCTTTTTTTTATGCACTTGCGAAGACAAAGTATCGGTCAGCGGATTTTCCGGATTGCTGAACCCAAAGTATCGGCCCGGCGCGCTACACAAGCGAACCGGGCCGAAGATTGCATAATAGTTCAGTTGAAACAGGTAATTTGCGGAAATATATCAGAACGAATAGCTGATGCCTATCGACGGGGCAAAGGCATGAAGTTTATAGTCGGCGGTAAAGCGGCACGTGGAGCTGAAGCCAAGCTGGCCGGCGGCCTGCTCGCCCAGTGTTCCGATCATTGTCTTGCCTATCAGGTCTTCATAGGTCACGCTCGCACCTTTCTTGCCGCAGCCGTGGATATACATGAAGCCGAGGTCGATCGACAGCGACGGCAGAGGCCGGAATGAAAGTCCGGCAGTAGGCTCAACCTTAGTCATACCGGGAGTCTCGGGATTGTAATAATTGCTGTTGACGGGAGTGGTGTCGACCATGAGACCCAGACGCACGTCAAATCGCTTGGTGACCGAATACTGTCCGCCGAGCGAGAAGCACCATGAGTTGCTGTAATTCTTCTCGATGTGCTGATTGAATCCTTCAAGGGAGGGATTGAGAAATTCTATGTCGAGCGACTTATAAGTGTGCCATCCGGTAAGACGGGCGTCGAAAGCAAGAATCAGGTTATCAATGGGCTTGTAGGAAGTTCCGAGGCTGAGTACCCAGGGGCAAGGCATCGAAGCCTTGAAATTAGCCTGATTTATCAGGCCCACCTTGCTTTCAAGTATCTGCCGGGCTACTTCGTTGGCATAGCTTACCGACGCCGTTCCGGCTCCTACTTTCATCTTCATCTCGGTGCGGAACGATGCGCCCACGTTCCACTGACGGTTGATTTCATACATCGCACCCACGTTGACTCCCACGGCCACATCGGCTGTACCGGTGAGATTCACCGAGGCCGGAGTGGTTTCACCGAAAGGAGGCAGACCGGCGGGAAGCTGACCGGTAGCCTGCATAACGGCCATCATGCGGTCAAGCGACGAAGCCGATACAAGGCCTTTGTTCAAGTCCACGTTACCCCACGAAATCATCAGTCCGGCTCCAATCGAAAGTTTCGGAATCACGCGCCACGACACCGTCGGCTGCACGGTCATCACCTTCAGGTCAACACTCTGGCTCAACACTGCGCCGGGCCAGTCCTCGGTCCAGTTGATGCTGCTGCCGTAAGGTGTATAAAACGAGATTCCTGCCTTGAGGTTATCGAAAATCGAGAAAGCTGCGTGCACACCTATCGGGGTCGATACGCCGGCATCGGTAGTATACTTCCGTCCGTCGATAGTAGCGGTCGATGTGGGCATAATGGCGGTGAACGAACCTGAGAGGTCGAGGGTCTTGTCCATGAATCCGAGCGCTCCGGGATTGAAGAACATGCTCTCGGCTCCAAGATTCATGGCCACGCCGGTGTGACCCATGCCTATCTGCTTTGCCGAAAGTGAGTTCACCTGATAGCCTTCAGCCATCGCTCCGAGCGAAACCGTGGCGGCTGCAACTGCAAGAATGATTTGTTTCATTGAATAATGGTTGTGTTGGATAATATCTGTTAAATCAACTGCAAAATTATCCATTATAAATTCCGCAGTGAAAAAATTAAACGGATTTTAACACTATTTTTAATCCGAATCACTGATTAAGTGGTCATTTTTACCCCACAAACAACCAATTAAACACTCGACTACAAAAATTAACAAATTTACACATTCTAATTTTCCTTTCCTCAGGCTTAACTCGACATCTACAGACATCTTAATTATACGCAAATCCCTTAAATCAATTATCTTCCGGTTGTGATTGCAACGCGGCAGTGCATTACACTCATAATAATCCGCTGCTCCGTTATATTAACGGGGTAAATCAACAGAGGGTAGCCGCGCGTCATTGTCACGGCTACCCCAAATAAAAAAATCTTATAATCAAAAAAACGTGCTTAATATCAGCGGCCTGACTGATAGATAAATTTCTTTCCGTCACCAATATAAAGCTGCTTGTCGACCGGATTCATCACCTGTCGGCCCATGATGTCGTAAATTCGTCCGTCACCATCCGCCGGGATGTCAGCTGTCACGTCAACTATCCCCGAGAAATCAACCTCAATGAAGTTACTGAATCGCTTCCAGGCATCGGCAGCGGCTTCATATCCTATCTTTGATCCTTTCGGAATGTAAACAGGGGTTTCAGGATCTACTCCTTCAAATGCGTCCCACTTACAGACGGGGGGATTAACAGCTTCACAATAAATGGCATTTACATTTTCGCAACCATTAAAACACTGTGGCCACAATTTATTTGTACTTTTGGGCAGATGGATCTCCTGCACATTCCTGCAGTTCATGAACGCCGCCCATCCCAGACTTTCAATTTTATCGGGGAGTATAACTCTTGTCAGATTAGTACATCCGGCAAATGCTTCGTCCTCGATTGAAGTGGCGTCAAGAGGGAAATCCACATCAACGAGTTCAACACAATTCTTCAGGCAAGCCTCCGGAACAGTAGTAAGATTCGCGGGCAGATGGATGCTTTTCAGACATCGATTGTCGGCAAACTGATAACCACCCTTATCCAATTTGCAGTTATCAGGAAGAATAACCTCTTTGAGGCCACACCCCACAAAGGCATCGCTACCCAAGTACTCAAGACCCTCAGGCATACTGCTGACATCAATTCCGGTCAGATAAAAAGCACCACTGCCTACCGACTTAAGGGAGCCGGGCAGCTCGGCAGTTCCCGTAAGCCCGTAACAATACATGAAAGCCCTGTCACCGATCTCCTCCAGTCCATCCGGAAGAGTAAAAGAGTCGAGCGTAAGACTGCGGCAATTCAGGAATGCCGACGCGCCAATTCTCTTTAAAGTCGACGGTAATCCGATAATTTCAAGATTCATGGCGTAGCCAAACGCAAATTTCCCTATTTCTTCTACATTTGACGGAAGCGTGATGCTATACAATTTATCAGGTTTGAAGAATCCTGCCTCGGGATCATACTGGTCCTGAAGATGAAAAAACGCATAATCGGGTACTACATTACCCTCGGCATTAGCGTTCTCAAGTAATACCTCTCTAAGAGACCATGAATAAGAGTATTTCCACAATGTCTCAAAACCAGCAGCGTTTATAGGTCCTGATACTGAAATACCACCTATCAATGAACCGCTATATGTGATATGAGATTGCAGTTCTCCGGGATTTTCAACCGTAATATCTAATACCAAAAGGTTGGAACCGTCTAAGGGCGACGGTTTTTTCATTAAATCTTGATTTCCGGTGTCTGATGCCATAATGTTGACACTCATCCCTAACGCCGCTAACAGGCCTAAGCCACATGCAGGCAGAGTTTTGAAAAATCTTTTCATAACTGAATCTATAAATTATGTGTGTGAATAAAATGTTCCGGTTAAATCAAAATAAGTATGAACTTACGATGTTTGCTTGCAAAAATAAAGACTTTTTTTAATTTTCCAATGAATAATTAAGTAAAACAAGCTGTTTCGTAAAAGTTTTTAATTCTCAAGAATAGACATCAAGATGCCCGAACAAACAAAACCTCCATTCACTGCAACCGGGCGGCGGCAAGGGCAAGTATACTCATCCTGATTCCCCGGCAGTGGGTTGACAGTAGTTCAAGGCAAGCCCTCATGGTGGCGCCTGTGGTGATCACGTCGTCGACTATCAACACGTGTTTCCCGTCGAGTTCCTCGGGCCGCTCAATCATGTAGGTGTCGCGGGCATTGGCATCGCGGGCTGCGATTCCTTTGCGTGTCTGAGTGGAATGGGCGCGACGGCAATAGATATTGTCGAGCACTTTTATTCCGGTCATCTCGCCTATGGCATCGGCTATCACCTCGGCCTGATTGTAACCGCGGCTGATAAACTTGGTGAAATGGAGCGGCACAGGAATTATCACGTCTACACCGTCAAAGAATCCCTTTCCGACGAGTGAGCGTGCATAAGTCCGGGCAAGGTAAGCCGCTACACCCGGTCGGTGATTATACTTTGCATCGTGAATGAGCCGTGAATAGCCGCTGTCGCGGAAATACCACATCATTGCAGCTGCCCGGTCGACCATGAAGCGCGTCGAAGCTACACGCTCGTGAATGGATGTGAAACCGCCATGGTGAATTTCAGTCACCGGCATGTCAAGGAGGCATACGGTACATATCACTTTTTCCGTATCTACAAGACGCCTCCCGCACACCGTACAGACATCGGGGCACACTACATCGACTACCCGACCCACAATGCCGGATATATACTCACTCCCCCTTTTCAGCCAGTCTCTCACGGCGACGCGATTCTATCCTGCTCAGGATATTTAATGTAATTTGTGTCTCAAACCCGCGCCCGGCCATGAAGCGAAGCAGCTTGTCGCGTCCTTCGCGGGAAAAGGCAGCAGGGCCCATCTGACGGATCTTTGACTTAATGGAACGGAGTGCAACGGTCATATATGTTCTTGAATCTATCTCGCCTATGGCCTCGTCGATCATATCGCGGGAGATTCTCTTGGCCCATAGTCCGCGGGCAATCTTTATCCGCCCCCACGACTGATATTCAAGTTTGTCATGGCAATAGGCCCGGGCGAATCTCTGATCGTCGACAAATTTCAATTCCTTCAACCGCGCCATGATCCTCTCCCTGTCGCCGGGCCGCAGGTGGATGCGGTCAAGTTTCTTCTCAATGTCGGCAGTGCACTGTTCAGAGCGGGCACAAAGCGCGGCCAAACGGTTCAGGACCTTCTCGGGGGGCTGGAAATCATTCATCATTCCGGAATCTCAGCAATTAAAAACCTGTCCTTGCCGTGGGTGTCCTTGACCACGGTGACATCGCGCCACCCGGCGGCTCGCATATCGTCGCACAGGGCCGATGCTTCAAGGGGATTTATCTCAAAGTAAATGCGTCCGCTTCCCGGTTTAAGCAACCGGGGAGCAACATTGATTATAGCGTGATAGAAACGCAGCGGGTCACTGTCGGGGACCCACAACGCAATTCCCGGCTCGTGATCCTTGACCGTGGGGTCAATTGTCTCTTTCTCGCTTTCGAGCACGTAGGGGGGATTGCTGACAATTATGTCATACTCGCCTTTCAAGTCGAGCGACATGACATCGGCCTCGATCCATCTGACCCTCACTTTCTGACTCTTCCCGTTCTCGCGTGCCACGTCAAGGGCACGCGACGAAATGTCGACACCCGTGACTGCCGAAAAAGGGAGCTCGGCAGCAAGAGCCACCGCTATGCACCCTGAGCCGGTGCACAGGTCGAGGACTTCGAGATCGGAGATAGATTTATACCGGTCGGCGATAAGGTCGACCAGTTCAGAGGTTTCAGGTCGAGGGATGAGCACGTCGGGCGTGACCTTAATTCTTAGTCCGTGCCACCATGCCTCACCGAGGATGTATTGCAAGGGTTCCCCTGCAAGCAGGCGGTCAACAATCGCGCTTACCTTTCCGGAAATAAAATCCGATACCTCAGTGTCGGCCTTCAACACAAGGTCGACCGCTTTATATCCTTTGAGGTGTTCCCACATCATTTCCGTCATGGCCCTCGCCTCGCCCCTGCCGTAACGGGGAGCGAGAAGTTCCACAGTGTTTTTTACCGATTCCTGAAGTGTCATACCACAAAATTAATCAAAAAGTCGATAATATTGGTGGAATTATCAAAAATATCCCTAAATTTGTATTATGATCGATTTCACACCAATAGCCCGTCCGATTATCAGCCGCAGGGGCAAAGCCCTCCGGCGCAATGCCACGCTGACCCGCGAAGTGCAGCTTCAGTGGCTTGAACGTCTTGTAGCCCAAGGCCGTAAGACCCTCTGGGGCTCGCGCCACAATTTTGACAGGGTCAAGGATTATGAGTCATTCACCGCCGCTCAACCCGAGATACTGTCATATCCCGACATCAGGGCCGAAGTGATGAGGATGGTCAACGGCGAGCGTGACATACTCTGGCCCGGGATCACGAGGAATTTCGCCCAGTCGTCAGGGACATCTGACGGCAAAAGCAAATACATCCCCATCACAGCCGACTCGTTCAGGTATTCCCACTACCGCGGGGGAGCCGACGTCGTGGCCCTTTACCTTGACCTCGTGCCCGACAGCAGGATATTTTCAGGCAAGAGTTTCATACTCGGAGGCAGTTTTGCCAACGAACTTGACCTGCCCAAAGGGGTAAGAGTGGGTGATCTCTCGGCCAACCTAATCCAGAATATCAATCCTATCGTCAACTTCTTCCGTACTCCGTGGAAAAAAATAGCCCTGATGAGCGACTGGTATGAAAAGCTGCCCGCCCTGGTGGAAGTTGCCGTCAACCGCAATGTCACCAATATATCGGGTGTCCCATCTTGGTTCCTGACTGTGCTGAAACTCATCATTGAGCGCACCGGAGCGTCGACTATCCACGACGTTTGGCCCAATCTTGAAGTATTCTTCCACGGAGGCATCGCTATGACGCCTTATAGGGAGCAATACCGCCGCATCACCGACCCGGCCAAGATGCGCTACCTTGAGACTTACAATGCGTCGGAAGGATTCTTTGCAGTCCAGGACCGGTTTGATATCGAGGGCATGATGCTTGAGACTGACTGCGGCACTTTCTTTGAATTCCTTCCCCTCGATCAGCTCGATTCGCCCGAGCAGCATCCTGTCCCGGCCTGGGAGGTGGAACATGGAAAGGTATATGCCCTCATCATCACTTCCTGCAACGGATTGTGGCGCTATAACATCGGCGACACCGTGAAGATCGAGTCGCTCGAACCGCTCCGCATCTCAATCGCCGGTCGCACCAAGCACTTCATCAACGCTTTCGGCGAGGAACTGATGGTGGATAATGCCGACAAGGCTATCGCTCAGGTGTCGAAAGAACTCAACGCCCCCGTGCTCAACTATACCGCAGCCCCGGTCTATGCCGGCGACCGCTCGCGCGGACGACATGAGTGGCTGATTGAATTTGAACACCGGCCCGACGACCTGGAGCTGTTTGCCGAGCGTCTCGACCTAACATTGCAGTCGCTCAACAGTGACTATCAGGCCAAGCGCTCGGGAGGTATTTTCCTCGACCGTCTCACTATCGTTGAAGGCCGAAAAGGAATCTTCGACGACTGGCTCGCCTCAACCGGAAAACTCGGCGGCCAACGGAAAATCCCGAGACTCAGCAACTCCCGCCAGTTCATGGACCCGATGCTTGAAATGAACCGCCGCTGATACTACCCATTCTCTCCAATCACTTATTGATCCCGACGCACCATGAAACGACTTCTGCTCCTTCTCGCCACCATCATATCCCTCCTTACGGTCAGGGCCTCAAATGAAAACGTTGTCATCGAGAATTTCAATGACATCTATCGCGTTATCCCTGCAAAAGACGGTAAATCGGTCAAGGAAATCAAGAATTCCGTTACGATCGACTTCCGCGCCCGGCGCACCGCAGGCAACGCCTTTGCCGAAGCCTTCTACAACGATTGCATTTCGATAGACAAAGCATCGGGTGGCGAAGCTGTCTACGGCATGACCGAGGATGACGATGTGTTTTACTCCGACGCCAGGATATGCCGCATGAAGCTACCGCTCAAGAAAGCGGGCGACAAGGCCACGGCGCGGTTTGAGCGCACGTTCAAGGACCCCAAGTATTTCTCCCGCACTGCACTTGCCCAGCCCTATGATGTGGAAAACTACAAGGTTTCATTCATTATTCCCCGTTCACTTGCCGGTGACCTTCAGGTGCTCGACCGTCAGTTGCCATCTGACGCCGTCCGCACTGTCACGGCCGGCGACAGGGAGACGACCATCACCTACACACTCCGCAACGTAAAGTCACCCGCCTCAGCATCGCGCCGCGTCCCCTCGTCGCTGACATGGCCTACGCTTTATCTCAAGGGAGTGTTTGCCGACCATAATGACCTGTATCGTTATCTCCATTCACTCGTCACCCTTAATCCTGACCCCGATTCGGCGAAAGTGGTTGCGCTCGCGCGTGAAGTCACCGAGGGCCTGACAACCGACTCGGCCAAAATCGCAGCCATTTATGATTATGTCCACGACAACATCCGTTACATCGCCGTGGAGCACGGCATCTACTCCCACATGCCTGACCTGCCTTCGGAGGTACTGCGCAAGCATTACGGCGACTGCAAAGGTAGCGCGGGGCTCATCAGGGCCATGCTGCGCGGTGCCGGTATCGATGGACGGTTCGTGTGGATCGGAACAAAGTCAATTCCTACCGACTGGACCGAATACCCTCTGCTCTGCAGCGGCAACCACATGATCGCCGCTGCCGTGACAGGTGATTCAATACTGTATCTTGACGGCACGGCTACTTATTGCCCGATAGATCAGATCCCCACCTTTATCCGCGGGCGTCAGACCCTCGTGGAGGATAACAGCGAGACTTGCATAGTGGGCAGAGTACCGGAGCAACCGGTCAGCACTGACAGTTACACCATTGATACCCGCCTCAGCATGGGCGATGGAGCCACGCTTAAGGCTGAATACTCGGAACTGGCCACCGGACGATTCAACAGTTCGCTCCTCGGGGCCGTCGACGCAACCATAGAATCCAAGCGCCACGACGCACTTGAAGAATATCTGCTCAAAAGCGCCAAGGGGAGCCGCGTGGAATCCGTCACTCTCGACCGTTCCCGTCAAGGTTCGGTGATCAACGCTGAAATCACTCTTAACGATGCTGTTCAGATGATAGGCGATGAATTATTCGTCAACCTCAATCCCTATTTTTCAGTCGCTCCCATCTCTATCGACACGAAAGGGCGACCTGACATTGACGCAAGTATCGGCTTTCCATTCTCGGCAAAATATCACTCCGAATATGTAATACCCGACGGTTACACCATTGCATCGGTGCCTGATAACACTGAGATTTCCAATCAATGGTTTGATGCACGGATTGATTATAACATGCCCGATGACCGGAATGTTATCTCCATGACCCTCGATCTTAACCTGAACGATACATTCGTTCCTGCTGCCGGAGTCAAGAATTATGCAGCCGACGTGCGCGACCTGAAGCGTGCGGCATCGGTTCAACTTCATCTTAAGAAATCAGAATAATCTCAACGTTTAAACCACATATATTATGAAACGTACAGTACTGACAGTCATTGCCGCCATTTTAGCGGTTGCTTTCGCGTCGCCCGCGATGGCCAAATATGACGAAAAGTTTTTCCGTAAGGCCGCCGATAAGGTTTGGGCAATGGATCTGCCGCAGTTTGACCCCAAAGCTGACCTGAGCGACACGATTTTCAAAAATGCTTCGGCGGTATGTATCGCCCGCTATTCACGACACACTGCCGAATATGAATCCAACGTGAATATCGGCAAGTATCTCAACACCGGCCGCTCCATGACACGTGCCATGATCTATTCACGCATCTACCGCGTCATGCTCAAGCTCAACGATACCAAAGCGGTAGAGGACTACACTGATTTCGACATTGATGTCAAGGGCAGCGAGAAAGTTGAAGGCTATACATATTCGGAGTCCAACACTGCTTTCGGAGCTCGCATCTTCAAGCCCGACGGCTCGGTGGTCGACATTGATCCGTCTGAAGCCTTTTCAGTCACCGCCGGTAAGAACGACAAGGAAGTAAAGCGCAAACTCGCCATCCCCGGCCTGGCACCCGGCGACGTGCTGGAATATTTCTATTACGAGGAAATGTATCTTGATGAGGTCAGCATCCCTGAGTTCCGCGTCAACATCCTTTCGTCGCAGCCCACCAAGAATTACACATTTGAATGTGAAATGTCGCCCTATCTCACTCTTGAATACGCGTCCTACAACGGTGCTCCCCTGCTTTCATGGATAGGCGGTTATTCCAAGGACGTGACCCGTGTAGGTTTCACTCTCATGAATCTCGAAGCTATCGACACCGATATGCCTTTCTTCCAGCCCCGCCGTCAGCTCCCCTACCTCAGCGTACTTATCATGAACAACACGTCGACATTGGTATATCATCCGCTGTCGGCCCGCGTGGGTGGAGTAAGGACTCCTTCGATGCAGGATATAACCCTTGACGCGGCCAACTTCATAGCCGACGCCAACCTTCCCGACGTGCCCCTGAGCCGTGCGGTGAAGATAGCCAAGGACTGGCGCAAGGCCCATCCCGAAGCAACTGAACGCCAGTATATCGACGCGGCTTGGTTGTCGCTGTTCTATGTTCTGAGCACCGAGTCACGCAAGTTCAGCGACCGCGCAGCATCGGTCTATTTCGTCGACATGCTCAAGAAACTGAAGATATCCGTCCCTGCCAAACATGCCCTCGTGACCGGTCGCAATCAGGCTCCGGTGAACCATCTCTCTTCATACAAGAACGCCAATTATGCCACAATGGTGGGCGATTCCATCTACGCGCCGTGGTCTTCCCGCACATTTATGCCCGGCGACCTGCCGGGTCTCGTTGCCGGCGAAGAAATGATATTTTTCAACCAGGACCGCAAGCAGAAGAATTTTGCCAAGTCGGCCACGTTGGTCAGGATCCCGCAGCAGCGCGCCATACGAAATGTCCGTTCTTACGATTACACCGTAACTGTTGACCCGGATGATGACATGCTCCTTGAAATCAACGGCGAGGTCACACTTAAGGGAGCTGCCAAGTCTTACATGGCTCCCCTTGTCATCCCTACCGATTATTACGCAGCCATCGAGGACTTTCTGGGGATTCCCGCAAATAAGCGTCATGATCTGAAAGTTGACTCTGAAAAACTTGCCGAGACAAGAAGGCTCCTCGGCACAGCTGTCCCCGAAAAACTCCTTGGTGCAAAACTACATTCCGAAGGCAGTTTCGACATCACCTCGATAGGTTGTACTCCCGATAAGCCCAACACCGAATTTGCCTTTACCGCCGTAGCCGAAGAAATGGTAACTAAAGCTGGTAATAACCTGATGGTCAACCTGGGCCGGCTGGTCGGAGGCAGGGTTGAATTAACAGAGTCACAGCGCAAGCGCGAGATTGAGGCATTGTTAGATTATCCTTCAACCCAAAGGATGCACATCCGTTTCACCATCCCCGACGGCTACAAGGTCAATGAAGAGAGCCTTAAGGCAATGGCACTGAACGTCAGCAACAAGGCCGGCAGCTTCACTACCGGCGCGCAGATCAGCCCGACGGATGAGCGGGTGATTGACATCACCATGTCATGCCAGTACCGCAACCCGGTCTACACGGTTGAACAGTGGCCTCAGCTTCTGGCCCTGATCGATGCCCGGAACGACTTCTCAGGCCTCTCCATCCTACTGACTCCGGAGTAATAATCATCTCACTCGGGCTGCAAAGAAAAATTTGCGGCCCGATTCTTTTCCTGCCCTCTAATTATTTTTGCAAAATTCATGAGGAATGAGTATCTTTGTACATTAATAATTAATCGACAAAACAACATAATCTTCCTTATATATTATGAAATTTTCAGTTCCAAGTAAGATTCTTCACAGCTACGCATCATCGGTAAGCAAGGTCATAAATGCAAAGAACGCGCTGACTATTCTCAACAATTTTCTGCTTGAGATCAGCGGAAACATACTTACCATTACCGCCTGCGACGGTGAAAACACACTTTGCGGCCGGTTGCCGATTTTCGATGTGGAGGGTGAAGGCGAAATATGTATCGACGCCCGCCGTCTCGTTGACCTTCTGCGCGTCATGCCCGAGCAGGAGCTGAGTTTCAATATCGACGATTCCACTCTTGCCGTAGAGATGAGCCACCCCAACGGTTCCTATAAGTTCGTCGGCACTCCCGGTGCGGAATATCCCCGCTTCAAGCGCCCCGTCACCGACGATGACCTGAGATTTGAAGTTCCCGCCGAGAAGATACTGCGCGGTCTTGAATTTACCGGTTTCGCCGCGGGTACTGACACTCTTCGTCCCCAGATGATGGGTGTGTACTGGGATGTGATGCCCGATGCCCTCGTTTTCGTGGCTACCGACACCCACAAGCTCGTCAAGTTCAAGGATTCATCAATCGTTCCCGGCATCAAGGGGTCGTTCATCCTTCCCAACAAGTCTACCAACGTGTTCCGCAGTGTGTTCACTAAGGACGAGTCACTCACCGTCACCATCCGTCCCCAGCAGGGTGTGCTCTTCGAGACCGACACCTTCTCTTTCGACAGCCGCATAGTCAAGGGTAATTTCCCTGACTACAACCGAGTGATTCCTACCAACAATCCTTATGTCATGACCGTTGACCGTCAGCTTTTCTCAACTGCAGTGAAGCGCGTCAGCCTCTTTGTCGACGAAGGTCACGGCCTCCTCAAGTTCAAGGTGGAACCTGACAAGGTGCTCATAAAGGCTTCTGACAACGAATACAACACATCGGGTGAAGAAAAACTCACCTGTGATTTCACCGGCACAAGCATAGTGATCGGCTTCAGCTCAACTTATCTAAGCGACCTTGTCGGAGTGTTGTGGACCGACGAGATTTTGTTCAAGCTCGCCGATCCCTCTCGTCCCGCCGTGATAGTTCCCGCCGAGGACAAGCCCGACACCGAGCTTACCATGCTGCTGATGCCTATGAACGTGACTGATTTCTAATCAATCGCAACAATGGAACTGAAACTTAAAAAACCCATCATATTTTTTGATCTCGAAACGACCGGGACTAACATCACCTCCGACCGGATTGTGGAAATCTCGGTCATCAAGGTGATGCCTGACGGTAAGGAGATCGCACGCACCCGCCGCATCAACCCCACTATTCCCATTCCTGCCGAAGCTACGGCCGTGCATCACATCTCTGATGCCGACGTGGCCGATGAACCAACTTTCAAGCAGGTTGCCCGCTCGCTGGCCGAACTATTTTCAGGCTGCGACATAGCCGGATATAATTCCAACCGCTTTGACGTGCCGATGCTCGACGAAGAGTTCAGGCGTGCCGGGATAAAGTTTGACTTCAGCAAGGTGAAGTTTATCGACGTGCAGACGATTTTCCACAAGAAGGAGCAGCGCACACTCGTGGCCGCCTACCGTTTCTATTGCGGAAAGGAGCTCGGCGACCTTGCCCACTCTGCCGACGGAGATACCCGCGCGACCTACGAGGTACTCAAGGCCCAGCTCGACCGTTACAGCGACCTGCCCAACGACGTTGAAGCCCTCAGCGAGTTTTCTTCGCAGAACAACAACGTGGACCTGATAGGCCGCCTCATATACAACGACAAGCACCAGCCGGTTATCAACTTCGGCAAGTATCGCGGCCGACTCGCTGCCGAAGTGCTCCGCAACGACCCGGGTTACTACTCATGGATACTGCAGGGTGACTTTCCCCGCAACACCAAGGATGCGTTCACGGCCATTAAACTTGGCCTTAAGTAACAAGAACCATGCTCAAAGGCAAACATATCATACTTGGCATTACCGGTGGCATCGCGGCTTACAAATCGGTATCGCTTCTACGCCTCCTTGTCAAGGCTGGCGCGGAGGTGCAGGTCGTGATTACTCCCTCAGGCAAGGAGTTCATTACTCCGGTCACCCTCTCGGCCCTGAGCGGCAAACCGGTAGTGAGCGAATTTTTCACGGCCAATACCGGCGAGTGGCACTCTCACGTTGACCTCGGCCTGTGGGCCGACTGCATGGTCATCGCTCCCGCCACGGCCTCGTCAATAGCCAAAATGGCCAACGGCGTAGCCGACAATATGTTGATAACCACCTATCTTTCGGCAAAGTCGCCTGTGTTCATCGCGCCTGCCATGGATCTCGACATGATGGCTCACCCATCCACTCGCCGCAATATCGAGCTTTTGCGCAGTTACGGCAATCATATCATCGAACCCGAGACCGGTTTTCTTGCAAGCGGTCTGGTAGGTAAAGGGCGTATGGAGGAACCTGAAAAAATCGTGGAAGTTCTTGACAGCTTCTTTGAAAAAAACGAAAATCATTCGCTCGAAGGTAAAAAGGTGTTAATTACAGCCGGCCCGACATACGAAGCAATAGACCCGGTGCGTTTCATCGGAAACTATTCCTCCGGAAAAATGGGATATGCTCTCGCTGCCGAGGCCGCCAGGCGTGGTGCCGAGGTAGTGCTTGTCAGCGGCCCGGTTTCCCTGCCGGTCCCCGCCGGTAATATTGACCGGGTTAACGTTACGTCGGCCAATGAGATGCTCGATGCCTGCATGAAGGTATTCGATACGACCGACATAGCGATATTCTGTGCAGCGGTAGCTGATTATGCTCCTGTCGAAGTTCCCGATCACAAGATAAAGCGCGAAGACATGCCCGAAATGACACTCCGCCTCCGCCGCAATCCCGATATAGCGGCTACCCTCGGCTCGCGTCGCCGTCAGAATCAATTCCTGGTTGGGTTTGCCCTCGAAACTGACAATGAGATTGAAAACGGTCGCCGCAAACTCGGCAAAAAGAATCTTGACATGGTGGTTGTAAACTCGATGCGCGACAGCGGCGCCGGATTTTCAGGCGATACCAACAAAATCACCATCGTCACTCCCGCCGGAGAACCGATCGTCTTTCCACTCAAGTCCAAGTCCTTGGTAGCCTGCGACATTCTCGACTGTATCGGGGAAGCCACGCTCCACCGCGGGAAAGAGTGAAAAATATACTGTAAAAGTAAATACACATGATACTCAACCGACTTTTCTCCTTATCTCTCCTGTTGATTTCTCTCCTCGGATTCAGCTGCCGGCTGAACGCCCAGGAGCTGAACTGTCGTGTAGAGGTCAACTCCGATCAGATTCAGGGCACAAATAAGCAGGTGTTCTCTACCCTGCAGTCCGCACTCAACGACTACGTGAACACTACACGCTGGACTAATGCCTCATTCTCACCCAACGAGAAAATAGACTGCACCATATTCCTGACTGTTAAGGAATATGATGAGGGTTCTAATCTTATCAAAGGTGACCTTCAGGTACAGGCCGTCCGACCGGTTTACAACAGTGCCTATACCACTACGCTTCTAAATTTCAAGGATACACGCATCGAGTTCACCTATCAGGAAAACGAGCCGCTGATATATTCCGAGAGCAACTGGGAGAATAATCTGACCGGAATTTTCAATTACTACGTCTACCTCATTCTGGCGATTGACTTTGACAGTTTCCAGCTTCACGGTGGTGACCCCTATTGGGAAAAACTCGCCGCTATAGTCCAGATGGGACAGTCGTCGGGCGAGACAGGATGGAAAGCGTTTGAGGACACCAAGAACCGTGCAGCCGTGCTGGCAGCTTATACTGATGCAGCTACGTCCATGCTCCGCGACCTCAACTACGAGTATCATCTCAAAGGCCTCGACCAGATGTCGGTCAGTCCTGACAAGGGACGACAGGTAATATCGCAGTCGCTTCAATACCTGTCGCAGGTCTTCAAGGCCAACCCCATGTCGGTAGGGCTGTCGATGTTCCGTGACGCCAAGCTCGATGAACTCGTGAATGTCTACTCTCAGGCCCCATCTGACGAGCGCGAGGATGCCTACAAGATTCTGCAGCCGCTCTATCCCACCGATCAGGACCGTCTTGAAAAGATCAAGCGCGGCGACGAAAACAACCGTTAATCCTTTATGCCATGTTACGCTCACTACATATATCCAATTACGCCCTCATCACGAGCGTAGATATAGAATTTTTTCCCGGCTTCAACGTGATTACAGGCGAGACCGGAGCCGGAAAGTCAATCATTCTCGGTGCTCTGTCGCTGATACTGGGCGGACGCGCCGACACGCGTGTAGTGACCGACCCGTCGGCCAAGACTGTCATCGAAGCCCATTTCGACGTCACCGGATATGATGCGCTCAGGCAATATTGCGTTGACTCCGATATTGAGTGGGATGAATCTACTTGCATACTCCGCCGCGAGATAGCTCCTGCGGGCCGCTCGCGTGCATTTGTCAACGATTCTCCCGTCCCGGTCGCCAAGCTCCGGGAGGTGGCGATGTTTCTCGTCGACATCCATTCTCAGCATCAGAATCAGTTGCTTTCCACGCCCGAGTTTCAACTCAAGGTTATCGATACACTTGCTGCCAATGGCCCGAAACTTGAAGAATACAAAGCTCGCTACAATGCCTACCGCGACGCCGTCAAGAAGCTGCGCGCCGCGAGGGCCGAAGTGGAGCGCAGCCGTCAGGACGAGGAGTACACCCGCTTTCAGCTTGAGCAGATCGAGGCCCTGAATCTCTCCGAGGGAGAGCAGGAGCGGCTTGAACGCGACAGAGATACCCTGCTGAATCTCGCCGATATAAAGACGTCGCTCGCCGAGGCTCTTTCAGCTCTTACCGGCGACGACAATTCGGCCCTAAGCCTAATCGATCTCGCTGCTGACCGCTGCAACCGTCTTGACGGGGTTCTCGACCGTAACGACGACATTCCCGGACGCCTCGAAAGCATCAGTATAGAAGTGGGCGACATTGGACGCACCCTTGAATCGATCGACGAGAATCTCACCGGCGACAACGGTTCGCTCGAAGTAATCGAGGACAGGCTCAACTCCATCTATTCACTGTGTCATCGTCATCATGTAAATTCAGCCGACGACCTCATCGAGCTCCGCGACTCTCTTCGCTCACGCCTGGAGACTCTTGATAATTCCGAAGATTACCTTCAGGATCTTGAGCGGAAGGCACGGCGGATGCGGTCACTTGCCCGCGAGACCGCCCAGGAATTATCGGAAAGCCGTCGCCGCGAGGCTGCACGGTTCGGACAGCAGCTCAGGGAAGCCGCCATGCCGCTCGGAATGAAGAATCTTCAGGTTGAGATCAGCGTTACTCCGGTGGAAATGACCTCTACCGGTATGGACGAGGTGAAATTCCTTACCGCTTTCAACAAAAATCAGCCGCTCATGCCCGTGGGCAACGGTGCTTCAGGCGGTGAGATTTCAAGGTTGATGCTGTCAGTCAAGAGCATCATTGCCTCCAAGATGCAACTCCCTTCGATAATTTTTGATGAAATCGATACCGGAGTATCGGGCGAAGTGGCCGACAGCATGGGACGCATGATGCTGCGTATCGCCGAGACCATTCAGGTCATAACCATCACCCACCTTCCCCAGGTCGCAGCCAAAGCCTCACACCACTACAAAGTATACAAGGAGGACAATGACGACCGCACTGTCACCCATATTTCACTCCTCAGCCCCGACGAGCGCGTGGCTGCAATCGCCACAATGCTCTCAGGCAACGCCGTGGATGAAGCTGCTATCAGCAACGCCCGCTCTCTGCTTAAAAATGTAAATCCAAATCTTTTCAATGGAACCGTCTGACTACATATTTGGTATCCGCGCCGTCATCGAAGCTATCGAGGCCGGAAAAGAAATCGACAAAATATTCATAGCCAAGGACCTTCAAGGCCCATTGGCTCAGGAGCTTATCGAAGTTGCACGCCGGTCGCATGTTGTGATGCAGCGCGTCCCGGTGGAGCGCATCAACCGCATTACCCGCAAGAATCACCAGGGCGTGCTTGCCATGATGTCGGCTATCACATATCATAATCTCGAACATCTGGTGCCCGAGCTTTACGAGGCCGGATTGTTACCTTTTCTCGTAGTTCTCGACGGTATAACCGATGTACGTAACTTCGGGGCTATCGCGCGCACCTGCGAGTGTGCCGGAGTTGATGCCATAGTGATTCCTCAGCATGGAAGCGTAAGCGTGGGAGGTGATGCCGTCAAGACTTCGGCCGGAGCATTACACCATCTTCCGGTCGCGCGTGTCCCCAATACGGCACGCGCCGTCCGCTTTCTGAAAGACAATGGATATCAGATTGTTGCCGTGACCGAAAAAAGTGATTTCAACTATACCGAAGGCAAGTATACCGATCCGGTTGCCATAGTGATGGGAGCCGAAGATACCGGTATTTCGCCCGAGGTGATGAAACTTTGTGACACCCGCGTAGGAATTCCGATGTTTGGAAAAATAGGCTCGCTCAACGTTTCGGTTGCTGCCGGCGTGATGATCTACGAGGTTGTCCGTCAGCGTTTCGAGGCTAATCTGGAAGTAATCTGATTATATCGGTCAACGACTTTACGGTGAAGTAGCTTCCGTTATATTCGATTGCCTCACCGCTCTTTTGCCTGTCAAAATATATCGCTTCCCAACCGGCATTGACAGCACCGGCTATGTCGGTCAAAAGATTGTCACCTATTATCACATGTCGCCCGGGATTCATCTCACCCGACAGCTCCATAGCGTGACGGTAGATAGCGATTCCGGGCTTGTTGACACCTATATGATCGCTCAGTACTGTCAGATCGATATAAGGCGTAAGACCGTGAATATCGATTTTACGGTACTGAACTTGCTTGAAACCGTTTGACAAAATCCCAGTGCGGTAGCCTCGTTTACGAAGAGTTTCCAGCATTTCGGTTGCTCCGGGCATCAGTACTTTCTGCGCCGCCATGATATCGAGGTACTGCGGGTCAAGGCCGTCGGCAATCGAAGCCAGTTCCTCGGCCGATCCAGTGAAATAAGGGCGCAACGGTGCACTCATGCGCTCTATACGCAGATACTCGCGAGTCACCTCGCCTGATGCGTAACGTCGCCACAGGTCAGCGTTTGACTTCATGTAGTCGGCGACCCATGTCTCCTCATCAGGCATCCATCGCCCGAGACCGGCTTCCTTATACAATATACTGAGGGCTATGCGTGCTATCGCGTGAAAATCGATGAGTGTATCATCTAGATCGAGCCATACCACTGAAGGACGGACGGGTAGTTTCATATCACTAAAGGTCTTTGATCTTCCACCATTTGTATGACATATCAGGGTCATCGGTCACGTCGCCCCCCTCGATGGAGCGGAGCCATTTCACGATCCTTACCGTCACGGGCAGAATCACGATTTCATATAAAGTTTTGAGAATTGTCTGCGTGATGATTAGCATGAATATTTCCTCCCAGGCCAGTATCCCGCCAAAAGCGATGGGAAAGAAGATTGTGGAATCAACTCCCTCGCCAAGCAGCGACGAGAGTATAGCCCTGATAGAAAACCCGCGTCCCTTGTGAGCGATTTTCATGCGCGACATTACGTAGGCATTGACCATCGACCCCGAAAGGAACGCTATGAAACTCGCGGCAAAAATACGGGGTACGGCACCGAATATCAGTTGCATCGCGTCCTGGCCGGTCCACGATTCAGCTCCGGGGAGTATCAGGCCCAATTGCAGCAGCAACGCCACGAGAAGAGCCATCCCGAAACCGAGCCATATCACAAGGCGCGCCTTGGCAAATCCGTAAACCTCGACTATACAGTCATTTATAATATAGGAGATCGGAAACACCACCACTCCGGCGGTTATCGTGAAGAATCCTGCATCGACCGTCTTGATTTCCATCAGATTGCTGACAATCAGGCAGGTGCAGAACACTACCGCCAGTATCATGAAAGTCACCGATACTTCCGGACGCTTCCCTGCTGATTTAGGCTTATCCTCAGTAGCAGTCATGTTTAAGAAAAGTATTGATAAACTCGCGCACGCAACCGTGGCCTCCGCCTCGGGTCATGACCTGAATGTCGGGAAGGGCGAGCACCTGAGGCATGGCATCGGCCGGACATGCACGGTGACCCACGGCACGCAGGAGATTAATACAATTTACGTCGTCGCCGATATATGCCACATCGACAAGGTCAATCCCTGCTTCCTCACATATTATCCTGACGGCATCAAGCTTACCGCCGAACCGCTTTCCCTGCACCAGGTAATCCACTCCGAGTTTTGCAGCACGTCGTTCCACAATAGCGGTATTCTCGCTTGTCACGATCCCCACTTTCACACCTTGCCGCTGAAGCAGCTGGAGACCCATGCCGTCGCGGGTATCGAAACGCTTCATGTAGTCACCGTCGGCTGTATAGTACATTCCGCCATCGGTCAGCGTTCCGTCGACATCGGTAAGAAATAATTTTATCTCTTTCATCTTATCAGTTAATTCCAATTTCATTCTTAACTTTCCGGAGCGCACATTTCAGACCTGCCGAAAGTGATTGCACCTCAAGTAATTCCATATAGTTGAGCAATTCGCCGGCGAGTTCCGGATACAACCGGCAGATTTTCGCCGCCACATAAAGGCAGTTGGCCCTCACGGCGTAAGGTTCGTCCACATCATTTATCCTGCACAGGCAGAAATCGAAAAGATCACCTCTCGCATAATCCGGCTCCAACCGCCGGTTGCGGAGAATCTGGAGAATCATCCGTTGCCGCGACTTGTCAGGCTCCACTATAAGACGGTCAATCAACACATGTTTCACGCTTTGCAACCACTCATCATGGCGCCGCTGTAAATGGGTCATACACCAGAGCGCATTGCGCCCGGTGCGCATGTCGGTGGAACCGACGGCGAGGTTAAGCAATGCAATTCTGAGCGTCATGTCATTCTCCACAAGAGAATTGATCCGCTCGATTTCGCTCATTGAAATCGGCCGGCTCAACCGCTCATTAAGACTGACATTATTTATCTCTGTCCTTGTCATTACCATTATTATCACTGCAAATTTACACGATAATTTCCAATTACACCCTATACCGGTTGCAAAATAGCATCAGGTTAACGTGCAGATGCCGGTGCTTTATCTCCTTTAACTTTATTAAAAAGAATTTTAGGAGAATTTTTAGTAACTTTGCAAGTTATGAGTAAAAAAAGCAATCTTCGCGGTGACAGTGACCGCGACATTATAATCACAGGGGCAAGCGTCAACAATCTCAAGGATGTGGACGTGACCGTGCCCCGCGGCAAATTTGTAGTCATTACCGGTGTCAGCGGCTCGGGAAAGTCGTCGCTGGCTTTCGACACCCTATATGCCGAGGGTCAACGCCGCTATGTAGAGAGCCTGTCGAGCTACGCCCGTCAGTTCATGGGCAAGATGCACAAACCTGAGTGCCGTTCCATCACGGGGCTTCCCCCTGCCATTGCCATCGAGCAGAAGGTGAACACCCGGAATCCCCGGAGTACCGTAGGCACTTCGACCGAGATTTATGACTACATCCGCTTACTGTTCGGCCGCGTGGGCCATACGTTTTCACCCGTGACAGGTGTGGAAGTAAAGAAACACACGGTTGACGATGTTGTTGCCAAGGCCCTCTCCTACCCCGTCGGGACACGTATCGCCGTGGCGGCTCCTTTTGTCCTGCCGGAAGGGAGGAAAATACGCTCGCAGCTCGACGTGTATTTCAAGGCCGGATATTCACGTTTAATATCATGGGGTGATTTCTTTGATATTGAGGAAATGCTTGCCGATGATTCATTCATCCCTAAGAGTTTCAACGACATGCATCTTTTGGTAGACCGTCTTGCCGTGACCGATGAACCCGATGAGATCTCACGTTTGGCCGATTCAGTTGAGGCCGCATTCTTTGAGGGTGGTGACACGATGACCCTCTACGCGTGGCACGATGGTAAGGTAATCGAGCATGATTTCTCAAAGAAATTCGAGGCCGACGGGCTGAAATTCAGCGAACCGTCGGAGATGATGTTTAACTTCAATAATCCTGTCGGAGCTTGCGATACATGCGGAGGTTTCGGTAAGGTACTCGGCATCGATCCTCGCCTCGTGATTCCCAACAAGTCACTCTCGGTATTTGACGACGCGGTGGCTTGCTGGAAAGGGGATAAAATGAGCGAGTGGAAGCGCGACTTCATAGCGCGCGCCTCAAAACTGAAATTTCCGATCCACACCCCATACGTGGACCTGACTCCCGAGGAGGTGAACCTGCTGTGGCACGGCGACGGCACACCCTCATTCCCGTCGATCGACAATTTCTTCAAGATGGTTGAAGATAACCAGTACAAGATCCAGTATCGCGTTATGCTGGCCCGATACAGGGGTAAAGCCGAGTGTCCGGTGTGTCTCGGATCAAGATTAAAAGAGGCTGCTTCGTATGTGAAAGTCGGCGATAAGACTATTTCTGAAATCGTCAGGATGCCGGTTGACAACCTGTTGCAGTGGTTTGAGAACCTGACGCTCGACGGCCATGATGCAAAAATCGCGTCACGTTTGCTGACTGAGATCCGCAATCGCCTCAGCTACCTGGTTGAAGTGGGTCTCGGCTATCTCACTCTCGACAGGCTTTCGTCGAGTCTTTCGGGTGGTGAAAGTCAGCGCATAAATCTGGCCACATCGCTCGGTAGCAGTCTGGTTGGATCGCTATATATTCTTGACGAGCCTTCGATAGGTCTTCATTCACGCGACACAGGTCGCCTCATCAGCGTGCTCCGCAAGCTGCGCGATGCGGGTAACACGGTTGTAGTCGTTGAGCATGACGAAGAAATCATGCGCGCGGCTGACTATATAATCGACGTTGGGCCTGATGCCGGACGTCTCGGTGGAAAGATTGTGTTCCAGGGCACATCTGACAAGTTGACCCAAAGCGACGGTTACACGGCCAAATATCTGACAGGTCAACTTTCCATCCCCCTGCCCGCTTCACGCCGACCCTGGCGCGACCGTATCACTGTAAACGGAGCCCGCGAGAACAACCTGCGCGGCATCGACGTTGACTTTCCGCTCGGAGTCATGACGGTAGTCAGCGGAGTCAGCGGTTCAGGTAAATCCACTCTCGTGCGCGACATCCTTTATCGCGGTCTTCTGCGACATTTCGGAGAGCCGTCCGATGCTCCGGGCGCATTCCGCAGCCTTTCAGGCGACCTGTCGAGAATACAGGCGGTTGAGTTTGTCGACCAGAATCCTATCGGAAAGTCTTCGCGATCCAATCCTGCAACCTACCTCAAGGCATTTGACGAAATCCGCAAGCTTTATGCAAGCCAGCAGGCAGCAGTCCAGCTCGGGCTTACGGCAGGCGATTTCTCGTTCAACGCCGAGGGTGGACGCTGCGAGGAGTGCAAGGGAGAGGGTTACATCACCATCGAGATGCAGTTTATGGCCGACATCACCATCCCCTGCGAGAGTTGTCACGGAAAGCGCTATACGCGCGATGTGCTTGACGTGCTGTATTGCGGTAAGTCGATCTACGACGTACTTGAAATGACCGTGAACCAAGCCATAGAATTCTTCTCTCAGGAAGGTGGAACTATCGAAAAACGGATAGTCAAGCGACTGAAACCGCTTCAGGACGTCGGCCTGGGTTACATAAAGGTAGGTCAGAGCAGTTCATCCCTGTCGGGTGGCGAGAATCAGCGTGTCAAATTGGCTTCGTTTTTTGCCGACGAGAATTCCGTGCCGACGATGTATATTTTCGACGAACCCACTACCGGCTTGCATTTCAACGATATCGCTCTGCTTCTTAAATCATTTGACCGGCTTATCGAGAAGGGCCACACCGTTGTCATAATCGAGCATAATATCGACGTAATCAAGCGTGCCGACCATGTCATAGACATGGGGCCTGAGGGTGGCCGTGACGGCGGTACTGTCGTGGCTGCCGGGACTCCCGAGCAGATAGCGGCCAACCCGGCATCATATACAGGAAAATTTCTCAAGGAAAAATTAAAACAATCATAACAGCATATATAAAATGGCAAAAATTGGCGACATCGTCCGCTTCCTCAACAGCGTGGGAGGCGGCGTAGTGAAACGAATCGAGGGTAACATGGCTTTCGTCGACGACGATGGATTTGAAACTCCGGTACTCCTGCGGGAGTGTGTGGTCGTTGGACAAGCTCCGGCCGAAGAAAAGCCTAAAGAGGCTCCTTCGTTCAGGGCTGCATCTCCGGGGTCTGCTCCGGCCCCCGTTGCCGAGCGGCAACCCGAGCCTGAACCGGTTGAGGAAACCGAGGGCGGCGACAAGCTGAACGTCGTCCTGGCATTTGAACCTGCCGATATAAAGCAGCTTTCCAAAACTACTTTCAACACCTATCTCGTCAACGATTCCAATTACTACCTGTATTTTTCCTATCTCACCCGTGCCGACGAAGCTGAGGGATGGACTACCCGTTATGCCGGGGTTGTAGAGCCCAACATTCAGCTGTGGCTTGAGGAGTTTGAGCCAACGCAGCTCGTGGCAATGGACCGTGTCGCAGTCCAGTTCATCGCCGTGAAGCAAGGCAAGGAATTCACACTGAAACATCCTGTTTCAGTTGAGACGAAACTCGACACTACTAAGTTTTTCAAACTCCACTGTTTCAATACGGGAGTATATTTTGAAGAGCCGGTGATTGCACTCGATATAGTCAGGGACGACCGTGTGGTCAAGCCCTCGCGTGTCGATGCCGCTTCTATCGAAGAAGGGATCAAGGCCAAGAAAGCCATTGACCGCCGCAGGCCTGCGCGACCGGTCAAGCCACGCAAAGCTGACGTGCGGAAGGGGGAAATCATAGAAGTGGATCTCCACATCCACGAGCTCGTCGACAATACCGCCGGACTCAGTCCGGCAGATATGCTCAATCTTCAGATAGATGAATTCCGCCGCGTGATGGACGAAAATCTCGGCAACAAAGGCCAGAAGATCGTGTTTATCCACGGTAAAGGAGAGGGTGTGCTCCGCAAAGCTATCACTAAAGAACTCAATCACCGCTACAAGGGCCACGATGTCCAGGATGCCTCGTTCAGGGAATATGGCTTCGGAGCCACTCAGGTAACGATATGATAGTATATTTCAGCGGAACGGGCAACTCCCGGGCAGTGGCCCGGTTGCTCGGCAAGTTACTCATGGATGACGTGACATTCATATCACCCGTTCCCGATCTAAGCGACCGGGAACGGGTGATATGGGTTACTCCGATATATGCGTGGGGGATTCCGCCCATAGTTGTTAAAGCCATAAAGGTAGCTAAGTGCCTCGACAACTCGCGTCACTTCCTTGTGGCTACCCATGGCGACGATCTCGGCAATGCCCACAAGCAATGGCGACAACTGATCAATGATAAAAAACTTGACGACGTAGCTACATTTTCGGTTACGATGCCCAACACCTACGTATCCCTGCCATTTTTTGATGTTGACCCTGACGCATTAAGGGATGCCAAACTTGCAGCGATGCCGGCACGGGTTGAGGAAATCGCTGCGAAAATCAGTCGGGGCTTAAGGGTCGACGACGTCATCAGAGGCTCAATGCCCGACTTCAAGACATCAGTCATATACCCTCCGTTTATCAAAAAGGCCTGCTCGTCACGAGCATTTTCGGTAGATACCGCAGCATGTGTTTCCTGCGGCAGATGCGAGAAAATCTGCCCGGTAAATAACATTTCCCTCCCCGACGGTCATCCGCAGTGGGCCGACAACTGCGCCGGATGTCTCGCTTGCTACCACGTGTGTCCGGTCCATGCCATAAACCGCCGCTCATTCACCCGCCACAAAGGCCGGTACATCTGCCCTATTTCATAGGATAGAAAAAAAACAAGCAAATACCACGCGCATCATGCTCGTCGGCCTGTCGAGGAAAATCGACAAGCGGCGAGCATGATGCGCGAAATCCTGCAACACTATACGAAGCAGGAAATTGCAATACCGGAAGTTAATTACTTGCCGGCGATAGAGTCAGATACAGTCAGACGCAGACGACCCTTTGCGCGACGACGGGCAAGCACCTTGCGGCCATCGGGGGTAGACATGCGGGCACGGAAACCATGCTTGTTAACTCTCTTTCTGTTAGAAGGTTGAAATGTTCTTTTCATTGCCGTATATTATTGTATTTATTTATTTCACAATTCGGAGTGCAAATTTATTAAAAGTTTTTGACTTCTCCTAATTTTTTCACATTTTGTAACACTATCAACATGCGTGGTAAACCGGAATTATTGATTAGCAGGAATTTACGGTTTTTAACGTTGGAGTGTTGCATTTAAAGTAGAATCTGAAATGCCGATTTAGGAATATCGTCTTTCCATTGCAATATTCCAGAAGAAAAATAACCTCTCAAAATTATGCAAACAAAGGAGGGATATTTAAAGAGGGCTTTATCGGACACTTATTTCGTATCAATATCCGAAAATATGGACATTTTCCATTAATGGAAAGGTCCTTGCCGTCATTCCCTTTTCTAAATCTAATAATCTCAAATTGATCCGGATTATATTTATGCAAAAAAGTAATTGGAACGCCAATTACACCATCATAGTCCATTGGTATATCTTGAGTTCTATTGACATTAATGCCGTTATAATTATCAAATTTGGGATATAAATCCTCATTCCCGTGATAGGTCTTTGTTAGAATGATAAAATCATGTCTTGTTTGAACATCCAGATTAGTCAGCCATAAACAATTATTAGGAGATATTATTTTCTCTCCACTATGGGTTACATGTGTCTCAGTTCCATACATTTCATAATGCTCAGGTACCTTAAATCCAGAAATTCCTCGCCCGAGGTGAACACCAAGCCATATTCGATTTGCTTGTATCAATTGGAAAATTTCTTTATAGGTTATAGCGTTAATGTTCCCAATAATAAGGAAATTCTTGTTATGCTTGACTAATTGGGCTACATACTCTCTGAAGAGAGAAAAAGGAGGATTTGTTACTACAATATCCGCCTGCTGCAATAATGAAATACACTCTCGACTTCTGAAATCCCCATCACTATTAAACTTCCTTATATGCAACTCTGATATTTCAAAATCCAAGTCTTCTGCTGTACATTCGATATATCCACCTGTCTTGGGGGTAAAACAGTTAAATAAATCGAGAGTGTTTGGCTCGTAGAATGAAGCAATAAGTTTTTTTAAACCTAAAGCCTTGAAATTATCATAGAAATATTTAAAAAAATTGCTTTCAATAGGATTGTCGCAATTGCAATAAACGGTTTTTCCAAAAAATTGATCTTTATAAAAAATCAATTCACGTTCAATATCGGCCAAAAGTGTGTAAAACTCATCACTTTTGGAACTTTTTGCTTTATGCAAAGTATTATTAGTCGCATTACGTGCCATAAAAGCAATTTTCAAATTATCATGAAACCTGATTGAATAAGTCGCTATATAAAATTTGTATTGACGTTTTGGCTATCTCAAACATTATTGTAAACATTTGTTCTACACTCCACCTTTCACCATTACCTTGTGAATAGATCGATGCCGCTTGCAACATTATCGTTTTATCTTTATGGTGCACAAATCTATTCCTACACAAATTCGTATTTATCGGCAATCCATAATTTGCAGCAGTAAGACGGTCTAATCGGTTAAGCAATCCGGAATTATACTCCAAAACTACAACTCGCCCATCTGGGCGGGAGATCTCAATTGTTTCTGTCAGAAAATTCGAACCTTCAAGAAAAAGAACATAAGGGAAATGAGATTCTCCAAGCATAAGATTAGCAATTTCGGCGATATTCTTGTGAGCTCTCTCAATAGCATTCCCAGCAGCCATTAAATCCTGATCATTATTCTTACCAACTAATTTACCTTTCCTAATATTCTCAATATCTTTTCCTTGATGCTTGGCTTCTGAAACTAAAATCACGCGCCATTGCCCGAAATCATCTTTTATCTCAATAATTCCACCATCAGGAATAATACTGGAATTGGGAACGAAAAGAGTTTGACCCATTTCAGAGTCAATTCGTTGCAAGGCCAAATTAATTTCGGCTTTTCGGATACTATCTCTATATCTAAAAGATAACTTGGGAAATTCGCGCTCTAATTGATTTAGGACTAAGTGAGCAACCTGCCCTACTGTCATGTCATGCAATTTAGCTTCTGAGCCAAAAATTCCCATAACGCCATGCGAGACTTTGTGTTGTTTAGTTAATCTTTTTGATTGTCGATTCTGTCTCATAATAAAGTCTTGACATGAAAATATCGATATATAAACCCAGGAAACAAATACTGTATATAATTAGGAGAGATATTCGGAGATATTATTTATAAACAGTCGTATTCCTTTATATATAAAAAAGCACACGACTGTTTATAAATGGGTTGTCAGAAGTTTACACGTGGGTAATCACTCCCATTCGATGGTTGCCGGGGGCTTGGAGGAGATGTCGTAGCATACGCGGTTCACGCCGCGCACTTTATTGATGATGTCGTTGCTCACTGAGGCCATGAAGTCGTAAGGAAGATGGGCCCAGTCGGCGGTCATGGCATCAGTAGAGGTTACTGCCCGCAATGCTATCGCACGCTCGTAGGTGCGCTCGTCGCCCATAACTCCTACTGACTGCACCGGGAGTAGGATGGCTCCTGCCTGCCACACCTTGTCATACAGACCCCAATCGCGGAGACCGCGGATGAAAATATCGTCGGCATCCTGAAGAATCCTTACTTTCTCGGGTGTAATGTCACCAAGAATCCTGACCGCAAGACCGGGTCCGGGGAAGGGATGACGCTTGATGAGATGCTCGGGCATCCCGAGTGCCCTGCCTACTGCGCGCACTTCGTCTTTAAACAGGAGTCGCAGCGGCTCACACAGTTTCAGATTCATCTTCTCGGGAAGGCCACCTACGTTATGGTGACTCTTGATCGTTGTACCGGTAATCGACAGTGACTCTATGCAGTCGGGGTAAATGGTACCCTGAGCAAGCCACTTCACATCTTTAATTTTATGGGCTTCCTCGTCAAAGACGTCGATGAAGCCTTTGCCGATAATCTTGCGTTTGCGCTCGGGATCGGTCACTCCGGCAAGTTCAGCAAAGAACTTGGAGCTCGCATCCACACCTATAACATTAAGTCCGAGACATTCATAGTCATTAAGAACATCGCGGAACTCATTCTTGCGCAACATTCCGTGATCCACAAAAATACAGGTGAGGTTCTTGCCTATCGCCTTGTTGAGAAGCACAGCTGCAACCGATGAATCTACACCGCCCGAAAGACCGAGAACAACCTTGTCGTCGCCGAGCTGCTCGCGGAGCGCGGCCACGGTAGTCTCGATAAACGATGCGGCATCCCACTGTTGCTTACCGCCACATATATTTACCACAAAGTTATGAAGCAACCGGGTGCCGCAGGTGGAATGGAATACCTCAGGGTGGAACTGTACACCCCACGTCTTCTCACCTTCCACGCGATATGCAGCAAATTTCACATCGGCGGTCGATGCAATGGCATGAAACGAATCGGGAACAGCCGTGATAGTGTCGCCGTGACTCATCCACACCTGCGCCCCTGTTTCGATTTCACTCATCAGCGGATCAGTTTCATCAATCCATTCGAGGCGGGCGCGTCCATATTCACGCGACTCGGCGGGCTCAACCTTGCCGCCTGCATCATAGGCTATATACTGCGCGCCATAGCATATACCGAGCACGGGGAGATGACCGCGAAGTTTCGACACCTCCATCCTGAAGGCCTTTTCATCATAAACCGAGAATGGTGAGCCTGAAAGAATCACTCCTATGACCGACGGATCGTCGTAAGGGAACTTGTTGTAGGGAACAATCTCGCAATATTCGTTAAGCTCGCGCACACGGCGTCCTATCAGCTGCGTGGTCTGCGATCCGAAATCGAGAATTATAATTTTTTCCTGCATTTTTGAATGTGATTGTTGATAATTAGGATGCAAAGATAGTCATTTATCGGTAAATTATCGCTACCTTTGCGCCAATATTTCATTCACATATTTCAGTTTATGGCAAAACAACATCATTCCGATCAGGGTCTGCCCTCGACTCAGGCTCCTGATCACGACATCATCATGGATGCCGATCCCACGGAACTGCCCGAGAGCGCGTTCCGCGAGCTGGCCGACGATGAGGAATATCGTCCGGTGATGCACCCTGCGAGGGATTATGCACAGGCCACGCCCTACTCCGTTGGTCTTGGTCTTCTCCTGGCAGTGATATTCAGTGCGGCAGCGGCCTATCTCGGGCTGCGCGTCGGTCAGGTCTTTGAAGCGGCCATCCCCATCGCCATCATCGCCGTGGGATTGTCGAGTACACTTAAAGTCAAGAATCCTTTAGGTCAAAACGTTATAATCCAGAGCATCGGTGCATGTTCGGGCGTGATCGTCGCCGGAGCCATCTTTACTCTCCCTGCTCTCTTCATCCTTCAGGAGACATATCCTGAAATCACCGTTAACTTCGTGCAGATATTCCTCAGCTCGCTTCTCGGAGGCGTGCTCGGAATCCTGTTTTTCATTCCTTTCCGTAAATATTTCGTAAAGGACATGCACGGCAAGTATCCTTTCCCCGAGGCTACTGCCACGACTCAGGTGCTCGCCAGCAGCATGGGCGCGAAGACGGGCAGCAGCGGTCAGGCCAAGACTCTCGTAATCGCCTCACTGATAGGAGGTATCTATGACTACTGCGTAGCCACATTCGGCTGGTGGGCCGAGGTAGTTACCTCCACCGCTACGCAGTGGGGTGTGGCACTCGCCAATAAGTTCAAGCTCGTGGTTTCATGCAACACCGGAGCCGCCCTGCTTGGCCTCGGCTACATCGTGGGACTCCGCTACGCCTTCATCATATTTGCCGGATCGGCATTCGTGTGGTGGGTGATCGTTCCCCTTATGGGCACCTACGGCGCGCCTGAAATCACGGCCATGGCTCCCGACGCGATATTCAGCAATTATGCCCGAATGATAGGTATAGGTGGAATCGCAATGGCCGGTGTAATCGGCATCATCAAGTCTTGGGACATAATCCGTAACGCCGTGGGACTCGCTGCCCGCGAGCTCGGAGGTAAGAGTTCCGACAAGAAGGAGGTGCGCTGGCAGACCGACATTTCGATGAAACACATCGTGTTCTTCACAGCCATTGCACTTCTCGCCGTGCTCATCTTCTTCTGGGTAGGAGTTATCCACACATTCTGGCAGGCTCTCGTGGCTTGGATCGTAGTTACGGTGATTTCGTTCCTTTTCACCACCGTGGCCGCCAATGCAATCGCGATCGTAGGCAGCAACCCCGTGTCGGGCATGACACTCATGACCCTTATCGTGGCTTCGGCAATATTCGTAGCCATAGGTCTTAACGGCACTTCGGGTATAGTTGCATCGATGGTGATAGGCGGCGTAGTCTGCACGGCTCTATCAATGGCCGGCGGCTTTGTAACCGACCTGAAGATAGGTTACTGGCTCGGCTCAACTCCCCGCACTCAGGAATCATGGAAATTTCTCGGCACGCTCGTATCTGCCGCTACCGTAGGCGGTGTGATCCTGCTCCTTAACAACGTATATCATTTCTCAGGTCCCGATGCTCTCTCGGCACCTCAGGCCAACGCCATGGCCAAGGTAATCGAACCGCTCATGATGGGTGGCGACACCCCTTGGGTGCTTTATATCACCGGCGCTATACTGACACTCCTTCTCAACTGGCTCGGCGTTCCCGCCCTCGCTTTCTGTCTCGGAATGTTCATACCCTTCAATCTCAATGCTCCGATGCTCGTGGGCGGAGCCATATCATGGTTTGTAGGATCCCGCTCCAAGGATCAGGCTGTCAACGATGCCCGTCGCGACCGCGGTACACTGATTTCGTCAGGTTTCATTGCCGGTGGAGCACTGTTCGGTGTATTCGCAGCCCTGACACGCTACTTCGGATTTGAATATCAGAACGACATGTCCACATCCGTCACCCAGACCCTGGGCCTCGTGATCTATGCCGCCCTCATCATCTACCTCATAGTTGATTCTATGCGCGCTCAGAAGAAATGAACCGTATAAACCGTTCCATACTCCTGATAGCGGTACCATCGATAGTGACCAATATCACTACCCCGCTGCTGTCGCTGATGGACACGACTTTTACCGGACACATGGGAAGTGCCACCTACCTCGCGGCAATCGCGGTAGGTGGCACCATCTTTAACATGATATACTGGATATTCGGATTCCTGCGCATGGGGACGAGCGGAATAACTGCCCAGGCTTACGGACAGTCGGTAACACGCGAAGCGGAATCCTCCGGCTCGGTCGTGGCCTATCCGCTCTACCGGGGGCTGATGGTAGCTTTGGCAGCAGGATTGATGATGATCATCCTGCGCAAGCCATTACTGAATTTCAGTCTTTCGCTGATGGATGTTGACGGGGTTACGGCAGCGGCTACTTCCACCTATTTCCTGATATTGAGCGCGGGCGCGCCGGCCGTCCTCTCCACCTATGTCTTTACAGGCTGGCTGCTCGGAATGCAGGATTCACGCAGCCCCATGTGGATTTCACTCGTAATAAACGTGGTCAATATCATCGTGTCTCTTTTTCTCGTGGTGGGGCTGGACATGAAGATCGAAGGCGTCGCAGTCGGTACGCTCGTGGCCCAATGGACAGGGTGCATAATGGGCGCCACCATCATCTTCAGGCGACATCACCCGGTGGCAAAGTCTCTCTCGGCTCTTTTCAACACTGAAGAAATCAAACGATTTTTCAGCGTAAATACCGACATTTTCCTCCGTACCCTCTGCCTTGTGGGAGTCAATACATGGTTCACACGCACCGGAGCGATGCAGGGCACAGTGGTGCTCGCCGTCAACGCGGTGCTTATGCAGTTCTTCATGTTTTTTTCATATTTCATGGACGGATTCGCATTTGCAGGCGAGGCACTGACGGGACGTTACATAGGCGAGAAAAACGAATCAGGACTCCGTGATGCTGTCAAGGCTCTGCTGAAATGGGGCATAGCACTCGGATTGTGTTTCTCTTTAATCTATTTTATAGGTGGAACAGGCATAGTGGATATGCTGACGGCTGAAGAAAGCGTCAGACACGCCGCGAGGGAATTCACCGGTTGGATAGTCATAGTCCCGTTGGCCGGATTCACTGCATTCACATTCGACGGAATATTCATCGGAGCCACCGCAACCCGCTCCATGCTGGCCTCAATGGCGGTAGCTATGGCAGTGTTTTTCGCCGTCTACTTCGCGTTTGCTCCATCTATGGGTAATCATGCCCTGTGGCTGGCTTTTGTTTTGTATCTTCTGGTACGTGGCCTCATCCTTGCCTTCCTGTACCGCAAAATAACCGTAAAATGAAGCATAATCAAGTAATACTGAGAGATCTGACTACCGGCTATGGGGCCGGAGGGAAAAAAACTATCGTCATCACTGCCGGAATTAACGCAACTCTTCCTACGGGTCAGCTGACTGCTCTGCTCGGTCCTAACGGTGCCGGAAAGTCGACCCTTATCAAGACTATCTCGGGAAATCTGAATCCTATTTCAGGGACCCTTGAGATAGATGGCCGCAACATTACTGACTATTCTCCGGCAGAATTGTCGCGCGAGCTGAGCGTGGTGCTTACGGAGAGATTCCTGTCGACACATCTCACTGTCACTGACCTTGTAGGGCTTGGCCGAAGCCCCTACACAGGATTGTTCGGAAGGCTCACCCATGATGACAAGGAGATTGTAGGGAAAGCTATCGAACTCGTGGGTATCTCTCACCTGGCTTCGCGCACCGTCAGCACACTGAGCGACGGCGAGCGGCAGAAGGCCATGATAGCCCGCGCGCTTGCCCAGGACACTCCGGTGATTTTCCTTGACGAGCCTACGGCATTTCTCGACTATCCGGGGAAAGTCGACATAATGATGCTCCTCAGGCGCCTTTGTCATCACGAGGGTAAGAGCGTGCTGATCTCTACCCATGATCTTGACCTCGCGTTGCTGCTGAGCGACCGACTCTGGCTACTCGACCGTAAACACGGACTGCTTACCGGCATGACCGAAGACCTTATCCTCAACAACCGCATAGAGCAGTATTTCACGGGAGACCGACTGCGGTTTGATGCTGCGACAGCATCATTTATAGTGGAATTTCCCGTGTACGCGTCAGTGACGGTAAAAGGTGACGGAACGCGCATGATCTTGGCCAAGCGGGCGTTGCGTCGCGCGGGAATCTCGCCTGAAAGGGTGAGTGAGAATCCCGACGTAGTTATAGACAACGAAGCGTGGTACTTTGAAGGAAAGCCCCACGCTTCAATAGAAAGTCTCGTCGACGCTGTCAGCGAATCTCGGTTACATTGATCTCCGTCACCTTCGAGTTATGCTTTTTCAGAACCGGGCCATTTTCAAGCAGAAGCCTGATGTCCTTGAGTTCCACACCGGTGGCATTGTTGATCACCATTCCCTGCCGGGCCGAGAACGTGCAGTCAGATATCACTACGTTCATGATCCTGAGTTCGGGAAGTCCCTTCATCACTACCGCACGACCGGCATCGCGGCAGGTAATTCCGCTTATGTAAAAGCCTCTGAAAATGGGCGTGTCGGGAGTGACAGGCTTTGGTTCAACATTTTCACCGTCCCCCACCTTCTCTTCATAAAATGAATCGAAAAGTACGGCCTCACCAGCTATGTCGCACATCACTATGTCGCGCACGTAGATATTTTCCATCAGGCCTCCGCGGTCACGTCCGCTCTTGAAGCGCAAACCGGTGTCAGTGTCGATAAACCGGCAGTTACGCACGAGCAGATTCCTCATTCCACCGGCATTGTCGCTGCCGATTACGAAGCCGCCATGGCCGTGGAAAACCGTGCAATTGTCGATAATGATGTTGGCGCACGGACCGCGGCTGCGTCCGGCATTGCCTATTCCGCTCTTCAGGCACAGTGCATCATCTCCGGCATCGACCGAACTGTTCACGATCAGGGCATCGCGACACGAACTCAGGTCAATACCGTCGCCATTCTGAGCATTCCACGGGCAGCGCACCATCACGCCGTCGATCACGAAACGGGTGCCGAGAACCACATTCAGGTGGAAACTCGGCGAGTTCTGAATCACCACATCCTTTATCAGGAAATTATCACAGCACACTATCCTGATAAGTCGTGCCCGCTTGGTTTCGATGCTGTCGGAAGGATTGCCCACGGTAGGGTAATATACCGTCGATTTTCCTTCGGTGTATTCCTTAAGTCCCAGGCGCTCCATCTTGCGCCACTCGGCATCGCTCACCTTGAATCGCTTCACCGGTCGCCACACTTCGCCATTTCCGTCGATCACGCCTGATCCCGTAATGGAAAAGTTTTTTATCCGATGGGCATAAATGGGCGGTTGTCGCATGGTTGAGGCCGTACCCTCGTCGGGAGGAAGTATTGCATAATGGCTTTTGTCGGGAGTGAAAAGTAGTATGGCATTATGCTCAACGTGAAGGTCGATATTGCTCTTCATGATTATGGGACCTGAAAGCCACACTCCCTCGTCAAGCACCAGGTGTCCCCCACCCTTCGACGAGAGAAAATCGATAGCACGGGCTATCGCCTCGGTATTGAGCGTGACACCGTCGGCAACTCCGTCGAAATCCTTGAGGTTCACGGTCAGGTCAGGAATGACAGGTCCGGTTATCTCCCGGGCTTCAAAAGGCAGATTATGGTAATAATCCGAATAATCTGCTGCAGCGGCATTGCCTGCAACCATAGCAAGCAATGCCGCAAAGAAAATTTTCAGTGATTTCATGACTGAATCAGTCTACCGTGACATTTTTCACTCCGTCACCGTAATGGATTTTTTCGCCAGGCACGTCGATAGTGACATTCTTAAGCGTGAGACCATCCACGTGGTTGAGCGTGAATCCGTTGGCTGCCCGGAATCGGGAGTCGGAGATCACCACGTTCTTCATGGGCATTTCGGGGAGGCCATTGAAGAATGCGGCCCTGACTGCCATGCGGCAGGTCACGTCGTTGATATATATGTTGCGGAACGAAGGAGTCTCCTCGGTCACAGGAGGCACGGGTGCGCCGGGTTTGATACCGTAATAGAGGTCAAAGATCAGGGCATCGCCGGGTATGTCGCTCATCTTCACGTTGTCGACATAGATGTTCTCTACCACGCCTCCGCGGCCACGGGTCGACTTGAAGCGGAGACCCACATCAGTGCCGATGAACACGCAGTTCTTTACCACTATGTCCTTGCAACCGCCCGACATTTCCGATCCGATCACGAAACCTCCGTGGCCATGATAAACCGTGCAGCCATCGATCAGGACATTGCTGCAAGGTACTCCGCGGTCGCGGCCATCCTTGTCTTTACCCGACTTGATGCAGATAGCATCATCACCCACGTCAAAACGGCTGTTCACAACCAGGGCATTGGTGCATGACTCCAGATCGAGGCCGTCGCCATTCTGGGCATACCAGGGATTGCGCACGTTGAGGTTGTCGAGAATAATGTTTTCACAAAGGAGCGGATGCACGTTCCACGCAGGAGAGTTTTCAAATGTTACATCCTTAAGCAGCACGTTCTTGCATCCGATGAGCGACACAAGGACCGGACGCAGGAAATCATGTACATATTCGAGTGTATCGGGCGAAGCCTTGTGGGCTGCCTTGATCAGTTCGGGGTTAGCCGATACTTCACGGATTCTCTCGTTGGGATACCACACGTCGCCCTTAGCATTTACGCTGCCGCCGCGCAGGAGCTTATTCCATTGGTCGGCGGTCAGTTTGGCTTTCTTCACCGGACGCCAGCACTGGCCGTTGCCGTTGAATGTACCGTCGCCGGTAATCGCGATATTGGTCTTGTTTCTTGCCGAAATGGGTGAGGTGGCGCGATGGGTGGAAAGTCCTTCCCAGTCGGAGTGGACCACAGGATAATCGGCTAAGTTTTCGCTGAACAGCACGAGGGCGCCGCGGTCAAGATGAAGGTCGACATTGCTTTCGAGATGAATGGGACCGGTGTACCATATACCCTCTGGAACCACGAGCTTGCCCCCTCCCTTATCGGCAAGGTGCTTCATCGCCTTGGCAAAAGCCTCGGTATTCAGGGTTACTCCGTCGTTCACGCCTCCGAATTCGGTGATAGTTACCGTGTAGTCAGGAATTACCGGGGCAGTAACCACAGGTAGGTTAATGGGAACATTTTGATAATAGCTCTCGTAGGGATTACCGGCTGAAGCGGCAGGCGAGGCCATCATGACCGAGAGTGCCGCCAGGGCAAGTGAAAAAGAAAAACGTTGAAACATGGATGAATCAGTTTTATATGGTTAGATTTATGATAATTTTTCTGTTGAAAATCAGATAGTGTCGCGCACTTCATCGAGGCTTACGAGGTGCGACACGAGCGCATATATCGTCAGGCCTGCCGGAGAGTGAATCTGCAGCTTTGACGCGATATTACGGCGGTGGGTCATGACAGTGTGGGTCGAAACGTTCAGATGGTCAGCAATCTCCTTGTTGCTTAATCCCTTGACTACTCCGATAATCACATCCTTTTCGCGCGGCGAAAGCTCCTTACGCTCTTCTTCCTGCTGCTGAGGCATACATTTCACAAGAGCTTCGGCAATCTTTTCAGGACTGTCGGTGACACTCACAACCCCGTCGGCAAGCGATGAGATTTTCTCCGGGAGATGGGACACGGCGATTGCCACGATCCTCACGTTGCCGTGACCGCCCGAGCGGAGTTCGGAAACCGTCTCACGGTCAAGCACCCATTGGTCGGCGACAACAATATCAGCCTTGCGCAGAGCCACCGCTTTCAGCAAGTTTTCGGGAGCGACCTCAATCACACCGGTGCCCGTACCGCTCAATTGCGCGCGAAGCACAGACATCATGCCCGCTGAAATCACGGGCGATAATGACGAAACGGCTATGAGCTTATTCTTTATCGGCATGATCGGATCATTTCTTGCGCTCCATGTTCGATATAAGCGGTATCAGTATATGGTTCTCGATATCAGCATGACTCTCAAGGTCTTCCTCACAATTGAAAATATCCACCAGGGCATCATACATCCTGTAGGGCATCGATGTGGTGTAGTACCGGAGGATGATGTTCTTGAGTTCGGCCAACCGGTCACTCACCTCATCATCGTGATTGCGGCGGAAAATCTCGATGTTATAGTCAGTGTGAAGTCCTTCTACGAGAGCCTCGATATATGGAAACACCACATTATCTTCGTAATCAAAGTGTTTCCTGACGCTTTCGATATAGTCATCGTAAAACTTGATGATGATGGGGTTGATATCGGAATGACTGTCGTCAAGCGCGGCAAGAAGATTGGCGCGGATGTGGGGAAACTTGTAGGTGATGAAGTAGTCGTGACTGTTGCGCAGGAACTTGACTATCAGAAGCGGCGACACGTCATCGGGCAGCTCGTCGAGAGTACCGCTGACGAGAAAGTTCACGATCAGCAGGAACGCATCGGTATCGATACCGGCCTCTCTGCATAGTGTTCCGATAGTCTTGTTGTCAAAACCGAGCGGGAGCGAAAACCGACTCAGCACGGGAAGGATGTTGTAATCCTCCATAACCAAGTCGGTAACGCGGTCGCCGGGATTAAATTTCCTGGACAATGCCATAGTGAGGTAAGGCTATGACGGTTTATTCTTCAGCTGCGTCGGCTTTTTCTTCTACAGCAGCCTCTTCGGCTTCCTTAAATTCGGTGATGCCTGCACCGACGAGGATATTATACCAGGAGATGAGCTTCTTGATGTCGGACGTATACACGCGCTCGCGGTCATAATCGGGAAGCACCTTACCAAACCATTCGCGAATGTCGGCATCCTTTCCCAGTGCCTTCACATCGACCTTTTCACCTCCGGCCACAGCCTTGAGGCTTTCGAGGACATCAGCCAGAGGGGTGTCACCTTCGAGCGTATACATTGTGATTTCTCCCAGAGAGATCACCTTGTCGCGGGTATAGGCAGGGACACGGCGGCCATCGGCAAGCGATTCCACGATAAGCATGTTGTTGCCGCGATTGACGAGTTTATATAATCCGGGGCGTCCTGATATTGAAAGAATTGTCTTGAGCATGATTAGATTGTGTTAGGAAGAATGAATAAATGATTATGACCGTTGAATCCGGGCCATTTCCCTGCAAAGTTAATGAAAAATATCATAATAAAAAAACGCTCGTCGAGGCGACGGGCGTTTTTTATCATCCGGAAAGGGATATTATTTATTTACACGGAAGCGATCGTTACCGTCGCTGAGGAATTCGATGGCCTGACGGGCGGCAGCGATTCCGGCATTGATGTTGGCCTCAGCGGTCTGGGCTCCCATTTTCTTGGGAGTGAAGAACACCCGGTCGCCGAAGAGTTCCTTCATCTCGACAGCCCGCTCGGGAGCCACGTCGGCGGCATACTTCAGATCGGTGCGCTCGGTCAGGGCCTTGATCAGACCTTCTTCATCTATCACCTCCTTGCGGGCGGTATTTATCAGGACTCCACCCTTGGGCATGAGCATCACGAGGTCATATCCTACCGATCCCTTGGTCTCAGCCGTAGCAGGTATATGGAGGGAGACATAGCGGTTGTCCCGGTAAAGTTCTTCTACAGAATGAACGGGCGAAACACCGGCATCAAGCATCACGTCGTCAGGGCAATAAGGATCAAGTGCTGAAATATTCATTTCAAATCCGCGGGCGATCCTGGCCACGTTACGACCGACCTGTCCGAAGGCATGGATGCCGAGTCCTTTTCCGCGCAGCTCCGAACCCGACGTACCGTTGAACTGATTGCGAGCCATAAGAACGGCCAATCCGAATACGAGTTCGGCGACAGCATTGGAATTCTGCCCCGGGGTGTTCTGAACACTGATACCGCGGGCGGTAGCCGCCTCAAGGTCAACATTGTCATAACCGGCACCGGCGCGTACTACGATCTTTAGTTTTCCGGCTGCGTCCATTACTTCGGCATCGACCTTGTCGCTGCGGATGATGAGAGCTTCGGCATCGGCCACAGCAGCAAGGAGTTCGGCCTTCGAGGCATACTTTTCAAGGAGTACCATTTCGGCACCTGCCTCGGCTGCGACCTCTTTCATCTTCTCAATCGCTACGGGAGCAAAGGGTTTTTCAGTTGCTACGAGAATCTTCATGACTTAATACTTATTTCACGTGGAGTGATTCAAACTCTTTCATGGCATCGATGAGAGCCTGAACGCTCTCGATGGGAAGAGCATTGTAGAGCGACGCACGGAATCCGCCCACCGAGCGGTGTCCCTTTATGCCGACGATGCCGCGCGCAAGGCAGAAGTCTACGAAATCCTTCTCCAGTTCGCGGTAAGGCTCGGTCATTACGAAGGTGACATTCATGATTGAGCGGTGGGCGAGGCCAGTCACCGTGCCCTCAAACATCTTGCTGTCATCAATAGCCTTGTAGAGCATGGCGGCCTTTTCCTCGTCAAGTTTCTGCAGGGCCTCCACGCCGCCCATTTCCTTGTAATAGCGCAGAGTCATGAGCGCAGAGTAGACGGGAAGCACGGGAGGAGTGTTGAACATCGAGCCCTTCTTCACGTGGGTACGGTAGTCGAGCATCGTGGGGATGGCACGCTCCACATGGCCCAAAGCACTCTCCTTGACGATCACGAGGGTCACGCCGGCCGGGGCGAGATTTTTCTGCGCACCGGCATAGATGATGTCATATTTTGACACATCAATCGGACGCGAGAAAATGTCGCTCGACATATCGGCAACCAAAGGAACGGGGACATCAGGATCCTCGCGCAATTCGGTGCCGTAGATAGTATTGTTGGTTGTGATATGGAAATAATCCACATCGGCAGGAACGGTATAACCGGTGGGATAGTAAGTGTAATTTGCATCTTTGCTTGAAGCAAGCACCTCAACTTCACCAAAGAGACGGGCTTCCTTTATGGCGTTGGACGCCCACGTACCCGTGTCGAGATAAGCAGCCTTGGTCTTGAGCAGGTTGAAAGGCACCATGGCAAACTGCAGGCTCGCGCCGCCGCCGAGGAAAAGCACCTGATAGCCTTCAGGCACGTTGAGCAGTTCCTTTACAAGGGCCTGAGCTTCGTCCATCACGGCCTGGAATTCCTTACCACGGTGAGAGACTTCGAGAATCGACAGACCCGTTCCTGCGAAATCAAGTACGGCTTCAGCCGTCTTTTTAATTGTGTACTGGCTCAAAATTGAAGGGCCGGCATAAAAATTGTGCTTCTTCATATTTCTATGTATGATTGTTGAAGTGAATGTTCGATTCCACAAAAGTAATGCAAATTCCTTAAAAAACCAAACTCCGCCACGCCAATTGAAACTTTTGAGAATTTTTTGGTAATGACATTTATATTTCATAATTTTGCGGTACTCTCAGCCCTTAGGGCCCGACGACAATTTTTATAAAACCTTATACAACCATGAAATATCCTGCATATTTTGTAGCCTTTGACCTGGGCGCTACAAGCGGTCGCACAATTCTTGCCACCCTCCACGAGGACGGAAAGATGGAAACCGAAGAAATCAACCGCTTTCCAAATGCCATAATAAATGTCAACGGCATCTCACACTGGAACATCTATTCGCTCTACGAGAGCATAAAACAGGGTATGAAACTCGTTGCTGCCAAAGGGATTCAACCCAATTCGATGGCTGTCGACACATGGGGCGTGGACATTGCCGCAATTGCAGGTGACGGTCAGCTCATAGGCTTGCCCGTAGCATATCGCGATGCCCGGTTCAATCCCGAGAATACTGACAGCTATTTTGCCAAGGCAATGAGCAGCGAGGACCTCTATGCCCGCACCGGCATCCAGACGCTCCACTTCAACACCGTGTTCCAGCTTCATGCCCTGCGCGACACTTTCGCGCTCCTCAACGCTTCGCGCATCGGATTCATCCCCGACGTGATTTCCTACCTTCTCTCGGGCAATCTCGTGACAGAATATACCATCGCCTCAACCGGCGCGCTTCTTAATCCCCACACCGGCGAGTTTGACATGGACGTGCTCGACTCGGTAGGTATCACCAAGGACAAATTCGGCGACCTGGTGAAACCCGGAACCATTATCGGCACTCTGCGACCGGAGTTGCAGAAAGAAACCGGCTTAGGTGAAATTCCCGTTATCGCCGTCGGTGGTCACGACACGGCCTCGGCTGTCGCAGCCATCCCCGCCGAGGGCCGCGACTGGGCCTTCCTCAGCAGCGGCACATGGTCACTCATGGGTATCGAGAATGACAAGCCAGTCGTGACCGAGGATTCACGCCGCCACAACATGACCAACGAGGGCGGTATCGAAAACACCATACGATTGCTCAAGAACATCACCGGGATGTGGGTACTCGAAGAGTGCCTGAAGCGCTGGAAGGCTCAGGGAATCAACTATACCTATCCCGAACTCGTGGAGATGGCATCAAAGGCCGAACCGTTCAGGAGCTTCATCGATCCTGACGATTCATGCTTCGTGGCGCCGGCCGACATGCCGCAGACGATATGTGACTACTGCGAGCGTACCGGCCAACCGGTTCCGGCTGACCACAGTGCGATAGTAAGATGTATATTCGAGAGCCTTGCGCTGAAATACCGCTACGTGCTGTCACTTTTCAAGGAAGTAGCTTCCAATCCCATCAACCGCCTGAACGTGATAGGCGGCGGCTCTCGCAACGAACTCCTCAACACCATGACCGCATCGGCCATCAACCTTCCGGTAGTTGCCGGACCCGTGGAAGGCACTGCTTTGGGTAATATCCTGATGCAGGCTCTCCCGGCGGGTTATTTTGATTCCATTGACGAGCTTCGCGAAGTAATCAGGAAAAATGTTCCCACAAAGACTTTCCTCCCCGTAAATTCCGGAGAGTGGGACGAACCTTACAAGCGTTTCCTTGCCATTATCGGAAAATAATCTGAATCAATCTTAACTTTTCATTTTATAACCTTAACGAATCATCATGACAAAAGAATCCATCTCAAAGGCTTACGAAATTGCCAAAGAACGTTATGCAGCCGTAGGCGTAGATACCGAAAAAGTCCTTCAACAGCTCCAGGATTTCCACCTGAGCATGCACTGCTGGCAGGCCGACGACGTAGCAGGTTTCGAGAACCAGGGTGGCGCGCTGACCGGCGGCATCCAGGTCAACGGTAATTATCCCGGCAAGGCACGCAATATCGACGAACTCCGCGCCGACATCCTCTATGCAATGTCGCTCATCCCCGGCAAGCATCGTCTCAACCTACACGAAATCTACGGTGATTTCGGTGGCAAATTCGTTGATCGCGACGAGTGCTCCGTAGAGCATTTCCAGAGCTGGATCGACTGGGGTAAGGCCAACGACATCAAACTCGACTTCAACTCCACTTCATTCTCCCATCCCAAGAGCGGCGACCTTTCGCTTGCCAATCCCGACAAGTCGATCCGCGACTTCTGGATCGAGCATTCCAAGCGTTGCCGCGCCATCTCCCAGGCCATCGGCGAAGCCCAGCAGGATCCCTGTATCATGAACACCTGGGTTCACGACGGCAGCAAGGACATCACCGTAAACCGCTACTACTACCGCGAGCTCCTCAAGGATTCTCTCGACCAGATCTTTGAGCACCGTTATGACTGGATGAAGGACTGCGTGGAGTCAAAGGTATTCGGTATCGGCCTTGAAAGCTACACCGTAGGCTCCAATGACTTCTACACCGCCTACGCTTCCAAGAACGACATGATGATCACCCTCGACACCGGTCACTTCCATCCCACTGAAAGCGTGGCTGACAAGGTATCGGCAATGCTCCTCTTCGTCCCCGAGCTCATGCTTCACGTTTCGCGCCCCATCCGCTGGGATTCTGACCACGTGACCATTATGGACGATCCCACCATGGACCTGTTCAGTGAAATCGTGCGCGCCGGTGCCCTCAACCGCGTTCACTACGGCCTCGACTACTTCGACGGCACGCTCAACCGCATCGGTGCCTACGTTATCGGTAGCCGTGCAGCCCAGAAGTGTATGCTCCGCGCTCTGCTTGAACCCATCAACGCTCTTCGCGACTACGAGCTTTCCGACAAGAAATTCCAGCGTCTCGCCCTCCTCGAAGAGGCCAAGAATCTCCCCTGGAACGCCGTTTACGACGAGTTCTGCGTCCGCAACAATGTTCCCGTAGGCGAAACCTACATCGCTGAGGTTGAGCAGTACGAGAAAGACGTGACTTCCAAGCGCTGATTAAAAATCCCGTCACTATACATTCCATAAATGGATATAGTAATCGGACTACTGATTATCGCAGCAGGAGCTTTCTGCCAGTCGAGTTGCTACGTTCCCATCAATAAGATCCGTCAATGGAGCTGGGAGAGCTACTGGATAGTGCAGGGCGTATTCGCCTGGCTCCTGCTCCCGCTTCTCGGTGCCCTGCTGGCTGTGCCGGCAGGACACTCGCTCTGCGAGCTCTTCACGGCCGACCAGTCGTTTAACATCCTGATGACGCTCCTGTTTGGTGCGCTGTGGGGTGTGGGGGGCCTGACTTTCGGCCTGTCGATGCGTTACCTCGGCGTGGCTCTCGGGCAGTCGATAGCACTGGGCACATGCGCCGGTCTCGGCACAATAATGGGTCCCGTGCTTCTTCAGATCTTTTTCCCCGAAAATGATCCCATCTCGCAGCTGACCTTCTCGGTGATCGCCGGTGTAGTGGTGACACTCATAGGTATCGCCATAATAGGCGTTGCCGGTTCGATGAAAGCCAAGACCCTTGCCGGAAAGGAAACCGACTCGGTGGCTACCGAGTTCAACTTCCCTAAGGGCCTTGCCATAGCGCTTCTCGCCGGCTTCATGAGCGGTTGTTTCAATGTGGGTCTTGAATTCGGCAGCGGCATCAATTTCGGCGAACTCACGTCGCCCATGTTCCGCACTCTTCCCGCCACGCTCCTGGTGACGGTGGGCGGATTCGTGACCAATGCCTGTTACTGCTTCTATCAGAACACAGTCAACAAGACCTGGGGAGACTACCTGAAAGCCGACGTGCTTTTCAACAACCTCGTCTTCTGCCTTCTTGCAGGCGCACTGTGGTACAGCCAGTTCTTCGGGCTGGCGCTCGGTAAAGGATTCCTCCTGTCGTCGCCTACGCTCACCACTCTGTCGTTCTGCATCCTGATGGCGCTCAACGTAGTGTTTTCCAATGTCTGGGGCATTATCCTCAAGGAATGGAAGGGCTGCAATCAGGAAACTATACAGGTGCTTGTGGCAGGAATCCTGGTGCTGATCATCTCCTGCTTCCTTCCTCAGTTAATCTAACTTATAATTTTTGAGTCTCTAAAATGTCAATTCTTTATAACCGTCCCGACCTCGCCAAGCAGGTCAACGATGTGGCCGAAGTGGCCGGATACTTATGGACTAAAGGATGGGCCGAGCGCAATGGCGGCAACATCACTGTCAACGTCACCGAACATATCGATGACGAAATCCGCAAGATGCCCGCCATAGGCCCGGTAACTCCCATTGGGATGACCCTTCCCAATCTGAAGGGAACATATTTCTACTGCAAGGGTACTAACCGGCGTATGCGCGACCTCGCCCGCTGGCCCATGGACAACGGATCGATAATCCGCATAACCGACGACTGCGCCCACTATGAGATAATTGCCGACAATCTGGTGAAACCTACATCGGAACTCCCCTCTCATCTTGCAGTCCACAACTATCTCATCGGTAAGGGAAGCAACTACAAGGCATCGGTCCACACCCACCCCATCGAACTCGTGGCCATGAGCCACAATCCCGAGTTCCTCAAGAAGGATGTGCTCACCAATATCCTCTGGTCTATGATTCCCGAGACAAAGGCTTTCTGCCCGCGCGGTCTCGGTATCGTACCCTACATGCTCCCCTCGTCCAATGATCTCGCCGAGGCAACGATCAAGGCCATCGACGATGACTATGACGTGGTCATGTGGGAGAAACACGGTGTATTTGCCGTTGGTCCCGACGTAATGGAGGCTTTCGACATGATCGATACACTCACCAAGAGCGCCATCATCTACCGCGACGCCCTTTCCATGGGATTCAAACCCGACGGAATGAGTCAGGAGCAGATGAAGGAAATCTCCACCGTGTTCAAATTGCCGAAATAATCTTATTTTATACCCCTAAGGTCATTGACCCCGCCTTGACACGTGTCATGGCGGGGTCAATTATATCACATGTTTTGCCGCTTATCAGATCATATCGTAGTCAAGAGCGATATAGTGCTGATAGGGGTGATCACATGCGGGGCACTTTACAGGAGGCTCAGTACCTACATATTGATAACCGCAAACGAGGCATTGCCATGTAACGGGAGTATCGCGTTTCCATACGGTTCCGGCGTTTACCTGATCGAGGAAATGCTGGAAGCGGTCATGATGTCGCTTCTCGACGGTGGCAATAGCATTGAAATGCTCGGCGATTTCAGGGAAACCTTCTTCCTGAGCCACCTTGGCTGCATTGACATACATTTCGACACCTTCCTGTTCTTCTTCCTTGACGGCGATTGCAAGGTTCTCGGCGGTAGTACCTATCACGCCTGCGTCAACGGTTGCATTGACTGTAACTTGTCCTCCTTCAAGGAACTTGAAGAAAATCTTGCCGTGGTGAAGCTCATTGGCAGCGGTCTCACGGAAAATCTGACCTACGGGATAATAGAGTTCCTTATCAGCCTGCTGGGCATAGAATGTATAACGGGTGTAGGCGGTAGACTCCGCAATGTAGGCGGCCACGAGGTTCTGCTCGGTCTTGGTGCCTTTGATACTTTTAGTTGTTGCCATAGTTAATTATTTTTGTTTGTTTATAACTATAACACAACCCGGTCATAAAAGTTCACCGGAATATAATCTCGAACACTTCGGGCACAGTCCCTTTATTACATAGTTAACTTGCCGGGGCATAAAGCCCTCGGGTAAAGCTATCTCAGGTATCTCACGATCCTCAAGGCAAAAAGTCATCTTGCAATTCTCACAATAGAAATGCGCGTGCTGATCGCTCAGGTTGTGATGCCCATGACCTTGGCAGAACTCATATTTTATTGACCGGCTGCCGTCGACTATCTCATGGACAAGATTCTTTTCCGAGAGCAATTCAAGTACCCTGAAGATACTTGCCTTGTCCATCGGTTCAAGTGACTGTTCTATATCGGAAAGATTCAACGGATGGGAAGCCTTCATCAGCTCGGCCATAACGAGAACCCGGTTAGGAGTGGGTCTCACACCCTTGCCCTCCAGCAATCCTTCTATGACTTTCCGATCCATTGACACCGATTGACAGGCTTGGAAATCAGCCCTTGTAAGGAGGTGGCACCGAGGGCTTGTTTTCCTTTGATGCCGACTCATCAGCAGCCGGAAGATCGGTCGACTCCACATCGATGATATCGGGACCATCGGCCTTATCGCCCTTGCCGGCATCGGAGTCAGCTACGCGCTTTGCATCACGCTCGGCCTGCAGGTCAAGAATTTCCTGAGTGCGCGACTTCCAGCGACGGGGACCGAATATCTTGACGAGGTCTTCGGCATACATCACCTCACGGTTAAGCAGCGTCTCGGCCAACTTGGCATGACCTTCAGCCTGCTCGCGGAGAATAGACTTGGCGCGTTCATACTGCTCGTTAATGATGCGGGTCACCTCTTCGTCGATGATCTTGGCCCTCTCGTCGCCGTAAGGCTTCGTGAAACCATACTCACGGCCCGATGAATCATAGTAGCTGACATTGGGGAGCTTGTCGCTCATGCCGTAGTAGACCACAATCGCGTAAGCGAGCTTCGTAACCTTTTCGAGGTCGTTGAGCGCTCCGGTCGACACTGTCCCGAGAATCAGTTCCTCGGCAGCACGTCCTCCCAGGGTCATGCACATCTGGTCAAGAAGAGCCTGAACCGGTGTGATCTGACGCTCCTCAGGCATGTACCATGCTGCACCGAGAGCCATTCCGCGAGGGACGATGGAAACCTTGACCATTTCATTGGAATACTCAAGGAACCATGACACAGTCGCGTGACCGGCCTCATGGATGGCAATGGCTCGCTTCTCATCGTCGGAAATTATCTTTGAAGAGTGTTCGAGACCGCATATTATTCGGTCGATCGCGGCATTAAAGCTGTCGCGGTCAACTGCTTTCTTATTGTTTCGGGCAGCGATAAGGGCAGCCTCGTTGCACACGTTGGCAATATCGGCGCCTGAGAAACCGGCCGTCTGGCGCGCCATGATGTCAATATCAATCGAATCATCGGTCTTGATATTGCGCAAATGCACCTTGAATACTTCCACACGGTCCTTGAGCTCGGGAAGGTCCACGGTGATCTGACGGTCAAATCGACCGGCACGCATCAGGGCCTTGTCAAGAATATCGGCGCGGTTGGTGGCGGCAAGGATAATTACACCGGAGTTGGAACCGAAACCGTCCATCTCGGTCAGGAGCTGATTGAGGGTATTCTCGCGCTCGTCATTTGCTCCCATATTGGGATTCTTGCCACGGGCACGACCCACGGCATCGATTTCGTCAATAAACACTATACAGGGAGCTTTCTCCTTGGCCTGACGGAAAAGGTCACGTACACGGGATGCACCCACACCCACAAACATTTCCACGAAGTCAGAACCCGACATGGAGAAGAACGGAACGTTTGCCTCACCGGCCACAGCCTTGGCCAGCAGCGTCTTACCAGTTCCCGGAGGGCCTACAAGGAGTGCACCCTTAGGAATCTTGCCTCCGAGATCGGTATAGCGCGACGGATTACGCAGAAACTCCACAATCTCCTGAATTTCAGTCTTTGCCTCGGTGAGTCCGGCTACATCCTTAAATGTCACGTTGGTACCCTCACCCTTGTCGATAATCTGGGCTTTGGACTTACCTACGTTAAACACACCTCCCGAGCCGCCTCCGTCGCGACCCGACATACGGCGCATCATGAAGATCCAGAACACTACGAGAAGGATAATCGGGCCGAATGACCATAGCAAAGATGTGTAATCAGCCGATTTTTCATAGTTGACCTCACCGTTAAATTTTCCGTCGGCGCGCCACTTGTCGATTGACTCCTGAAGTTTGTCGGCCGAAGGAATGTCGGTCATGATCGATGCTTTCATTCCCTTTCCGGCTTCAAACTGCGACTCGTGAAAAACGGTCTTGGCAAGCGAATCGGTCAGGAAAGCCTCAGCCTTGTTGGTATTGGAGAACACAGTGATCTTCTTTACTCCACCTGACGAAGCGAGTTCTTCAAACTTAGTGTAGCTCACCTCTTTAGTCAGCGACTTGTCGTCGAGATAAAGCATCGTGATGAGGAAAACGGTAATTATCGCATAAACCCAGTACATACTGAGCTTGATGCCGCCCTTCTTGGGTGATCCGGGCGATGAAGGAGATGTAGGCATATCTTGGGGTTAGGAATTTTGTTTAGGAATCAGGACATTTCAGAGTTCGTCGGGAAGGCGGGTGATAGCGGCATCGCTCCACAGTGATTCGAGATCATAGCGCATTCGGGTCTCGGGAAGGAAAACGTGGACCATTATGTCGCCGTAGTCAATCACAATCCACGATGATGCGCCGTAACCGTCGTAATTATAAGGCTTTATGCGCGCTTCTTCAAGGAGATGCTCCCTGACATTGTCGGCAAGCGAGGCTACGTGCATGGTTGACGTACCTGATGCAATGACAAACTTGCGGGCCGGAGCCGAATCAACGTCCTTAAGGTCAAGAATGGTGATGTCACGGCCTTTGCGGTCGCGAAGGCCTTCGATTATAAGTGAAAGTGTATCCTGTGAATCTGAGTTAAACATATATGGTGATTGAATTATCTTTTTATAAAAATATGTAATTCGGTTAAGTAAGATGCAAATTTACAACTTTTTCATGACATTACCGGCACATTGGCGCCATTTTAAATAATTTTCACGTCGCGATGGTTCATGATTTCCCGGAGCGGGGATGGAATGAAAGAATCGCCTCGCGCAAGGTGGTGCGGTCGATGTGGAGATAAATCTGTGTTGTGGCTATGGATTCGTGCCCGAGCATCATCTGGATGGCACGTAGATTGGCCCCGCCTTCAAGGAGATGGGTGGCGAATGAGTGACGGAGCGTGTGCGGCGAAATCTTCTTTGTGATGCCGGCAGCATCGGCAAGCCGGCGCACGATGGTGAAAATCATCTGCCTCGTCAGCTGACGGCCATAGTGATTCACAAACAGGTAATTGGCATGAACACCGACCGGGGCAAACTTATTTCTTACCTCAAGCCATTCCTTCACGGCATCGACGGCCACGGGCGATACCGGCGCGAGCCGTTCCTTGTCGCCCTTACCGTGAACTATCATGTACCCGTCGTCGAGATATAGTCTTGATATTTCGGCTCCTACAAGCTCGCTTACTCGTAGCCCGGAGCCGTAAAGCATCTCCATGACAGCCTTGTTCCTGACTCCCAAAGTGTCGGTGGTATCGATTGCAGCGATCATGGCGTCGATCTCCTCCACTGTCAGCACTTCGGGAAGGTAAAGGCCAAGACGGGGAGATTCGAGAAGTGCTGACGGGTCGGCGTCAAGATAATTCTCCACTGTCAGAAAGCGGAACAGCGAGCGCAGCCCTGCAATCATTCTTGCCTGCGATCGCTCGGCAATATCAAGATCATGGAGTGCACCGATAAACTCCCTGAGAGTATCAAGAGTGACGTCGCGGAGTTCCACATTCTCCTGCTCGATGTAGTCAAGAAACTTCGCCGTATCGAGCATGTAACCCGTCACGGTGTTTTCGGCCAGTCCGCGGTCGAGCCTTAGATAACCTTCGTGCAGTTCAAGCAGTCTTTCGCGACGGGGAATATCACGCATCAGTAACTGATTTCAAAATGATGGCGGGGCAATTTGTGGTCACACACGGCTATGCCGGTCGTGGAATTGGTGAACGTCTGCCCACGCGTCATGGATTTCAGTAATGAATCCCACCCGTGATTACCGGCCACATTAAGGCAGAAGTATATCATGCCGTCATCTGATTGATCGCCGGCAGAGACCGCCGTAAACTCTTCGCCTGAAACGATATGAAACATCGCTCCTGACGGATTATAAAGGATCTCGCACTTACCGCTCCATGCTCTGACGATTTTCTCAATGATCCCTGTCGAGCCGGGAGAAATATATACCCTCGCGGGACGGAACTGATTGAGAGTTCGGAACAAAGCCCTGGCATCATTCCACCTGATACCGCCGCTTGATCTCACCTCGGGTTCGAGATTATCCCAGCAGTAAAACCTGTAACGGCACCTGAGCACCTGGGTAATGAATCCGTAGGCAAACGGGCTGTGAACACCGAAACCGCGTGAACGGCGGAAACGTATCACGGCATCGCGAAGCGACTTCAAGGGGTTGATCATTCCTCAGTCTCAGGTTTTACAGGCCTTCCGATCGTGACTACAATTGCCAGTATCAACCCTAAATAGATAAGTACTATCGCGACAGTGGCAAGCGTGTCGGTAGTATGGATCGATTCCGGATCAAAGGTCATTACGACTGTCGACTGGCCGGCAGGCAAACTGATAGCGCGGAGCACATAGTTGACGCGTGCAATCTCGGCCGGCTGACCGTTGACTGTCGCTTTCCACCCCCAGGGGAAGTATACCTCAGAGAAAACGGCAACCGCAGGCGACTTGAGCGACGCATGAAAGGTCAACCTGTTGGGCGCATAGGAAGTCTCGAAGATCGTATCGCCCGGTACAGAGGCTGATGCCGAGCCCAAAATATCGCCAAACAACCGGTCGGCTACTGCTTCGCGGCGCAGGTCTATGGCCGAGAGGGCAGCCATTTCATCGTCAGGATTATCCACGTAACGGACTCTGTCGACAATCCAGGCATTTCCTTGAGCCTCGGGGTTAAGCAGCGGCTCGCCGTCGTGACCCACCACATAGCGGGCGTTAAGCATGTTGAGCACGTTCCAGTCGGCATCAGTCTCGGTCCCGTTAAGGAAATGTGACAGATGACGGTCTATAAGGTCCTGATAACGGGTGAGTTTCGCGGCATGATAACCACCGATAGCCTTGTGGTAATAAGATGGAGCTGCCGATGTGAAACGCGGAATGTCCATAACGCGGTAATTCATAGCCGTGTCGGCGAGTATCATGTTATCCGCTGCCGTGGCTACTATGGGTGAGCCTGACGTAGCAGGAGCCGGCACGAAAGAATCATGCGACAGGTAACGCTTGTTGACGATATACAGGTCACCGAGCACTATCAGCGCGGTGCCACATGCAGCAATCACCCATGATATCTTTTCGCGAAGATAGAGTAGAAGAAGAGCGCCGCCGAAAATGAGTATGAACAGGCTGCGGATGGCATCGGATGTCACGAGCGAACCTCGCAACTCAACGACGGCCTGATAGATCGCAGGCGAGTCAAGGCTGAATTCGTTCATGACTGCCTGACGGGGATAGCCCTGTGAAATAAGGGCTTCGGTGATGTAGCCGTCGATCATGCGGTCGTTGTCAGAAATAAGGCTGCCGAACGCACCCGGGGCAAGCGCGGCAACTATGCAGATGACGGCGGGAATACCGAAACACCACAGTGCAGGCTTCATATATCGCCCTCGTTCCTCGGGCGTTGCCGTAAATATTTTCTGCAGTCCCATTGCGGCAAGGAGCGGCATGGTAAACTCGGCTATCACAAGGATACTTTCGACCGTGCGGAACTTACCGTACATCGGCACTGCCGCAAGCATTATGTCGGTGAACACCATAGCGTGGCGTCCCCAGGCAAGTACAATGGAGAAAACTGTAAGTATCACGAGAATCCATTTCAGCGGACCGCGCACTATTACCGCACCGAGCAGGAAAAAGGCGAAGATAAGTGCACCGATATATACCGGTCCATTCGTTCCCTCGGGATCACCGAAGTATTGACTGAGATACTGTATATACTGTTGCGCGCCTGAATCCACATCATCCGCGCCGTCGAGCTCGCTGAGCGAGGTTGGCACCATGCGTCCCTTTTCGGGCCGTGCCGACGCGCCGCCCTTTATGTCAGGGATCAACAGCGTGAAGGTCTCTGACGGCTGATAGCTGTACTGAGTTATATAATTCTTGTCCAGTCCCGTGGCAGAGGAGGAATCACCTGCGCCGTCCGAGCTCAGAAGCGAGTGGTTACCGCGCATGGTCTCCTTGGAATACTCGTAGGTATTATAGAGGCTCGGCATGTTGGCCGCTACTGCAAGAACTGCGGCAAACGCGAGCCACACGGTTGCTATCGACCAGCTTCTCATCTTTTTCCTGCGTATAGCCGTGACAAGGAAAGCAATCACGACGCCAACGATGACAAAGAGGAAGTAATAGGTCATCTGGACGTGATTCTGCGCTATCTGCATCATGGCGAAAAATGCCGCCATCGCGGATCCGGCGAGATAACGACCCCGGTAGCACAGTATTATTCCGGCAATCGTGGGAGGCACATAAACGAGTGTAAGGAATTTCCATATATGTCCTGCGCCAATGATGATTATGAAGTAGCTCGACAGGCCGTAGGCTATCGCGCCGGTCACTGCTACCGGCCACCTCATCTTCATTACCCACATTAATATAAGGAATCCCACCATCATCATCGCAAGCAGATTGGCAGGCGAAGGGAGACCGAGACCCATTACGGTATTCACCCACCCAAACAGTTGCATCGACGGATAGGAAGGCGAGATCTGAAACGTGGGCATACCCGAGAAGAGCGAATTGGTCCAACGGGTCACTTCGCCGGTCTCGGCATGATAGGTAGCAGCTTCCTGACCGTTGGCCAGACCCTGCTGCATGTCATGCTGGTTGAGGGAGTTACCTTCAAAGGCATCGGGATAGAAAAACGCACCCGCTACCACGAGAATTATCACGAGGCAACCTATGAACTGCCCGGTACTCCGGGAAAAAATGTGTTGCCTTAAAGCGGAAAAATACTTATTCATAGCAATCAGTCAATCAACGGGCCGGACGGATATTAACCGGAAGCGACGATTCATCGTCAGGCACATTCTGAATGTTTTTTAATGTATCACCCGGAGCAGGTTCCTGAGAATCTCCGGCCGGAGCATAAGCATAATCATTCAGCCGGTTACGGTAGGCCGTGGCGAGCGAATCATAGTTGTAGCGGGTGTCACTTTCGATAGCCTTACGCATGTCCTTGGGATTGATTCCGAGGGCAATGTCGTAGACATCGACATATTTTCTCATGGTTTCGAGAGCCTTACGTGAATGGTGGCCGGAGACCTCACCTTCGACCACACCGACGAAAGTGGCAAGTACATTGACACTCTGCGCCGGAGTAAGGTCATCGACCATCAGGGCAAGCGAATCGGCCACGCGCGAAGCCTGACCTATGTCGCCCGAACTTATGGCCGACGATAGCGCCGAGTCGTGAGTGGATATGGTCTCGGCCACCTCCTGTGGCACCTCCTCCGATTTTTTCGATCCGCCGCACGACGCAACGGTCAGGCCCACTGCCGCTGCCGACAGTAAATATAGCAGGATTTGTTTCATTTGCGGTAATAATAGACGTAATCAGTCGCAGCCATACCCCGAAGGCGGCCGCTTTTCCTGCAAAGTTACTAACTTTTAATGAAGCAGGAGCGTTGTTAAATGTTAAAATTCCTCTATTCTTCAACCGCTAAAAACGGAAAAAAGTAGAAATTTAAGCCAAAATCACGGAAAAACAGCATTTTTTACTAACTTTAAGCCTCTAAAATTTGAGAAATTGATTAAAAATTACTTACTTTGCACCGCAAAATCGAAATTTATTAATCTTTACAAAATTAACCAACCATGTCAGAAATCGAATCTCGCGTTAAGGCTATTATCGCTGACAAACTCAGCCGTGATGAGAACGAAGTTACCAACGATGCAGAATTCACCAAGGATCTTGGTGCAGACAGCCTCGACACTGTAGAACTTATTATGGAATTTGAGAAGGAATTCGGCGTTAAGATTCCCGATGATCAGGCTGAAAACATCAAGACTGTTCAGAACGCCATCGACTACATCGTTGAAGCAACGAAGTAATCAACACCTCGTAAAGAAATTTCCCGGCTCCTACCCTCTATAGAGCGGGTGGAGCCTCTTTTATTTTTCCCGGGATTCCGGTTTATCATCCTGCCCGGGCTCTCCCCTCCCCCATTGTGGCGTACATGGCACGTAAGGTTGCCTCACAGCCACATCCTAACAAAAACCCACTTAATATCTATCAATGGAATTAAAGCGAGTAGTAGTCACCGGTCTCGGTGCAATCACACCCCTTGGAAATGATGTCGACACCACTTGGGCTGCCGCCGTAGAAGGTAAAAGCGGAGCCGGTCCCATCACCCATTTCGACGCTTCCAAATTCAAAACACAATTTGCCTGCGAGGTCAAAGGCTACAACCCCAATGACCACTTTGATCGCAAGAAAGCCCGCCAGCTCGACCTCTATGCTCAATATGCCCTCGTTGCCGCCCGTCAGGCAGTAGCCGACTCCGGCCTTGAAAACGCTGCCAATCTTGACCGCAACCGCGTGGGCGTGATTGTGGCTGCCGGTATCGGCGGACTCCACACCTTCGAGGAAGAAGCCGGTTACTATGCAAAGAATGAAGAACGCGGCCCGATGTATAATCCTTTCTTCATCCCCAAGATGATCGCCGATATCGCATCAGGTCACGTGTCGATGGAATATCAGTTCCACGGCCCTAACTACGGAGTGGTCTCGGCTTGCGCTTCATCCAACAACGCCATTATCGATGCCTTCAACCTTATCCGTCTCGGAAAGGCCGACGCTATCGTGACCGGTGGCGCCGAGGCTGCCATCTTCCCTGCTGGTGTGGGCGGTTTCAATTCTATGCACGCCCTCTCAACCCGCAATGACTCTCCTGAGACTGCATCTCGTCCCTTCAGCGCGTCGCGCGACGGATTCGTGATGGGCGAAGGCTCGGTAGTGCTCATCCTTGAGGAGCTCGAACACGCCAAGGCCCGCGGAGCCAAGATCTACGCCGAAGTTGCCGGCGGCGGCATGAGCGCCGACGCTCACCACCTCACCGCCACGCACCCCGAAGGTCTCGGTGCAATCCTTTCGATGAACAATGCACTTGAAGATGCCGGCATGAAGCCCGAGGACATCGACTACATCAACGTTCACGGCACCTCTACCCCCGTAGGCGACATCTCTGAAATCAAGGCTATCGTGGAAGTGTTCGGCGACCACGCCCACAAGCTCAACATCTCCTCGACCAAGTCTATGACAGGTCACCTTCTCGGTGCCACCGGTGCTCTTGAAGCAATGTTCTCGATACTCGCCATCGACAACGGTATCGTGCCTCCCACCATCAACCATGAGGAAGGCGACGAAGACGAGCGCATTGACTATACCCTCAACTTCACCTTCAACAAGGCCCAGAAGCGCGAAGTGCGCGCGGCGCTCTCCAATTCTTTCGGTTTCGGCGGCCACAACGCCACCGTCATCCTCAAGCGCTACGAGGCATAACGTCGCACCACAAAACTCATCCTGCATCCCGCACCGCAAAATGTTACGGCGCGGGATGCTTGCATTATTAAGGAAAAATATATAATTTTGCCGTAAAGAAACCCTCAAAATCCATCCACAGAATGTTAATCATCGGCATCGCAGGCGGAACCGGTTCGGGCAAGACCACCGTCGTCAACAAGATCATCAACGCCCTCCCGCCGGGCGAAGTGGCAGTGCTCCCTCAGGACTCTTATTATAAGGATTCCAGTCATATCCCCGTGGAGGAGCGCAGCAAGATCAACTTTGACGAGCCTGCCGCTATCGAGTGGAGTCTTCTCGTCGATCACATCAGGCAGCTGAAGGAAGGCAAGTCGATCGAGATGCCTACATACAGCTATCTCACCTGTACCCGCCAACCCGAGACCATCCATGTGGAACCGCGCGAGGTAGTGCTCGTAGAGGGCATACTTGTGCTGACTGATCCTGTCATGCGTAAGATGATGGATGTCAAGGTATTTGTCGACGCCGATGCCGACGACCGCCTGATACGCGTCATCTCCCGCGATTGCGTGGAGCGCGGGCGCACTCCCCTTATGGTCATCAACCGCTATCAGGAAATCCTCAAGCCCATGCACGAGATGTATATCGAGCCATCCAAGCGCTTCGCCGACCTCATCGTGCCCCAGGGTGGAAACAATCTCGTGGCCATCAATCTCCTTACCGACTACATCGAGGCCCGTCTGCGCAAGTCTCATCTCAACCCTTGACAATGAACACTCCCGAAAATACAGTACCTGATTTCTCGGCCGACTCCATGGTGCTCCGTACCGAAAATCTCGTAAAAAAATACAAGCAGCGCACCGTGGTCAACCACGTGTCAATCAACGTCAGGCAAGGCGAGATCGTAGGACTGCTCGGCCCTAACGGAGCCGGAAAGACCACGACGTTCTACATGACCGTCGGACTCATCACTCCCAACGAAGGCCGCATCTTCCTCAATGACCTCGACATCACGAAATATCCCGTCTACCGCCGGGCCAAGCACGGCATCGGCTACCTCGCTCAGGAAGCGAGCGTGTTTCGCAAGCTGTCGGTCGAGGACAATATCAAGGCAGTGCTGGAGATGAACGACACCTCCAAGGAGGAGCAACGCGAGCAACTCGAAAGCCTCATAGCCGAATTCCGTCTCGAAAAAGTGCGTCACAATCTCGGCGACCAGCTCTCGGGCGGAGAGCGCCGTCGCACCGAGATTGCCCGTTGCCTTGCCATCAATCCCAAGTTCATCATGCTCGACGAGCCATTTGCCGGAGTCGATCCCATCGCGGTGGAAGACATTCAGTCGATCGTCTACAAGCTCAAGGAGAAAAACATCGGCATCCTGATTACTGACCACAACGCTCCCGAGACACTTTCGATCACTGACCGCGCCTATCTGCTCTTTGAAGGAAAGATTCTGTTTCAGGGCACATCCGAGGAACTTGCCGAAAATCCCGTAGTGCGCGAGAAATACCTCGGTCGCAGCTTCATCTTCCACCGTAAGAAATTTGAATGAAGCGGCTCATCGCCTCTATTCTGCTTTTTCTGCCGGTAATACTGTCGGCGGCAATTCTCGACATTGACTCACTCAGGGCTGATGCCGATTCGCTGAAATCTAAAATTATAAGTCGCACCGACTCCCGCTCTTCGACCCGCTGGATAGGACAGCTGATTCAAAAAAACTTCGACCTGAATGCCCCCGGTATCGAATACCCGCGGTTTCCAGGGGCAGTGGTCAAGATCTACAACTGGGCCAACGAGACCTTCAATTCTTACGATTCACTCTACGTGGTCGACGCTCCGGGCAACTGGAAAGCCACCATCAACAGCGACAACCAGATCACGGTCTCGTCATTGTCGTTCCCTCACAGCGACTATGAGATAAACATGAGCTCCCGCCCTTATTCTGACCTCAGCGCGTCGCTGAGTTTCCTCTGCCTGAGCGTAAGCGCGTCGGTCAACATCAACAAGCTCGTCGGTCGTCCCGTCAAACGTCACTCCTTCAACTTCGACTTCACGACATCACGAGTGTCGGGCAACCTGTCGTCGACATCGGCGAGCGGGGGAATGAGGATATTGCGCATCGGCGAGCATAATTTGGGTCTCAGAAAAGCCCTCGCGCTCGAAGACATGTCGACAAAATCACTTTCAGGTGAAATATTCTACATCTTCAATCACCGTCACTACTCCCGCGCTGCTGCCTACAGTTTTTCAAAGTTCCAGCTACGTAGTGCCGGCACATGGGTGGCGGGATTATCATTTGCCCGACAGTCAATTAAGATGGATTTCTCGGCCCTGGAACAGAAATATCTTGAAACGCTCCCTGACGGACGCACCGTCTATAACTTCCGATACAACGACTACACGCTCCTGGGTGGATACAGCTACAACCATGTGATACGCCCGTGCCGGTGGATGTTCAATGTCGGTGCAAGGCTTTCGGTCGGTTACAAGCACGTATATGAAGGGGAAGTCGACGGACGGAATGATATGATGGCCAACGACATAACCGCCGTAGCCGCCCTCCTCTACAATCACCGCAATTTCTTTGCCTCGGTGTCGAGCCGCTTCAACGGATTCTTCTACTATACCGCCCGGTTCAACAACTTCACCGCCTACATCCGCTTCTCCGCCACCGCCGGAGTGCGCTTCTGATATTCCTATACCGGGATTCATGCTTCCCTTTCACTGAGCAGTTTTCCTATTACCTTATCCATATTTTCAGTGAACGAGATTGTGCGTGCTGCGGTTTCCTGTGGCCCGTTGGGGTAATCAGGATTGAGGCGGATAAGCGTGGCCGAGGGATTACGGAAAGTAATCTGTTCAAACGGATACCGGATTATTGCCGGGGTGTTGTATCCCACCCCAAGTTCGAGAAGTACCACCGCTCCCGATCCTGCATATCGCGTCATGAAGTCCTCATACCTGTCGGCGGCCTTGTTCCAGCTTTCATCTTCCACGAAGTATTGATTCTTCCTGACATGAACATCCATGTCACCGCCACACACGGGACACACCGGCAGATATTTTGAATCTACCGTCAGGTCATGAGAGTGCTTGAGAATTTCCTCTACAGTCTCACGATCAGAATACACTCCGGGATGGCAGCCAGTCGCGCATTGCATCAGGCCGTAATCGCCCTGCACCTCAAAAATCCTGTCAGGATCAAATCCTGCTTTACGAAACTGACCGTCAACATTGGTGGTAATCACAAAGTATTGGTGATCCTTCACCAGTTCAAGCAGCCGAAGGTACAACGGAAATGCCCCGGGACGGAAACGTGCATAATCGATGTGACGAGCCCATCGTGCCCATCGCTCTTCCTCGGTGGGAAATTCATGGAAACTTGAAGTATACAGGTCGGGGAAACGGTATTTCTCGATATAATCGGCAAATGCCTTCCTGAATCCGGGTCCTGAATAGTCAAGTCCGGCAGCGGCTGATAGTCCTGCTCCCGCGCCTATCACGATAGCCCGGCTATCTTTGATCTTCTCACCGGCCATCCTTATATTTTCCTCAAAATCATTCATAACCCAATAAATCCTTATACAAATAATAATCTTTATCCTTGAATACATTGAACACCACAGCCTTCAGCGAACAATCAGGCCGGGAGCCGAGATAATCACGCACCGTCTTCACGGCAATTTCAGCCGCTTCTTCCTGCGGGAAACGAAATTCTCCTGTGGAGATGCAGCAGAACGCCATGGAGTCCAGTCGGTATTCGTCGGCCACTTCGAGACAGCTGCGGTAGCAATCGGCCAGCAGCCCGCAATCCTTATCGGTAGGTGAGTCGCCGTATACAATCGGTCCGACGGTATGAATGACCCACTTGGCCGGCAGATTGTAGCCGCGTGTAATCTTGGCCTTTCCGGTGGGCTCCTCATGTCCCTGCCTCCTCATTATGGATGCACATTCATTCCTGAGTTGCATTCCTGCCGCCGAGTGAATGGCGTTGTCGATACAGCGGTGCATGGGGATGAAACAGCCGAGAAGCTGCGAGTTGGCGGCGTTGACGATAGCGTCGACCTTAAGACGGGTTATGTCACCCTGCCACAGCCTGAGTCGAGGGTAGAGCGGTGACACCGGAATAGAGTCGAGTTCCACGTCTCCTTTTTCGCGTCTCTGCTCGGAAAGTTCGTCATCCTGGATCTCCAGAATTTTATCGGACAGTGGCTGCGGCATACGCACATTCATCAGCGAGCGAAGCAGATTGCGCTTTCCGGCGATCGACTCGGGTATGGCTATATGCGCATACTCGGGACGCTCCCGCAGGAGCGCGCCGAGCAGCGTGTCGAGTTTTTCTTTTTCAGAAGTCATAGTGAATGAGAGTGGGAGGTGTCGTGCGGAGGTCGAAATAGTCGGCACTCTCGGCGGGGAGGCGCAGATACACAAGGTCCTTGTAGGTCTTGTAAAGATGAGGGAGCACGGGATTGGTGTCGAATATCTCGCGCTGCACCTCGTCGGGGATATCGAAATCGATTCTGCCGTTGACTCGGGCAAATTCCGCGCCCTTCAGGTCAAGGATTGCCACCTCGGGATTCTGCTTCAACTGAGCGTAAACCTCCTTAAGCGGAGAAGTGGCGAAGTAAATCGAATTATTGTCGGCATCAATTTTCATAATCTGAAAGATGCGCACGTGAGGCTTGCCGTCAACTGACGTAGCAAAAGCTACTTCCTTGTTCTTGTGGAATACTTCCAGTAATTTCTCGTTCATGGTTCTAATTATTAATATCCTATAGTGAAACGTTCATTGTGATGGGCCGGCTCGGCGAGTTCATCTACCATTGCCTTGGCATAGTCCTCTACCGAGATGAAGCTGTTGCCATCCTTGTCAAAAATCATGTCGTCCTTTCCGAGACGGTACACACCCGTGCGCTTGCCCGGGCCTTTCGCTCCCATGTCGCCGAGATTTCCTGCCGGAGAGAAGAATACCCAGTCGATTCCGTCTTCATTCATCAGATAATTGAGATAAAACTCACCGAGCGACTTGACTCCGGGCACCCAGGCCTCGGGGAGTGTGCCGGTATCTATAAGGCGAACCCCGGGCTTTACAAACAGCGTACCCGCGCCGCCCACTATAAGCAGTCGCTTCACTCCTGCTTTCTTTGCAGCCTCAACTATCCGGGGATAATTTGTCAGCGTCTCTTCATAAATGTTGGGATTGGCCCAGCCGGGATTGTAAGCGCTTATCACGTCCTGATAGCCGCGCAGGTCGTTTTCGAGGGCCTTTTCATCGGCCACATCAACTTTCTTGACCGTAAGGGCCGGATTGTCAATCTTGATCTTTTCGGGATTATGCACGAGAGCTTCCACCTGATAACCTCGGTCAAGAAGTTCGTTGAGAATTGCCGAGCCCACGAAACCGCTCGCGCCTATGAGTGCTACTTTTTTATCCATAATCTGATATTTATATGTTAGAATTATTGTTTGGAATTTATAATTAATACCCGAAACCGGCAGTGAAAGTTTTGCCGCTTTTTTCACTGACATTGACTTCAGTGGACTTACCAAAAAGTTAGAATTGGTGATTATCAAATGTGTTAAAATGACAGTACCAAGCCAAATTTAACACAATTTAATATGGATTTTTTCTTCTTGCAATCCTCGGTTTTATTCCTTATCTTTGTATCGTAATACTGTATCAATCATCCCTTTATGGACCATCATAATTTCAACAAGAACGAGCTTTACCCCGATTGCCCGATACGCAATATCCTCAACCGCATCAGCGACAAATGGACACTTCTGGTGCTCTATACCCTGAGCAGTCGCAAGTCGATGAGATTCAAGGACCTCGCGGCTGAGCTTAACGACATTTCTCAAAAAATGCTTGTCGCCACGCTACGCACTCTCGAAACTGACGGATTTGTGGCAAGGGAGGTTTTTGCCGAAGTTCCGCCGAGAGTGGAATATGCCCTCACCGACAGGGCTCACTCCCTGTTTCCAATTATCAATCAGCTTATACAGTGGGCCAAGGACCACATGGATGAAATCCTCCTTGACCGCACCAAGGCCATGAGCCGCAGCTAAACCGCAAGGTAGCCTATCGCGTAGGCGAGCATGAGGAGCGCCGTCATGCCCAGGAGCGGATTGAGGGCGCGGCCCGAGTGGCGGGTCAGATATCGCCACAGCATGGTGTGCAGTCCAAGGTAGATGGCCGGTATAAGCCATGAAATACGTGGGAGGATAATCCAGAGCGGGGCTGTCAACGCTATGGCCGCAAAGCCGTTGATGAGATAGACGGCCGACATTGTTTTAAGCCCGAAACGCACCGCGAGCGTCTTCTTGCCTACCGCGAGATCGTCTTCACGGTCGCGGTAGTTATTGACGATCAGTACATTCGCGCCCATCAATCCTATTCCCGCCGAAGCGAGAATCACCGCCGGTGAAATCGACGGCATCATGAGCAGGCAGGTCAACGTGACAGGCACAACACCGAAGAACACTACCACGGCGACTTCACCAAGACCTACACGCGACAGCGGCCACGGACCCGCACTGTAAGCAACCACTCCGAGAGCGGTGATGATACCGACCAAATACATCCACCACCTGCCATAGACAGCCACAAGTATAACTCCGAGTACACAGGCGGCTCCGAGAACGGCAAATGTCGCCGTGAGCATCGACCGGGGAGTGATGTCGCCCTCGGTGACTCCGCGGCGGGGACCTTCACGTCCGCGCCGGTCGAGCCCGTCGCGATAGTCATAATATTCGTTGGCAAAATTGGAGGCTATCTGCGACAGGAATGCAAAGAGCAGACACAGGATAGCCTGCGGCCACGCGAAGCATCCGGCCTTGACCGTAATTCCGAGGGCGAAGATCACTCCGGCGAGCGACACGGGTAGCGTGCGCAGCCTCATCGCCTCGATCCATGCTTTTACAGTTTTCATTTCAATTCGGGGGAATCGGTTTCGAGTCCGAAACAATTGTAGACCGCGCGACGTATGCGTCCGGCTTCATTTCGGTTATCTTTCAGGATATTGAGTATCGCGCGGATATAATCGCGCTTGTCGTCGCTCCGCAATCCGCATGCGCGGGCCACGTGGCTTTCCGACAGCATCGACTTCCGGTTATACACGCGCAGTATAGAGGCGTAGTCATGGCGGGTCACATAGCGCCTGAACTCACGGCATATCTCCTCATACATGCCGCGTGGATTTATCGCCTGGGCGAGGTCGTTGATGTGTTCTTCGAGCATGTTGATGTTGGCAAACCGTCCGTCAATCCGGTGTTCGACCAGTTTCTTTACCCGGTGTCGGGTATGTTGCAGCGCCTGCTGCCGCAGATCGCCCTCAAAGAGTTTCACGATCCGTGCCGACACGGTGGAAAATGCTGCGGCTTCGTCGCGGTGGAAATGGGTGGCGACGGCCTTTATCACCTCCTCAACCATAAAGATATTCTCGATTTCGGCCACTGAGGGCACGAATATCCTGCGTTCACGCAGGTAGGCCACTTCCTCAGGACTGCGGCGGTCGCGGTCAACGATTCCCACAGCCTGGAGGTTGTGAAGGCCCTTGAGGGAGTTGAACGTGCGGGTAGCCTCTATCACGCGGTCGCAACCGCCGAGTGACTTTACCGTAAAACGGTCAAAGATGAGCGGATATAGCTTAGAGTCAATGGAATTGACACCATCTCCCTCGATAAACATCACCGGCTTGCGCTCTCCCATAATCGACATCATCATTTCCTCAGAGAGTCCGTCGGCCGCCGGCAGTATCTCGTAGTCCCACGTTTCAGCCCCGGGGTCGCAGCTTTTCACCCATACGGTCACCCCTTCACCCCTGGTCGAGGCAAAACTGATGTCGTGGGTTACATATATGAACGTGCAGTCGGGCCGCAGCCGCTCAATCCTGTCCCAGACCTTCTGCATGGTCGACGGGTGAAGGAACGACTCGGGAGCCTCAACGATAATCACGCCGCCGCGGGGGGCATAGAGCGCTCCGGCGATGTAATACATCACCGCACTCTCGCCTGCCGAGAGTCTTGTCGAAGAGTAGGTATCTGAGCCTGAATTATTACCTATCAGCAATTTGCCGCGTTCAATCAGGATGCGGTTGTCGGGAAATATGCCGGTCCATAAGGATATGAAACGGTCGAGTCGGGTGGTCTCACGCTTTTTCTTTACAGTCTTTTCATCGCTCAGATATTTCTGCTGAAGGAGGGTGAGCGTCTCCTCATTGAGCATCATGGCGATAAGCCGTTCGAGTTGCCCCTTTATGTCGCCGCGCATCAGGCCGCCCGCTTTGGCCTGGGCCCTATAAAGGGAGTCGATCGAGGTGGGGGAATCATCCTCGCTCTCCCGGTCAAACTCCGCCTTGAGAGCCGACAGCCGGTAGGCTTGGTCACCGAGTTGACGGCTGATACTGCGGGCAAAGCGGGTTTTGCCCGATCCGTTGGGACCCATGACCACAATCTGCCTGTCGCGGTCGGTATTGATGGTCAGCGGTTCGCCGCGATGGCGGGGAGGAAGAGTAAGAAGCATGATGTGACAGATTTATCGTTACTTAAGAAGGGAGAATTTCACGCGTGTATTCTTGATTTTAAGCGGAGCGATGCGCTTGATAACTTCCGCGGCCTTCTCGCGTGGAACGGCAACGAGAGCCGAGTGGTCACGCACGCTGATACGCCCTATCTCATCGGGTGTAAGCCCACCTTGCGCCACGAGAAACCCCACGATGTCGCCCTTGGAAATCTTCTCTTTCTTTCCGGCATTGATATAAATGGTGGCGCGGGAGGAAGTGATGGGATTGGACGAAGGGCGCGACGGGTAGATCTCCTTGTCCCATTCCACAAATTCAGGCACGCTGTCATCGTCAGTTGCGAGAATGTAGACAAGCCCGTCGGCATCCTGACGGGCCGTGCGGCCGTTCCGGTGGGTCCATGTGGCCTCGTTGACCGGCAAGTGGTAATGCACCACAGCTCCAAGCACCGGTATGTCGATACCGCGTGCGGCAAGATCGGTCGAAACGAGTACAGGCGTAGTGCCGTTGGCCAACATCTCAAGCGCGTTCTCACGTTCATTCTGCTGCATTCCGCCGTGATATAATCCGGCGGGGATATTCTCGCGCTTGAGCCGTTCAAATACCCTCTCGGCACTCTCGCGATGGTTCACAAAGACGATCGCCGTAGTGTCGTCCATTCCCTTAAGCAGCTCCACGAGGGTATCGAGCTTGTCGCGCGACGGGCTGATGACCTTGAATTTCATCACCTTCCCGGCTGCAGTGGTGCTTTCTACTTCGATGTCGGTGCGTTTCATTTTCGGGAAATAATCGGGCAGCTCTACAAGAGGGGTTGCTGATGTCAGGATATAGAGGCGCGCGCGGGTCATGCGCTTGACAAGGCGTTTCATCTCGTCGGCAAATCCGAGTTCGAGCGACTTGTCATATTCGTCCAGAACCACGGTCACGACTTCGCCCAGCGTCACGTTTCCGCGCTTCACGTGGTCAAGCAGACGACCGGGAGTTGCCACTATAATATCGGGAGTGACCGACAGAGAGTTAACCTCATCTTCAACGGAGTGACCCCCATAGAGCGCAGTGACCCTGAAGTCGGTAGCAATTGACTTCAATACGCCGAGAATCTGAAGCACAAGTTCGCGCGACGGAGCTATGACCACTCCACGGGTCAAGCCGTCGGGCGAACCGAGGCTACGTATGAACGGGATCGAGAAAGCAATTGTCTTACCCGAGCCGGTGGGAGCGGTCAGCGTGACGGCGCCGGTAGTATCGAGAGCCGCCATGCGGCGTTGCATGTCGTTGAGTTCGGCTATGCCGAGCTTCTCCCTGATATTTCTGATTATTTCCTGATTCTTCATGATTAACTTTTTACAAAGATAACAATATTTTGCGACAAAGTGATTACACCGCGCCGATTTTTCTCTTCATTGGACCGGTGGAAATCGGCAGGCCGTTTTTCTTTCGCGGCGGTATTGATTATTCCGGAAAAGGTTGTAACTTTGCACGACGGAAAATAACCATAAAACTTATAACAAGATATGAGAAAAAATATCGTAGCAGGCAACTGGAAAATGAATACCACCGTGCCTGAAGGCGTAAAGCTCGCCAAGGATGTCAACAAGGCTCTCGAAGGCAAGAAAGTGAATTGCGACGTGATTATCTGCGTTCCTTTCACCCACCTTTGCCCGGTCAACGATGTCATCGATGCGTCGCTCTTGGGCCTCGGCGCCGAAAATTGCGCCGATCACCGCAGCGGAGCCTACACCGGCGAAGTGTCAGCACCCATGGTGGCCTCTACCGGTGCCAAATACGTGATCCTCGGTCACTCTGAGCGCCGCCAGTATTACGGCGAGACTTCCGAGACCCTTAAGGAAAAGGTTGCCCTCGCTCTCGAAAACGGTCTGACCCCCATCTTCTGTATCGGCGAAGTGCTTGAGCAGCGCGAGGATGGCTCTTATTTCGATGTTGTCAAGAAGCAGATCGAAGAAGCCCTCTTCAATCTTTCGGCTGAAGACTTTTCCAAACTCATCCTTGCCTACGAGCCCGTGTGGGCTATCGGTACCGGCAAGACAGCTACCGACGATCAGGCTCAGGAAATGCACGCCTTCATCCGCAAGACAATTGAGGACAAGTATGGCAAGGAAGTAGCCGAAAACACTTCTATCCTCTACGGCGGCAGCTGCAAGCCATCCAATGCCAAGGCTCTTTTCGCCAAGCCCGACGTTGACGGCGGCCTGATAGGTGGAGCATCGCTCGACGCCGAGTCGTTCATGGGCATCGTGACTGCTTTCTGATCATAACCCTAATCAATGAAGGATGGCCTGAGACACAGGTTGCATCTTGTGTTTCATCCATCCTTCATTTTCATGTCTCTTTTAATGAAAATCTGCATCATCCATCGGGCGGCGCTCATGATTGCCGCGACCTGCTTCCTGACGGTCGCGAAGGCTGAGACACCGTGTATCGTCAACCACATCATGGCCGACAGCACCAATACTGTGGTGCAGCCTGCCGAGCTTTATCAGCGGCTCGTGTTTATCGCTGTTGACGATCCGTCACGCGACGGGGCCACGCCGGCATCGTCGGCCGAGGCATCGGCTCCGGGTTCACATCACGCCGGATTCAGGGTGCAGGTATTCAGCGACAACAATACCCGAACCGCCAAAAACGAAGCCCGCGCCAAGGCCAAACAGGTTGCCGCACGGTTTCCTCAACTGTCGACTTACGTCAGATACACCTCTCCCTACTGGCGCCTGAAGGTGGGTGATTTCCGCACCCGCCAGGAAGCCGACGAGGTTGCCGAGCAGTTGAGAAAGGCATTTCCGGCCTTCAGCAAGGAAATAAGGGTGGTGAGGGACAGAATCAATCTTTCAGATTAGCCCATGGCCATGTCACAGGATATTCAGGTCACCGACACCGAGAAAAAGATAGCCGCCCATATCTCGGAAATCATCAAGTTGCTGGGCGAGGACGTAAACCGTCAGGGTCTTGTCCGCACGCCGCTCCGTGCCGCGCGCGCACTTTACTACGCCACCCGGGGCTACCGTCAGGATCCCGACACTATAATCAATCAGGCGATATTTGACCATGACGGCTCACGCATGGTCATAGTCAGGGATATAGAATTTTATTCGCTCTGCGAGCATCACATCCTGCCGTTCTACGGCCATATTTCAATCGGTTATATCCCTCACGGCAATACCATAGGCCTGAGCAAACTTGCCCGTATCGTAGACTTCTATGCCCGTCGTCTACAGGTGCAGGAGCGGCTGACTTCCGAGATCTGCCGTCTCGTGGCCGACAAGTTGGGCGCGCTCGGTGTCATAGTCCAGTGCGAGGCCCATCACCTGTGCATGAAAATGCGTGGGGTGGAGAAACAGGACAGCACTACCGTGACCGTGGAGGTCGACGGTCTTTTCGCCGACTCCGAAGAGTTACGCAACGATTTTTACCGCGCCCTCAACCGCTGATACCGTATCTTTAACTGTATCTTTAACAATCTGAAATTTTGATTTTTGAGTAAATGTGCATATATTTGCACATGACTTCTAACGAAAATCAACCCGTCGTATTCCGTTCCGCCGTCACTTGGTGGCCGGTGATATTTGTTGCCGCCATGATGATTGGCGCGTCAATCTGGATTCTGACTATCAGTCCGGCCTATGTCTGGTACTCGGTCGGCATCCTTGCTTTATGTGCCCTGATTTTTTACGTGGCCTACCGCGGTACATATTATTCAGTTGAAGGAAAGACCCTTAAAATCCATAACCCTTTCGGAATAAACTTCGTTATCGACATTTCTGGTATACGCTCCGTCACCGTGGCCGACCTTCCTACCATCGGCGCGTCACTGTCGCTCCGCACTATAATGCTGAACGTAGATGGTCGCCGTGGAATCCAGATTTCGCCACGCGACCGTGCCGGATTCATTGATTGCCTGAGGAAAGTCAATCCCGATATTTTAATAGGTCCCGGAGTACTGTAACGATTTAACTTTTCACCTTTAGCCATGAAACTCAAGTATTTTCTTCTCAGCTTATTATTCATGTTGACCCTTACGACCTACGGACAGGAACCTGCCGATACGGCATCACACCGGCCTCAGCTTCGGCCCTACGACATGGAATATATACTGATGCCCATGATTGCCCGCGAGGCGGTGCCCGGTGAGTTGAATGAGGAAATCCTGCTCGACGTCAGCGCAGTGGTCAATGCCATAATTGCCCAGAACGATATGCAGCCGCTCTTTGATCCGGCTGAAATCAAAGCCGAGGCGTTCACACGTGGCGACTCCCGCGGAATCGTATATTCTTTTCCGGGGCCATACGAAATGCCACTTGCCAAGTATGGAGCAATCGTGTTCACGAGCGTGACCGAAAACAATTATTACACTCTCGAAGCAACCCTGTGTTGGGACGACGATGCTACCGACGGCTCTTGCTGGGTGCTTGGAAAAACTGAAGCACCGGGAATCGGCGGTCATTCAAACTTCGGATCCGTTCCTGACTGCGATTCGCCCGAAGCATTTATCGACCTGCTTGAACGCATGGGCAAACTGAATCCTTGATAACAATTATAACAAAAATCATACATTATCCCATGAAAACATTTTTTAAAAGCCTGACAGCTATAACGCTCGGGTTGACACCTCTTGCAGCTGCCGCTGCCATAGAGGGCAGTCTCGATCCGGAGAGTGTTGTCGAGCAATGGTCGGATGATTCGACCTACCCGATGATTTTCAACATTAATTTCAGCGACACTTCATGGCCCGATACGTGGACCAAGGAGACAGGACGCGACTGTCCCGAGTGGACCGACGGAGGATATGTGAACGCTATCCTCGACACCCGCGTCAACCCCGACGGCACTGTTGAATATCCGGTAGTGTTCCACAACTGCGTGTTTGCCAACAAGAAATCCTATAACGGGTTCGCCGGCGCCACCGCCGCTTTCTCCCGTCAGTATTACCTCGGTGAAAAGGCCACCGGTAACGCTCCCTACATCAACAACTGGCAAGCGCCGGGCCACACCGCATATCTTGAGGACAATATCACTCTTGACGCCAAAAATCGCCCTACCTACGGCGAGGCCGGATTCGTTCAGATGTGCCGCAACGCCGCCATCAACGATGCCGAAGGAAATCCCGTATCACTTCACGGATGGATGGAAATTGACCATATACCCTACGTAGACCGCGTGCAGTGGTCATGGTCGTCTACATCTTGGGGGCGCGGTATAAAGTGCGACTACAAGATTGCCGACGGCGACTGGAAGCCACTCGTGTGGATGGGTTCGGAGCGGCAGAAACAAGGCTGGACCAGCTTCAGTGATCAGGGTTACTTTATGGAAAACATCGTTGATGCCTACGACGTTTCACTGCGCTGGCGAGTGTGGGACGGTGAGGATTTCGATAATCCTGTCCAGACCGACGCTACCGGAGCCTGCCCTTTCAACGTATCGATTGACCCCATGGCTCAACGTCAGGCTCCGCGAGTACACAAGATCCGCATTTTCGGATCGGAAATCTCCGCTCAGCAAGCTGACTTTGCCCGTCAGAATCCTGTCAACGATCCCGGCGAACTCTCTGATCTCGGCAATTTCGGTTACACCGGTGGAGAAGATGCGCCCGACGTGGACGCCCCCATCGTTAAGTGGATTGTGAATCCCGACGGTTCAGCCGACTTCACCACGATTCAAGCTGCCATTGACGCAGTGAATCCCGGCGAGCGCGGACTCATCTTCATCATGCCCGGTACCTACTCCGAGAATCTCTACGCCGGCCGTAAAGGCGAACCCGCAAAGTTCATCTCACTTATCGGCTCCGACCCCGAGACTACGGTTATAACCTCGTCGACCCATCGCGAGGGCAATGACAATACCTATCTCGACTGCGCCGCCCTCAATGTATTCTCCCCCTGCTTCTATGCCCAGGGCCTGACCATCAGCAACACCGCCGGATCCGTAGGACGTGCCGAGGCGTTGTTTACTAATGCCGATGCCCACATTTTCAATGATTGCCTTATTCTCGGCTTTCAGGATACGTATAAGGCCAACGTTGGCAATCGCGGTTATTTCTACGACTGTCTGATCGAAGGTGCCACTGACTTTATCTACGACGGTGGCCTTGAATGGTTTGAAGACTGTATAATCAATTCCATCCCCGGCGGAAGCCATATCGCCGCTCCTGCCGAGTCGATGATGCCCATGAGCAAAGTTTTGTATCCTGAACTCGGCAGTGACACTTTTTATCCCGGACTTTTCTTCAGCGACTGCTATCTGAGGGCAGCTGAAGGAGTTGCCGACGGCAGCGTATACCTCGGCCGTCCATGGCAGGAAACGTCGGGTGCCACTTATATTAACTGCACACTCGGCAGCCATATCTCTCCAGCAGGATGGAATGCCTGGAATGGAGCCGAAGCAACCTCGACGATGTGTGAATACCACAGCCTGAACCCCGATGGTACGGCAGCCGACGTAAGCCGTCGCGCGTCATTCAGCCGTCAGGCTACCGATGCAGAGGTTGAGGCCTATTTCAACCCCTCATTTATCTTCTCAAAGGCATCCAAAGTGGATTTCGATCCCGTCTCCACTATCAAGGGCGCCGCAGATCCGGCAATGTTCACTTTCACCACTACCGGTTTTGCATGGGAAGCCTCTCCCGATGCTGTTGCCTATGTGATCTACTATAATGGCCGGCTGGAAGCCATCACCGAGACGGCTGAATACGCCGTGCCCGAAGGTGCCGATATGGCAGGATATACCGTCAGCTCAGTGTCACGCCGCGGTGTCACCTCCGCGCCGGTTGAAGTCAAGGAAGAGGAAACCCTGCTTGCTTTCCCCACTGCCGAAGGTTTTGGTAAATACACTTCCGGCGGTCGCGGGGGCAAGGTAGTGAAAGTCACTACTCTGGCCGATGATGGCGAAGGATCGCTCCGTTGGGCGTTCAACCAGCACAAAGGTGAACCTATCACCATAGTTTTCGAAGTGTCAGGCAACATCATCCTCAACTCCGAGCTGCGTGTCAACCGCGCTGACTGGACGCTTGCCGGCCAGACCGCTCCGGGCGATGGCATCCTCATCTCCCACGCCAAGGTCAACCTCGGTGGATCGCGTAACTTTATCGTGCGCAACGTCAGGTTCCGAATCGGCCAGAAAAGTACTGCAGGCGAAGTGATGTGTGACAACGCCCTGGGCGCTGAAAACTGTGCCGACTATATATTTGACCACTGCACCTTCGGTTGGTCAGTGGAAGAAAACATGAACACTGCCGACTGCCACTTCCTGACCGTTCAGTACTGTATGGTACATGAAGGTCTTTATAATGCCGGCCACTCCAAGGGGGCCCGCGGTTACGGCACACAGTGGGGAGGTTCGCCGGCCACTTATCATCACAACCTCCTGGCCCACAACAATTCCCGCTCGCCCCGATTCAACGGTGCCCGTGGCGAGGACCACGTTGTATTCATGGAGTACATCAACAATGTCAACTACAATTACGGCAAGGAAGGCGGTTGCTATGGCGGTGAAAACACGGCGCCGGTTTCAAGCTACAATGGCCTCAACTCGGCCCACGAGTGTAATTTCATCAACAACTATTACAAGCCGGGCCCCGTTTCGTCGACTACCACGCTTACGTTTGTCAACTCAAGCCTCCAGCGTGACGGAGCCAAATCGTGGGGTCCTGCCAAGTGGTTTATCGACGGCAATATCGCCCATGGTTTCGATGCCATTACTGCCGACAACTGGAAGGGTGTGAAAGCCGAAGGTTACAAACTCGCCGACATCCGCTCCGACGAGCGCATAGTCACTGCTACCCCCTACTATAAGTATGCCATCACAGGACCCATCGGCTCCTATATCCCCGAGCGCTTCATGATGACCGGATTTGAGTCGGCAGCCGACGCATTCAACACCGTCGTTGACCACGCAGGTACTATCAACCGCGACGCTGTCGAGATACGCATTGCCCGCGAAACCCGCGAAGGTACAGCTACTTACGCAGGGGCCGCCATGGGCAACGGCATCATCGACACCGAAACTGATGCCGAAGGGTTCTTTGACTATTCCACTGACTACACCGTTCCTGCCGACTCTGACAATGACGGTATGCCCGATGCCTGGGAAACCTCGGTTGGTCTCGATCCAGCAGTTGCCGACAATAACCGCCTCAACTCAGCCGGATACACAGCCCTTGAAGTTTATCTCGCTTCCCTTATGGGAGAAACCATGGCAGCTGACTTCAATGGTACCGGAATTGCCGAAATCACCGCCTTGCCGCCCATGACTTTCGATCAGGCCACCTCTACCCTGTCACTCCCTGCCGAAGCCAAGGGTGCCGTGCTCGCCGCTTACGCCACCGACGGATCACTGCTCTTCCGCACCGTCATTGCAGCTCCGTCAGTCAATCTCTCCGAGCTTCCCACAGGCGTTGTCATCCTTCGTCTTTCAGGACGGACCATCTCTCCGCGCACAATGAAAATTATCCGCTGACGCCTTTCAGCCCACCCCCACATAACGCTCCGGTGCCGTTAGCGCCGGAGCGCGTTTTTTTTATTAAAGTGCGGACTTGCATATTCGGGCGATATTCATTTACTTTGTAACATGAATTTCTCCAACATTCCCGCCCACGATAACGTCAAGCGACAGCTCACCGACATGGTCATCACCGACCGGATACCTCATGCCATCCTTCTTCACGGCCCTTCAGGAATAGGAAAATTTCTCGTTGCCCGTGCATTTGCACAACTCGTCCACTGCGAGAATCCGGGTCCCGGCGGTGAAAGCTGCGGGCACTGCCGCGCCTGTGTACAGCACGAGACATTCAACCATATCGATACCCACTTCGTATTCCCCGTAGTCAAGACCGACAAGATCCGTAACCCCATCTCCGATGACTATATCGACGAGTTCCGCCACCTGATGAAAACATCACCCTACATGGACTTTGAAAAATGGTCAGCGACATTCGACAAGAAAAATGCCAAGCCGGTAATATACGTCCATGAAAGCGAAGCCATCGAGCGCCGCCTCGCATTGACCACGGCCGGATCACGCTACAAGATCGTGATGATATGGTTGCCGGAAAAAATGAATGAACAGGCGGCCAACAAGCTGCTAAAAATAATCGAGGAACCGTTTCACGACACGATATTCCTACTCATTTCTGACGATGCCTCGGCCATCCTGCCCACCATCTACTCCCGATGCAGGCCCATTGAGATGCACCGCCTCAGCGACGACACCGTAACATCCCTGCTCATTCATCGGGCCGCCATTGAACCCGACATTGCCCGCGCCATAGCCCACACCGCCGAGGGAGACGTCAATCGCGCATTCCGCGCTATCGACGCCACGAGCTCGTCAAGACTCTTCTTCGACTACTTCATCACCCTGATGCGCCGCGCCTATCAGCGCGACGTCAAGGACCTGCGCCGGTGGGCCAACGACCTTGCGGCACTCGGACGCGAACAGCAAATCAACTTCTACAACTACGCCCAACGCCTCATCCGCGAAAACTTCATTTACAACTTCTCCGTCCCTCAACTAAACTATCTCACCGCCGAGGAGCAGAACTTTTCACGCAACTTCGCCAGATTTATTTCCGAAAACAATGCCGAAAAAATCATCCTCGCCATGAATCAGGCAACTGAAGACATCGCCGGAAACGCAGCAGGAAAGATCGTAAACTTCGATTTTGCAATTAAAATGATAATATACATCAAGAATTTCCGACCAGACATTAGCCATAATCACCTAAAATCACATTATATATAAAAAAACTTCCCCAAATACTTGCACACCTCAGATAATACCCCTACCTTTGCAACGCAATTGAGAGAGACACCTACTCAAAAGCAATAGAACATTCAACAACAATGACTCCGTAGCTCAGTTGGTAGAGCAAATGACTCTTAATCATTGGGTCGAGAGTTCGAGCCTCTCCGGGGTCACTAAAGGGTCTATCAGACCGCAGAATTCCTCTGAAAATCATTGATTTTCAGAGGTTTTTCTTTTTACTCCTATCCCCAATCGGCGCAAAATATTGAAACTGCTGGTGTGCAAGAAGGGGGTCAGTAGATATTTCCGGTTGGTGAATAGGCGGACTAACCGTATAATGCACT